>NZ_JADBHG010000001.1:0-1056256 GCF_017808095.1 Brevibacterium renqingii | reverse complement strand
TTCTACCTCCGGGGGGCGTCGCCCGCGGGGCCCCCCGGGGCGGGGGGGGCTGGTTCTTAACAACTGGTGCGGGGGCGGTTTTGTCGCCCGCCCCGTCGACGTGCGCGCCCCCGCGGGGGCCCGCGCTCTTCTCGGCTGCGCCGGGTCCTGCGGCCACCGGTGAGCAGGTCAGTGAAGCTGTTGTGCAACACTGAACTCCATGAGCGAGTCCGAGAAGTTCAGAGAGGTCGCCGAATCCGCCGATGCGGCGGCCCAGGAAGCCGCCGGCAGCAGATGGTTCGAACGGGTTGCCCGCGCGGGCTTCATCGCCAATGGGCTGGTGCACGCCGTGCTCGGAGTCGTGGCCATGGCGATCGGACTCGGTCAGGGCGGCGGTGAAGCCGACCAGGCTGGAGCCGTCGGACAGATTGCGGCGGAACCCTTCGGCGTGGTGCTCATCGTCATCTGCTTCATCGGGTGCGCATTGCTGGCGCTGTGGTGCCTGATCAACGCCTTCTTCGGCTCCGCGTCGCTGCGCAGACCCGGGACTCGGGATCCACAGCAGAAGCAGGGCCGGCGCCGTTGGACCGAATTCCTCAAGACTCTCGGATTCGCGATCGCCTACGCGGTGATCGCCGCGAACTTCTCCCGGTTCGTCTTCGGGGGCGGAGCAGATTCGGGAAAGGCCAGTTCACAGGCATCGACGACAGTGGCGAGGGTCCCGGGTGGGCTCTATCTCCTCATGGCTGTCGGGGCCGTCGTCGCAGTCGTGGGCGTCGTGTTCTGCGTGAACGGCCTGCGTCGCTCGTGGACGAAGGATCTGCGCAGGCCGAGCAGTGCCGTCACCCGTTTCCTGATGGGCTTCACCGGCATCGTCGGATATCTGGGCAAGGGGGCGACGCTGCTGTCAGTGGGCATCCTCGTCGTGGTGTCGGCGGGCACCGGGGATCCGGAGGAGTTCACCGGCATCGACGGGGCGTTGAAAGGTATGCGCGACCAGCCCTATGGTCCCCATCTGCTGCTGGCCGTCGGAATCGGCTTGGTGCTCTATGGGATCTTTCTCGCTCTGCGCTCCCGCTATGACCGAATGGAGTGAACCCAGCTGAGGCAGGAAGAGCGCGAACCCGATCGGGTTCGCGCTCTTCTCATTTCACGCCGGCTCAAGTGAGCTCAGGTGACGCCTGTCAGATCTCGGAAGGATCCTGAGCGGCCTTCTTCCGACGCATGGTCAGTGCGACCGAGATTCCGCCGATGAGCAAAAGCCCTGCACCGCCGACGAGGCCGGTCAGCTCGGTGCCGGTGCGGGGCAGGTCGCCGCCGCCGTTTCCGTTGTCAGCACCGTCAGCGTCGCCTTCGTTGCCCTTGTCGTCGGCACCGTCGTTGCCGTCCTCGTCGCCGTCGCTGCCGCCGGCATTGGCATCGTCGCTGACCGAGAACTCGCCGGTCAGTTCGGCATCTCCGCAGGTGACGGTGACGTCGTAGTCGCCGATGTAGGCCGAGGCATCCGAAGAGGTGCCGTAGACGTTGACGGAGGCCTTGCCCTCGTCATCGGCCTTGGTGGTGTTCTCGTAAGCGGTGACATTCGAATCGCCCTTGGGGTTCACGACGAATTCGACGTCTTCGCCGGGCTCGCAGTTCTCGACGGCAAGGGTGACGCCCTTGTCCTTATCGATGAAATCAGCAGGCGAGACAGTTTTGGGCGAGACGGTCAGCTCGGCCTCCGCGGCAGGAGTGGTGGGCTCCTCGGTCTCCTCCTCGACAACCGTGACCTTTACGGGCTCTGATGTCGTGTCGGCCTCCTGGTCGGCGCCCCAGACGCTGTACTCGCCGGGTTCGAGAGCGGTTTCGCTCTTGACCGTGCCGCTGACCTTGCCGTTCTCATCGGCTTTGACAGTGGCTGTGCCGAAGGGAGACTGCGCCGTGCCTCCGACCAGGAGGACCTCTCCATCGGGGGTGAAGCCCTCACCCTCGACCTTGATTCCGTCCTTCTGAAGTTCCTCGGCAGTGAGTTCCTGGTCGGCGACCGAGATCTTCGGGTCAGCTGCAGGAGCTTCAGGCTCGTCGGACTCGTCGCCGGTGACCTCGAACGTCATCTGATACGAAATGTTGCTGTCTTTGGTGTCGTTGACCGTGACGGAGTAGGTGCCGACGTAGGCGGTGTCGTCCGCGCCGTAGATCTTGTGCGAGAACGTTCCCTCAGAGTCAGTCGTGGCGGTCGTCGTCAGTTTGTTGACGTTCTGGCCACTCTGAGGGGACACGATGATGTCATAGCCGTGGTCGGCTTTGAGGCCCAATCCATTGACGTCAACGCCCTTATCCTCATCCCCGAAATCTGCTTGCGACAGCTTCTCGGCGGAGAGCGTGACGACTGGCTCTTTTTCCGCGTGTGTTTCGATCGAGCCGGCGCGAGCTTTGAGGACGCCCGGGGCTGTTGTGGTCTGCGAATCGCTTGAGGCGGCCGAGGCGGGGGCCTCTGGAGCTGCGATGACTGGGGATGCGGCCAGCCCGGTGATGGCGATGGCCACTGCGGGTGCAAGGGCGAGCTTCTTCATGTATTTCCTTAGAAAATTACAGCTGGGTGTGAAGTATTGCGAATGTAACGGTAATGCAACAATGACGACACGCATAGTTGTGGTCGTTGTGTTCAGCGGTGAGTTCGGCGTGGCCGCAGAGTTCATCCCCCATTCACCGTGAACCGTGGTTTCGGTGCGAACTTCAGAGTAGAAGGAGGGGCGGCCCGGCATGTGCTGGACCGCCCCTTTGACTGCGGCCAAGGTGACCGCCCGACTCAGATCAGAAGCTGGTCGGCGTCTGGCCGAACTTGTTCTTGCGTCCGGTCAGCGCGATCGCTGCACCACCGACGAGGAGGAGCATCGCCCCCGTTGTCAATCCGCCGAGGTCGGCACCCGTGCGAGGCAGCTGACTGCCGTCGTCGCTGCTGCCGCTGTCTCCGCTGTCTCCGCCGTCGCTTCCGCCGCTGTTGGCGCCCTCGGTGACCTTGAAGGAGTCCTTCATGGTGTCATCGCCGCAGGTGGCGGTCGCAGTGTACGAGCCGACGTAGGCCGAAGCGTCCGAGGATGTGCCGAATACGTTGACCGAGGCGCGGCCCTCATCGTCGGCCTTGACGGTGTTCTCGTAGGCCGTGACGTTGATGCCCTTCGGGTTGACCTCGAAGTGGACGTCAGCGCCAGGCTCGCAGTTCTCGACGGCGAGCGTGACGCCCTTCTCCTCGTTGGCGAAGTCCGTGGCCTCGATCGTCTTCGGCGACACCTTCAGGCTCGCCTCGGCGGGGGCTTCGGTCTCATCGTCGACGACGTTGATGTTGCCCTTGAGCGTCTCGGACTCGGTGCCTTCGCGTTCGATGGTGACTTCGAAGGGGACCTTTCCGACTTCGAGGCTGTCGGGGTTGCCGTCCCACCAGAGGTGGAGGACGTGGGCACCGTCGGCTTCGGCGGTCTCGGTCTTCCCGGTGAGGGAGTCCTTGATCTTGTCGCCCTTCTTCACGCCCGAGACAGTGACGGTCACGCCCTTGTCCTTGTCGGCGAGGTCCTCGGCGGTGATCTCCTTGGGGTCGACCGTGAGGGAGGCGTCGATCGGGTCGACGGCGTCCTCATCCTCGGTGACGGTGACCTCGACCGGGCCGGATTTCTCGCCGGTCTTGTCGTCGACGAAGGTGAGGGAGTACTTCCCGGCCTCCAGCGACTCGGGCGCAACCACAGCGCCTTCGACGTTGCCGTCCTCGTCGGCGCGGAGTTCATCGGTCTGAGGGGCGGCGGCGCGCTGCGTCTGGACGGCTGTGCCTTCGACGCTGATGGTTCCGTTCGAGGAGAATCCGGAACCGGTGAACTTGAGGCCGTCCTTCTTGAAGTCCTCGAGAGTGATCTTCTTCGACTCCAGCTTGACGGAGGGGTCGACCTCGGTGTCGTTGACGACGTTGATGGTGCCCTTGAGCGTTTCGGACTCGGTGCTTTCGCGGTCGATGGTGACTTCGAAGGGGACCGGCCCTTCTTCGAGGTCCGCGGGGTCGCCCTTGTAATAGACGGCGAAGGTGAAGGCTCCATCGGAGGGCACCGACTTCTGTTTATCCGTCAGCGAGTCCGTCACCTTATCGCCTTCCTCCAGGCCGGTGACGGTGATGTCGATACCCTTGCTTTCGTCTGCCAGATCTTCTGCAGTGATTTCGTCGGGTGAGACCTTGAGGGAGGCATCGATTGCGTCCTGTGCGTCGACGTCAACAGTTCCGGTCACCGTTTTGGTATCCGTGCCGGCGCGCAGGATATTGACGGCGAAGCTCCTGCTGCCGTCTTTGAGCGAATCGGCGTTTCCGGCATAGTGCAGTTTGAGCGTGGCGGTCGAGCCGGTGGCAGTCGTGGCCGGGCCCTTGAGGCCGGAGGCAGCCTCCACCTTGTCGCCCTTTTCGAGACCAGTGACCTTGACGTTGACGCCTTCGGCCAGCTCTTCGGCAGTGACTTCACCCGAGGGTGCCTGCACCGAGGCGTTGATCGGGTTGACCTTGTCCTTGTCGTCGTTGCCCTCATCCTTGGGGGAGGGGGCAGGCTTGGGATCGACCTTCTTCGGGGCCTTCGGCTTGTCGTCCTTCTTCTTGTCGGCCGCGTCCTCGGCCGCCTTCTTCTCCTTGGCAGCCTTCTCTTTTGCGGCCTTGGCCTCGGCAGCTTTCTCCTTGGCAGCCTTCTCCTGCGCGGCCTTGTCCTCAGCTGCCTTCTTCTCAGCTTCGGCCTTTTCCTTTTCCGCCTTCTCCTGCTCCGCCTTCTTGGCCTTCGCCTCGGCGGAATCGGACGACTGTGCGGATGGGGATTCCGCAGCGGCGACCGGGCTGGCGACGAGTCCCGTGAACGCGAGGGCGACTGCGGGCGCGAGGATGATCTTCTTCATTGGAGTGCCTTCAATCTGCTTTGAGGGGGTTCACATCTGAGACTCATCCTAGGTTCGAAGGAAACTCCAAACTATTTCTGTACGTTTTGTTCAGCGGCAATTCCGATAACGCTTTGATGAATTCGTGTAATCGTTTCGTGACCTACTATTTGGTAATCGCAAGTCCGGTGGAATTGTCTCGAGGACCTCAGACGGGCCAGGCATCGGCCCGGATCTGCTTGCGCTGTTCGACGGTGGGCACGCGGACCGTCAGGGCTGAGGGCCTGACCTCCATCTCCAGGTAGGACGACTGTCCGATCGGATCCCCGTCGAGCTGGACATCGAGTTCCTCCCTGGACTCGATGACGACCTTCTGGCACTTCCGGATGTTCGTGTGCAGGCCCTTCGACGCCCGTCGCCCCGCGATCGAAGCTAGCACCCCGACCCACTGGCCGAGGTTCTTCGGACTGACGATGAGCACATCGAGCATGCCGTCGTCGATGACCGCCTGCGGCAGCAGTTGGATCCCGCCCTGCAGCCTGCCGCAGTTCCCGCCGAGCACCGAACGCACCCGAGCCGAGATCCGGTAGTCGTCGTCGAAGGTCACCTTGACATGGCTCGGTTTGCCGGCGAGCTTCCTCGACCCCGCTTCCACGTAGGCCAGCCACCCCAGGCGGCTTTTGAGCTCATCGTTGGTGTCGGCCATGACCGCGGCATCGAAACCGAGCCCAGTCATCACGGTGAAGACATGGGAGTCGCCGTCGGCGGCGATCCTCGCCGCTCCCACGTCGATCTCCCGATTGCGGCCCCAGAGGGCGATCCGCAGCGCCCATTCGGTCTTGTCGAGCACGAGGTCGATGTTGCGAGCGAGCAGATTGCCGGTCCCCAAGGGCACGATCCCCATCGGTGTCGAGGTCCCCGCCAGCGCCGAGGCGACCGCGCGGATGGTCCCGTCCCCACCGGCGGCGATGACGACATCGACCCCTTCGTCGAGGGCGCGGATGGTCGCACCCTCACCGGAGTCGTCGATGGTGGTCTCGAACACGAGAGGAGGATTCCATCCCTCGAAGCGGCAGATCGCCTCGGCGGTGGACGCGAGCCGACGCACGTCGGTCTTCGTCGGATTGACGATGAGGGCGGCGCGATAGCGGGCCGCGTCACTGACCTCGGAGTCCGAGAGATTCGCAGGGTGGACGAATCGCCGAACCGAGTTGAGGGTGCGGCGGATGCCGGAACGGCGGCCGAGTAGGAAAGCGGCCACGAGCACGACGAGGGCGCAGACGACGATGCCCCAGGTCATCAGAGGATCCAACTCGATGGTCATGTCCCAAATCTACCGTGCCGAACTCGTGTGCGAGCTGAGGGCCGTATCCGTGCACGAGAGGGTGCCGACCCTCTGTGCGGGCTGAGGGGCGAATGTCGAAAACAGGTCCGGCCCGTTAAGCTGAGAGGGTGATCGATCTAGCGCTTCTCAGAGACAACCCGGCCCTGTTCAAGGCATCACAGGAGGCTCGCGGGGAATCCGTCGAGCTCATCGACGAGGTTCTCGCCGCCGATTCTGCGCGCCGTGCGGCCATCACGGCCTACGAGGACGCTCGGGCCGACCAGAAGTCCTTCTCGTCCCAGATCGCGAAGGCGCCGAAGGAGGACAAGCCTGCACTCATCGCAGAGGGCAAGCAGAAGTCCGAAGCCGTGAAGTCGCTGTCGGCCGAGTCCGAGGAGGCGAGCTTCGCCTTCGACCAGCTCGTGTCGAAGGTCCCGAACCTCATCATCGACGGCATCCCCGCTGGCGGCGAGGAGAATTTCGTCACCCTCAAGACCGTCGGCGAGCCCCGCGACTTCGCCCCCGACGGCTTCGAGCCGCTCGACCACCTCGAGATCGGCGAGAAGCTCGGGGCCATCGACACCGCGCGCGGCACCAAGGTCTCCGGCTCTCGTTTCCACTACCTCACCGGGTTCGGAGCGAAGCTCGAGATGGCCCTGCTCAACCTCGCCCGCGACGTCGCCGAGGAGGCTGGCTTCAGCCCGACCATCACCCCGACGCTGGTCCGCCCGGAGGTCATGCGCGGAACGGGGTTCCTCGGCGAGCACGCCGACGAGGTCTACCGCCTCGAGGCCGACGACCTGTTCCTCGTCGGCACCTCCGAAGTGCCGCTGGCCGGCTACCACATGGATGAGATCATCGACCTCGGCGAGGGGCCGCTGCGCTATGCGGGCATCTCCTCGTGCTACCGCCGGGAGGCCGGTTCCTACGGCAAGGACACCCGCGGCATCATCCGCGTCCACCAGTTCCAGAAGGTCGAGATGTTCTCCTACGTCCCGGTCGAGTACGCCGAGGCCGAGCACGAGCGGATGCTGAGCCTGCAGGAGAAGATGCTGGGCCTGTGCGAGCTGCCCTACCGGGTCATCGACACCGCGGCCGGCGACCTCGGCGACTCGGCCGCCCGCAAGTTCGACTGCGAGGCCTGGGTGCCGACTCAGGGCACCTACCGCGAGCTGACCTCGACCTCGAACTGCACGACCTTCCAGGCCCGCCGACTCCAGATCCGCGAACGCCACGAGGGAGCGACCCGTCCGGTCGCCACGCTCAACGGAACCATGGCCAACACCCGCTGGCTGGTGCCGATCCTCGAGAACCACCAGCAGGCGGACGGCTCGGTCACCGTGCCTGCGGCCCTGCGGCCCTACCTCGGCGGTATGACCGCGCAGGGACCGGAGGGCCCGCGCTACTGAGCGCAGGCGACACCGAAACCGACATTTCAGAGCTCAAGTTGGGAGACACATTGGCCCCGCACCTCATCGCACTCGACGTCGACGGCACGATCGTCGGCTACGACGGATCACTGTCGGAGTCGGTGAGGCGAGTGCTCGACCGGCTCGCCGAGGAGGGGCACCATCTCGTCATCTCCACCGGCCGCGCCCTGCCGGGTGCGCTCGAGGTCGTGCACGCACTGGGCATCGAACGCGGTTTCGTCGTGTGCTCGAACGGCTCCGTCGTCGTCCGCCTCGACCCAGAGCTGCCGCTGGGCTGGGAGATGCACCATGTGGTCTCCTTCGACCCGCGGGATGCGCTGGAGAAGATGCGCGAGGCGCTGCCCACCGCCCTCTTCCTCGTCGAGGACCCCGATCTGCACCGGTGGGCCTCCGCTGAGTTCCCGGCCGGTGAGCTCGCCGAGTCCGACACGCTCGACATCGTCGACTTCGACGAGCTGCTGACGAAGCGGGCCACCCGCATCGTGATGCGCGAGGTCAACGGGACGGCCGAGGAGTTCGCCGCCGCCGTCGACCGTCTCGGACTCCACGAGGTCAGCTACTCGGTGGGCTGGAGCAACTGGCTCGACATCGCTCCCGAGGGGATTTCGAAGGCCAGCGGTCTGGCCCTCGTGGCCACCGAACTCGGCGTGGACCATGAGCACACTATCGGCGCCGGCGACGGGCTCAACGACCTCGAGATGATCGAGTGGGTCGCCCACGCGATCGTCATGGGCCAGGCGAAGGACGAGCTCAAGGCACTGGCCACTGTGGTCACCGGCCGGATCGAAGACGATGGGCTGGCCACGGCGCTGGTCGACCACTTCGACCTCGACCGCACTCTGCTCAGCGCCGCGGGCTCGACCGACACCCGTCCCTGAGCTGCTGCCTGTGCCCTCAGGCAGTTCGAGAGGTCAGCGGCGCGCCCGAGCATCGAGGACCGCGTCGAGGTAGCGCGCGACCCCGTCCTCGTCGACCTCCTCGGTGACGGCCGCGGCGATCTCCTTGACCGAACCCAGGGCGTTTCCCATGGCGACCCCGTGCCCGGCCCAGGACAGCATCTCGATGTCGTTGGGCATATCCCCGAACGCCATCACCTGCGAGCGGGCCACGCCGAGGTGGTCGCACAGCTCCGACAGCGTCTTGGCCTTCGTGATCCCCGCCGGGGCGAGCTCGACGAGGCCGTTGTCCGGTTCGGAGAACGACGCATGGCAGGTGCCTTCGACGAGAGGGTCGAGGAGATCGTGCATCGCCTGCGAATCGCTCGTATCCAGTCGCACGAGCACCTTGACGACCTGCTGGCCGTGCAGTTCGGAGACATCGTCGATGACACGAGCCTCGCGCGAGCGGCGGGTGACGAACTCCCGGTCGATGAATCCGCCGGTGAGCGTCTCGTAGGCGAACCGCGCCTCCGGATGCTCGGCCATGATCGCCGCGGTGATCTCGGCCAGAGTGTCCGAGTCGATGCTGTGGGCGTCGACGACGGAGTCCGAGGCGATGTCGTAGACGACGGCGCCGTTGAGGCAGACGACACGGCCGAGATCGGGGATCTGCTCGGCGATCGGGGCCAGCCAGCGGATCGGTCGGCCGGTGACGAGAACGAAGGGGATGCCCGCATCCTGGCAGCGATGGATCGCATCGATCGTCGTCGTCGAGATCGGTTTCCAGTCGAGCAGCAGTGTGCCGTCGATGTCACTGGCCACGAGGCCGAGTGAGAAGTCGTCAGGAGGCAGGCAGTCCGCAGAGATGGGAGGAGTCATGGTTGCTCCAGCCTAGCGAGATTCTCCTGCGCCCGCTCCAGCAGCTCCTCGGCGTCGGTGATGAAGCGTTCGGTCGCCCGCGCGCTCGAGCCGATCGGTCTGCCGGCCGGAGCCTCGGCACGGGCCATCGAAGCGGCGAGGACCGCCTCGGCGACCTTCGAGGACGCCTTGGTCAGCAGCTCAGGGGCGTCGCCGACGGCCCGGCGTGTGGACCCCGGCACGATCTGCCCCGTGACGGGGTGCCGACGGTGCAGCTGTGCGGTGATGTCGTCGACGACGGTGGCGAGGGAGTTGAGCCGGTGCGTGCCGTCGACGATGATGTCGATCGGGTCCTGCGCCGCGCCCTCGTTCGCCGAGGCGGGACCCGGGCCTCCGTCCGGAGTCGAGCCCGGCCCGTCACCGGCGGTCGCGACGCCGGCGGCACGGGACTCGTGGAGGACCACGGCCGTGGTGTAGTAGCGGTCGACGGCGCGGAGGAAACGGTCGCGGTTGTGCCGCCACAAGCCGGTGCCGAAGCGCTGGTCATCGTTGCCCGCAGCGTCGCCGCCGCGGTCCCTGGCGCGGCCGGCCTTCCGGCGCAGGCCTGCGAAGAAGCGCTTCACAGATAGTTGCCGGTGCCGCGGTCGTCCCGCTCCGTGGCCGACTTCTCGGCCGCTTCGCCCTTCGCGCCGGGCGGCGTCATGCCGGGGACGACCGCGCCGGGCGGCAGCTGCCCGCGGGCAGCGAGCTGCTGCGCCATCGCCTGCTGGGCCGCGATGGCGGTCTGCACGCCGTGGAAGAGGCCCTCGAGCCAGCCGACGAGCTGGGCCTGCGCGATGCGCAGCTCGGAGGTCGTCGGCGGGCCGTCCTGGGAGTCGAACGGGAGGTCGAGGCGTTCGAGCTCGTCGACGAGGTCCTTCGACAGGCCCTCTTCGAGCTCCTCGATGGAGCGGCGGTGGATCTCCGCGAGTCGCTCACGCCCCTTCTCGTCGAGTTCCGTGCTGCGGACCTCTTCGAGCAGCTGCTTGACCATCGTGCCCACACGCATCACCTTCGCCGGTGATGAGACGTCCGCCTCCCGCTCCTCGGCCTGGGCCGGATCGTCTTCGCCGAGGTTCTCATTCCGTTCGGGGGTCCCGGTCATGCTTGCCCACCTTCTGCATCGGCGACGAGGAGGATCTTGCCGATGTTCGCCCCGTCCTCCAGCGCCTGATGGGCGCGGGACGCATCGGCCAGCGACATGGTCTCGTGGATGATGGGGCGGATGTCGCCCGAGACCACGGCCGGCCACAGATGTTGGGCCACCTCGGCGACGATGGCGATCTTCTGCTCCTTCGGCCGGGCGCGCAGGGTCGTGGCGGACACCGATTTGCGCGGCTGCATGAGCCAGCCGAGGTTGATCTCCGTCTTCGTTCCGCCCTGCATGCCGATGATGACGAGTCGACCGTCGGCGGCCAGCGCCTTGATATTGCGTTCGAGGTACTTCGCACCGATGATGTCGAGGATGACATCGGCGCCGGTCGAACCGTCCTCGTGGACGCAGATCTCATGGGCGCGGGCGACGAAGTCCTCTTCGCGGTAGTTGATGACGGCATCGGCGCCGAGCTCGC
Source organism: Brevibacterium renqingii (assembly GCF_017808095.1). NCBI lineage: Bacteria > Bacillati > Actinomycetota > Actinomycetes > Micrococcales > Brevibacteriaceae > Brevibacterium > Brevibacterium renqingii. The sequence continues at coordinate 1,045,305 of NZ_JADBHG010000001.1, read as the reverse complement.
GGCAGAACTCGGCTTTCCTCTCGGATCCGACGGTGACGGCGATCTTCACGCCGAGGTGACGGGCGATCTGGATCGCGGCCGTGCCGATTCCCGAACCTCCGCCGTGGACGAGCAACCATTCGCCTGCTGTGACTCGTCCGCGGCCGACGATGTTCGACCACACGGTGGCGAGCACTTCGGGCAGGGCGGCCGCCTTCGTGAGGTCGAAGTCATCGGGGACGGGAAGGAGCTGACCCGCGGGAACGGGGACCGCCTCGGCGTAGCCTCCGCCCGACAGCAGGGCCGCGACCCGATCGCCGACCGCCCAGCCGGTCACGGCCGAGCCGAGCTTCTCGATCGTGCCGGAGACCTCGAGGCCGGGGATCGTGGTCGCGCCGGGCGGGGGATCGTAGAAGCCCCTGCGCTGCAGCAGATCGGCCCGGTTGACGCCCGCGGCGTGGACTCGGACGAGCACCTCGTCGGCGGAGATGGCGGGGGTCGGCTCATCGGTGACCTGGAGAACCTCGGGGTCACCTGGGGAGGAGATCGTGATTGCTCGCATGCCCCCACTCTAGTGGCTGACGGTGCCACGGGGCAGGGGCGTTCAGCGGCGGGGAGAAGCGTTCACTTCTGCTGCTCTGCGAGCTCTGCGTCCGCTCTGTCGGACTCCGGCGGCTCCTTCGCCGCGCGACGCATCGCCGCGATCCCTTCGATCGAGACGAGGATGCTCGACCCGATGATGACGATGTCGATGGCCAGAAGCAGCCAGTCCGGGCCGGCCGGGTCGGCGAACGAGACGAGCTGTTCGATCGCAGCCCAGAACGAGAGGACGAAGACGAAAGCCAGGGGGATCAGAGCGGGCCAGGGGTTCCGACGCTTGCGGATGAGGATCACGGCGATGACGATCAGCGTGAGTGCGGCCAGCAGCTGGTTCGTCGTGCCGAACAGCGGCCAGATGCGCATACCGCCCTCTCCGCTCATTCCCTGTGAGAACGTCAGACCGCCGCCGAGGACCAGCACCACGACAGTGGCAGGCACCTTCGACAGCCGGATGTTCATGTTTCCGCCGATCTCCTGGACGACATAACGCATGAGCCGGACGACCGTATCGAGCGTGGTCGCGGCGAACAGCACCGCCATCGTCGCCAAGACGGTTGCGCTCAGCCCTGCGGGCAATCCGATCCCGGTCTCCAGCAGCATGCCGCCTCCTTCGACGAACGACTGGACACCGGCATCGCCGAACTTGCTGTAGACCTCTTCCCACTCGGAGACTGTGCGGTAGCCGCCCGCGATCGCGAGGATGGACCCCAGCGCCAACATTCCCTCTCCGACGGCACCGAAATATCCGACGAATCGTGCATCGGTTTCCGAGTTGAGCTGTTTGGCGGTGGTTCCGGATGCAATGACACCGTGGAAGCCCGAGATGGCACCGCAGGCGATCGTGACGAAGAGGAGGGGGAGGATGCTCGGCGTGCCCGCGGGCAGATCGGTGTTGATGGCAGGAGCGACCAGCTCGTGTCCGCTGCCGAAGAACGCAGAGGTGATGACAGCGCCGTAGAGGAGGATGAGGGCGATGAAGAGCTGGACGCCGTTGATGTAGTCGCGGGGCTGCAGCAGCACCCAGACGGGCAGTACGGAAGCGATTCCGCAGTAGACGAGCAGGACGATGATCCACAGGGCCGTAGGTTCGAGCCCGAGGAACGAGTCCGGCATCGACACCGGGAACCGGTCGCCGAGGAGGATGAGTGCATAGAGGGCGGCGACTCCGACGATCGTGACGGGAATGAGGGGCCACCGCAGTTTGTAGATCGCCACACCGACGAGCAAGGCTACGCCGATGGCGCCCCAGGAGGGGATGACCGAGGAAGGCAGCGCTACGAGCAGATCGGTGATGACGACGGAGAACGCGGCGATGACCATGAACCCGAGAATGAAGATGACCAGAAGGAAGAGCCCGGCTCCGCGTCTGCCGATGTAGCGAGCCGACAGCGCCGCAATGGTCTGTCCCCTGTTCCTCGTCGAGGCCCACAGGGAGCCGAGGTCATGCATTCCCGCGAAGAAGATCGTGCCGATGGTGACCCAGAGGAATGCCGGCAGCCACCCCCAGATCATGGCGATGGCAGGTCCCACGATGGGAGCGGCTCCTGCCACGGAGGTGAAGTGGTGACCCCAGAGAATGAATCTGTTGGTGGGCACGTAGTCGACGTTGTCGCGCAGTTCATGCGCCGGCGTCGCGAATCCACCGTCGAGCCGGTAGATCCGTCTGGACAGATACTTCGAGTAGAACAGGTACCCGAATGCGAAGATCGCGACTCCGAGCAGGAGAAGCAGTACGGGACTCATCTTTGAATTCCTTTCGGCGACTGGACGAAGTCGTCGTCCTCACCCGGCTGCAGGTGGGTTGTGACCCGGTCAGGATCTGTTGTTTCGTTGCATCCTAGCAAGCGTTCTTCTTCCTGGAGCCCCCTGTTCGCCTCCGACAGTGTCCGGATCCCTGTGGCCGGTCACAGTTCCCCTCCGGTGCTGGTCGGGAATGCAGACAGTGGTCGCAATCGGACACCTCCGGCGAGCAGAAGTATCCGATTGCGACCACCGTTCGGGTCGAGCTCCGCCCCGCCCCGCCCCGGGTCTTAAGCGAAGAGGCGGAACATCGGCGAATTCTGGTGCACGCGCTCGACCTCGATCGACGAGGCCTCCATCCGCTCGAGCAGGTTCGGCAGGTCCTCGGCATAGCCGAGCTGGATGCCGACGAAGGCCGGTCCGGTCTCCCTGTCGGAGCGTTTGACGTACTCGAACATCGCGATGTCGTCCTCGGGGCCGAGAACCTCGTTGAGGAACCGGCGCAGGGCGCCGGGCTCCTGCGGGAAGTCGACGATGAAGTAGTGCTTGAGGCCCTCGTGGACGAGGGAGCGTTCGAGGATCTCGGGATAGCGGGAGATGTCGTTGTTGCCCCCGGAGACCAGGCACACCACGGTCGAGCCGGGGTCGATGGTGATCGGCTTGTCCGAATCGGGGCCGCCGATGCCGGCAGAGGCCAGGGCGCCGGAGGGTTCGGCGATGATGCCGTCGACCTGGTACATGTCGAGCATCTCGGTGGCCACCGCGCCCTCGGCGACGGGGCGGATGTCGAGGCCGAGCTCGGAGACGACGTCGAAGGTCAGCGCGCCGGCGCGTTTGACCGCGGTGCCGTCGGCGAACCGGTCGATGTTCTCCAGAGTCACGGGGTGGCCGGCCTTGAGCGCGGCGATCATCGAGGCGGCTCCGGCGGGTTCGGCACCGATGATCTTCGTGTTCGGCATGCGCTCGGCAGCGTAGGCGGCGATGCCGGCGATGACTCCGCCGCCGCCGACAGGAACGATGATGTAGTCCGGGTCGGTCCCGAGCTGCGCGTGGATCTCCGCGCCGACGGTGCCCTGACCGGCGATAGTGCGACGATCGTCGAAGGCCGAGACCAGGAGGGCGTCATTGCGTTCGGCGAAGCGATGGGCCAGGGCGGAGGCGTCGTCGTAGGTGGAGCCTGCGATCTCGATGGTCACCTGCTCGCCGCCGAAGTGGCGTACGCGCTCGATCTTCTGCTTCGGAGTGGTCTTGGGCACGAAGATCGTGCCCTGGATGCCGAGCTCCTTGCAGGCGCGCGCGAAGCCCTGCGCATGATTGCCCGCGGAGGCGCAGACGACTCCGCGCTCCCGTTCGTCGGCGTCGAGCTGGAGCATGAAATTGAACGCCCCGCGGATCTTGTAGGAGCGCACCATCTGCAGGTCCTCGCGCTTGAGGTAGATGGTCGACCCGGTCGCGGCCGTCAGCCGCTCGCAGATCTGAAGTGGTGACAGGATGACGGAATCGGCGATTCGAGACGCAGCGGCCTCGACCTCGTCGGCGAGTGTGAGCTTCTGGAGTGTCATGTCTGTTTGAACCACCAGACCATTGTGCGCCTTCTGTCTTGCCATTTGGCAACTCGTATCGACATAAGGACAGCAAATGTGCAGCAATCGAACCGCGAAAAGGGCCCTCGGCGGCCGCGCCGGCGCCTCCGCGCTCGCCTCGAATCCGTCGCGATCCCGCCTGATTACGGCACGGGCATGGGGGTTTCGGGTGCGCCATGATCGGTGATCGCCCCCTATCATGATTGGATGGAGGATGCCCGTAATCCCTTCAAGGAGACGACATGGCCATCAGCAGTGAGCTCGAACAACTGTTAGCCAGCTGGATACCTCGGCAGCCGTGGTTCCCCAAGCTCGCTGCAGATTTCGGGAACGACCCCGACATCACCCCGATGTCGGTGGCCCGCGCGTTCACTTACACCGCCGAGGAACTCGGCGGCTTCGTCGGTCTCGTGACCGTGATCTCCGTCGGCGATGGTCCGACCCTGCGCCGGCTCAACATTCCGCTGACCCTGCGCGGCGCCGAGGACATGCACCTGCGTCATGCTCTCATCGGGCAGATCGACGACCTCGCCCTGGGGCCTGTGTACGTCTACGACGGTGCCGCGGACCCCGTGTTCGTCAATCTCATGGCCGATGCCATCACCAAACGCAAGGTCTTCGACGGCGGGCAGCTGTCGACCGAATCGCTGCGCCACAGCCTGGAGAAGACCGAGGCTCGGGATCGGGCGCCGATGCCCTTCCCCGTATCCGCGAACGGCACACCCGCCTCGGCGAAGTCATCGTCGACAGCCACCCCCGCCGAGGCGGTTCCCCCGAAGCCGTCCAAGGCCGCCATCGAGGTCGCCGAAGGCGATGAGCTGCCGGTCGCCATCCGACCGATCGAGGTCGCGGACTCCGGGCCGCACAAATCCACCGTCATCATCCACGACGAATACGAGCCGCTGGAGCTCAGCTTCTTCCGGGTGCTCGAGAACGGGATGCCGTCCTCGCTGACGATCCCGGTCCTCCTCACCGAGGCGGGTTCGCGCAGCGTGCCCGAAGTCATCGGCTGGGGCTCGGGGCGCTGGTACGACATGTTCGAGGTCCAGGAGATGGAGGCGCCGATGGCGCTGCTGTCCCACGTCGACGTCGAGGCCGAACCCGCTTGGCGCGAAGCCGTCGACACTGTCTGCGCCGTCGACTCCGGATCGATCGGAGCCTACAACGCCCACGCCGCCGATATGGGGCGGCGCATCGGCGAACTCCACGCGGACATGGCCGCCGAATTCGGCATCGTCGAAGGCGGAGGCGAACCGACCAAGCAGCTGGTGCAGAAGTGGATCGAACGCATCGACTGGGCGATCGGCCGGGCTCCGCTGGCGCTGGATTCGCTGGTTCCCGAACTGCGGGCCCACCGGGCGAAGGTGCAGGGACTCGAGACGATCGGCACTCTGCAGAAGATCCACGGCGAGCTGACTTTGGACCATGTCGTCAGCTCACCGTCCGACGGCTATTCGGTCGTGAAGTTCACGGATTCGACGAACTCCGATCCGAAGCCCCCGGCGCTCGACCTCGTGGCCCTGCTGCGCAGCATCGACTACGCTGCCGGGTTCGCCCGCCTGCAGCGCACCGACGCGCTCGATTCCGAAGACGGATCGCTGGTCGTCAACGGCTTCGGCAACGACCCGTCAGCACTGCGCGCGATCTTCGACTCCCCGGAATACCTGTGGGCCTCGCAGGTGCAGAACTCGCTGCTGTCCGGCTATTCCCGGGCACGTGGAGAGAGCGTCGGGCTGAATGACCCGGTGCTGCGGGCCGCCCTCGTCGACCGTCTGCTCGTCGAGGTCGTCACCGAACTGCGCAATCGCCCGAACTGGCTCTCCGTGCCGCTGGCCACGCTCACCCTCGTGCTCAAGGGCAAGCCCGCCCGCGCCGAGGCGGAGCCCGTCGCAGCCGCGTCCGTTGAAGAGCCGGAGGCGGCGGAGCCGAACACTGCGCCCAGGGGCACCGCCGGCGCTGTCGCAGCGGCGATTTCGACCGCTGGCACCGAGGACGTCGAAGACATCGAGGCGGACTCGTCCGCAGACTCCGATGCTGCAGATTCCTCGAAGGCCGAAGGCGACGAGCCCCCAGTCGCCGATACCGCGGAGAACACGGTCGCTGCGAACGTCGCGCCGGACATCGATGACGAGGCCGACTCCACTGTCGTTCCGCCTCACGACGATGCCGATGGCGAAACCGTCGATGACGAGGAATTCGCCGACGAGGAGGAGGCGGAAATTCCCGTCCAGCGCGTCCCTGCGACATTCGCCGCCCGCGGTGCCACCTCCGAGGACGCCGACAGCACCGGTTACGACGTCTCCAAGCCTGCCAAACCGGCGGAGGCTCCGAAGCTCGGCAAGACCTGGAGCGAACGCTCCCACGGTTCCGAAGACGAAGCCGGAAAGGGTCCGAACCGTGAGGCCAGAAGGGCGGACAAGGGAACGGAGACGACCCAGGGTTCGGTATTCGACGATCTCCTGGGCACGGCGAGGAAGCGGGACAGGATGAAGAAGCGAAAGCAGGACTGACCGCGTCCGGAGCCGAGTCACGCGATTGGCAGATGCCATTCCAGTTGTGAGAAACTATGGTGGCTCGACCTCGTGTCGGGCAGGCCGGGTTCGCCTCCATCCATGCACCAGCGGGGGTGGAACCAAAGGAAGCGTGTCCGAGCGGCCGAAGGAGACGGTCTTGAAAACCGTTGTGCGGCAACCCCGCACCGTGGGTTCGAATCCCACCGCTTCCGCCACCGCTTCCGCTCAACAGTTAAGCCCCCTGATCCGCTTTAACACGCGGGACAGGCGGGATGGGAAGAGTTCATGGTGTTCTCTTACGAGTCGATTCTCGGAGCTCCATCGTACTCGAGCTACGCAGAGAAGAATGATACTTACCGATACACCGCTCCCGTAAGAGTTATTGTGAACGGTAAGGTCAAGCGGACCTACCACCCATTAATTTTGGTTGCCGCGGACTCTTACAATGTCATTACTGCTTATCCGCGCAAGTAAAGAAGTGAATCAATGATAAAACCTACCCTAGATGACCTTGCGGCGGCATTGGAATCTGTCGGCCACGTGGAACGTATTAGCCAGACGTCTTTTGCTGTGCGTACGGTCGATCCGGTCTTGCCCAGATCGGCGGTTGTCGAGTCCACTCAAGCGGACTTGGAAGAGCGGATCAATGATATTGCCGGGCAGCATCCGGAGACGATCTGGGCGCAGTCGGGGTTGACGGCTGAAGATGCGGCGTGGCGCCTGTTGTCCGTGCATGTGGAGGAAGCTATCGACGGAATGACTGAGGACGGTCAAACGATTGTGATCCGAAAGGACGATATTTCAGTCAAGGGGTAGCCTCACTGTAAAGGGAGAGGTAGCCCCGAGTAGTCCTCGCATCAAAGGCAACTAGGGGCGCCAACTTAATACATCGTCCCGAGTCATTGCCCGAATGCTCCTCACTGCCTTGACTGGCGGTGAGGGGCTTTTTTCTGGGTTATAGGCCAAAATGTGTGTATGGGCAGGGCGTGTCGATGCTGGTCTTCACTGGGGTCTGCCGCCCCAGCCCTTCTGGATCCCGTTGCCATCTTCGACACTGAATCCCGTTCCGTAGAGAAGATTTGTCTCCTTGCGGCCCGTCTCGGGTTTCACCGCCTTCGGGACGTTGCGCGATTGTGTCCATGCTCGTGGAGTAACGAAAGACCACGGGTCTTTGGGTGCCTCGGTACGTAGATACAACAGCCAGTCGACTCCACGGCGGGCATGGTCGATGTCGAGTCCTCGATGGGCTCGCAGGAAGTCCTTGATCGCTTTGTTCGGGCTGCCCTCTAATGGGTTCGTGGTCTTCGCGATCGTGTAGCCGTCTTCGGCCAGTTCGAGCCACGTGAACAGGTGATTGTCACGGATTAGCCCTGCCAGCAGGTTGTGGGCTCGACGGGTCCTGGTATGCGTGTACCACCAGTGCTGTCCCGGCTTCACGTGTGCTGGTCGCAGTGTTCCTGGCCGCACCTGGGTGCGGTGTTTGAGGAATGACTCCCACTGTGCTTCCCAGGAGGTGAACGCGGCCATCCACCTCGCAGCCTCGTCGAGGCTGGTGACCTTCGGCAGCAGCTTGAACAGGCCGAGGAGTTCCTTGTTCGCCGGCAAGACGGGCCGCCTGGTCAGGTACCGATGCGCGGCCTGTCGGATGTGGAAGTGACACCGTTGGATGCGGGTGGTTGGCCAGAGTCGCTTGATCGTTGTCGTCAATGGTCCGTTGCCATCGACGATCGCCGCAACAGGGGCAGGAATGCGGTTGATGAGAGCTGTCCAGGACGCGTTCTTCTCCTGGTCGCACCATTGCCAGTCGATGACGTGGGTGCCGGTGTAGGCGATGAGCACGCACCAGCCGTTGAAGTAGGTGCCGTCGAGCATGATTTGGTCATGGACTTCGCCTGTCGGAGCCACCCTGGGGGTCACGGTCCAGTACCATTGGATCTTTCGGGTGAAGGTGCGCGTGCTGGTAGCGAAATCGCCTCGTGGTTGCGTGCTGGTCAGCCATGCGATGAAGCTAGTGAAGTCTGCCTTCTTCGCTGAATCGGTGCGCGTCTGAGTTGCTGAGGAGCCGCAGTGTTTGCACCGCCATCTGGTGCGTCCGGCACTGGTTTTGCCGTTCTTGACGAGCTTGTTTGCACATACACCACATATGGGGTGATTTCTGGGATTGGGCACTGAACATGGTTGCAGAGCATGTTCAGCCCGGTCTTGCCCTACTGGCTACTGGGCAAGCAGGCTATCCTGTACACACATTTTGGCCTATAACCCTTTTTTCTTATCCCTGGGCGTGTTCGAGTTGGGCTACCCTGCTCGTCCGACTCCGACACTTCTAAATAAGAAGAGCCCTTAAAAAACAAAAATTTACCATGAAGGTCGCAAGAATACGAACAGCGCACCATGATCGCTACACTAAAAGATTAGCTTTTGAGGGAGGGCGATGCTGTGTATCTTACCATCGTTTGTAAACAGGCAGTGCCCCACAAAAGTGCTCGCAGAGCTTGTTAAACGATATTCTTCAAGCTTAGGGGATTTGCTTGATGAAATATCCTCCTGGAAGTATATCACTGAGTTTTCGATATTAAGTTCTACAGTTCCGGAAAGATGCTCCGAGAGCGCGGATAGTAGCGCCGGGGGCAGGTAAGCGTCATAGGCTAGAATCTCGATCCCGGCAAGATTTCCGGGTTCAACATAGTCGACGTTTATTTGAGGGTCGCCTGGATTGGAAGCGTGCAAAGTAACGACTTCAATATCGCTATCCTCTTCAAGGTTAGTAGAAAAATAGACTACTCTATTGTCTCTGTCTGCCTTGTAGCTCAGCAGTCGATAGTCGGACATAGCTTTCACAGACGCGTTGCGGTAACACAGGCCCCGCCGTTATTCAACGATATGAGGACCGTCTTGTCCTGGTACTGCCAGGTCCCATGCTTTCTGTCCTTGTAGGCGCTTCTCCAATTATTCTCTACAACAGACTCCGCGTGGCCCTTACTGATTTTCCGCTGCTTCAGTCGAGTTTCACAGTGGTCGGTGTAGCCCGTAATGTACCGCGGCGCACTAGCTAGGACACCGACAGGCACACTAGCGTGTGCGTTCCCCGAGGTGTTGCTCGGCGAGTCCGAAAGGCTGGCGCTTACTGCAGGGCCAGCCATGAGTGTCGTTGCTGCGAGGGTGATTGCAGCGCATGCAGCGGAGAACCTGTGACGTGCTTTAAGGCTTTTCGGTTTCATCAGACAACTTCCCTTCTGTTTCACGACTGAAATACGTAGGCCTTCACAGTCTTCCCGGGGCCTCTTAGCTCAAACGATTTCTTATTGTTTTTGGGACACGCGCGCGGCGAAAGTTTTGTAGTACCGTCATTCCAGGTAGCTTTCACTTGAATGCATTTACCGTCTGAGCGCGTGTCTTTGACCCACCCATTTACTCCAGCGTTCCCGTTAACGCAGTCGATAGTCCAGTGAGCCTCGCCGCCTAGGATTTTCGGGTTAAACGATCCTCCGCAAGTCCCTTGCGCCGGTATCTCAATTGTTCCTACCAAGGCCTCATTATCTGAATTAATCGATTCCGCCGAAGCCGGGGTTGAACTCATAATTAGCCCAGATGCAAAGATTGCGGACACGCCGATAGTAGAAATTTTCGAAAATTTCATGATAGCTCTCCTTGTTTGATTGAAAGCACACTATCACGACATCCGTATGCTGTGAGGGGTGCGTTTTTTCCCCGGATCCATGGCCTCCCTGCGTTAAGCCGCGCCAGGGGCAGGATTTATTGACAGGTCGCGGGCTGAGGCCGTCGAGCGTGCAGAACGTCACGAGGTCAGGGATCGCAAAGGTAGCGTGACACCTCTCCGGTCAGCAACGCCCCAACCGCGACTACGCCCTCATCTGCGAAGAGCCGCTAATGAGGGCGGTTGTGAGTGGTGCGCTGAGTTCGTGCATGAGGGTCCTCTCGGTTCTTCGCTGGGCCTGTGCCCTTGCAGCTGAAATCAGCAGTACACCCTATGCATAGGGTGTACGACTCATGAGGCTAATCGAACTCTCTAGGCAAGCGCCCCTGACGGCAATTGTGGCCCAAATCTGGACAGAATTTGGACACACGCTGGAGCATGAGCGAACATCACCGAGCAACGCAAAACCCCGGAATTTCAACGAACGCGCCCCTCGCCTGGGGCAATACAATGGTTCGAATCCCACCGCTTCCGCCGTTTGAAAAGCCCCCGAACATATCGCAGACAGCGATGCGTTCGGGGGCTTCGTCGTGCTCGTGAACTGCCGGCCTTCCTCATTACTCGAGCGCGGTCACCTCTCGGACAGACACGCGTTCGGGAATGAAGGCGGAGGCGGGCCCGCCGGGACGGTCGAACTCAGTCCCGGACAGGCGATCCCGACTCCGGTGACTCCGGCCCCGATACCTCTCGCTCCGACGCCTCGGACTCGGGCACCTCCGGCTCGGACATCTGTGCGTCCGCCTCGGGGTCGTCGAAGCTGCGGACCGAGCGCTGGAAGCCGCGGGTCATGACTGCCAGGTAGATGATGCCGATGGTCAGCCAGATGACGCCGCCGATGAGCGCCGTCTTGTGCAGGCTCACCCACAGCACACCGGTGAGGACGGCACCGATGGCGGGCATGATGACGTAGTTGAAAGTCGTCTTGAGGTCGACGACCTGCTGGGTCCGGAACGCATAGTGGGCGATCACCGTGAGGTTGACGAAGGTGAAGGCGATGAGCGCGCCGAAGTTGATCAGCGCGGAGATGAGCTCGAGGCTGAACGACATCGCCAGCAGGCACACCGCGCCCACGAGGACGATGTTGAACACCGGGGTGTGCGTCTTCGGATTGATGTAGCCGAAGGTCTTCCGCGGCAGGACGCCATTGCGACCCATGACCAGCAGCATGCGCGAGACAGAGGCGTGCGAGGCCAGTCCCGAGGCGACCGTGGCTGCGAAGGCCGCGGCCAGGAAGAAGCCCTGGAAGATGTGTCCGCCTGTGAGGAAGCCGATCTCCGGCAGCGGATCGTCGACGATGGTGAACTGCGAATTGTCCGGGAACAGCAGCTGGGCGAAGTAGCTGGCGACGAGGAAGATGGCGCCGCCGGAGACGACGGTGAGCATGATCGCCTTCGGCATGATGCTGATGTGCTTCGCCTCGTTGGCGTACATCGTCACGGCGTCGAAGCCGATGAAGGAGAAGCAGACGACGGTGGCGCCCGTGAGCAGTGCGGAGAGCTGCACGCCCTCATGGACGAACGGTTCGGGGCTGAAGACGACTCCGGCGCCCTCGCCGTTGGTGAGATTGACGATGGCGAAGACGCAGAAGAGCGCGACCATCGTGACCGCGAAGACGAGCAGGACGCCATTGAAGTTCGCCGTGCCGCGCATCGACGAGGAGACGATGGCGGTCATGACGACTGTGTAGACGACGACCCACACCCAGGCGGGAGCATCGGGCACGAGCGACTCCATGTACAGGCGCGCGATGAGGCAGTTGACCATCGGCAGCAGCAGGTAGTCCATGAGAGAGGTCCACCCGACGAGGAACCCGAGTCCCGGAGACATCGTCTCGCGCGTATAGGTGTACGCCGATCCCGCGGTGGGGAAGATCTTCACCATCTTGCCGTAGCTGAATGCCGTGAAGATCATGACGATGAGAGCGATGAGATAGGCCGAGGGCACCGCTCCCTCGGTTTCGCCGGATACGATTCCGAACGTATCGAAGACAACCGTCGGTGTCATGTATCCGAGGCCGAGTCCGACGATGGACCACAGCCCGAGGTTGCGCTTCAGCGAGCCCGAAGCAGCCATATCAATCCTCCCCAATGAGTCTTGCCTTCTGCCGTTGCGCGCGTCGTTCTCGATCTGCGTGCGTCTCGACAGTGATGTGCGTCATGATCTTAGCGGTTCCGGTACTGAAAACGAAACCCTATCTGACGTTTTTATGGAAAAGCAGTAGGTTTGCATGCCGAAAACGACGGTATATGGAAAGTATGCCGACGATATCGGTAGTCGCGACGGCAGGGCCGGACACGATCCGTCCAGTCACCGAATGACCTTTCAGTAACTAAGGGAAACAGAGTAGATTGCGAGGAGAGGACAATGTGGCCCCACGGAGAGGTGTGAAACAGAAATGGCGATCGAAACGCTCAGTTCCCGGCAGTCGGCGGCATGGAGGGACCGGGTCCTGCCCCCGGTCGAGAAGGTCGCCGAAGGGGTCTGGGCCATTCCGGTCCCGATTCCGGACAACCCGCTCGTCTACACCTACTGCTACGCCGTCGTCGACGGTTCCGGGGTCGTCCTCATCGACCCGGGCTGGGACGGCAGGGACCAGTACGCGGCACTGACCTCGGCGCTGGCGGATCTGGGCTTCAGAGTCGCCGACATCCACGGCATCGCGATCACCCACTACCATCGTGACCACATCGGCCTGGTGCCCGCACTGCTGGCGGAGAATCCCACTGCCTGGATCGCCATGCACGGTGAGGACCTGCGCTCGATCAAGCGCTTCTTCTCCCAGACGGTCGACCTCGGCACCGGCATCGACCCCAACCTCAATATCGCACGTGCCTACGGGGTTCCCGAGGAGCGCTGGGCCGAGGTCGAGAGTCTGCAGGTGGGTTCGAGCAGGTCCGGTCGGGGGAGCGGGGCGTCGGATTTCTACCAGAAGGCGATGAACAGTGTGCCCGAGAGGATCCACGTCCTCGACGACGGGTCCGAGCTGCCCATGAGCGAGGGCACGGTGACGGCCATGTGGACCCCCGGCCACACCTATGGGCATTCGGCGTTCGTCCGCGCGGACGATGACCTGCTGTTCTCCGGCGACCATGTGCTGCCGACCATCACCCCGAACATCGGGCTCGACAGCGGCGCGATCACGCACAGCCTGAAGGACTATCTGGGTTCGCTGGAGAAGATCGGGCAGCTCCCCGAAGACGTGGCGGTGCTGCCCGCCCACGGATTCCGCTTCAGCGGGCTCCATGACCGCAAGACCGAGCTCGTCGAGCACCACCGCGAACGCCTCGACGAGATCCGCGCCCGCATGGATGCCACCGACGATCACAGCGTCTACTCGATCGCGCAGGGCCTGCACTGGTCGCGCGGTTTCGACAGTCTGCACAGGTTCAACCTCTTCGCCGCTCTTGCCGAAACCGCCGCGCACATGCATTATCTCGGTATCGACATCGGCGTCGGCTCGCTCGTGGGCACGGACTGAGCCGGGGCCGGGCTGAGGAGGAGCCGATATGAGCGCACAGTTCGTCCCCGCCGCCGAGGCGCGGCCCGAGACCTTCGCGGTCCGGGCCGCCGACCATATCGACCGCGGCCGCAGGCGCGGGCAGGAGCTGCGCACCGGAATCGGCTCCGCCCTGAGTGCCTATCGTCGCTACTTCTCCCACCTGTCCATCACCGAGGCGGACGTGCGCTCAGCGGCGGCGTCGAGCTGGGCGCGGCTGCAGGAATGGTCGCCGCCCGCCGCCGAGGAGGTCGAGGCGGTGGCGGCCGGTGCCGGCATCGAGACCACCGAGCTGATGGAGATCATCGCGCGCACCGAGATCATGACCCAGGCCGAGGCCGCACAGACCGAGTGCTCGACCCTGAGCAGCACCTGCCCGGGCGCCTCGGTGGCCGCGCAGAACTGGGACTGGGCCGCGGACTTCTCCACGCTGTGGCACATCAACGATGTCGGTGCCGTTCCCGGTCAGCACCGCCACGTCGGCATCGCCGAATACGGGATGCTCGGCAAGATCGGACTCAACGAGGCCGGCGTCGGCGTCCTGCTCAACATCCTCAAGCACACCGACGACGGGCCCGGGGGAGTGCCCATCCACATGATCCTCGATCGTGTGCTCTGCGAGGCCGACAGCCTGAACGAGGCACTCGAGATCATCCACTCGGCCCCGACCTCGTCCTCGTCGATCATCACCGTCATCACCGCCGAGGCGGCCGTCCAGGTCGAGATCGCAGCCGGGGCCAAGCGCGAACGACGGGCGGGAGCGGACGGATTCCTCATCCACACGAACCACTTCCTCCATCCCGATCTGCTCGACGGAGCGCTCGAGCTGCGGCCCGACTCGACCTCGCGAGCCCGTCACCGTCACCTCGAAGAGGCCGTCGCGCGCTTCGAGGCCGAGCGTGTCGGGGCCGACCGCGCAGCAGACGCGCGTAACGAAGCCGCTCCCGCCGACGGTGGGGCCGACGCCCTGTCCGCGGCGCCTGTGACGATCGGCGACCTCACGAAGCTGCTGACGAGCGGACCGGAGGAAGCGCCCGTGTGCTGCACTCCGGCACCCGATGCCGCCTACGGAGATCGCTCGGCGACTCTGGCGACCGTGCGCATCGACCCGGGCCGGCTGCAGATCGATCTCGCTCCCGGATCACCCGCCGAGGGTCTGCGCGGAAACCGCCGCTTCCAGCTCTGAGCGAGGCGCTGGGGCTGAAACGCCGCTCAGTCCTCGTCGTCTGTTCCGGCCGAGTCGCCATCCGACGCAGCCGCCTCGGAGGCTTCCTTCTCCCGCAGCTCGATGACGGCATCGAGCGCGGAGGCGATCGCCTCGGAGTCCTCGAGGGCGGCCTGGATGAGGCGCCAGGGCACGAGATCGAGGTTCTGATCGCCGATGACGAAGCGGACGAACGGCTGCCGGCTGCGCGGATCGTCGGCTTCGAGCTCGGTGCCGTAGCGCCACTGGCCGAAGCCGATCCGGCGCACGGTCTCGCCGATGAAGCGCATGGCGCCGGCGACGAACGGAGTCTCCTCCTCGCTCATCATGTCCTCGCGGGTGTCGTAGCGCACCGCGACCTGCTTGCCCAGCCGCGCCAGGCTCTCCCGGTCGAATCCCCACGAGGCGGGTTCGGCCTGCTCCTGCGTCCAGGCGGCGATGCCCGGTTCGACGGTGCCGATGAACCGCGAGAGGAACTCGACCTCCTCCTCGCTCGAGTTCTCCGCCGTGAGCATTCCCAGCGACAGCCCTGTGCACTTGCGGCGCGGCAGCCCGTCCCCGCCGAGGTTCTCCCTCGCCTTGTCGAGCACCGCGGTGAACACCTCGGCGCTGCGCTGATCGACGGCCGTGAGCACGATGGCCACGAGCGGGATCGGCTCACCGGCGGCCGGACCCTCCTCGGTGTCGGGTCGGATGAACGGCATCCCGTTGCCGGTCGTCTCGTCGTGGTCCCAGACCCCGCCGATCGCGCGCAGATAGGTCTCGCCGAGGTAGCGGATGAGCCCCTCGAAGAAACGTCGATTCTCGGCCTCGAGGATCGCCTCGGTGCTGGGGAACTTCGAGAGCACGAAGAGCTCGAGCATCGGCAGGGACTTCGACCCGAAATCCTTCGGGAACTTCACGGTCTCCCCGTCCTCCTTCTCGAAGGTCTCGGGCAGATCGGCGAGGACGAACGCGCCGAGGCGGACGTCCATATTGTTGATGAAGGCAGAGTATTCGCGCTGGAGTTCGTTCACGGGCACCACCTTAGTGCCTCAGGCCACAGAGGTGAGCGGAACGATCGCCGCGGAGCGGCCCTCCGGCGCGTCAGTCAGAGGCGGCCGACTGACCGGCTCGTCAGTCAGAGGCGCAGGGGCTGAAGTCGATGAGCTGCATGAGGACTTCGACGATGAGGCTCGGATCGATGTCGACGTGCTCGTGCATCTGTCGACCGGCGGCCGCGGTCAGCGCGATCCGGTTGAACACGGAGATGATGACCGTGAGAAATTCCGAGATCGGCTGATTCGGTGTGGCTCCGGCGACGTCGAGGGCCGTGCTCACCAGGGCCGCGAGCCGATCGAGCTGAGAGGCGTTGAGCTCGACGAAGCGGGCATAGAGGTGAGGGACGCGGATGCAGTAGAGCTCGATCTCCTGCTCGGTGATGGTTTCGGCCACCGTCTGCTTCTTCTCGTTGAAGACGTCGTCGATGAACTTCGTCATCAGCTCTTTGATCTCCGGCGCCTCGGTGGTGGCCGTCAGCTGCTCCGTCCACCGTCGGATCGTCTGATCGAGGCGGTCGAGGTTCTCCGAGGTGCGCATCTCGATGATGGCGAGCACCAGGTCGTCGCGGCTGGAGAAGTTCGAGTAGAAGGCGCCGCGGGTCAAGCCGCCGGCCTCGCAGATCTCCTCGATCGAAGCGCCGTCGATGCCGCGTACGGCGAAGACGGAGATGCCGGCCTGCACAAGAGTGGATCGGGTCTGCTGTCTGCGGGGGCTGAGCTCGTCTGTGTTCATCGTCATTTCGGTGGCGGGATCGTATCGGCAGCTGAACATCTCATGGGAATCCTCAGGATTCCTGGGATGCATTTGCACGGACGGTGAGGATTCAACAACAATACAATACTGTATCCAATACACTTTTGTATCGAGGTTTTCGTGTCAACTTTCCTCTACGCCCTCGGACGCCGTGCGTACCGGACCCCGTGGCGATTCATCGCCGCGTGGCTGCTCATCTTCGCACTCGTCGGCGCCGGAGTCGCCGCATTCGCCAAGGACTTCGACGACGACTTCACCCTTCCCGGCTCCGAGGCCCAGAACGCACTCGACTCGATGAAGTCGACGTTCCCCGAGGCGGCCGGAGTCTCCGCCTCGGTGATCGTCGTCGCCGACGACGGCGAATCGGTCGAGGACGCGAAGTACGAGGACGCGATCTCCGACGAGGTCGACCGGCTCGAGGACCTGCCGCACGTCGACGCGGTGACCTCCCCGTATTCGAAGATGGTCAAGGGGGCGATCAGCGACGACGGATCCGCGGCCATGATCTCCGTCCAGTACGACGGCACCCAGCAGGATGTCGGCGAAGACGCCGGCGACGAACTCCTCGATGCCCTCGACCCGCTGCGCGACGCTCTGCCCGGAGCAGAGGTCGAAGGCGGCGGCGAGCTGTTCCAGATCACCGGTGTCTCGATCTCCTGGGTCGAGGGCATCGGCGTGGCCATCGCCTTCATCGTCCTCCTGCTGACGCTCGGATCCTTCCGTGCCGCGGGCATGCCGCTGGTCACCGCGCTCATCGGCGTCGGCATCTCCGTGCTGCTCGTCGTCGGCGCCACGGCCTTCGGCGCGATCAACTCCTCGTCGATCATGCTCGCGCTCATGCTCGGCCTGGCCGTGGGCATCGACTATGCGCTCTTCATCGTCTCCCGCGCCAGGGCCCTGCTCGCCGAGGGGCACGACCCCCTGGAGGCGACGGGACGCGCGGTCGCCACGGCCGGATCCGCCGTCGTCTTCGCCGGCATGACCGTGATGATCGCTCTGCTCGGACTCTCTCTGGCGGGAATCCCCTTCCTCACCATCATGGGAATCGGCGCCTCGGGTGCGGTGGCCGTGGCCGTGCTCATCTCCCTGACGATGATCCCGGCACTCCTCGGGCTCGCGAAGTCCCGGATCACCCCGAAGCCGACCAAGCGCTATCGGAAAGCCTTCGCAGCCGCCTCGGCGCGGGCGACGACACGCGAGGAGGTCGCTGCCGAGGCGCGCGCCGAGGCGGGCGAGCCCTATCCGAAGACGATCATGGACACGTTCTTCGCCGGCTGGCTGAAGGCCGTGACGAAGATCCCGCTGCTGACGATCGTCGTCATCGTCGTCGGACTCGCACTCTTCGCCATCCCGGCCACCCAGCTCCAGCTGTCCCTGCCCACCGCTGGTGATCAGGAGCAGGGCACTCCGGCACGGACGACCTACGACCTCATCGACGAACACTTCGGTCCCGGCTACAACGGTCCGCTGGTCATGACCAGCCAGATCGTGACCAGCGACGACCCGCTCGGCGACGTCGAGAAGATCGAGGACCGCATCGAGGACGTCGAAGGCGTCGAACAGGTCATCATGGCCACCCCCAACCGGGACGCCACGACCGCTCTGTTCCAGATCATCCCGACCACGGCCTCCGATGACCCGGCGACGCTGGACACCGTCGACCGTCTGCGAACGCTCAGCGATGAGATCGAAGACGACTTCGACTTCGACACCGCCGTCACCGGTGCCACGGCGATCCAGATCGACGTCTCCGACCAGCTCGGCAAGGCGCTGCTGCCCTTCGGCATCTTCGTCGTCGGGCTCTCCATCATCCTGCTCATGATGGTCTTCCGCTCGATCGCGGTTCCGATCAAGGCCACCGGCGGCTTCCTGCTGTCGGTCTTCGCCTCCTTCGGCACGGTCGTCCTCGTCTTCCACGACGGCTACTTCGCCGCTCCCTTGGGCATCGACTCGACCGGACCGGTGATCAGCTTCCTGCCGATCATCGTCATGGGCATCCTGTTCGGACTGGCCATGGACTACGAGGTCTTCCTCGTCTCCGGGATGCGCGAAGCCTATGTCCACGGTTCATCCGCCAAGGACGCGATCAGGATCGGCTTCGCGTCCTCGGCCAGAGTCGTCTCGGCAGCCGCGGTCATCATGTTCTCCGTCTTCGCCGCCTTCGTCCCGGCCGGCGAACCGATCATCAAGTCGATCGCACTGGCCCTTGCCTCGGGCATCTTCGTCGATGCCTTCCTCGTGCGCATGTCCCTCGTCCCGGCGATCATGCAGCTGCTCGGCGACAAGGCCTGGTGGCTGCCGAAGTGGCTCGACCGGCTCCTGCCGAGACTCGACGTCGAAGGCGAGGGCCTGGCCCACGAGGTGGCTCTGCGCGATTGGCCGGAACCGGACTCCGGCTACCGGGTCTACGGCCGCGGCATCGGCGTGTTCTCCGGTGATCGCGGATTCGCCCGCGTCGACATCTCTTTGTCTCCCGGCCAGATCCTCGTCGCCAGCGGCGCCGCCCGCCGGGCTCTCCTGCTGGCGGTGTCAGGTCGGGTCGGACTCACCGCGGGCGAGATGAAGATCGGTGAGAACGTCCTGCCCGAACACGCCGGCCGGGTCCGCCGCGAGGTTCCCTACTTCGACCT
Source organism: Brevibacterium renqingii (assembly GCF_017808095.1). Lineage (NCBI taxonomy): Bacteria > Bacillati > Actinomycetota > Actinomycetes > Micrococcales > Brevibacteriaceae > Brevibacterium > Brevibacterium renqingii. The sequence continues at coordinate 1,026,051 of NZ_JADBHG010000001.1, read as the reverse complement.
CGCCGGTCATGAGGGCAGCCAGGCGATCAGCGAGCGTGACCTCTCCCGGCTGGCCGCCTCGGCGCCGGACCTGCTCGTCGTCGACGGGGCGGAGGAACTCGCCGCGGAGCCCGGACGCGGCCTGACCGAGCTCCTGCCCGAACTCGTCGCGGCCGGCACCACCGTCGTCCTCGGCCTGCCCGATGGCGACGTCACCGGGATCCTCACCCCGGAGACGAACTATTTCCACCTCGACCTCGACGAGGCTCGGCCCGATGAGCGAGGCGACACTGACAGCGAAGGCGGCGAGCCCATCCACGCCGCCGTCGGCACCGACATGGAAGGCGTGCAGTCGTGAGACTCGAACGTGCGAACTCGAAGCGACCGGTGAACTGGTTCTCGCTGATCGGCCTGGTCCTGATCCCGATCATCGTGGCGGCCGGATTCATCCTCGCCACCTGGAAGAGCGGGGATCGACTCGAGACCATCGAAGCCGCCATCGTCAACAACGACGACGGTGCAAAGGTCGACGGCAAGACCGTGCCGATCGGCCGGCAGCTGACCAGCGGTCTGGTGGGTGAGGACGAGAACAACATCCACTGGGTCATCACCGACGAGGAGGACGCGAAACAGGGGCTCTCCGACGGCACATACGCCGCGAAGCTGACCATCCCCGAAGGCTTCTCCCGCGCCGTGACCTCGGTCGATGACGCGAAGTCGGCGACGCAGACGCAGCTCGACGTCGACGTCTCCGGCACCGCCCCGGCCACGGACACGCAGATCTCCCGTTCCGTCGCCGAGGTGGCCCGCACGACCTTCAACACTCAGATGACTGAGAACTATCTCGACAACATCTATCTCGGCTTCAACAAGATGGGCGAGCAGATGAAGAGCCTCGGCGATGCCGCCGGGGAGCTGGACAAAGGCGCGAAAGGGCTGAAGGAAGGCACGGACAAGTCCGCCAGCGGCGCAGATGAGCTGTCCGAGGGAATGGACGAGCTGAGCACTTCGGGCGGTGAGCTGAAGACCAGCGCCTCGGATCTGGCCGATGGGGCCGGCGAGCTGTCGTCAGGCGCGTCCGAACTGTCCGGAGGCCTGAACAAGATCGACAAGCAGACGTCGAAGCTGCCCGAGAGCACCCAGAAGCTCGCAGACGGCTCGGGAGAGCTCTCCGACGGCGTCGACCAGTACACGAAGTCCATCGATCAGATCATCAAGGGCTTCTCCGGATCCGGGGAGGGCGGCGAAGGCGGCCTCGACGACATCACCAAGGGCGGCAAGAAGCTCGACAAAGGCGCTCAGGGTGTGTCCGAGGGAGCCTCCGGACTCTCCGACGGGCTGCATCAGTACCGTGACGGTCTGAAACAGGGCGCGGACCAGGCCGACCAGTTGGCCGGGACGAAACCCGACCTCGACGGGCTCGTCGCCGCAGGCATCATGACCTCAGGAGAGGCCGACCAGGCCCGAGCCGAGATGTGCCCGGAAGGCACTCCCGACCAGGTCTGCCAGGGCATCGAACAGGCCTATGCGCAGGGTCTGCTGAACGGCACCTCGGGCGGGCTCAACCAGGCCATCGACGGGCTCGAACAGGAGAAGAACGGATCCTCGCTGCTCGGCGGTGCCGACGAACTGGCCGACGGCGCGAGCGAACTCAGCGACGGGATGAGCAAGTTCGTCACAGGTCTCGAGGACGGCCTCGGGAAGCTGAAGAAGGGCATGGAGGACATCTCGAAGAACGCTCCGAAGCTCCTCGAAGCCTCGAAGGGGCTGCGGAAGGGCGCCGCCGGGGTCGCCGACGGCAACCAGCAGCTCGCCGACGGGATGCCTGCCCTGTCCAAGGGCATCGGGAAGCTCGCCGACGGCTCCGGAGAGCTCTCCGACGGAGCCGGGCAGCTGAGCGACGGGCTGGACCAGTACAGCACCGGTGTGGGCAAGTACACCGAAGGCGTCTCCGAAGCGGCGACCGGCACCTCGGACCTCGCCGACGGGCTCGAGGACCTCGACAAGGGCACAGGCAAGTACGCGAAGGGCGTGACGAAGTTCGCTGACGGGGTCAAGGACGGCGCCGATGACGTGCCTTCGTACACGGCTCCGGAACGGGACCGCTTGGCGAAGGTCGCCTCGGCGAACATCAAGGCACCCGACAGCGACGGTCTGACGAACGTGCTGCAGGGCTCGACGGTCGCGCTGCTCATCATGCTCGCGCTGTGGGTCGGCGGACTCGTCACCTACACCGTGCTCAAACCGATCCCGGCCTCGACCCTGCTCTCGACCCGGTCCTCCTTCGCGGTGTGGCTGCGGGGGCTGGTGCCCGGCGTGGTCGTCGGGGCGCTGCAGGCGCTCGTGCTCTCGATCCTCGCGGTGACCGTGATGGACATCGACGCGGTCCAAGGCTTCGAAATCGCGGTCCTCACCTTCGCCTCGGCGATAGTGTTCATGATCCTCAACTTCGCCCTCGTGGCGTGGTTCGGCGGTGTGGGCCGGTTCCTGTCGGTGATCGCCGTGGTGCTGGCCGTGGCCGGTCGGACGATCGGAGCGGTGCCGCAGTTCTTCGACTTCGTGGCCCCGATCCTGCCGCTGACTCCGTCGATGAACGGCTTCGCAGCGATCGCGGCCGGCACGACCGGACAGGTTGCGGCCTACGGAGGGCTGCTCGCATGGGCGGTCATCGGCATCGTCATGTCGCTGCTGGCGATCGTGCGTGCTCGTACCACGAAGCCCGAAGCCGCCCTCGCCATGGCCTGAGGCGCGGCGGGCTTCGCCCAGAGCTCGGTCCACGACAGGCAGCTTTGGTCACACACCGAGCTCCCTGTCATGGATAGGGCTCTCGGCAGAGAGTCTCAGAATCTCAGAGGAGGTCGAGGATCGCCTCGGCAGCGGCGTGCGAGTCGTTGAGCGTGGCGGCGTCGACGCCCGGGTTCGCGGCGATCGCCAGCCCCCACTGCATCGAGGACAGTTGGATCGACAGTGCGAATCGGCGCGGATGGACCCTGCCCTCGACATCGATCGTCCGGTAGGGGCGGGGCGTGAGGGCGAGCCCGTTGAGGGACTTCTCGCGGCCGTCGTCCAAGGTCAGGCGTGCGGCGGTGAGCTGCCCCCGCTCGAGCATCCCGTGCAGCAGGACGTCGGCGGCGCGGGCCACGGAGTTCGTCGGGGAGGCGGCGTCGATGACGACACCGCCGGTGATCGAGCCGACGGCCTGCGCCGAGGTGACCGTGAAGATCTCCGGGCGCGGTCCCTGCGGGCGGGGCGTCGAGCCGTCGGTGCGCGAGGATTCGAGTGCGGCAGTGTTCTCCTCGATGCGCATATCGGGTCCGATGAAGGAGACGATGCCGGCTTCGGCCAGGGCGAGGAGCTCGGCGATCCGCTGCGGGGGAGGGCCGTCGCAGATGCCGGAGACGAAGCCTTCGAACCAGCCGCAGATCTCCATATCGATGCTCACGCGGTCGATGTGGCCGGCGACGATGAGCTCTTTGAGCAGCAGCCGGGACTGCCACAGCACTGGGAACAGGGCCTTCTCCGGACAGCCGGTCGGACCCGCCAGCGAATTGCGCAGATCGGTGCGCAGGAAGTCGAGCATCCACTCGTGCAGTGAGTCGGGCTCACCGGGTTCGCGGCTGGTGAACAGCTCGCCCTCGAGGGGGTTGAGCAGCGCGTGCAGGGACATGCGGTCGGCAGGATCGGGGACCAGTTCCTCTTCGATCTCGAACCAGGCGAAGGCTTCGCGAGTGACACGACCCTGGCGCGCGGCATCTTCGGTCGCTGTCGCACTCGCCCTCGGCTTCGGCGCGGATTCGTGTTCTCTCGTCTGCGCAGGGTGGGTCTCCTGCCAGGTGCGCCGGGTCAGATGCCTCGACACGGCCTCGGCGATGGCCTCGCGCAGCCGACCGGGGTCACTGGCGAAAGCCTCGGGGCGGACCTGCGAGAGCGTGCGATAGTAGGCCAGGCGCAGATCGGCGAGGATGAGAGGCCACAGCTGGTCGTTGAACCGGGCTTCGGCGAAGCGGTCTCCGTCGAGGTCGTCGAGTCCGGCGAGCAGGGCGACATTGTCCCGAGTGAAATAGCGCAACGGCCAATCCGACCTCGGGTGCTCGTGGCTGATGGGCTTGCTGCGATAGGGGATCCCGCGGCGTGAGCCCAGAGCCAGGTGGGGTTCGAGTCCGCTGGGCTGGTAGCGCAGCTGCCCTTCGTTCAGGGGGACGAACCGGCCTCCGCGCTCATGGGTGAACAGCGTCTGCAGGTCGAAGTAGTTGAGTCCCATGCCGCGGACGATCACGCGGTCACCGGGGGCCACCTCGGCGACGGGAGCCTCAGCGGGCAGGCCCTGCGGCAGATACACGCCGCCGCCCAGTTCGGCGAAAGCGGCGAGCCGTGCGCGCTCCTCGGGCTGGGCGCTGGGGATGTGGCCGACGGCCAGCACGACGGCCGAGGCGATGATCGTCGTCCCGTCCTGGCAGCGCACGAGCTGCTCGGGAGCGGGCGCATGCGGCTCCGAATCGGTGCCCGGTGCGGCAGTGTGCGAGTCTGTCGAGTCCGCGTCGGGCACGAGCAGGTCCATGGCGGGAAGGTCGATGACCGACTCGGCCTTCGTCCGATGTTCGACGATCTCGATGCAGGCCGGTGCGCCAGCGCGGACGTGGTCATAGGCGTCCCGGAGGTAGCGGCCGTAGAGGGTGCGGCTGGGGAAGGTCGAATCGAGCGGGTCGGAGCCGCCGGCGGCCAGATACCACTCGGCCATGGACGGGCCGGGAGGCTCGTCGTCGGCGCCGAGGAAGGAGCAGCTGGCATCGGGGAAGACGGTCTGCTCGCCGATGGTCGTGTTCATGAGCAGCGACTCCGGCTGATCCGTGCGCCACACGATGCCCGCTCCCGGCGGGTACGGGTCGATGAGGTGGATGGTCAGCGCGGGACCCTCGGACTCGGCTGAGTGGTCGGCGAAGCGCTTCGCGGCCAGGGCGACGAGCCGTTCGAGGACGGTGAGACCGCGCGGGCCGACGCCGATGATCGCGACCGCGGGAGCGTGGGTCCGGGCGGTCGGGGTCACCCCTGCTCGCCGGTTCCGCCGTTGGGACCCGGGTATCCGGGGAACTCGTCCCCGGGCTCGAATCCCTTCGGGTAGCACTTGCCTTCGGCGTTCGGTTCGCCCGGCGTCTGAGAGGGGCTTGCGCCCTCTTCGGTCTGGTCGCCGGTGGACTCATCCGCGGATTCCGTGGGTTCCTCGGAGGCGGTGTCAGAAGACTCCTCGTCCGTCTCGGAGTCCTGCGACTGGCTTCCGTCGTTGGTCGGCTTCGGCGTCTCCTCGCCGTTCGAGGCACCCTTGACCTCGCCGAGGATCCACTTGTGGAGGACGTCGAAGTCCGGGTCGTAGGTGGGGGTGACGTCGTTGTTGATCTGGACCGAGGTCACATCGCCCTTCTGCATCATGAGGGCGAGTTCGATGAAGGCAGGGATCTCATTCTGCGGGATCGAGGTGGCGATGTTCCGCGTCGCCGAGTTCGCGAGCTTCGGATACGCCGAGGCGATCTCCTGCGGGTCGACCTGCTCGAGCGTGGTCTTGAGCATGCGCTGCTGACGGCACATGCGGTCGTAGTTGTCGCTGCCCTCACGGGAGCGGACGTACCACAGCGCGTCTTTGCCCTTGAGCACCTGCGGTCCCGGATCGACCCATCCGTAGACTTCGTTCTTGACGCCGGACATCGACTTTCCCCCGCCCATCGGGATGGGGCGTTCGACGTCGATCTTCACTCCGCCGATCGCGTCGACGACGTCTTCGAATCCGGCCATGTCGACCGAGGCCCAATAGTCGAGGTTGAGGCCGAGCGAACCTTGGACGGCCTGCATCGTCGCCCACATTCCGGGTTCGAGCCCGTGGGTGTTGCCGATGGCGTCCTCGTTCTGTTCGCCCCATTGCCATACCGCGTTGATGAGGTCCTGGGAGGGATCGCCTGAGGGGCGGAAGCCGTCGGGCCAGGCTTCGTCGAGTTCGCTGCCTTCGGGGAAGATCGGGAAAGCGAGGTTGCGGGGGACTGAGATGAGCGCCGCGTTGCCGGTCTTCGTGTCGATCGAGGCCACGAGCATCGTGTCCGGGCGGGTGCCCTCACGGTCGTCGCCGTTGTCGCGGCCCATGAGGAAGACGTTGATATAGGGCTTGTCCGCCCACAGGTCCTCGGCGCTCTGGGCCTTGCCGGTGCTGGCGCCGAAGAGGCTCGACACCGTCGAGGACTGGACCCGGGCGAAGACCGATCCGACGCCCAGCGGGATGCCGATGATGAGAGCGAGGGAGACGACGAGGACGCCCGCCATCTTGTTCTGCCAGGGCCGGTACCGATGCCCGCGCCGCAGCCCCAGATGAGACACGATCATCACGAGGATCCAGATCACGGCCACGAGCACGGCGCCGATGGCGAGGAAGTTGAGCAGGGAGGGACTGGAGACGATCGTGGCGACCGCACGCACCGGCCCCTTGACGAGCAGGTAGACGAGTCCGGTGAGCAGGGTGAGGACGAAGAGCCCGAACACCACGAGGCCCACGGGACGGAACCGTGTGCGCAGCAGACCGACGCCCGGCAGCAGGGTGCTCAGCGAGGTCCAGCCGACGAGGCTGGGGAAGGACTCGCCGAGGCGGGAGGAATGACGCCGGGCGCGCGCCGTTTCGTGGGCGGCCGCGTTCTCGTCGCGAGTTCTCTTCTGTCCCCGGTCGCGAGAGCGACCGCGGGCGCGTTCCTCGGCCGAGCGTCGTTCGCGGGCGTCGCGTCGAGTCGTCGGCGGCGCCTCGTCGGCGTTCGGCTCGGGCCGCGCTCCAGTCGCTGCGGCGTCGGCGCCGAGGGCTGTCGCGGCGACGTCGTCGGCGGATCCGGCATCCCTCGCCGAGGCGGTCGAGTCCTGCTGCGTGAATGTGCGGGGAGCTTCATGGCCCGCTTGGCCAGCGGCGGACCGAGAAGACTCGGAGTGATCGTCATGAGGTGTGTTCGAGCCGGCGGCAGCGGCGACTCCGGCGGCTGATACTCCGCTGGCGGCAGCTGCGCGCAGCATGCGGGCCTCACGACGAGTGCGCGGGGCCACCGGGCGCGGAGTCGGTGCCTTCGGCAGATCTGCCGGCGAACCTGCCGCTGAGCTTCTCGAAGTGCTGCTGGAAGAACCGCTGGCGGCGGTCGAACCGCCGGCCGAGCCTCCGGCACCAGTCGGATTCGCGGGGCGGGCGCTTGTGTAGGCGTCGTTGACGAAACGTGGGTCGGCCGGAGTGCCTTGGTCTCCGGGCCGCGCAGTCCGAGGCGAACCGGTCCGAGACCGATGCGAATCCAATGAGCCGGGGCCCGACTGTCCGTAGTTCGACTGCCCGGTCGAGCTGTCATCGCTGGCGGCGGTGTCGCCGCGGAATCGGGGGCGGGAGGAGGCGCGGAGCCGACGACCTGCAGCGGGAGAATCGGGGTCGTTCCCGTTCGGTCCGTGCTTGTCAGGGGGAAACTCTGGCAAGTTGTCTACTCCTCAAAAACTCTCTTCTCGTGCACAGCGGCCCGCTCGTCGTTCTCTTCACCGGCGCAGGACACACCGGCGGATACTGGTGTTCCTGACCGGCAGCCCCGAGGGGGAAATGAGAGAAGACCGCAAAGCACTTCACGCCGATTTTACGCCCGGACATTGATGAATGCTGGAATTCCGGTGTGGACGAGCACAGGAAAAGCGGCATCCGGCCTGGATTCTCGCCGCTCATCGCCTCCCGATGCTATGACGAAGGCCACTCGCGCGCTATGACGAAGACCACTCCCGTGGCACGGCTTTGCCCTGGGCGGCCCCTGTCCCTTAGGCTGTAACCCGTAGTGCTGGACGGTGTGTCACCGAGCCGAACGGAGACGAGCCCCCAACATTGCGAATGGAGTCGTGGCTGAGCGGCCGAAAGCGTCACCCTGCTAAGGTGAAGTCCTCCGAACGGGGGACCGTGGGTTCAAATCCCACCGGCTCCGCGTTGTGATGTCTCAGTACATCGGAAACCCCTGCGCACCGCTGTGACAAGCGGAGCGCGGGGGTTTTTCGCTTGCCCCGAAATGGTCCTGTGGCGCGTGGAAGCGTGCAGTGGGCACATTTCGGGCTCAATCTGCATCCACGTTCAAGGTGTGAGGGGTGGTCGGGAATCGGGTCATCCCCTACACTCGGCAGTGTCAGTCGAAGGAATGTCTGACAAAACCGATACCGAGCATCTTGTTCGATGCAGTGGACCACAGCGCGAGGAGGTCAGGATGAAGGTTCTGTTGGTGGGCTCAGGCGGACACGTCGGCGGTGTGGCACGCGCCGAACTCGAGAAGCGGGGACACGACGTCATCGGTGTCACCCGCTCGACCGACCCGGGCGTGGACACCTCGGACGCCGATTCGATCTCCAGGCTGCTCGAGGCGGTCGGTGTTGTCGACGCCATTGTCATCGCCGTCGGCGCCGCCGCATTCAAACCGGTCACCGAACTCACTCGCGAGGACTACACAGAAGCCTTCGTCTCGAAGACGCTCGGACAGATCGAGTTCGTCACCCAGGGGCTCGAGCACCTCAGTGACGGCGGCTCGATCACCTTCGTCACCGGCGTGCTAAGCCGCGAACCCGTGCCCACGGCCGCGGCCGCGGCCATGGCCAACGGCGCCGTCGAATCCTTCGTCGTCTCTGCCGCGCCCGAGCTGCCACGAGGCATCCGCATCAACGCCGTCAGCCCGAACGTGCTCGCGAATTCACCGCACTTCCATGACGCTTTCGCCGGCATGACCCCGGTGAGCGACCAGGCAGTGGCGAATGCCTTCGTGCGCTCGATCGAGGGCAACGTCACCGGACGCATCCTCACGGTCTGAGCCGCTCCGCAGGGGCAGGTCAGTACAATGAAAGCCAGTGAGAACGAGTCGGTTCGACGAGGGAAGAGGCTGTCCGCGGGCATGAAGCCGGCAGCGGTCGCCTCCGAATGACATCGAGCCGATGACAGAGCAGTCGTATCGAGAAAGCAGTCAGACAGTGGAGCCGGTGGAGAATGAGCGAGCCGCAGCGGAGCGTTCTTCTGCGCGGACTCCCGTCTCGAACACCGAGCGCAGACAGCGCGTCATCGACGAGATCAAACGACGCATCGTGCTCGGCGAGCTCCGCCCCGGGCAGCGGATCATCGAGGCAGATCTGACCTCATCGCTCGAGGTCAGCCGTCCCACCGCACGTGAGGCGCTCAACCAGATGGCCCGGGACGGCTTCCTCATCCAAGAGGCCTATCGGGGCCTGCGCGTGGCCGACATCGAAGTGGACTCGCTGCTCGAGATCGCCCGCGTCCGCGTTGCCCTCGACACCGAGGCGATCGACGAGATCCTCGACGATGCCACGGGCGAGCGTATGGCCCGCCTCGAAGAGATCTGGGACCGCTTCGAGAGCGAGAGTCATGAGGCCGACCAGCTCGCCGTCCATGAGGCGCACGTCCGGTTCCACCGCGGCATCTGGGAAGCTGCGGACAATTATCTGCTCATGCGCATCTGGCCCGTCGTCGAGGCGCAGATGACCATCATCCTCGCATACGACCAGTTCACCAGGCGCGACTCCGGTCGCGCGCACGCCATCCACGCAGCGCTCATGCACGCCATCCGCAACGGCGACCGTGCCCGCATCCGCACGGCGCTCAACGTCCACACGATGGACAGTGCCCAGGAGCTCGCGCTCCTCGTCTCCGGGGCCGCGGACCAGGGCTGAACCCGCCGAGGCTGCGAGTGCCGCTGCAGTCGTTCGCGATCTGCTGTCCGCTCCGCCGATCCCAGCGCCACTGCACTCTCCCGTGGCGGCCTGAGTGCGCGGGCGGCACCCGAACAACGCCCATCGATCGCAGAGGACCAGGGGATTGACGCACCTGCAAACTCTGCGTAGCGTATTCCTCAAGTGATTGTCATACAATAATCGCTTCGTCGAAACCGGCCGCATGACGGCCGTGGGGACCAATGGAGGTAACCGGATGAGGACTGTCGTCATCGGCGGAGGCGTGGTGGGGCTCACCACGGCCTACGAACTGGCCGTTCGCGGGCACGAAGTCATCGTCATCGAGGCCGGACGCTGCGGCGCCGGTGCCTCCCACGGAAATGCCGCGAAGATCGCGATCGCCGAGAGCACCCCCGTTCCGGCGCCAGGAGTGCTCCTCCAGGGCATCAAGTGGATGCTCCGGCCCGACAGCCCTTTGTCGATCAGACCGTCGCTGGCTCCTGGCTATCTCAAGTTCCTGCTGCGCATGGCCACACACTGCAACGCCCGTGACTTCGAATCCGGACTCGACCTCCACCTGCGTCTCGGTGAGGATGCGAACGATCTCTTCGACGAGTACCAGCGGCAGGGAATGGACTTCGAGATGCACGATCGCGGAGTGCTGCTGGCCTTCGAGACCCGCGAGCGGTTCGACGAGCACTGCGAGAGCCTGCCCGCCTTCGAATCCGCCGGCCACCACCCGCAGCATCTGCACGGTGACGAGGTGCAGGAAGCCGAACCGGCGCTCAGCGACCGGATCCGGCACGGGCTCTTCTTCGGTGCCGATCGGCAGATCGAACCCGATTCCCTGACCGCGGGGCTGCTCGCGAAGCTCGCGGACCTCGGTGTCGTCGTGCGTGAGGACACCCGCGTGAAGCGGTTCGTCCGCTCGGGTGAGACCGTCACCGCGGTCGTCACCGCCGACGCCGAGGTGATTCGGGCCGAGGCACTCGTCATCGCCGCGGGCGTCCCCTCCGGTGGCCTGCTGGGCGAGCTCGGGCAGAAGGTTCCGATCTACTCCGGCAAGGGTTACAGCATCGACTACTCTCCGGCGCCGGTCGAGCTGCGCACCTCGCTGACCCTCGAAGACGCCCGCGTCGCCGTCACCCCGCTCGACGGGATGCTCCGGCTGGCCGGAACCATGGAGTTCGGCAGCACGAACGACCGAGTCAGCGAGGTCAGGGTCGAAGCCATCCGTCGCGCTGCCCGCGAAGCCTTCCACGCCTGGGGAGACGGTGCCGGAGAACGGACCCCGTGGGCAGGGTCGCGCCCCATGACTCCCGATGGTCTGCCGGTCATCGGCCGTCTCGACTCGGTGCGCAATGCCTACGTCAATTCGGGCCACTCGATGCTCGGACTGACCCTGGCACCCGCATCCGCACGACTGCTGGCAGAGCTGATGACCGACGGCCGTCCGTCTCTGCCGGCCGAGCAGCTGGCGAAGGTCTCGCCGAGCCGGTTCTGACGGAACACCGACCAACCTTCCAGACGCAACCGACCCCGTTAAGGAGCACACCATGTCCACTCAGCAGTTCACCGGCGTTCTCGCCGCCGTCGTCACCCCGTTCACCGCAGACGCCTCCGCCGTCGACGTCGCAGGCATCGGCCGCCAGGTCGACCACATCATCGACGGCGGTGTCCACGGACTCGTGCCCGGCGGATCGACCGGCGAGTTCACCTCTCTGACCGTCGAGGAGCGCAAGGCCTCGAACCGCGCGTACATCGAGGCGGCGGCCGGTCGCGTCCCAGTCGTCGCGGGCACCGGAGCCCTGAGCACCGCTGAGACCATCGAACTGACTCGGGACGCGAAGGACGCCGGAGCCGATGCGGTGATGATCGTCCCGCCCTTCTACGACGCCCCGGACTTCGAAGCGCTCGTCGCCTATTACTCCGCGGTGACCGAGGCGGTCGACATCCCGATCATGTACTACAACATCCCCGCGGCCACCGGAGTGGAGCTGACATCGCAGCAGCTCGGCGAACTCGGCCGCAGAACCGGAGTGACCAGCTACAAGGACACCGGCGGTGACTTCCCGAAGTTCACCGAGGTCCACTTCGACGAGGCCGAGCACATCCAGGCGCTCAACGGCTGGGACACCCTGACCTTCGCCGCCTTCGCCCTCGGTGCCGGCGCCGGCGTCTGGGGTGCGGCCAGCATCATCCCCGGTCTCTGCGCCGAGCTCTTCCAAGCTGTCGCCGTCGACGGGGACCTCGATCGCGGCCGCGAACTGTGGGCGAAGATCAATCCGATCTGTGTCTTCCTCGAGTCGCACAACTATGCTGGCGCCATCAAGGCCGGGACGGCACTCGTCGGAGTCGACGCCGGCCCGGCCCGCCTGCCGATCCAGCCGCTGGCCGAGGAGCATATCGCAGAGCTGCGCGGACTGCTGCGAGACGCCGGTGTCTCAGTCGGCTGACGAACCCCCGGAAACGAGGAAGTGTGAAGAACAGGCAGATCATCCAGGCGGTCGACGTCCATGCCGCCGGAGAGCCGGGCCGAGTGCTTCTCGGATCGAATCTCAAGGTCAAGGGCTCGACCATGGCCGAGAAGTTGCGCTACTGCCAGGAGCATCTCGACGACTTCCGCACGCTCATCCTCCAGGAGCCGCGCGGCTATCCGGGACTGTGCTCGCCGATCGTCGTGTCCGCGACTGACCCCAGCTGCGACTTCGGGATGATCGTCATGGAGCAGGGCGGATTCAAACCGATGTCCGGGTCGAACCTCATCTGCACCGTCACGGCTCTGGTGGAGACCGGATCCGTCGACGTCAGCGAGCCCGTCACAGAGCTCCGCATCGACACTGCGGCCGGTCCCGTCACCGCCCGCGCCGAGGTGGTCGACGGCCGCGCGAAGAACGTGACCTTCGACAATGTGCCGTCGTTCGTCCACGGGCTCGACCTGCCCCTCGATGTGCCCGGCTACGGAACGATCCCGGTCGACATCGTCTTCGGCGGACAGTTCTACGTGCAGGCCACGGCGGACAGCCTCGGCGTGGATCTCGAGCCTGACAACGCAAAGGAGATCATCCGCGCGGCGAGCGTCATGCTGCAGTCGGCGAACGAGACCTTCACGGTCAGGCACCCGCTCATCCCCGAGATCGACTCGATCGGCCTGCCGATGATCCACGGACCCGCACGCACCCCGGGCACCGACGGGCGCAACGCGGTCGTGCTGCCCAACGGAATCGTCGACCTCGCCGACCCGAGCACCTGGTCGGGCACGCTCGACCGGTCACCCTGCGGAACCGGCACCAGTGCTCGCGTGGCGGCCAAACACGCACGTGGGGAACTCGCGGTCGGCGAGCGGTTCGTCCACGAGTCGATGATGGGCACTACCTTCACCGCCGAGGTGAAGGAGACGACGACGCTGGCTGGAATGCCGGCCGTGATCCCCTCGATCAGCGGCCGCGGATGGATCACCGGGTTCCAGCAGCTCGTCGTCGAAGCCGACGATCCGTTTCCCGTCGGCTACACCGTCGGAGACATCTGGGGTCGCGGAGCCGGCCGGATGACGGCCGGAGACGGGGACTGAACGGATATGGAACTGCAGTCACGCACGATCATCGTCACCGGAGCAGCCGGCGGCATCGGATCGGCCATCACCGCGGCCTGCGCGAGACAGGGCGCGCGGGTGGCCGCCGTCGACCGCGTCGAAGCGACGAGACCGACCGGTGAGGGCATCCCCGCCGAGGCGGTCACACCCTTCCTCGCGGATCTGTCCGAATCCGCCGGGTGCACCGATCTCCTCGCCGAGGTGACCGACCGCCTCGGTGCCGTCGACGGGCTCGTCAACTGCGCCGGGGTGATGCGTCGAGGCGATCTGCTCGAGATCGACGAGGACGACTGGGCGGCGACCTATGCCATCAACGTCGACGCGGTCATGCGCCTGTGTCGGGCGGCGCTGCCCTTCCTCAAGGAGGCCGATTCGGCCGCCATCGTCAACATCGCCTCGCAGTGGGGGCTGCAGCCGGCCGGCGGACACATCGCGTACAACAGTTCGAAGGCCGCAGTCGTTTCGCTGACGAGGAGCCTGGCCAGGGACTTCGGTGCTCACGGGGTGCGGGCGAACTCGATCTGCCCGGGTGAGATCCTCACGCCCATGCTGCAGCAGAAGCTCGACGACAACGGCATCGCCGAATCCGAGCTCGCCGCATCGATTCCGCTCGGTCGACTCGGCCGGCCCGCCGAGGTCGCTGAGCTCACGACCTTCCTGCTCAGTGACCGAGCCTCATTCATCTCGGGAGCCGCGATCGAGATCGCCGGAGCCCAGCAGGTGGGGTGAATCGGAACGCAAACGAGGCAAAAGAAGACTCATCGGCGGGGCGGATCCGCGAAGAACAGGAGAGACTATGATCGAACGCACGTCGGCGCCGCTGCGGGACAGGCGAGTGCTCGTCACCGGAGCGTCGAAGGGGATCGGTGCAGCGATCACCCGTGCCGTCCACCGTGACGGCGGCAGCGTGGCGATCCACTTCAACTCCGACGAGGCTGCCGCTCAGGCCCTCGCCGACGAACTCGGTCCCCGGGCCCACCTCGTCCACGGTGATCTGTCCGCTCCCGCGACGGCTGCGCGGGTGTGGACCGAGGCGGTCGAGGCCATGGACGGCATCGACACGGTGGTCAACAACGCCGGCGCCTGGATCGCCTCACCGCTCATGGGCGAGTCGGACTGGGCCGGGGGATGGGCTGCGAACATGCAACTCAATCTCCTGTCGGCGGCGGACCTGTGTCGGCAGGCTCTGCTGTCCTTTCCCGAGCAGGGCGGGGGAGCGATCATCAACATCACCAGTCGTTCGGCCCACCGCGGCGACGATGCAGAGCATCTCGCCTACGGTGCGGCCAAGGCCGGGCTGCTCAGCCTCACGAAGGGGATCGCACGAGGGTACGGCCACCTCGGCGTGTGCGCCTATGCCATCGCACCGGGCTGGGTCGATACGGGTCTGGCGGCGGGCGCGGTCTCCGACGGAGTGCTCGCAGGTCTTCCCCTGCGCGAGATCACGCCCCCGCAGGACATCGCCGAGCTCGTCTCCTTCCTCGCCTCGGGCCGCGCCCGACATCTCACCGGCTCGACGATCGACGTCACCGGCGCGGACTACGTGCGCTAGAGGACCGAAGCGCAGACGGCGGCCCCCGAGAATCACTCCCCGGGGGCCGCCGTCGGCGGGTGCTCAGAAGCGCACGGCCTCGATGAACTTCTTCAGCTCGGGGTCGTTCGTGTGGTTGAAAGCCTCGTCCGGAGTAGCATTCACCGCGATCTCTCCCTCGTGGAAGAAGACGACGCGGTCCGCGGCTTTCGAGGCGAAGGCCATATCGTGCGTGACCAGGGCTACGGCGATGCCTTCCTCTTCCTTGAGCCGGCGAAGCACATCGAGCACCTCGGCGGCGACGGGCGGATCGAGGGCCGAGGTGATCTCGTCGCAGAGCAGCAGCTTCGGCTGCATCATCAGTGCCCGAGCGATCGCGACGCGTTGGCGCTCACCTCCCGAGAGCTGGACGGGCTTCGACCGGATATGATCGGACATCCCCACCTCGGCGAGGGCCTTCTCAGCTCTTCCGAGGGCCTCGCGCTCGGACATTCCCAAGCGTTTGCGCGGGGCCAAGGTGAGGTTCTTGAGAACATCCATGTGCGGCCAGAGCGTGTAGCTCTGGAAGATCATGCCGACATGTGAGTCGACCTGCCTCCATGCGGGGGTCCGCTTGGCATCCGCGAAGACGACTTCGCCGTCGAAGACCATCTCCCCGTCATCCGGGTCGGTCAGCCCGGCGATGGCCCTCAGCAGGGTGCTCTTTCCCGAGCCGGAGCGGCCGATGATCACGGTGATGTCTCCGGCGCGCATGTCGAAGTCGATGCTCTTCATCACCTCCCGGTCGCCGAAGCTCTTGCGCAGGCCCCGGCAGGAGACGAGCACGTCGCCGATGTTCGCGGTGATCTCACGCCCCGTATTCGTGCGAGTCGCACTTGCTCGAGCGGGCCCCGGATGAGCGGTGCTCGGCCCGGCGGCATTCGTTTCGCTCATGGCTTCACCTTCACTTTTCCACTCGGCATCATCTGCACGGCCAGTCCCTTCTTCTTGCGCACACTGCTGCCCATCATGAGGTTGCGTTCGATCTTGCTGAGGATGAGCGAGGCAGGGAATGCGATGACGAAATACATCAGCGCGGCTACGGTGAGGATCTCGAGCGCTCGATAAGACTCGGTCGAGATCTTGTTCGCTGTGAACATGAGGTCCGCCACCGCGATCGTCGACACCAGCGCCGTGTCCTTGAACAGCGAGATGTTGAGCGAGAGGATCACGGGCAGCTGCTGTTTGAGTGCCTGCGGCACGATGATGTACCGCATCTGCTGTACCCGGGAGAGCCTGAGCATCTTGCCGGCCTCGACCTGTTCGGGAGGCACCGCTTGGAACCCGCTGCGATAGGCCTCTGCCATGAAGGCGGTGAGGTTGAGCGTCAGCGCGATGACAGCCGAGATCGTGCCGGGGATCGTGATGCCCGTCAGGGTCGGCAGGGCGTAGTAGACCCAGAAGAGCTGCACGAGCAGCGGCGTGCACCGGAAGATCTCGATGTAGATCTGCGCAAGCCAGCGGACGACCTCGATGTTCGACATGCGCAGGAACGCCACGGGGATCGCCAGGATCATGCTCAGCACGATGACGACCACCGCGATCTCAAGCGTCATCAGCAGGCCATCGAGCAGCCGGGGGAAGTTGCTCGTGACCACGCTCCAGTCGAATTGATAGTTCATGATGTCTCCTCGTCGATCATCGTCGTCACTTCATCTCGAGATCGCCGAGGTCCGAGGGGTCGACGACACCGGCTTTGTCGAGGGCAGCCTGGAAGGAGCCGTCGTTCTTCGCATTCTGGATCGCGATGTTGATGATCTGCAGGGAGCGGGCGTCGATATCGGGGCTCACCCCATAGTTCGAATCGCTCTTGAAGATCACCGGATCGGGACGGACGATCTTCAGCGACTTGTTCTTCTGGGCGGCGTCGGCCAGAGTCGGCAGGTCACCGAAGGCTGCGATCGCGCGTCCGGCCTCCATGGCCGTGATCGACTGGGGGATGGCCTCGGCGTTGACGATGTCGACGTCGAACTCCTGGACTCGTCGTTCATAGGAGGTGCCGGAAGCCACGGCGATTCCCTTGCCGGAGTCGACGATGTCCTCGGTTGATTTGAGGCCGGAGTCGGCCTTGACGATCCACACGCCCTCGTAGGTGTAGACGGGGTCGGTGAACTGGATCGCCAGGGATCGCTCCGACGTCGCATCGAGGTAGGCGCCGACGTCGAATCGGTCGGCTTGGAGGCCGGAGACCATCTTCGACCATTCGGCGGCGACCGGGGTGAACTTCACGCCCATCTCCTTGGCAAGATTCTGCAGGGGGAGGACGTTCGGTCCTCCCATCTTGCCGTTCTCCTGCTCGCCGGTCATGGGCGGCGCCGAGGCGATGCCCACGCGCAGTTCGCCCTGGTCCTTGATCTTCTCGATCCACGCGCCGTTCTCGGTGCCTCCGGCACCGGAGCCTGATCGGAAACCGGCCCCGAAGTAGCCTCCGGCGAGGGCGAGGACTATGACCCCGACGATGGCAATGATGATCTGACTTGTCTTGGACATCTTTGTCTCTCCTCGTCATGCCCCGGCACGGTCGTCGGACCGGGGGCTGGGAACATCGACGGAACTTCGCCTGGAGGCGAAGCGACACAACGAACCGTCAAGTGTCATACAATCGACCTTATAATGAACGTTCGTGATTTGCGACACATGTAGGCAAGATTGACATGCAACAGTTACATTGGACGGAGACGATTCAAGACGGCTTGATGTTGTATGACAAAGATGTCTATTTTTGAGAGGCGAGTCAGATGAGCGGCAATGGGGTGGCAGAAGGAGCCGAGGAGCCTCGGGGAGCGGAGCGCATCACCTTCGAGGATCTCGTCGCGGCGATCGAATCGAAGCTCACCGCCGCCGGTGCCGCCCCGGCGACTGCCCGAGTTCTGGCGACCAACTGCGCCTCCTGCGAGCGCGACGGCACGCTCAGCCACGGAGTCTTCCGGATGGCCGGCTATCTGGATTCGCTCGAGCGCGGGTGGGCGGACGGAACCGCCGAGGCGAGCGTCGAGGTCGCCGGCGCCTCCCTCATCCGGATCGACGGACGCAACGGCTTCGCGCAGCCGGCCTTGGCCGCCGCAGGCCCGAAGATCGAGCAGGCGCTGGCAGACACCGGCGTCGCGGTCGTGGCCCTGCGCAACACCCACCACTTCAGCGCCCTGTGGCCGGAGCTCGAATCCTTCGCACGCGACGGACGGGTCGCGATGGGGATGATCGCCAGCGGCAAGCTCGCCGTCGTCCCCGAGGGCGCAGCGCGGCCGGTCTTCAGCACGAACCCCTTCGGCTTCGCGACTCCCGTCGCCGAGGCGGACCCCGTCGTCTTCGACTTCTCCACCTCCTCGATGTCCCATGGCGACCTCCAGCTGCTGCGTGCCGAAGGCGAAGAGGCCCCGGTCGGCACCGGCGTCGACTCGGCCGGTGCCGCCAGCACGGATCCGAACGACATCCTCGACGGAGGCGGCATCCGGCCTTTCGGCGGACACAAGGGCGCGATGCTGTCGTTCATGATCGAGACCCTCGCGGCCGGACTCACCGGCGGCGCCTTCACCTTCGAGATCGATGCTGAGGCGCCCGAGGGAGCCCACACCTTCCGCACGGGCCAGCTCTACATCGTCATCGACCCCGAGAGGGGCGGGAACGAGGCCTATCCTGCCCGGGTCCAGGGCTTCGTCGACATGCTCCGTGGTGCTGGGATGGACCGTCTGCCCGGCGATCGTCGCTATGCCAACCGCGCCGAGGCGGCCGAGCGCGGAATTCCCATCACCGACACCATCCGTGCGCTGTTCGACTGACCCGACGACGCGGAGGGCGCCTGAACCGACGTCGTCAGCCGTGCAGCCGCCACCACAGCAGAGCGACGTGGAGTGCCGTGCGCGATTCCGGATCGTCGAGTGAGACGCCGAGGCGGTCCTGCAGCTTCGTGATCCGGGCGTAGAGCGCGGGCCGGGACAGGTACCCGGCCCGCGCCATCGCCGACTTGTTCCCGCCGTGGGCGAGGTAGAGCTCGAGGAAGTCGAGCAGCTCGTCGTCGGAGGCCGTTCGGGGCGGTCCGTCGGGGCGTTCACGGCTGCGGCGGACGCCGTCGCCGGTGGTGTCTCCGAGCAGCGGCCCGAGCTCGCCTTCGGCGAAGGCCCGCAGACGCGAGTCGTCTGCCAGCAGCGACAGCAGCCCCCGGAGGCGGACGTCCGAGGAGCGGTAGAAGGACCGTTCACGGACATCGAGAGTGGAGGCGACCTCGGCGACCTGCGACGCTGCCTCGAGCCGGGAGACGGCGCCGAGCAGGGAGGTGCTGGACCGCCCGACCCCGACGACCCAGCTCGCAGTATGCCCCTCGAGCTGCGCGAGGAGGCGGGCGAGGAGGTCATCGGAGACCGCAGTGACCGGCGTCGACCTTCGCGATCTCGCGCGACGGGCCGGAGCCAGGACGAAACCGAAGACGCCCGACTGCAGACTGATCATCAGGCAGCACAGATCCAGGCGCGAGACGGCGGAGACGACCTCCTGCGTCAGCCCGCGCTCCTGCAGCTGGACGCGAGTCGGATCGGTTTCGGGGTCCTGGTCGAGCCGGACGACGACCGGGGTGAGCTCGGCCCCTGCGACGGGAGAGAAGCCCAGGGATCGGGCGCGGTCCAGCGCCGAGCGTTCGTCGAGCCCCTCGGAGTCCGAGATCTCCCTGATCAGGCCGCTCTGCGCCTGCAGCAGCAGATCCTGTTCGTCGCGGTCGGCCATGCGGGTCAGCGTCAGGGCCTCGCCGGCACGCTCGATGATCTGCTCGACAGCCGCGGCCGTCCGATCAGGGCCGGGTACGACGAGACGCCCCCACCGGCGGGTGCGCAGACCGACCGGAGTCTGCCTCCAGCTCCCTGTCTCACCCACCTCGGGCGAGGTGCCGGCCCCGGTGACGAGATCCGCCCATTTCTGGGTCAGCGACCGCGAACCGTGTCCGGCGTGGGCGAGCACCCGATGGGCGACGTCCTCGAGGACCACCGGTGTGCCGAGCAGCTCGGCGGTGCGCTCGACGATCGTCTGCGCGTCGGCCTGATCCAAACTCAGCCGTGTGTAGGTCTCGTGGATCTCGCGCGCGTGCTCGAGCCGGGAGATCTGCTGGGCGAGGATCCGCCGGTGAGCGAGCTCGGTGATCCTGACGAATTTGACCCGATGCGGCAGCAGGACGACCGGCAGTTCGCGTCCCGAGGCGGCCGCGCGCACGATCGCGCTCGCCTCCTCGTCGGGGGCCGAATCCGCATCGACGAGTTCGACGATCGTTCCGGCGGCGCCCGCACGTTCGAGCTGATCGAGGAATTCCGAGACGGCCGCGGGCGAACGGCGGAAAGTGGTGGCCGTGGTGAGGACGAGCTCCCCGCCCTCGAGGAAGCGTTCGACGTGCTCGGAGTCGGCGATGTGCACCCACCGGATCGTTCGGCGCAGCTCCTGTGCATCGGCGAGGACCTCGGGATCGGCGCTGCTGACCTCCGCGAACCCGAGCAGATCGGCGATGCTCAGTGATCCTCCGCCGCCCTCCTGTTCGGTTGCGCCGGGCGGCTTCGAGCCGGCCGTTGGTGCGTCGGCATGCCGAGTGAACGATTGCCTCGAGTTCTCCATTGACACAGTGTAAAGCCAGTAGCCCGGATCCTGACAATCTGGCACTGTTCCGAACGGGCGCGCGGACGGAGGATTGACTCAACCGACGATCATCGACGACGAAGAAGGACGCCCTATGCCCACCCTCTCCCATTGGATCAACGGACAGACCGTCGCTGCGAGCACCGACACCCGCCTCGGCGATATCACGAACCCCGCCACCGGAGTCGTGCGCGGCCAGGTGGCGCTCGGTTCGAAGGAGACCGTGGAGTCGGCGATCTCCGCGGCCGCCGAGGCGTTCCCCGCATGGCGAGACACCTCGCTGGCGAAGCGGACCTCCGTCCTCTTCTCCTTCCGCGAGCTGCTCAATGCGCGCAAGCAGGAGCTGGCGGAGATCATCACCGCCGAACACGGCAAGGTCGTCTCCGACGCCCTCGGCGAGGTCGCCCGCGGCCAGGAGGTCGTCGAATTCGCCTGCGGCATCGCCGGCCACCTCAAGGGCGGCCACACCGAGAACGCCTCGACGAACGTCGATGTCCACTCGCTGCGTCAGCCCCTCGGCGTCGCCGCGATCATCTCGCCCTTCAACTTCCCGGCCATGGTGCCGATGTGGTTCTTCCCCGTCGCCATCGCAGCCGGCAACACCGTCGTGCTCAAGCCCTCGGAGAAGGATCCCTCGGCCGCGAACTGGATCGCCGAACTGTGGAAGGAAGCGGGTCTGCCCGACGGCGTCTTCAACGTCGTCCACGGTGACAAGGAAGCCGTCGATACGATCCTCGAAAGCCCCGAGGTGGCCTCGGTGTCCTTCGTCGGATCGACCCCGATCGCGAAGTACGTCTATGAGAACGGCACGGCGGCCGGCAAGCGGGTCCAGGCCCTCGGCGGGGCGAAGAACCACATGCTCGTCCTGCCCGATGCCGACCTCGATCTCGCCGCCGACGCCGCGGTCAACGCCGGCTACGGCGCGGCAGGGGAGCGGTGCATGGCGATCTCCGTGGTCGTCGCCGTCGAGTCGATCGCCGATGAGCTCGTGAGCAAGATCGCCGAGCGCACCCGCACCCTGCGCGTCGGCGACGGGACGGAGGAGCCGGACATGGGTCCGCTCGTCACCGCCGCTCACCGCGACAAGGTCGCCGGCTACATCGACGCGGGAGTCGAGTCCGGTGCCGAACTCGTCCTCGACGGACGCGAGCACGATCACGCGGACGGCTTCTTCCTCAACCCGACCCTGTTCGACGAGGTCACGACCGATATGTCGATCTACACCGACGAGATCTTCGGGCCCGTGCTCTGCGTCGTCCGGGTCCCCGGCTACGACGAAGGCCTCGATCTCATCAACGCCAACCCCTACGGCAACGGCACCGCGATCTTCACCAACGACGGTGGAGCGGCCCGGCGCTACGAGAACGAAGTCGAGGTCGGGATGGTCGGCATCAACGTGCCGATCCCCGTCCCCGTGGGCCACTACTCCTTCGGCGGATGGAAGAACTCTCTGTTCGGCGACACCCACGCCTACGGCGAGGAAGGGGTGCACTTCTTCACCCGCGGCAAGGTCGTGACCTCACGCTGGCTCGATCCCAGCCACGGAGGTCTCAACCTCGGATTCCCCACCAACGACTGATGCCGACCGAAATCGACCCCACCTCGGCGAAGGAGCAGCCATGACAACGATCACCACAGAGCACACGCACTCAGCCAACGACGACGCCGGAATCGGTGAGGACCTCCTCGCGGCCGGGCGGCGGGCCCACGAGCTCGACCGCGCCCACGTCTTCCACTCCTGGCAGGCGCAGGGGCCGTTCCAGCCGATGACGATCGTCGACGCCGAAGGGCCCTATGTCTGGGACGGTGAGGGCCGGAAGCTGCTCGACATGTCCTCGCAGCTGGTCAACACGAATATCGGGCACCAGCACCCGGCCGTCGTCGCAGCCATCCAGGTCCAAGCGGGCAAGCTGTGCACGATCGCTCCTCAGCACGTCAACGACGCCCGCTCCGAGGCGGCCAGGCTCATCGCCGAACGCACCCCGGGCGACCTCGACCACGTGTTCTTCACCAACGGCGGAGCCGACGCGAACGAGCACGCGATTCGCATGGCCCGCCTGCACACGGGGCGGACGAAGGTGTTGTCGGCCTACCGCAGCTACCACGGCGGCACGCAGCTGGCGGTCAATGTCACGGGTGACCCCCGCCGGTTCGCCAACGACTACTCGGCCGAGGGCATCGTCCACTTCATGCCCGCCTACCAGTACCGCTCCTACTTCAATTCGACCTCGGAGGCGGAGGAGACGCAGCGGGCGCTGGCCCACCTCGAGGACATGATCACTCTCGAAGGTCCCGACAACATCGCCGCGCTCATCCTCGAGACCGTCCCGGGCACTGCGGGGATCTACGCTCCGCCGGCCGGCTACCTCGAAGGCGTGCGCGAGCTGACGGCCCGGTACGGGATCGTCTTCATCGCCGACGAGGTGATGGCCGGCTTCGGCCGCACCGGACGCTGGTTCGCCATCGACCACTGGGGTGTGACTCCGGACCTCATCACCTTCGCCAAGGGCGTGAACTCCGGGTATGTCCCGCTCGGCGGCGTCGCGATCTCCGATGCGATCTTCGAGACCTTCCGCGATCGCGCCTACCCGGGCGGGCTGACGTATTCGGGACACCCGCTGGCCTGTGCGGCAGCGGTGGCGACGATCTCCGCGATGGAGTCCGAAGGGATGGTCGAGAACTCCGACCGCCTCGGCGTTCAGATCATCGGGCCGGCGCTGCGGGAGCTCGCTGGGCGTCACCCCTCGGTCGGCGATGTGCGGGGCATGGGCTGCTTCTGGGCGGTCGAGCTCGTCAAGGACCGGACGACGAAGGAACCGCTGGCCGCGTACGGCGGCAGCTCACCGGAGATGAACGAAGTCATCGCTGCTCTCAAAGCCGACGGCGTGCTGCCGTTCGCGAACTTCAACCGCATCCACGTCGTCCCGCCGCTGAATACGCCTGATGACGACCTCCGGTTCGGACTCGCCGCGCTCGACCGCGCGCTCGACGTCGCCGATCGCTTCGTCACGGAGTAGGCCGGCTTCGGACCTGCTTCGCGGCGGGACATTCTCGCCGACGGGCCCCATTCGGGCTGTGACAGTTCTTGCACTTGTCTGCCCGATGGGGCTCGTTTGCGCATGTCGCAGGTGAACATCCGGTGAACGAGGTGGAGTATGGTCGAACTGCGGATGAAGATCAGCAGAACTGGGGGGTAGACTTCTGCGGGATAGTGATCGCTGGCCGCCAGCTGCATCATCCACGGTCCGAATAGTGTCTACACCCAAGGTCGATTAGTGGAAATCATCTTCGTCGTCGTGCTCGTCATAGCACTGGCACTGTTCTTCGACTTCACCAACGGCTTTCACGATACGGCCAATGCCATGGCCACCCCGATCGCGACCGGAGCGATCAAGCCGAAGACGGCGGTGACTCTCGCCGCGATCCTCAACCTCGTCGGCGCCTTCCTCTCCACCGAGGTGGCCAAGACCATCTCCGGCGGCATCATCAAAGAAGGCAACGGGGGAGTCCAGATCACCCCGGACTTCATCCTCGCCGGACTCATCGGCGCGATCATCTGGAACATGGCGACCTGGCGGTTCGGCCTTCCTTCCTCGTCCTCCCATGCACTCTTCGGTGGCCTCATCGGCGCGGCCATCGTCGGTGCGGGGCTCAACTCCGTCGACTACGGGGTGTTCCTGTCCAAGGTCGTCATCCCGGCGCTGGCCGCCCCGATCATCGCGGGCGTCAGCGCCTATATGTGCACCCGCATCGCCTACGCCATCACCCGCCGCAACGAGGAAGGCAAGACCGCCCGGCGGGCGCCCTTCAAGTACGGTCAGATCTTCTCCTCCTCGCTGGTGGCGCTGGCGCACGGCACGAACGACGCGCAGAAGACGATGGGCGTCATCACCCTCGTGCTCGTCTCGGCGAACCTGCAGGAGCATGGGACCGGCCCGCACATCTGGGTCATCACCTCGTGTGCTCTGGCGATCGCGCTCGGCACCTACGTCGGCGGCTGGCGCATCATCGACACCCTCGGAACGAAGCTGACGACGGTGAAGGCCGCGCAGGGGCTGTCGGCCGAGACCTCGACCGCCGCGGCCATCCTCGCTTCGTCCCATCTCGGATTCGCGCTGTCGACGACGCAGGTGGCCTCCGGTTCGGTGCTCGGTTCGGGCCTGGGCCGCAAGGGTGCCGACGTGCAGTGGTCGACGGCCGGGCGGATCGCCTCGGGCTGGCTGCTGACGATCCCTGCCGCCGCGATCGTCGGTGCGATCGCCGCGGGCATCGCTCACCTGGGAACGATCGGCGTCCTCGTCGACACAGTCGTCGCCGTCATCGTGGTGCTGTGGATCTTCGTGAGCTCTCGTCGGATCGAAGAGACCGACATCTCGAACTTCGACACCGTCGGTGAAGCCGTCAACATCCGCGGCCGCAAGCGCAAGCTGCGCAAGGACCGCAACCGCAAGCGTGCCATCGCCAAGCGGAAAGCCCGCCGTGAGGCATGGGAGGAGAAGCAGGCGGCCAAGGAGAAGCGTCGCGCCGCCCGGAGGGCGAAGAAGAACGGAGCCGCCGCACCCGCCGAGGCTGCGAACCGTGCCGAGGAGGCGACAAGCGTGAACGCCGAGCCGAAGGCCGAGTCGAACGCCGAGTCTGAGGCCGCTGAGGGCACGAAGGCACGGTCGACTGCCGCGGGCACGTCATCGACCGGGGCCGATGCGAGGGATAAGGGAGACGCGAAATGATCGAATGGAGTTCGTTCCTCATCGTCGCGGCCGCGACCTGGATCTCGGCTGTCATCGTCATCACGCTCTTCTCCGCGGCGGTGCGGATGCGCGCCTCTCATCTTGACCGCGTCGAGGAGGGGCGGGGCGGTTCTGCGCTCCGATTCGCCTACTGGTCGGTCTTCGGCGTCTGCGGAGTCGTCGTCCTCCTCGGCGTCTACCTCATCGTTCCCGCGCTGCACGGAGCCTGACGCTTCGGGCAGGGGCACATCACCCACCGTCAGCTGCAATTCCTCCCGTCGCACCGGTGCATAATGCCGCTGCGGAGGTGTTCTGCGGCTCATAGACTGAGGTGCCGCCAGCGGTGCGGGCTGCAAGCCCGAACTCGTCCAGGGCTCCGCGCCAAGACCCGACCTGTGACCATCCACAGAACAGTGCTGGGCTGTCTGCAGATCTGCTCAAGGAAATCGCCGGGTCCGATCACTCGGGGCGCAGTGGTGTGGACAGTTATCGTTCCCACAGTGCGACCGCAGCTGGTCGTGTCAGGGGAGGGGCCTCCCAGGAGCAGAATTGAGTCCGCCCAGTCTCAACGGGACACGAAGATCCCCCAACCACCTCGGCGGCGGTTGGGGGATCTTCAATGGTGGGACGTCTCAGTCCTTCAGAGACTCAGGCAAGCGACTCAGGCGAGGCCGAGGCGTTCGCGGAGCTTGTCGACCTCGGCACGCAGCTCGGCCGGAACCGAATCGCCGAGCTCGGCGTACCATTCCTCGATGAGTCCGAGTTCGGTCTCCCACTCCTCGGGCTTGATGGCCAGGGCCTTGCGCAGCTGCTCATCGGTGAAGTCGAGCCCATCGGTGTCGAGGCCGCCCTCAACGGGGGTCAGGCCCAGCGGGGACTCGACGGCCTCGGCAGTGCCGGCCACACGCTCGAAGACCCACTTGAGAACGCGGGAGTTCTCGGAGAATCCGGGCCACAGGAACGAATTGTCGTCATCGCGGCGGAACCAGTTGACGTAGAAGATCTTCGGCAGCTGGGCACCCTCGGTGTTGCCGATGTCGAGCCAGTGCTGCAGGTAGTCCCCGACGTTGTAGCCGATGAACGGACGCATGGCCATGGGATCGCGGCGGACGACGCCGACGGCTCCGGTGGCGGCAGCGGTGGTCTCCGAGGACAGCACCGAACCCATGAACACGCCGTGGTTCCAGTCCTTGGTCTCGGTCACGAGCGGCATCGTGGTCTTGCGGCGCCCGCCGAAGAGGATCGCCGAGATCGGCACGCCGTTCGGGTTCGTCCACTCTGGTGCCAGGGTGGGAACGTTGGCGATCGGGGTGCAGAAGCGCGAGTTCGGATGAGCGGCCGGGGTCTCGGACTCCGGGGTCCAGTCGTTGCCCCTCCAGTCGGTGAGGTGAGCGGGCTTCTCGTCGGTCTTGCCCTCCCACCACACATCGCCGTCGTCGGTCAGGGCGACGTTGGTGAAGATGTTCCCGCCGGCCTCGATGGCACGCATCGCGGTCGGGTTCGTGGTGTATCCGGTGCCCGGAGCGACGCCGAAGAGCCCGAACTCGGGGTTGACGGCGTAGAGCTGGCCGTCGTCGCCGAAGCGCATCCAGGCGATGTCGTCACCGAGGGTCTCGGCCTTCCATCCCGGGATGGTGGGCTCGATCATGGCGAGGTTGGTCTTGCCGCAGGCCGAGGGGAATGCGGCGGCGATGTACTTGACCTCGCCTTCCGGGCTGGTCAGCTTGAGGATGAGCATGTGCTCGGCCAGCCAGCCCTCGTCGCGGGCGACCGCGGAGGCGATGCGCAGGGCGTAGCACTTCTTGCCCAGCAGCGCGTTGCCGCCGTAGCCGGAGCCGAAGGACCAGATCGATCGCTCTTCGGGGAAGTGGGTGATGTACTTCGTGGTGTTGCAGGGCCAGGCGACGTCTTCCTGTCCCTCGTCCAGCGGAGCGCCGACAGAATGCACGCATTCGACGAACTTCGCGTTCTGAGCGTCGATCGCGTCGAGGGCGTACTTGCCCGAGCGAGCCATGACGAGCATGGAGAGCACGACGTAGGGCGAATCCGTGACCTCGATGCCGAACATCGGCTGGTCGGCCTCGGCGTGTCCCATGACGAAGGGGATGACGTACATGGTGCGTCCGCGCATCGCGCCGTCGAACAGGCCGTTCAGCGTCTGCTTCATTTCGTCCGGGGCGACCCAGTTGTTGAGCGGGCCGGCGTCCTTCTCGTCGACGGAGCAGATGTAGGTCCGGCCCTCGACGCGGGCGACGTCCTCGGGGTCGGACGCCGCGTAGTAGGAGTCCTTGGTGCCGTTGAGGCGTACGATGGCGCCGGCCTCGACGAGCTTCTCAGCGATCTCGTTCTTCTGCTCGTCGGAGCCATCGACCCAGACGATGTCGTCCGGGGTGGTGAGGGAGGCGATCCGGCCGACGAATGAGAGGACCGACTCGTTGTCAGTCGGTGCGTTCTTCAGCTGGTCAGCGACGACATCATGGTCGAGGACAGTCATGAGTGGTCTCCTGTTGGGTTCGAGTGCGGGGTTTCGTCTCAGGCGGCTGCGAGTTCCGTCGAGCGGTTGGTACACCTCCACCGTAGGATGGGGACAGTCGTGAGAAACTCGCGAATCGGTCACTTGAAGATGTGCATTGGGTCACAAGAAGAGCGTCAATGACGTGAAGAAGTCAATCAAATGACGTGTCTTTTCAAATTAATGACCTGTTATTGCACCAAGTCAGCTTCTTCGCGCGTGGCCGTTTCACCTCTCGTTCGCCCAGACGGCTCACGCCTTTCGCGCGGATGTGGTGAAGCGCACATCTGGGCGATTTGAGCTTGAGTGAATCCGGTGTGTATAGTTGTTCGAGTTGCAGGGCGTCAGCCCGGGTAACATGCGCCACTAGCTCAACGGATAGAGCATCTGACTACGGATCAGAAGGTTGGGGGTTCGAATCCCTCGTGGCGCACCGAGAGTAAGTCCCTCACCAGGCAGGATAGCTGGTGAGGGACTTTTTCGTGTGCGAGCGAAACGCCGAGCTATCGATCAGAAGGTTGGGTTCTGTGATGAGAAAAGCTCGTCGTCATCGTGAGGAGCTCGGCGAGGTCATCGAAGTCTTCGCTGATCGTCCGCCGTTGCTGGCGACCGCTCCGGGTGCCATGTTCGCAGTGCTGTTCGGTCTGATTCTGCTCTGTCTTTCGGGGGAGCGTCTCGTCGTCTGTGAGCGCGGAATCCTCGTCGGTTCCATTGCGCCGGGACTGCATCCCTACGTGATCCCGTATTCGCAGATCACACCCGGAAGCATCGCCGGGATCACCGGCGCGAACAGGTACCTCAAAGAGGCAGGGTTGAAGGGGCAGATGTCGCAGTCGACCCTGCGGGCGTCGTGGTGGACGAAGAACGGCGTCCATTTCGTCGCCTGTTCGGCCGAGGACGCCAGGCGCGGGCGCAGACGCTTCACGCTCGCGCTCGACCCGCTTCCGCGGTCGATCGACGGCCGGTGGATCTGGTTCGCGGGCACGGGGAGGCAGTCCCCGAGGCGCGCGGTCGAGGCCATCGCCCGGGCCGCCTCGGCGGCGGGATTTCCTCAGTTGGCCCGGGCCGCACTCGACCGCGGAATCGTCGAGCTGACGGGCAACCCTGCGGATGCGCACCGTCAGCTGCCCGGCCATCCGCCGGATAGTCGCGGGGTCAGGTAGGGCGTTCCGCTCACCTGGCGTCGAGCACAGCCTCCCGCTGTTCGGATGACAGGCGCTTGACCGCCTCGCGGATCGTCACACCGGAGGCGCGGTGAGCGCGCGGCAGGATCCATTCGAAGACGACATCCGGGCGTTTGCGTGAGGTGTCACGCAGGACCCAGCCGATGGCCTTGCGGATGAAGAACTCCTTCTCCTCGAGCATCGTGTCGGCGAAGCGGGAGAACCGCTCGAAGTCACCGCGGCCCTTTCGCAGCGGAACGAGATGCGCGAGCAGAGCCGAGCGACGGATCCAGAAGTCTTCGTCGATCGCCCAGCGCTCGAGCACCGGGTCGAAGCCGGCATCCTTCTCGCTCAGCGGACCGACCAGATCCCCGGCGAGAGGATCGACCAGGGCCCAGGTCTTCGCCTCGCGAAGCAGGCCCTCGACGAAGTCCGCATCAGAGGCACCGAGGCGGTCCTCCGATTGGATGAGCACCATCGTGGCCGCGGCGCGACGTTCGTGGACCGGTGGGAGGTGCCCGGCCGACCCTCCGTCTGTCGGTTCGGTGCTGCGGGCCGAGCTGACTGAGGGCGTCGGTGCGGCACAGAGGAGCCGCGCGAGTTCGAGGACCTCGTCGTGGCTCAGGTCCTTCCCGCGCAGGGCTGACCGGACGACGGCCCGGGTCTCGGGCACGCTCACCCCGTAGTGGATGAGTCCGCTCTTGAGGTAGGCCTTCTCCTTCTCGGCGCGTGCGGCACTGCCGCGCTCACGCAGCTGCCGGTCGACCACCTCGGCGAGGGTGGCTGCGGTGGTCGCAGAATCGGGCTTCATGGCGATCATCATTTCACGTGGAAGCGACGTGCACCGTTCGGACCGCGTCGGCCGCTATTCGCAGTGCCGGCAAGCCTTCGCAACAGACCAGCTTCAGTGGTCCCCGGGTCCAGCCACTGAATAGAAGAAACGGCCGGCAGATGAGCCCTGCGATCAAACAGATCGTGGAGCGTACCTGCCGGCCGTTCTCTGTTCTCAACCGCAGGCCGCGAGTCTCGTGCTGCGCGGT
The DNA here is from genome assembly GCF_017808095.1 of Brevibacterium renqingii. NCBI lineage: Bacteria > Bacillati > Actinomycetota > Actinomycetes > Micrococcales > Brevibacteriaceae > Brevibacterium > Brevibacterium renqingii. The sequence continues at coordinate 996,162 of NZ_JADBHG010000001.1, read as the reverse complement.
GTCTCCGGAAGTTCTGGGGACCTCGGGCGAGGACGGACCTCAGCCAGACCCGGACATGCGCCGGGTCAGGACCTCAGTCCGTGCCGGCGTCGAATGCGGCGGACAGGCCGGCGAGGTCGCCGGCTTCGTCCACCTCGGCGCCGGAGTTCGCGATCTCCTCGGCGCCGCCGGCCTCGAGCGAGCCGACGAGTTCGGAGGTCGGACCCGAAACGATGCCCATGGCCGCGTACTGCTCGAGGCGGGCACGTGAATCGGCGATGTCGAGGTTGCGCATGGTCATCTGGCCGATGCGGTCCTCGGGGCCGAAGGCGGCATCGCCGACGCGCTCCATCGACAGCTTCTCCGGGTGGTAGGACAGGTTCGGGCCGGTGGTGTTGACGATCGTGTAGTCGTCGCCGCGGCGCAGGCGCAGGGTGACCTCGCCGGTGATCGCCGAGGCGACCCACCGCTGCATGGATTCGCGCAGCATGAGCGACTGCGGGTCGAGCCAGCGTCCCTCGTACATGCGCCGACCGAGGCGACGCCCCTCTTCGTGGTAGAGGGCGATCGTGTCCTCGTTGTGGATGGCATTGAGCAGGCGTTCGTAGGTCACGTGCAGCAGCGCCATGCCGGGGGCTTCGTAGATGCCACGGGACTTCGCCTCAATGATGCGGTTCTCGATCTGGTCGGACACACCGAGTCCGTGGCGGCCGCCGATCTCGTTGGCCTTGTAGACCAACGCTACGGGGTCGTCGAAGACTTCGCCGTTGATGGCGACCGGCCGTCCGGCCTCGAAGCGGACGGAGACCTCTTCGGCGACGACCTCGACGTCATCGCGCCAGGCGGCCACACCCATGATCGGTTCGACGATGTCGAGTCCGGCGTCGAGGAACTCCAGAGTCTTCGCCTCGTGGGTGGCGCCCCAGATGTTCGCGTCTGTCGAGTAGGCTTTCTCGGCCGAGTCGCGGTAGGGGTAGCCGTGCTCGACGAGCCATTCGCTCATCTCCTGCCGGCCGCCGAGCTCATCGACGAACTCCGAGTCGAGCCAGGGCTTGTAGATGCGCAGCTTCGGGTTGGCCATGAGACCGTAGCGGTAGAAGCGCTCGATGTCGTTGCCCTTGTACGTCGAGCCGTCGCCCCAGATGTCGACGCCGTCTTCCTTCATGGCCCGCACGAGCATGGTGCCGGTGACCGCGCGGCCGAGGGGAGTGGTGTTGAAGTAGGTCTTGCCGCCGGAACGGACGTTGAACGCACCGCACTGCAGGGCGACGAAGCCCTCCTCGACGAGCAGGCGCTTGGCGTCGACGAAGCGCGCGATCTCGGCGCCGTATTCCTTCGCGCGGGCCGTGACGCCGTCGAGGTCGGGTTCGTCGTACTGGCCGATGTCGGCCGTGTACGTGCAGGGGACGGCGCCCTTGTGGCGCATCCATGCGACTGCGCAGGAGGTATCCAGGCCGCCGGAGAAGGCGATTCCAACGTGCTCACCGACTGGGAGCGAAGAGAGAACTTTCGACATGGCACCAGCGTAACGTCATTCCCCTCCGTCTGTCGAATTGTTATGCAGGGGAATGTATTTTTATGTGATGGAAGCCGTTGGCGACAGCCGGCGGTGCTGCTGAACGAGGAGAGTGCCGCGACCCCCGTGCCGTACGACCTCGCCGAGGCGGCGTTGCCGATTGCTACCGTCAAGGGGTGACGAATCCTCCCGCGCCTGAGTTCACTGTTCGCCACGAGACTTCCGGCGACATCGACGCCATCCACGCCCTGACGGCCGCCGCGTTCGGCCAGGTCGATGAGGCCGAGATCGTCGACGCCCTCCGTGCATCCGGTAATGGGATCAAGGGGCTGTCGTTCGTCGGAGTCCTCGACGGTGAGATCATCGCCCATGCCTTGCTCTCCCGGTGCTTCGTCGGCGAAGCTCCCGGAGTCTGCCTTGCCCCCTGTTCCGTACGGCCCGAGCATCAGCGCACCGGTGCCGGAACCGCCGTGATCGAAGCGCTCCTGACCGAAGCCGCCCGCAGAGGTGAGGTCTTCGCCGTCGTCCTCGGTCACCCCGAGTACTACCCGCGGTTCGGGTTCACTCCGGCTTCCGGATTCGGCATCACCCTGCACATCGAGGTTCCCTACGAGGCGCTCATGGCGATGCCGCTGGCCGGCGAGGTGCCGGCGGGCGCCCTGGCCTTCGCTCCCGAATTCGGGGTCTGAACCGGAGCTGCCTCGCGGCCGTCCCTGGCTTCACGCCCTACCTCCCGGCCCGGTGGCCCGGTGGCTTTGCGCCCTACCTCCCGCGGCCGCCCGGTGGCTTTGCGCGAATATTGGTCACTTTCGGATATTCGGCCGAAGCATAGGTCGCTATCGGATACTTTTCGGCGTCAGAAATGTCCGATGGTGACCTATGTTTTTCACTGCTGCCCGAGATGTTGGCGGATGTCGCGCTCGAGTTGGTGGCGGTTGGTCGACTTCGTCACTCGGATGACTGTCCAGCCGGCTGCTCTCAGCGCGTTGACTCGATCGATGTCGGCTGCCCATTGGTATTCGGAAGTCCGGTGGTGATCTCCCTCGTATTCCAGAGCGAGCTTTTCCCTCGGGTAGCCGAGGTCGGGATGCAGAGTCCGATCGATCGTCGGACAGTACACAGCGGGGTGGACTGCTGGTTCAGGGAGGTTTCGGGAGACGGCCCAAAGGCGGAGGTCGGTCTCCATCGGCGAGTCGACGCCTTCCCGAATGAGGTCGACAGCGGCCTCGAGCTTCGGCTTGGCCCTAAGATGTTTCGTTTCAGAGATGTGCGCGACCAAAGTCGCCAACGCGAACTGAGGTGGGCTCTTCCAGTCACCGATCGCCGCGTCTCCGATCTTCACCAGCGACTCCACCGAACAGACAGAAGCGAGCTGGCTGAAGACCTGCAGCGGGCTCAGGACCGGCAGCTTCAACCACTCGATTGATCTGAGCATTCTCATTCGATGCAGCGTGATGCCTCTTCTGCGAATGCGCTTGTTGGTATCCGAAGTTCCCAGATGAAGAATGTCCCTTCCGACAGAGTGAGGCAACGGCCATCCGTACAGTCGTGCAGCGGTTTCTCTGCACGCAACGACTCCCGGGTGCCTGTGGGCTATGGCTATCAACAGCTTCGCTTCAGCGATCCACGCCTCATCTGCCCATATGGGCACCGGAAATTCGGTGGAGACAGAGTTGTCGAATCGGATTCCCCAAGTGGCTGGAGGAAAGCCGCGCCCGGAACGTATGTCGTAGTCGGAGGCACCCCGTGCTCGTGCTTCCGAGACCGAGACGACTGCTGGGTAGTGTGCATAGCTCAGAGGATGCTTCATGCCCAGATAATTCACTTGGATTCGGGGTGAGGGAAGACCTGCCCGATGCGGCTGTGGTCAGCGATTGCGCATCCACAGGCTGTGCACGCCCCAGTCAGATCGTTGGCCACAGCTGACCGGAGGCGAGTCGGGTGGCTGCTTCGACCAGACCATGGATGGTTCGCGAGCAGTATGGGGGTGATTCGCGGCTGCCCCCACCGAACCATGAAGTAGGACTTTCGAGTGTGGCTGTGAGAACAGTGGCGAATTTCTGCACAGGTGTGAGTGTGCAAGTGGATTCAGCGCTGGAGGTCATCACGGCAATGCGAGGCGATCTGAAAAGCGTCCAGCCTCGGGTGCTGTTCGCGAAACAGTGGTCGCAATTGGATATTCGGGCCAAAACATAGGTCGCAATCGAACACTTCTGAGGTCAGAAAATGTCCGATTACGACCTACATTCGGGGGGGGGGCTGTGTCCGATTGCGACCACTATTCGGGGAAGTGCCGACGCCCCTACTCCCGGGCGCGGTGGGTGCGGATCGCCTCGGCGACGGCGATGGCATCGTCCTCCGGGGCGTCGGACTTGCGGTCCGGGCGCGCTGTGAAGAGGTAGACGAACCCGACGGCCAGCACCACCACGAGGCCGATGAGCACGATCCAGTCGGCGAAGAACGACCCGGAATCACCGGGCAGCGACAGCAGGATCATCGCGAAGATTCCGTAGGTCAGTGCGGCGACGTTGACGACGACGCCCCAGCCCCGCAGCGACCAGGGCCCTGCGGGCTTCCAGCCTTTGAACCGCTGCCGGAGCGCGCCGAGGACGACCATCTGGAAGGCCAGGTAGATGCCGAGGATCGCGAACGATGTCACGGCCACGAGGATTCCGTCGTTGAACCAGATGAGCACGCAGATGAGAGCAGGTGCCGTGCACGCGACGATGAGGGCGTTGTGCGGGATCTTCGTCCCGTCAGTGACCTTCGACAGCCAGCGATGTCCGGGCATCATCCCGTCCCGAGCGAAGCTGAAGATCAGGCGGGACGCGGCGGCCTGCAGGCTGAGCACACAGGAGATGAAGGCCGTGATCGCCACGAGCAGGAAGATCTTCGCCCCGACGTCGCCGAGACTGCCTGCCAGGATCGCGGGGATCGGGTCCTCGACCTCTCCGGCGACGATCTGCTCGAGGTTCGGCGCTGCCAGCACATAGCCGCCGAAAGAGAACAGGGCTGAGATCGCACCGACGAAGATCGTCATGAGCATGGCCTTGGGGATGCCTCGGGCAGGGTTCGAGACCTCCTCGGCGACGTCGCCGCAGGCCTCGAAGCCGTAGAACAGGAACAGGCCGGCGACTGCCGCGCCCAGGAACACCGGCAGGTAGCTTCCGTCCCCGGCAGTGCCCATGGTGTCGAAGAAGATCGAGAAGCTGTGTTTGCGTTCGAAGATGAGCAGGAACAGGCCGAGTCCGATGACGCCGATGAGTTCGGCGAAGAGGCCGATGCGGGCGATGCGGGCCAGCCATTTCGTTCCGGAGAAGTTGATCGCCAACGCCAGCACGAGCAGTGCCAGCGCGAGGACGAGGGTGGTGTTTCGGTTGAGCTCGAGACCGAAGAGGCTGGCGAGGAATCCTGCTCCGAACTCCGCCACCGAGGTGATGGTGACGATGAGCGCGCAGATGTAGACCCAGGCCGCCATCCAGGCATACCGCTTGCTCCACAGGCGTCGGGCCCAGGGGTAGATCCCTCCGGCGATCGGGAACTGGGAGACGACTTCGCCGAAGACGAGTGCGACGAGGAGCTGGCCGCAGGCGACGATGACGATCCACCAGATCGACGGCGGCCCGCCGGTCGACAGGGCCACGGCGAGCAGCGAATAGACGCCCACGAGCGGAGACAGGTAGGTGAAGCCGAGGGCGAAGTTGGCCCAGGGGCTCATCGACCGCTCGAAGGAGTCGCCGTAGCCGAGGACGGCCAGGTGGTCGCTGTCGGAGAGGTGATCGCCCGCGGGGCGGCGGGCGTCTGAGAGATGATCGGACATGGTTGGACCTTCATTCGAATCGACGTTGATTCTGTTGCTGTTCGTCATCGTAGCGCCGATTCTCGTCCGCGCGGACGATGCCGGTTTCCTCCTCGCGGCGGAAGTGCCCGACCGCCTCGAGCCGTAGTGTGGAATCACAGCCACAGCCACAGCCACAGGCACAGACATTGGAACCGCCGCCGATCGACCGGCGGATGTACACAGGACCGAGGAGGAGACGTGAATACGCAGACGGAAGGGCACTCCGGATTCGCCGAGGCGGTCGACGTGAAGGGACGTCCGCTCGCGGTCGTGCCGGCTCAGGTTCCCTGGCTCGAGCTCGGCGTATTCGTCATCACCGCCTTCGGCCTCGCCTGGCTCGTGTGCCTGCCCCTGTGGATCACCGGCAAGGGCATCAGTGATCCCCTGTCCGTTCAGCTCTACGGCGGAGCGATGATGTTCACACCGCTGATCGCCGGCATAATTGCCTTCCTCGTGCAGCGCAGACAGGCGCGCCGCAGGGGAGAGCCGCTGTCCAGCGGCCCTCGCTACTTCGGATTCTGGCCGCTGCAACCGGCCGGGCGGATCATCTGGACGACCATGGCCGCCTTCTTCGGCGTCTGCGTGCTCGTCGTCCTCGGCTACCTCCTCAGCGCCGCGTTCGGCTGGCTCGACCTCGATCTGACCGGGCTGTCGGGATTCAGGACGCAGTTGGAGACGATTCCGGGTGCGAGCGCGCTGCCGACAGCAGCCGCCGTCGCCATTTACCTGCTCCTCATGTTCGTCGGCTCGCTGAGCAACGTCTTCGTCACCATCGGTGAGGAGTTCGGGTGGCGAGGCTGGCTGCTCACCAGCCTCCGGCCCTTGGGCACCTGGCCGGCGCTGCTCACCGTCGGCGTCCTCTGGGGCCTGTGGCATGCGCCGCTCATCCTGCTCGGCTACAACTTCGATCGTCCCGGCATCTCGGGACTGGGGCTCATGGTTGCCGGCTGTGTCATGCTCGGCATCCTCTTCGGCTGGCTGCGTCTGCGCACCGGCTCGGTCTGGCCGGCGGTCTTCGCCCACGCAGCACTCAACGGATCCACCACCATGCTGCTCGTTCTGCTCATCGACGCCGATGCGCCGACTCCGGACACCGCCCTCGTCACCTTCCTCGGGGCCTCGGGATGGATAGTCTCCGCCGTCGTCATCGCGGTGCTCGTGGTCACCGGCCAGTTCCGCAAGCGGCCGGAACTGGGGGATCGGACGAAGCCCGTCGCCCGTGCCTGATTTTTGAGGCTCGCCCCCGGCGTCGGTTAGGCTCAAAACCCCATCGACTGAAGGAGTGCTCTATGACTTTTGGACCATCGCTGCTGCAGGCGGCAGGACGCATGCTCACCGCCCCGATCTTCATCAGCGGCGGGTACTCGGCCGTGAAGGATCCGGCCGGCAAGGCGGCGATGGCCGAGTCGACACTCGATGCGCTCCGCGATTACGTCCCCGCGCTGCCCGATGACAACGAACTGCTCGTGCGCATCAACGGCGGAATTCAGATCCTCGCCGGCACCACCCTGCTGCTGGGCATCAAGCCGCGCCTGTCCGCCCTTGCTCTCGCCGGCTCCCTCGTCCCGACCACCGTGGCCGGGCACTCCTTCTGGGAGATGGAAGGCGGAGAGGCGAAGGCCCATCAGACCCAGTTCTCGAAGAACCTCGCCGCCCTCGGCGGACTGCTGCTGATCGCCGGCTCCGGAGACAGCAGGAAGGCCGTCGAGAAGGCCGCCGCCAAGGCTGCGAAGAAGGCCGAGAAGCGCGCTCTCAAACAGGCCTGATATCCCGGCATACCACGGCCGCCCGTCGACGAGTCCTCGGAGCCGATGTTCGCCGAGGCGGCCGACCGTCCACCAACGCTCGCGAGATTTTTGCTTAGGGTAGGCTAAGCAAAGGCAAAAGCGAGAGGGTGGGGCGAATGGTCAATTGGCAGCGCGGCGTGATGCGGCTCTTCCGGGTGAGCAACCACGAGGTGGTCGTCACCGGAGTCGAGGACTTCACCGCGACCTACCGTCGGATCCACTTCTCCGGCCCAGAGCTGCTCGCTCAGCTCGACGAGGTCTTTCCGACACTGTGGACCCGGCTGTGGTTCCCTCACCCCGAGAAAGGCGAAGGCCATCTGAGCCAACGCGGCTACACCTTCGCCGCCATCGACCTCGAAGCCGGAACCTTCAGCCTCGACTTCGTCCTCCACGGTGACATCACCGACGACTCGGCCGCCAGTGGCGCTGACATCGGACCCGGCGCGCGGTGGGCGAGCCAGGCCCGTCCCGGCACGACCATCGAGGCCGCCCTCACCCCGGCTCGCCTCGACCTGCCCGACGATACCTCTCACCTCCTCCTCGCCGGCGACCTCACCGCGCTGCCCGCCATCAACTCCTGGTGTGAAGCCGTCCCCGCCGAGGTTGCCGTCACCGTGGCGATCGCCGCCGAGCCCGAGGAAGTCCCCGGCCTGCCGGTCTCCGCGCACTCGAATTCGACGTGGAGATGGGTGACGCCGGAATCCAACGCCGAGGTGGAGTCGAAGCATCATCCGGGTAGTTCCCTGGCCGCACACCTGCGCGGACTCGATCTCGACGTGCAAGGTCTCTACGTCTGGGCCGCAGGGGAGCGGGGGCTGGTCAAAGACGTGCGCCACGTCGTGAAGAGCGAGCTGGGTCTGGGCCGTTCGCAGCAGTTCACCCAGTTCTACTGGTTCGCCGACAAACCCACCGGATGAGCTGAAGCGTCAGCTGCAGGAACGCAAACTGAGGCGTCAGCTGCAGGATCGGCTTGGGAAGTCAGGTCAGTGATTGCCCGCAGCCCTGGAAAACGGCGCAGAAGCGCCTATGCTCGAAGCATGGTCAAGGCACTCCTCATCGTCGACGTCCAGAACGATTTCACCGAAGGCGGCGCGCTCGGCGTGACCGGCGGCGACAGCGTGGCCGAGGGCATCACTCGCCACCTCGAGACCCATGCAGGTGACTACTCCGCTGTCATCGCCTCCCGCGACTGGCACGATCGCGACAGCGACAACGGCGGGCACTTCAGCGCGACTCCGGACTTCGTCGACAGTTGGCCCGTCCACTGCGTCGCCGAGACCGAAGGCGCCGAATACGACCCGCTGCTGTCCACTGAGGCGATCACGCACGAGGTGCGCAAGGGACAGGGCCGCCCTGACTATTCGGCCTTCCAGGGGGCCACGGACACGGGGAGCAGCCTCGGCGAGCTCCTGCAGCACCTGTCCGTTAACGAACTGGACATCGTCGGAATCGCCACCGATCACTGCGTACGCGCCTCCACCCTCGACGCGCTGAGCATGGGCGTGGAGGTCCGGGTGCTCACCGACCTCGTCGCCGGAGTCGGGGCCGAATCGAGCGCGGCTGCGCTGTCCGAGGTGGAAGCGGCGGGCGCTTCGATCATGTGAGGCGGCGGCGCTGTCCGGTCCTCAACCGGCAGCGCGATCATCATCCCAGGTCAGGGCGTTTTCTCCATCGAAAGTCGCAGGGCGAATCCGAACTCATAGGCGATGTGCCCGCGCCCGGCGATTGATGGACTTGAGGCATGACCTCATCATTGATCAAAACCGCCCACACGCTGACATCGAAGCGCGGTTCGTGGTTCGTCCTCGGCGGGGTGGTCGTCCTCGTCGCCCTGATCTTCGGACTGCTGTCCGGCGCGGGCGAGGACCGGCCCAACGAGACCGCTCCGGCGGATTCCGAATCCGCTCAGGCCCAGCGGATCCTCGACAAGTTCCCCGAGGCGGACAAGCAGTCCGTCATGATCGTGGCCTCGAACACCGACGGCAGCACGCTGAGCGCCGGTGACCGGTCCGAGCTCGAGAGTCTCGCCGGCTCCCTGACCAAGGCGTCATCGGAGAAGGTGACCGGCCCCATCCTCAGCGATGACGAGCAGGCGGCTCTGCTCATGGTGCCCATCGAGGTGGGTCTGACGAACTCCGACACGGCCGAGACCGTCGACGAGCTGCGCGCCACGATCGCTGCCGACCCGACCGCGGCCGGACTGGCCGATTCGGGCATGTCCCTGCTGGTCACCGGCGGTCCTGCGATCGGCGCCGATATCGCCTCGGCGTTCGACGGAGCCGACTTCACCCTGCTCATCGTCACCATAGTCATCGTGGCGCTGCTGCTCATCATCACCTACCGCTCGCCCGTCCTGTGGCTGCTGCCGCTCATCGTCATCGGCACGGCCGACGGACTGGCCTCGACCGTGACTGCCGCCGTCGGCGACGCTCTCGACCTGCAGTTCGATGCGGGCATCATCAGCGTCCTCGTCTTCGGCGCGGGCGCGAACTATGCCCTCCTGCTCATCTCCCGCTACCGCGAGGAGCTGCGCCGCGAAGCCGACCACCGCGCGGCGCTCGCCGAAGCGTGGACCCACACGGCGACGACGATCCTCGCTTCGAACCTCACAGTCGTCCTGTCCCTGCTCAGCCTCGTCTTCGCCGTCATCCCCGGCACCCGTGGCCTCGGCATCACCGCCGCCGTCGGCCTCATCATCTCTGCTGCCGCGGTGCTGATCGCCCTGCCGCCCGTGCTCGCGATCTGCGGAAAGAAGATGTTCTGGCCCTTCGTCCCGACCGCCTCGGAGACCGCCGGTGCGGAATCCGCCCCCGCCGACCGCGGGGCCGCCTCGGCGAAGCCCTCGATCTGGCGGAGAATCGCCACTCGCGTAGTACGGAAACCGTGGCTGCACCTCGGTGCGGGAATCGTCATCCTCGGCGTCATGGCCACCGGTTTCATCGGGTCCTCGATCGGGCTCGACCAGACCGAGAAATTCCGGGTCCAGTCCGAATCGGCGCAGGGCCTCGACATCCTCGCCGACCACTTCCCGCCCGGGGAATCGCAGCCGATCTGGGTCGTCGCCGACACCGACCACGCCGACCATGTCGTCGATTCGGTGTCCGACATGGACGGCGTCGTGCGCGCCTCCGCGATCGAGGACACGGACATCGGCGGCACCTCGGTCACGAAGATCATGGTCACCGGCGAATACGAACCGGACAGCGCGAAGGGGCTCGACCTCGTCGGGGAGATTCGCGACGAGGTCCACGCCATCGACGGGGCCGATGCTCAGGTCGGCGGTGCCGCAGCCACGGAGCTCGACGCCCGAGACGGCAACCGGGCCGATTTCCTCACCATCGTCCCGATGGTCCTGGCGATCAGCTTCATCATCCTGCTCGGCATCCTCCGGGCCCCCATCGCGGCGTTCACCCTGCTGCTCGTCAACGTGGTGTCCTCGGCAGCGGCGATCGGGCTCGGCGCGTTCCTGTCGCGGACGATCTTCGGTCAGGCCGCACTCGATGCGCAGGTGCCGATCCTCGCGTTCCTCTTCCTCGTGGCGCTGGGCATCGACTACTCGATCTTCCTCGCTCACCGCGCGAAGAAGGAATCGGCTCTCCACGGCGGCCGCCAGGGCATGATCGAGGCCGTCGCCCACACCGGTGGGGTCATCACCAGCGCCGGCATCGTCCTGGCCGGAGTGTTCGCGGCACTCGGCATGCTGCCGCTCATGGTGCTCGGCCAGCTCGGCCTCATCGTCGGAGTCGGCGTGCTCGTCGACACGATCATCGTGCGCACCGTCATCGTGCCCTCGATCTTCGGTCTCGTGGGCAACCGGATGTGGTGGCCGAACCAGTCGTTCACCCGCCATCCGCGCACGACCGGCGGCAGTTGTGGTTGAGTGGACAGGAAGAACCGAGAGAGCAGAAAGAGGATCGTCCCGGCGCCATCACCGCCGAGGCTGATCCGCAGGAAGGCGGCGACGTGAGCGCACGCAGATGGACAGAGCGGACGATGGAGATCGGCCAGCACGCGATCGCGCTCGCCCTGACCGTCATCGCCTGCATCCGCGCCGTCTCCAGCGGGGCGCCGCTTCTCGCCGCCATCGCCGTCAGCGTGGTCTTCCTCGCCTGGTACGCCCTCGGCGCCATCCGTGCCGCCCGTTCAGGTGCGCTCGTGCTCGCGAAATGGTGGCTGATCGTCCTCGCACTCGCCTGGCTGTGCACCCTGCTCGTCTCCGCCGAATTCATCTGGATCGCCTTTCTCCTCTGGCTGCTGGCCGGGCACCTGTTCTCACTCCGGATCGCCGTCGTCTTCACCGCGCTGACCTACATCGCGACCGTTGCCGCCCCATTGGCGCACTACGGACAGGTGCTCGCGCCGAGCATCATCGGATCCCTCATCGGCGCCGTCTTCGCCCTCGGCCTCTCTCGGGGCTACATCGAACTGCTCCGTGAAGGACGCCGCCGCGAGGAGCTGCTGCGCTCCCTCGAACTGGCCCATCGGAATCTGCTCGACCTCCAGGACGAGCTCGCTCTGACCCAGCGCCATGCCGGTGAGATCCAGGAGCGGACCCGCGTCTCCCGCGACATCCACGACACGATCGCGCAGTCGATCTCGTCGATCAGGCTCATCGCCCACGCCGAGGCGGAGCGGACCGCCGATGACCACGCCGGCCAGGTGCTCGTCCAAGTCGAGGACCTCGCCGCCCAGAGCTCTCGTGACGTCCGCCGCATCATCGCGGCCCTGGCCCCGGCCGAGCTCGAGGACGGGGCGCTGACCGCCGCGATCCGCAGACTGCTCACCCGCCTCGAACAGGACACCGATATCCGCGGCCGTGTCGAGGTCGATGAGACCTTCCCTCCTCTGCCCGCCGAGGCGGAAGTGGCGCTGCTGCGGACCGCTCAGTCGGCTTTGGCCAACGTCCGTCAGCATTCGCAGGCGAGTCGAGTGATGGTCAGCCTCATGGATGCGGAAGGCTCCATCCGCATGGACATCGTCGATGACGGGGTGGGCATGGCAGAGCCGCAGGAGCGGTCGCGGAGTTCGGACTCCGGCTTCGGTCTCGACTTCATCGCTGCACGCATGCGTGAACTGGGCGGGGAGCTCGTGATCGAGTCGGCACAGGGTTCGGGCTTCGCGATCTCAGCGATCCTGCCGACGCCATCGGGCCTGTCGCCTCGCTCGGGTGGGAGCGTGACTCGGTCGGGTGGGAGCGTGACGACGGGCCACCTCGGCGAGAAGGATGCCGGCGGTGACGCGGGGGATGAGCGCACGAGCGGCGCCGAAGACGAAGGAGAGGGCAAATGACGATCCGAGTGGTTCTTGTCGACGATCACCCGGTGGTCAGGGCCGGTCTGAAGTCGGTCATCGATGCCCCCGAGCACATCGCTGTCGTCGGCGAGGTCGGCAGCGGCGAGGAGGCGCTGGTGCGCGTCGACGAACTCGACCCTGATGTCGTCCTGTGCGACCTGCGACTGGGGGAGGGCATCGACGGCATAGAAGTGACCAGACGACTGCGAGCGCGACCGAAGCCGCCGGCGGTGCTCATCCTCACCACCTTCGACAACGATTCCGAGATCGTGGGCGCGCTCAACGCGGGTGCCGCAGGGTATCTGCTCAAGGACATCGACCCCAGCGACATCTCGACGGCCATCGAGAAGGCCTCACGTGGGGAGACGTATCTGCCTCCGGAGATCTCGTCGAAGGTCATCGCCGCCATGCGCAATCCCGGTCCGAAGCTGACCCGGAGGGAGCGTGAGGTCGTCAAGCTCCTGGCCACAGGAGCCTCCAACGCGCAGATCGCTCAGGAGCTCTTCGTCACCGAGGCGACGGTGAAGAGCCACCTCGTCAACGTCTTCACGAAGCTCGGCGTGGACTCGCGAGCCCGTGCCATCCGCGTCGCCGAGGACAAAGGACTGGTGTAGGGGCTGGGCTGGAACCTTGATGGCCTGGCCCGGACGGCCGCGGCTGCGCGAGGAGCTGGCCCAGGGGCCGACGGCTGCACGCGGGTCTGGCTCAAGGACGACGGCCGGTTGAGAGAACGCAATTGTCCCTTGGCCTGCGCCTGTCCCCGGGGCTGCGCCTGTCTCTTGGCCTGCGCCGAGACACGGGCCGAGCATGGAGCAGCTCCGCGCGACCGGCGAGCACTTCGGCGCCGAATATTGGTCGCATTCGGACCTCGGCCGGCAAACATAGGTCACTATCGGATACTTCTGAGCGCAGAAAGTATCCGATAGTGACCTATAGTCGCGGGTAGAAGGTGGGCCGGCTGGGGCCCTGCCACCTCGACGGCCCGGATCTGACCAGTCGATCTGCCCGGTCTTCAGGTGAATAACTGATTGGTAATCAATCGTTGCATCGGACCTGGTGAGCGTTTCAGTATGCCCACGCGACTCGTGCGATGTCGCCCGGGAAGCCCGTTTCGACTACGGAGTTTCACCTCCTCCGGGTAGTCTGTTCCCTGCGCAACGGGACAGTCCCGCGCGTTCGCGGAGCCGTTCGGATCGAGACAGTGGAGGTGACATGGCAAGCGAAGACGAAACGTTTCTGCCCCGCCCGGTGACCTCGTCGAACCGTCGCATCGGTGCGCTGTCCGGCAACACGAGGGGCATCGACACAGGCCCGGATGTCGGTGCTAAGCGACCTGGGAAGTCCACTCGGGGCAACGCCGGGTCCGCCGCGGCAGAGACTGCCCCCGACACGAGCGACACAACGGGCTCTCGTATGCCGGACGTCACTGCAGCAGCTGCGCTCGACGAGCCCGGCACGCCCGACGGATCCGACTTTCCCGCCTCGGCGCCGGATATCACTCTCCCTCGTGCAGGGGAACTGACCTCGGCAAGCGAGGACGCCATCGTCGACCCCTCCGAGGCGGTCCTCGAACGGATCGACCTCGACTCCTGGAAATGGCCGGAGTACTTCGCCTTCTCGCTGACCCGGATGGAGGAGATCTTCCCCGTCGGCGGCATTCCACGCGGAATCGGACCCGTCCGTGAGCTGGTCACCGAGGAGCACGACTTCCGGCCTCTGCGCATCGACCGTGAGAAGTGGTCCGCCGCCGACGAGAGCTGGTCCACCGTCGGCGATGTCCTGACGAACACCTTCACCGACGCCTGGTTGGTCGCCCGCGACGGCGTGGCGCTGGCCGAAGAATATGCGTGGCCGATGAAGCCCGCCCGCCAGCACATGCTCTTCTCCGTCAGCAAGTCCATCGTCTCCACGGTCATCGGCGCACTCGCCGACGCCGGGAGACTTGCACCGACCGACTTGGTGACCACACACGTGCCGACCCTGGCCGAGTCCGGTTACGCCGGAGCCACCATCCGCGACCTGCTCGACATGCGATCGGGCATCAGGTTCTCCGAAGAGTACCTCGAGGAGGGCTCCGAGATCCGGGCCCTGTTCGAAGCCGTCGATTTCGCGCCCCGGACGGCCGCCTCGGCGAATGGGATCAAGGACTTCCTCACCGGGCTGAGCAGCGAACGCGAACACGGTTCGGCCTTCGTCTACCGCAGCTGCGAGACCGACGTGCTCGCATGGATCGCCGAGGCGGCCACCGGCCAGCCGTTCTCCAACGTCGCCAGCGAATTCGTCTGGTCGAAGATCGGCGCCGCCCACGCGGCCCAGGTCTGCCAGGACCGATGGGGAGGAGCGATCGCCGATGGGGCCATCAGCACGACCCTGCGCGACCTGACCCGGTTCGGCGAGATGATCGCCCGCGGCGGCACGACCGCGAACGGCGAACGAGTCCTCTCCGCGGCTTGGGTCGATGACATCTTCACCGGAGCCGTGGACTCGGCGGAGGTCTTCGCCGCCTCGCCCTCCGGCTGCTCGTACCCGGGAGGTATGTACCGCAGCCAGTTCTGGGTGCCCTCGGCCAACCGCGATGTCGTCATCGGCATCGGCATCCATGGCCAGATGCTCTACATCGACCGCGCCACGCAGACTGTCGGCGTCAAGCTCTCGAGCGACCCCGAGCCGGTGAGTCTGGCCGCCCAGC
Source organism: Brevibacterium renqingii (assembly GCF_017808095.1). Classification (NCBI taxonomy): domain Bacteria; kingdom Bacillati; phylum Actinomycetota; class Actinomycetes; order Micrococcales; family Brevibacteriaceae; genus Brevibacterium; species Brevibacterium renqingii. Next base: position 981,058 of record NZ_JADBHG010000001.1, on the reverse strand, counting down.
ACGGCACCCTGGCCATGTTCGAAGCCATCGCCGAGGCAGTGCCGACCTCCCAGACCGAGCGCGCGCCAGGCGAGGGGACGCAAGCGCAGGCACAGGAGAACGAGGACCCGGCGAAGCTCCCGAGACTCGCTGCACCGAACCTCGCCGTCCCAGGCGTCGCCGGAGCTCCGCTCGCGGCGCAGAACACCCTCTGCTGACAGCCTGCGGACGAGCGCCGCCCAGTGGCGCCGAACCGGTCTAGCGGCGGCCGAGCGCCGCTCAGTGGCGCCGAACCGGTCTGTCCACGACGACGGTGTAGACCGCTTGAGTGGTCATTGTGGGCGGACTGCCCTTGGGAAAATTCCGCCCAGAACGACCACCCAGCAGGTGAACCGCTCAGAACCACCACCCGAATGGGCGACATGCCCTGCTGTGAGGCGGTAGCGTGACGAGCGGAAGGACACCGACCTCAGAAGGAGCAGCAATGAGTGATTTCCAGGATCGCGAAGGCGACGCCGAGTACGACCGGGCTTACAAGGAGACGACGCCGGACATCCTCAAGGCATTCGGCGAGTTCAACAACGCTGTCTTCGCACCCGAAGGCCGTGAGATCCCCCTGAAGTACCGAGAGCTCATGGCCTACGCCGTGGGCCTGACCACTCAGTGCGCGTACTGCATCGACGCTCACTCGAACGCCGCAGTCAAAGCCGGCGCCACCGAGGGAGAGCTGGCCGAGACCGCATGGACCGCCGCGGCGATCCGGGCCGGCGGCGCCTTCACCCATGGTCGTCTCGGTTTCAAGCTCAGCGGAGCCCACGACCACTGAGTCCCGACCATGAGTGATGAGTCTCGAACCTCCCATCGCAGAATGCCCCGTTCGAGCCCGCACCGCCTCCTGGTGCTGGCCCTCGACGGGGTGTCAGCGATGGATCTCGGGGTTCCGGTGCAGGTCTTCGGTGCCGAATCCAATGCCACACCGGTGCGCACCACGGCTGCTTCGAACCCGTCCGGCACGCACCTCACCGCTGCGAACCAGCCGGGTCCCCATCCCACAGTCCAGAGCCCGCCCGTCCCGAACCCCTCCGTCGCACACGATTCTGCCGCGCTGTCTCCCGCGCCCACAGCGGCACCGGACACGGTGTATGCCGCAGCCGCCAGCGGGGGAGTGCTGCCGAGCGGAACCTGGCCCTATACGGTCGAGGTCTGCGGAGTCCGACCCGGCACGATCTCCGGGGCCGACGGACTCTCCTATACCGTCGGCTCCGGACTCGAAGCCCTCGAGACGGCGGAGACGATCATCATTCCCGGAGCCACCTCGGTGGTCGATGACGAACCGTCGGCGGCCGTCGTCGGCGCACTGCTCTCGGCTTTCGAGCGCGGGGCGAGGATCGCGGCGATCTCGACGGGCACCTTCGCCCTCGCTCGCACCGGCCTCCTGGCCGGACGCCGCGCCACGACGCACTGGTCGACCGCGAAAGAGCTGGTGCGACGTTATCCGTCCATCAGAGTCGACGAGAACGTCCTCTTCATCGATGAAGGACGGCTGCTCACTTCTGCAGGAGCCGCCTCGGCGATCGATCTCTGCCTCCATCTCATCCGCAACGACCACGGTGTCGGCCTGTCGAACCAGGTTGCGCGACGGCTCGTGGCCGCCGCTTATCGCAGTGCCGGCCAGGCGCAGTACGTGCCCCGCAGCGTGCCCGATCCGCTCGGCGACGACTTCGCCGACACTCGCGAATGGGCGCTGCAGCACATCGGCGAGAAACTGACACTGCGGGACCTCGCCGCCAATGCCGGAGTCTCCGTGCGCACCTTCTCCCGCCGCTTCGTCGAAGACACGGGCTACACCCCCATGCAGTGGGTGCTCCGGGCCCGAGTCGATCTCGCCAGGGAACTGCTGGAGAACAGCGATCTCGGCATCGAGCAGATCGCTGACCAGGTCGGTCTGGGCACTGGTGCGAACCTGCGGATGCACTTCCAGCGCATCCTCTCGACGTCACCGAACGACTACCGGCACTCCTTTCAGGGGTGAGCCGGCCCGCTGTCGGGACGGTCTCGACAGCGGATTTAGAGCCGTATTCGAGGCCACGATCACATTGGCCGGAAACTTTCGGCATCTGGCAATAGGACTGGCGAAAAGCTTGCGTAGATTGTCTGACTGGCCACTGTTGCCGAGGCGTTCAAGCGCCCATGATGGAGATATCAAGACGAATCCCGTGTTCAAGGAGTGACATTGACTCGTATCGCCATCAATGGTTTCGGTCGCATCGGACGCAGCACCCTGCGCGCCCTCATCGAGCGCGGCAGCGAGCTCGAGGTCGTGGCCATCAATGACCTCGGCCCGGTCGAGGATCTCGCCCGGCTGCTGAAGTTCGACACGACCCTCGGCCGCTTCAACCACACCGTCGAAGCGAAGGACGATGAGATCGTCATCGACGGCACGTCGATCAAGGTGTTCGCCGAGAAGGACCCCGCGAAGCTGCCCTGGGGCGAGCTCGACATCGACATCGCCCTCGAATCGACCGGCCGCTTCACAAAGGCCGAGAAGGCACGCGCTCATCTCACCGCCGGGGCCAAGAAGGTGCTCGTCAGCGCTCCCTCGAAGGGTGCCGATGTCACTCTCGCCTACGGTGTCAACAGCGAGGCCTACAAGCCCGAGCACACCGTCATCTCCAATGCCTCGTGCACGACGAACGCGCTGGCTCCGCTGGCGAAGGTGCTCGACGACCTCGCCGGAATCGAGCAGGGCTTCATGACCACGGTCCACGCCTACACCGGTGACCAGATGGTCCAGGACGGCCCGCACAAGGATCCCCGTCGTGCCCGCGCCGCGGCCGAGAACATCATTCCCACCTCGACGGGCGCGGCCAAGGCCATCGGCCTCGTCCTCCCGCAGCTCGACGGCAAGCTCAGCGGCGACGCCATCCGTGTGCCGGTGCCAGTCGGCTCGATCGTCGAGATCAACACGACGGTGTCCCGTGAGGTCACCCGCGACGAGGTGCTCGACGCCTACCGGACCGCAGCCGACGGCGAGCTCAAGGGCATCCTCGAGTACGAGACCGAACCGGTCGTCTCCAGCGACATCACCGGTCAGTCTGCCTCGTCGATCTTCGACTCGGCGCTCACCCGCGTGCAGGGCAAGCATGTGAAGGTCGTCGCGTGGTACGACAACGAATGGGGCTTCTCCAACCGCGTCGTCGACAATCTCGAGTTCATCGGACGGAGCTGACGACCACCGGCGCCGAGGGGGCTCGCCGAATGGTCCGCCGACGCCTGTGAATGCACCTGTGGCCCCGGAACTGCCCATGGCAGGTCCGGGGCCACAGTCGTGCCAACTCAGACGTCGTCGTCGGCCGCGGTGCCGCCTTCGCCTTCCCAGCGTTCGATGGCACGGACCTTGGCCCGATTGAACTTGAGGCGCACTCCATAGCCTGCGACCTTGTCGTCGGGAATGATCTGGGCGCCGAACTCCTGCAGCGCCTCGTGAAGCCGGTTCTCCTGCTGTTCGGTGAGGTCCTCGAGACCTTTTTCGAACCGTTTGAGCTCGGACTTGTCGAGGCGGGCCTTGGACGCGACTTCCTTCGCCGAGACTCGGCACAGGGCGCGGGCTGCGCGGGCCAGCGGCCCGTCGATGATGATCTCGACTGTACTCATGCCTTAACCATGCCAGAGCCCACCATGCCTGCCAAGGCTGGGGGTGCTCCTGTGCTTTTAGTCGCGGAATGCCCTCTGTGATCTGCTGTCAGCCCCGGTTGACGTGCGGGTTGGATGCGTCTGTATGGCAATCGGTGCAGTCGAGGAGCCGGTCATGCCGACGCGTTCGACGTCTCTGCAGATGAACCCATGTGAAAGATGTGTTCTATTGTCGGGCGAGCATGCCGTGTCAGTGCCGACGTCTAATGTTTCAGTCATGCTTCCGACATCGGAGTCGGCGGCAGCGCGTCGCAGGGTGCGGCGCATGACGGAAGGTCAGAACAATGGAGATCACGACCAGAAGCATCCGCAGCTTGGCGTATCGCTGCGAAGAATTCCTCGACGACCGCGGGGAGCCGTTGTCGATCGGCTACTCCGGGAGCCTCGCACTGTGCATCCTCGACGCGATCTATTCGACGGGATCTCATCCGACCGCGGTCGACAATGTCGCCGACAGGTACATCGCTCGGCGTGGCCGTGCCGACGGCGCGAAATCGCTGCGCTACTCGATCGCCGCGGCAGGTGGGGCGGAAGTGTGGGCCCGGAAGGTGATCCGCAATCTCAAGCCCGCCAACGTGCAGCCCGGGGCGATGCTCAGGGCCGAGGTCGTCGACCGTGCGACCCGGTTGATGGCCGACCACGACATCGACACCGTCGACGACCTCCTCGCCGCAGTCGGTGACGAACCGTCGACCGGCCGGCATGCCAATGAGGTGGCTCGCGGGTGGTGGGCTCTGCCCAGTCAGAAGTCGGGGATCTCCTGGCGGAACCTGCTCATGCTGGCCGGGTCCGATCACTTCGAGATCGACCACAGGGTGCAGGGCTACATCGGCGAGGTGGCAGGCTTCTTCGTCGTCACCACTGACGACTACGTGCTCGAACTGATCGACGCGACTGCTGATTTCCTCGGCGTCGAGGGCCGGGTGGTCAAGCAGATCGTCTGGCAGGTCTCGCACCGGCGGCTCCTGCCGGATCCGAAGCGTGAGAGTTTCGTCTTCCCGTATGGTCTGGAAGACGAACTCGAACCTGAGGCCGAGGGGTGGGATTCGGTATTCGATCGTGAGCTCTGTGCCGAAGCCGTGGATCGGAATTCGACCTTGGGGCCTGAGGAAGATCTCGGATCCGACTGGATGACGCCCTACTCGAGACCGGGGACGACCGGCGCGGCACCGTTCTGAGTGCCCGCTGGGATCCAGTGGGCTGGGCCGAGTCGCTGGTTCCTGTCGACTCAGCGGCCCGCGTTGCGCCGATGCTGGGCGGCTAGCCGCACCGGCGCATCGGGAGCACCGTAGCCGCGGTAGCCGTCCCGTCGCTCGACCATCTCGAAGAACACCGAACCGATCGTGGCCGTGTAGAAATGCAGGAACTCTCCGCCCTCGTCGCGGTCGTAGAGGATGTTGTGCTCGCGCAGCCGCTCAAGCAGCTGCGGGTCGAGAGCGAAACGGGCTTCGAGGTCCTCGTAGTAGTTCTGCGGCACCTCGAGGAAATCGAGACCACGGGCCAGGGCCGTCGCAGCGGCGGCGAAGATGTCTTCGCAGGCGACGGCCACATGCTCGGGATAGGACTCACCGACCGCGCCCGTGCCGCGGTCGGTGACCTCGGTGGTGCGCGTGGGGGAGACGTTGAGCGGGATCCGCACCGCACCGTCGGGGCTCGACATCACCTGGGAGCGGACGAGACCGGCAGGGCTCGGTACGTCCTGTGACGGCTGGGCTTCAAGGGCCAGCAGGGAGGTGTAGAACAGCACCGCCTCGTCGTAATGATGCGCGGGCTGCGCGAGATTGATGTGATCGATGTGCGAGGACCGTTCGACGCCGCCGGCGCCGAACTCCGCGACCCAGACGGGATCGTCGCCGGTCGTCTGGTGGAAGAAGACCTCCGAGCCGTCGGGGGCGAAGACGCCGCGCAGCACCTCGTCGTTGTGGGTCTGCTCCCGCGGAACCTCGATCGCATGGAGCAGAGAGGCCCGGTCCATGCTCGCAGAGGCGTCCGCGACCTCGAAGCCGATCCCGCGGAGGAAGGTCCCACGTGCGGAGTCCGGTTCCACCTCCGTGATGATGATGCGCGCGCTGCCGCGCCGCCACAGCTGCACGTGCTGCTTCGAGCGGTGGAAGCCGATGAACCGGAATCCGAGCTGGTGCAGCTGTCGGGTCAGCGTGCCGAGGTCGTCGGTGCTCAGTTCCACATAGTCGATGCCCGAGGGGGCGGCGACTCGGGGCAAAGGCTGCAGATCGAGAGCGATGCCGGAGCCGGCACCGGCAGCACCCGCGTCATCGTCGCGTGCAGCATCGCCTCCGCCTGCACGTGCCCCGCCACCCGCGTCATCGCCGCGTGCAGCGACGTCGCGGATGTCGACATCGGCGGCCACGCTCGCCTCCAGCCAGCGCAGTGAGCGCAGGCCGTCGACGGCGGTGCGCTGAGTGTCGGCCTGTCGGAAGGAGTCGTTGAAGACCTCGAGCGATACCGGACCGGCGTACCCGGTCAGAGCTACGCGGGTGAGGAAGTCGGTGAGGTCCCATGCGCCCTCGCCGGGGAAGACCCGGTGGTGACGGGACCAGCTGAGGACATCCATCGACAGCGCAGGGGCGTCGGCAAGCTGGAGGAAGAAGATCTTCTCACCCGGGATCTCGGAGATGCGAGACAGGTCCGTTTCGCGCGAGAGGATGTGGAAGCTGTCGAGACAGGTGCCGATGCGCGGATGGTCTGCGGAGCGCACGAGGTCCCAGGCATGATCGTATTCGGAGACGAACCGGCCCCAGGCAAGTGCCTCATAGGCGACGTCGATGCCGTAGCCCTGAGCCAGATCGCCGAGGCGTCGCAGCTGCTCGACGACGATGCCGTCGTCGGAGATCGTCGCCGTGCCGACATTGGAGCACAGCAGCATGGTGTTCATGCCGAGCCGGGTCATGAGCTCGAATTTCTTCTGCGCACGGACGAGGTTCTGCTGGAACCGGTCCTCCTCGACGCCTTCGAAATCGCGGAAGGGCTGATACAGGTCGAGGCTGAGACCCAGATCGCGGGCCAGTCCGGCGATGGTCTCCGGGGAGTCGGGGGAGACGAGGAGATCCTGTTCGAAGATCTCCACTCCGTCGAAACCGGCCCGGGCGGCCGCGTGCAGCTTCTCTTCGAGTGTGCCGGACAGGCACACCGTGGCAATCGAGGTTCTCATCGTGCCCTTTCCTCATGGACGGTGTCGATCTCTTCCAAGCTCAGCCCCTTCGTCTCGCGAGCCGTCATCGCGACCAGCCCGACGGCGATGCAGACTCCCGCGGTGAAGCCTGCGACGGAGACCCAATTCTCTCCGCCGGCTCCGGCCACGGCGGAGGCGAGCACCGGGGCCAGACCGCCGGAGACGGCGAAGCCGATCTGGGTGCCCAGGGCCAATCCTGTCACCCGCGCCGTGGTGGGGAACATCTCGGCGTAGAACGACGGCCAGATCGAGTTCGCCAGCGAATAGGCGCAGCCCGACATGAGGGCGCCGAAGACGAAGATGAGCGGCCAGCTCCCGGCCGAGACCGCGGCCAGGTACGGGAACATCATCAGTCCGGCGCCCACGGCACCGGTGACAAAGACGGGTTTGCGTCCGAGCCGGTCGGACAGCAGCGCGGCGGCCGGAATCGCGAGCAGGGCCACGGCATTGGCGATGACCGAGACCAGCAGCATGGTCGATCGTTCGAGTCCGACGATCGAGGTGGCGAACGACAGCGACCAGACGGTGAAGACCATGTTCACGGTGTTGACCATGGCGCAGGCGGCCACCCGCAGCACCGCGGCCTTGTGCCACCGGAAGACCTGCATGAGGGGAGGGTTGTCCACGCGTGCTTCCTTGAACGCCGGCGGCTCCTCGAGGCCGCGGCGGATGAGCCACGCTGTGAGCACGACGAGCGCGGAGAGCCAGAACGGCACTCGCCAGCCCCAGCTGAACAGGGCCTCGTCGGGCAGGAAGGCGGTGAAGGGGATGAAGACCGCGGTGGCCAGCAGAGTGCCCGCCTGGGTGCCGTGCAGGGTCCAGCTCGTCGTCCAGGCGCGTTTGTTCTCGCCCGAGTGCTCGAGCGAGACCGAGATCGCGCTCGCCTGCTCACCGGAGGCCGAGAGCCCCTGGATGACGCGGCAGAGCACGAGGAGGACCGGCGCGAGCATGCCGACCTGATCATAGGTCGGCAGGCAGCCGACGAGGAAGGTCGAGATGCCCATCATGAACAGGGTGAGCATGAGGACGAACTTCCGCCCGAAGCGGTCGCCGAGCGGACCCATGATGAGTGCGCCCAGGGGCCGGACGACGTACGCGACTCCGACTGTGCCCATGGCCAGGAGGATCGAGATCCCCGGGGCCGTGGTCTCGGGGAAGAACAGGGTGTTGAGCACCAGCGCCGCCGCAGTTCCATAGACGGCGAAGTCGTAGTACTCGAGAGCCGAGCCGGTCCAGCTCGACAGGGCCGCACGCAGCGGCGTCTTCGTCGGGCGAGCTTCCTCGATCGCGTTGCTCATGCTTCCTCGCATCTCTCACTCTCACGGTCCGTCGGCGGCCCATGGAACCGGACTGAACTGGACTCCGCATTGCCATAGTGTGGCAATGATTGTTACATTGTGGTTTACAGTGTGATTGAGATGACATAGTCTGTCAACGCCGCCCGCAGAGGATCTGCGTCCGCGGACAGATGACAGCCCACCGCACAGCCCCACTAGCGCAAGGAGGCCGGAGATGCCGCCCAAGGGGTCGAACTCGGTGACGAAGACCTTCGAGATGCTCGATCTGCTCGGTGCATCCCCGGAGGGCATCAGTGCAGGCGAAGCCGCCGAGGCGACCGGCTACCCGTTCTCGACGTCCTACCGCCTCCTCGGCGGACTCGTGGAGTCCGGCTACGCGAGCTTCGACCCGCGCACGAAGATCTACACCCTCGGCATGGAGGTCTTCCGCCTGGCGCAGAAGGTCGCCCACCGCCGAGGTCTCACCGGGGCGACGAGGGACCTCCTCGAGGACCTCACGGCGACCACCGGGGAGTCGAGCATCCTCGCCGTGCGGCGCGGCAACTCCGCGCTGACCGTGCTCACGGTCGACGGTCCCCAGTTTCGGACGACGACCGATCCCGGTGACGAATCTCCGCTGCACACCTCGGCGATCGGGCAGGCCCTGCTCGCGCATGACCCGGATGCCGAAGCCACAGTCGACGCCCTCGAACTCGAAGCGCGGACCCCGAACTCGATCACCGAACCCGACCGGATGCGCCGCCGGCTCGAAGAGATCCGCGAATGCGGGTGGGCCGGCCAGTCCGAGGAGAACGACATCGGAATGAATGCCCTCGCCGTGCCGGTCTTCGACCTCGACGGGAGGCTGCTGGCCTCACTGGCTCTCGCCGCTCCCGTCTTCCGACGCAGCCTCGACGAACTCATCGCGCTCGTCCCCCAACTGACCGAGACCGCCGCGGCCATCGCCGCACGATTCCCGAGGTGATCATGCCGCACGTCCTCGTCCTCAACGGCCCCAACCTCAACCTCCTCGGCGAGCGTGAGCCCGAGATCTACGGCCGCACGACCCTGGCCGACATCGAAGCGATGTGCGCCGAGGCCGCCGCCGAGGCGGGCCTGACCGCCCGGTGCATCCAGAGCAACCACGAGGGCGGACTCATCGACGCCGTCCACGAGGCCAGGAACACCACAGTCGGGGCGATCATCAATGCCGGGGCCTATACGCACACCTCGCTGGCCCTGCACGATGCGCTGAAGTCCTATGACCATCCGATCATCGAGGTGCACCTGAGCAATCCCCATGCGCGGGAGGCCGTGAGACACCACTCCTACCTCTCGCCCGTGGCCGCGGCCGTCATCGCCGGAGCCGGCGCGAAAGGCTACGTCCACGCGATGGAGATCCTCATCGACCTGCTACCGAAAGCGAGACCATGACCCCATCCCTCCTCCTCGGACTCATCGGCGACGGCATCTCCGCCTCCCGGACCCCGCGCATGCACGAGAACGAAGGCGCGGCCCATTCCATCCCCACGATCTACCGCACCGTGGACATCGCCGAACCGCGGCTTGCAGGGGCGCGTCTGGAAGAGCTGCTGAATGCTGCGATCCGCCTCGGCTTCGACGGACTCAACATCACCCACCCGTTCAAACAGCAGGTCATCGGATTCCTCGACGCCGTCGACCCGGTCGCCCAGCGCATCGGCTCGGTCAACACCGTCGTCATCGACGGCCAGGGGCACACCACCGGCCACAACACCGACGTCACAGGATTCGCAGCCGGGTTCCGCGCCGGACTGCGAGGCGCCGCCACCGAGGCGGTCGTGCAGATCGGCGCGGGCGGGGCCGGCCGTGCGGTCGGGTTCGCCCTGGCCGAACTCGGCGTGGCCGAACTCGTCATCGCCGACACCGATGTCGATCGTGCACGGGGCCTGGCCGCGGACATCGGCGCGGTCGCGGCGGTCGGGACGCGAGCGCGGGCGATCGGACTGGACGAACTCGAGGCGGCGGCCGCCTCGGCGAACGGGATCGTCAACGCCACCCCCGTCGGGATGAAGGCCTATCCGGGCACTCCCGTCGACACCGCGGTCTTCGGTGCGGATACCTGGGTGGCCGATGTCGTGTACTTCCCGCTCGAGACCCAGCTGCTCGCCGAGGCCAGAGCCAAGGGCTGCCGCACGCTCGACGGCTCGGGGATGGCCGTCAACCAGGCCATCGACGCCTTCGAGCTCTTCAGCGGGCAGAAGGCGGACCCGGCCCGGATGCGCGAGACCTTCCTCTCTTTCGGGGCCTGAGCCCAAATCTTCGGGGTCTGAGTCCGGCCTTTCGGGACTGAACCGGGCCCGTCGGGACGCAACCGACTTTCAGGGGCTGAGACGGCGCCCGGGCTGGTCAGTCCTCCGACGTCTTCTTCGCCTCGGCCTGCCTCTGCTTCCGATACTCCTTGCCGAAGCTGAGGACGAAGACGCCGGCGATGAGCGCCAGGGTCAGCCACATGGCGTACTTGTCGATGACCTTGAGCACGTCGACGGCTGTCTCGCCGAGCTGGAAGCCGAGGACGGTCCAGATGAGAGTGAAGATCAGACAGCCGAGGAGGTCGGCGATGAGGAAGAGCGAGAGCCGCATCCTCGTCCACCCGGCCACGAGGTAGACGAGAGTGCCGGGGATGCCGGGACAGCGGGAGACCAGAGTCATGAGGAACAGGGCCCAGTTCGGGATCCTCTTGAGCTGATTGATGCGCTTGAGCTGCCGCTCGTTCTGAGCGAAGAGCCGCAGCACTCCGTCACCCCACCGGCGTCCGGCCAGCCAGAACGCCCAATCGAGCTTCGCCATGCCGACGAATCCGGCCACGATGACGAGCCAGAGCGGGATCTCACCGACGCGGGCATAGGCTGCGGCCGCGACGATCGAGGTCTTCGCGCCGTTGATGAACTCCTGGACGACCGGGGCGTGGACGAGCATCCAGGGCCGCAGCGGCATGAGCGCGAGGTAGACGAGCGGTACGCCGATGATGATGAACAGCAGCAGCTTGTCGAGCCCGGCCGCCTTGCCCCGCCAGGGTTTGATCGCGGACCAGGGGTTCTCCTTGGCGTCCGTGTGACCGGGCTCGGCGTCCGCGTGACCGGGTTCGTCTTCGGCGTGACCATCGTCGACCGGACCGGGCTCGGCTTCGTCGCGGTCCGCACGGTCATCGCTCATCGGGGCTCCTGCCGCTCGTCTGGGAGGTCGGCGCTTACGGTATCACAGCAGAATGATCGCTTCGGCCCGAGCCGTTCACAATGCGCGGCACCCTCCGCGCGGCTCACTCGGCGGTGCTGCGGCGAGCGTCTCCCCAGATATCGACGCCGGAGTCGACGGCGAAGCGGTCGATCTCGCTCAGCTCCTCCTCGCTCAGCGGGGCCGCCTCGAGAGCGGCGACATTGTGCTCGAGCTGCTCGACCCGGCTGGCACCGATGACCAATGAGGACACGCGCTCGTCGCGCAGGGCCCATGCCAGCGCCATCTGCGCCAGGGACTGACCCCGGGCGGCGGCGATGTCGTTGAGCGAGCGGATGCGGACGAGATTGTCCTCATTGAGGAATCCGTCCTTGAACGATGGCGTGGACTTGCCTGCTCGGGAATCCGCAGGAACCCCGCCGAGGTACTTGTCGGTGAGCAGGCCCTGCGCCAACGGGGAGAAGCCGATGACGCCGAGGCCCTCGACGTCGGTGGTTTCGAGCAGGCCGTCGTCCTCGATCCACCGGTTGACCATCGAATAGGAGGGCTGGTGGATGAGCAGCGGGGTGCCGAGATCGCGCGCGATCTGTGCAGCCCTGGCCGTGTCGGCCGCAGAGTAGGACGAGATGCCCGCATAGAGGGCCCGACCGGATCGCACCGCGGTGTCGAGTGCCCCGATGGTCTCCTCGAGCGGAGTCGTGGCCTCGGGACGGTGCGAGTAGAAGATGTCGACGTAGTCGAGGCCGAGCCTGCGCAATGAGGCGTCGAGGCTGGCCAAGAGGTATTTGCGGCTGCCGCCGGGTCCGCCGTAGGGGCCGGGGTGCATGACCCAGCCGGCCTTCGTGGAGATGATGAGCTCATCGCGGTAGGGATGCAGATCCTCGCGCAGCAGCCTGCCGAAGTTGGTTTCGGCCGAACCGGGCGGCGGCCCGTAGTTGTTCGCGAGATCGAAGTGCGTGATGCCGAGGTCGAAAGCCCGACGGACGATGGCGCGCTGGTTCTGGAAGGCGACGTCGTCGCCGAAATTGTGCCACAGCCCCAGCGACAGGGCCGGCAGGACGAGCCCGGAACGGCCGACCGGGCGGTAGGTCATCGAATCATAGCGGTTCTCGGCGGCGTGGTACACACGTTCTCCTGGGTGCTCGCGGACGGCTGTGGTCACAGCCTAGTACGAGCCGTTCAGTCGGCCGCAGAGTCCGCCTTCACCCCCGCCGAGGCGGCCAGTTCGCTGATCGTTCCCGCGAGGTCGAAATCGCGTTCGGTCACGGCTCCTGTGTCGTGACTGGTCAGCTGGACGTCGACGTGAGGGAACGTCAGGGTGATGTCGGGGTGATGGCCGGCCTCCTCGGCGGCGGCGCCGATCCGGTTGACGAGCTCGAGGCCGGTGGCGAAGTCGCCGGTGAGCAGTCGGGTGCCGATCGAGTCCGTCCGACCCTGCCAGTCCTTCAGCCCCTTCTCCGTGAGGGCGTCGAGCAGTTCCTGTCCGGTGTATGCAGTCATGACTTCATGCTAGGGACTCGGAAGTCCGGCGTGAACCCCTCGTAGGGAGCGCCGCGGTGATCGAGGTGAGCCGGCTGCCGGCACCTCCGTCGTCGGCACCGCCGTCCGCCGGCATCACTCGACGTGCGGCGCCACCCGACTTGCGGTACGAAATAGACCAGTGGTCTTGATCGGGGCGTGTGTCCTGTGCCTCAATAGGGGTGTGACGAAATTCCACTCGATCCGCGACCAGCTTCTCGACCGCCTCGAGGGTATGGCCGCCGGCGAACAGTTCCCGCCCGAACGGCAGCTCGCCGAGTCCCTGGGCATCTCGCGGATGACCCTGCGCCGGGCCCTCGACGAACTCGTCGCCAAGGGCATGGTGCGCAGGCGCCATGGCACCGGGGTCTTCGCGCTCGGTCCGAAGCTCGACCAGCCGCTGGCCGCGAGCTCCTTCACCGAGGACATGCTCGCCCGCGGAATGCGGCCGGGCTCCCACATCCTCAGCTTCGACACGGAGCCGGCGGGCGCCCACATCGCCCGGCGGCTCCACCTCGGCGAGCATGACGAGGTCATCGCCGTCCTGCGTCTGCGGCTGGCCGATGACGAGCCGATCGCCCTCGAGGAGCTCCACGTCCCCTCCGCGCTCGTCCCGGGCCTGAGCGCAGGCGACCTCGAGAACCGGTCGTTCTACGAACTGCTCGGCCAGCGGTTCGACATCGGCCTCAGCCACAGTGTGCAGACGATCGAACCGACGCTCCTCGACGCCGCCGAGGCGAAGCACCTCGGCGTGCCCGAACTGTCCCCGGCGCTGCTGTTCGAACGCACCTCGCGCGGTGCCGACGATGTGCCCTTCGAATTCGTGCGCTCCGTCTACCGCGGCGACCGCTACAAGATCCGCACCGAACTCACCGTCCCCGACCGCATCGGAGGAGAGCACGCATGATCATCGCCGGACTCATGACAGGCACGTCCGCTGACGGACTCGATCTCGTCATCGCCGAGTTCCTGCCCGACCCCACCGTCGGCTCCGACCTCGTCGGCGCCGATCCGACGACCCTGAATGTGCGTATCCTCGCCGAATGCGAGACGCCCTTCGACGCGCAGCTCGCCTCCGACATCCTCCGTCTCCTCGAACCATCGGACCTCCCGCTGTCACTGGTCAGCAGCGTCGACGCTCGGCTCGGCCGCTTCTCAGCCGATGCCCTGGCCGAACTCTGCGCGGAGCACGAGCTCATGCCCGACCTCGTCGTCTCCCATGGACAGACGGTCCGCCACGACATCAGCGACGGCAGCGTCACCGCGACCCTCCAGCTCGGTCAGCCGGCCTTCATCGCCGAACGGCTCGGGGTGCCGGTGCTCTCCGATGTGCGCTCCCGCGACGTCGCCGCCGGCGGGCAGGGCGCTCCGCTGGTGGGAATGCTCGATTCCCTCCTCCTGTCCGAGGTCGCGGCCCCGACCGCGGTGCTCAACCTCGGCGGAATCGCGAACATCACCGTCATCGCCCCGGACCGGGACCCGATCGCCTTCGACACGGGACCGGCCAACGCCCTCATCGACGTCCTCGCTCGTCGCATCACCGACGGCCGGCAGGGATTCGACCGCGACGGGGTGCTCGCCGCCGCCGGAACCGTCGACGAGAAGCTGCTGACCGATCTGCTCACCGAGCCGTTCTATGCACTCGCGGCGCCGAAGTCGACGGGCAAGGAGCTCTTCCATGGCGACTACCTCGATTCCTTCCTCGCAGATCACCCCGACCTCGGCGAGCAGGATCAGATCGCCACGGTGACCGAGCTGACGGCCCGCACCATCGCCGAGGCGTGCCGCCGTTACGAGGTCGCCACCGTCATCGCCTCCGGAGGTGGGACGCGCAATTCCGAACTCATGCGCCGCCTCGGCGAGGGACTGGGCGACGGGGTCGAACTTCTGGGCACGGACGAGGCCTTCGGATTGCCCGAAGGCAGCAAGGAAGCACTGCTGATGGCGCTCATCGGCTGGCTGAGCTGGCACGGACTCGACGGGACCGAACCGAGCCTCACCGGAGCTCGTGGGCCACGCATCGCCGGCCGCTTCACACCGGGATCCGGACCGCTGCAGCTGCCCGAGCCGCTGCACCGACGACCCGCCCGGCTGAGGCTGGCCGACTGATTGCGGCGAACCGAACGCCGCCTGCACGCCCGAAACACCGACCGACAGACTCCACACCTCGAACAAGGAGAGACCAATGCAGATCATCGACCTCCTGGTGATCATCGCCTATCTCGTCGCAACGGCGTGGCTGGGACTGGCACTGAGTGGAAAGCAGAGCAGCCTCAAGGACTACTTCCTCGGCGGACGCGACCTGCCGTGGTGGGCGGTGTGCCTGTCCGTCGTCGCCACCGAGACGAGCGCGCTGACCGTCATCGGCATCCCGGTGATGAGCTACCTCGGCGATCTCAACTACCTGCAGCTGGGCTTCGGCTACATCCTCGGTCGCATCGTCGTCGCCTACTTCATGCTCCCGCGCTACTACGACGGTGAGATGATCACTGCCTACGCCTACCTCGGCAAACGCTTCGGACAGTCGACGCAGACGACGGCGGGCGTGACCTTCCTCTTCACTCGTCTGCTCGCCGACGGCGTCCGAGTGCTCGCCGCGGCGATCCCGCTCAAGGTCATCCTCGACGGGCTCGGGATCCACACGAACTACTTCGTCATCATCGTCGTGCTCTCGCTGGTCACGATCGTCTACACCTTCATCGGCGGCATCAGGGCCGTCGTCTGGGTCGACGTCGCGCAGATGGTCCTCTACGTCCTCGGCGGGATCCTCGCGATCGTCATCATCTCGACATCGATCGGCGGCGGCTGGTTCGCGGAGGCGGTCGAGGCCGGCAAGACGAACCTCTTCGTCTTCGAGGGCAGCCCGGTCTCCGCCGACGCCTCGTTCATCCCATCCTTCTTCGGCGGCGCGGTCTTCGCCATGGCCTCGCACGGTTCGGACCAGCTCATCGTCCAGCGGCTGCTGTCGTGCCGGTCGAAGCTCGAGGCGCAGAAGGCGCTCATCGCCTCCGGCATCGTCGTATTCGTCCAGTTCGCGATCTTCCTCGCCGTGGGACTGGCCCTCTGGGCCTACTACGATCATGCGCTGCCGGCAGACCTCGGTCTGACCCGCGATGACGAGATCTTCCCGCACTTCATCATCGAGGGCCTGCCCACCGGCATCTCGGGCCTGCTGCTGGCCGGCATCCTCGCCGCCGCGATGTCGACATTGTCGTCCTCGCTGTCCGCCCTGTCGTCCTCGACGGTCAACGACGTCTATGCTCGTCTCAAGCGCACCCCGATGACCGACGAGCAGGGATTCAAGGTCGGCCGCTGGGCGACTATCGGCTGGGGGATCGCGTTCATCCTCCCGGCCACGGTGTTCGAATCCGACTCCGGCAACATCGTCATCCTGGCGCTGGGCATCGCCGGCATCACCTACGGAGGGCTGCTGGGTGCGTTCGTCTTCGGCATCCTCAACAAGCGCGCGAACGCCCTCGATGCGAATATCGCCTTCGCACTCGCCGTGGCCGTCAACGCCTTCTTCTTCGTCATGGAGAAGTACGTCACCGGCGAGGTGTGGGTCGCCTGGCAGTGGTACCCGCTGCTCGGCGTCATCGTCACCTTCGCCGTCGGCGGCCTGCTCTCGCTGCGCCACCCTGCAGCAGATCCCACCGCCGCCGAGGTGGAAGGGAGCAGGCGCTGATGGCTCCGTCCCAGCCCGGTTCGCCGCAGTCCCAGTCGGCGTCGTCCGAACGTCGTCTGTCTCCGACCGAGCAGCGCAATCCGGCCAGCTCAGGACTCGACGACCTCGACACGCTCGGGGTGCTGCAGGTGCTCAACGCGCAAGACCACGCCGTCATCGACGCGGTCGCTTCCGCCCTGCCGCAGCTGGCCGGGCTCGTCGACGTCGCCGCAGAGCGCATGCGCCGAGGCGGTCGTGTGCACTACTTCGGGGCCGGCACCTCGGGTCGGCTGGGTGTGCTCGATGCGAGTGAGCTCCTGCCGACGTTCAACCTCGAACCCGGTCGGGTCGTCGGGCACATAGCCGGCGGGCAGGCGGCCCTGGTCAACGCGGTCGAGAACGCCGAGGACTCCGCAGCCGGCGGGCGCACGATCGGTGCAGAGCTCGGACCCGTTGATGTGGCCATCGGCATCGCCGCCAGCGGGTCGACTCCCTATGTCGGAGGTGCCCTCGACGCTGCCCGGGAGGCGGGGGCGCACACCGTACTCATCTCGAACAACCCGTACGCCCCCTTGGCCGGCAAAGCGGCCGATCACATCGTGCTCGACACCGGCCCCGAGGTGATCACGGGCTCGACGCGGCTCAAGGCCGGCACCGCGCAGAAGCTCACTCTCAACGGATTCTCGACCGCGCTCATGGTGGCACTGGGCCGGACCTGGGACAACCTCATGGTCTCGGTCGTCGCCACGAACGCGAAGCTGCGTGAGCGCACTGTGCGCATCCTCATGGAGGCCGCAGACCTGGGGGAGGGGGACGCCAGAGCCCTGCTGGAGAGCTGCGAGGGTGACCTCAAGACCGCCATCGTCGTCTCCTTCACCGAGGCGACCCCCGCTGCGGCCGCCTCGGCGCTCAAGTCCCATGCGGGATCGGTCCGGGCCGCGATCGGAACCCTGGCCGCCGGCGGTTCCTCATGAGCAGGTTCGTCCTCGGCATCGACATCGGCGGCACCGGCAGCCGGGCCGCGCTCGGTGTGATCGACGCCGACGGCGGGCTGTCGGGTGCAGGGCGGAACGACGGCGGTCCGGCGCCGATCGTCACGCCTCTCACCGGGCCGCGGGTCGTCGATACGTTCACCGGGCCCCGCATCGAGGTCGGAGCCGGCGGCAGCACCGTCCTCGCAGTGGCTCGCGAGCTCGTGGATTCGGCTGTGAGGACCTGGTCTCGGCAGCTGCCCGACATCGTGGGCATCGGCATCGGGGCGACCGGCATCGCGTCCCTGTCCGAGAGTCCGGCCGATGCCCTGACCGAGATCTCCGCGGAGCTCGGGATGCCGGCTGTCGCTGCCATCGACGCGGTGACCGCCCACCTCGGCGCCCTAGGCGGCAGTGGCGGAGCGGTCACGGTGCTCGGCACCGGTGCCATCGCCATTGCCCACCTCGGGCCCGACGAACGGGGGCGCTGGGCCGCGGATTGGTTGCGAGTCGACGGCTGGGGTCACCTCTTCGGTGATCGCGGGGGAGGGGCATGGCTGGGGCGGCTCGGGCTCGAGACCGCGCTGCGCACTCATGACGGGCTCGACGAGCACGGACGTACCCTGCTCGAGGCCGCCACCCGACGTTTCGGGCCACCGGCCTCATGGCCGGGCCGGTTCTACACCCGCAACGACCGTGCCGGGCTGCTCGCCGAGTTCGCCGCCGACATCGCCGCGTGCGCCCGAGCCGGTGACATCGCCTCGGCAGAGCTGCTCGACGGAGCCGGGAGGGAAGCCGCCCGCAGCGCGGTGGCCGCGGGCCGGGCGGCGTCACCGCGCATCGCGCTCACCGGGGGAGTGGCGGCTGCCGGCGGTTGCGTCGTCGATGGCTTCCGCACCGAAGCCTCCCGTCTGCAGCCGGGCGTCTCCGTCGTCGACCCCGCCGGCGGGCCCCTCGATGGGGCGCTGACTCTGGCCCACCTCGGCGCGGGTGGCAAGCTCAGTGCTCAGGACAAGGTGATCTGGTCCTGAGCACCGGGGGAGTCCGATGACGGTGTCATTCCGGTTTCCCTCAGTCGACGTCAACGGCCAACACCACTGTGCAAGCGAGCTGGAACACGTAGTGTGGCAGGTATGAGAAAGTTCTTCGATTCCATCCGCCGCCTCGGATTCCGCCGTGGTCCCGACCGCATGTTCGCCGGCATCGCCGGTGGTCTCGCCGAGGTCACCGGACTCAACGTCTGGCTCGTCCGGCTCCTCGTCCTCGCTTCGTTCCTGCTGCCCGTCGTCGGCGTCGGAGCCTACCTCGTCGCCTGGGCACTCACCCCATGGCAGGACGGCAGCATTCCCGCCGAGCAGATAGTCAGCGGCCGCCTCGAACGGTAGGCCGCAGACGGCTCGGCCCCTCACTGTTCGGTTCTGCCGCTCAGCGATGACGCGCCTCTGCCGCGACGCGGCTGCTCCACCCCTCCTTGCCAACATGAGTGACACGGACGATAGTTGAAGCGTTCGTAGTCCACCCGGTGCCCGAGACGACATGGCAGCAGGCGAAGGAGAATTCCGCATGAACGAGGCCAGCGACGAGCAGAACACCGACGTCCGCCGCTCGGACGAAGAGGTCGACTTCGATCTCATCGTCCTCGGTGCCGGTCCCGTCGGAGAGAACGTCGCCGACTATGCGACCAAACGCGGACTGCGCACGGCGATCGTCGAAGCCGAACTCGTCGGCGGCGAGTGCTCGTACTGGGCCTGCATGCCGTCGAAGGCGCTCCTGCGCAGCGGCCAGGCACTGAGGTCGGCCCGCAGAGTCGCCGGAGCGCGCGAGGCCGCCGACGGAGAACTCGATGTCCCGAAGGTCCTGTCCAGGCGCAACGCGTTCGCCAGCCACTGGAAGGATTCGGGGCAGGTCGACTGGCTCGCCTCTGCGGATATCGAACTCATCCGAGGACGCGGCCGCCTCCTCGGCGAGCGCCGGGTGGGGGTCGGGGACCGCGAGTTCACGGCACGGGCGGTCGCACTCGCCACCGGATCCGTCCCGAATCTGCCGCCGATCCCCGGTCTCGCAGACGTAGGAGCGTGGGGCACACGCGAAGCGACATCGGCCGACGAGGTCCCGCCGCGACTGATCATCATCGGCGGAGGCGTCGCCGGTGTCGAAATGGCCTCTGCCTATGCGAGCCTCGGCTCGGACGTCGTTCTCGTCGCTCGCAGCGGACTGCTGGGCAAGGAAGAGCCATTCGTCGGGGAACTGCTGGAGAGCGGCCTCGCAGAGGCGGGGGTCGACGTCCGGCTCGGCGTGTCACCGACCCGCATCGACCGTGACGAGGAGGGCGTCGTCCATGCGACGCTCGACGACGGCAGCGTCCTCAAGGCGGAGGAGATCCTCGCGGCGACCGGTCGACGGCCGAACACCTCGGGCCTCGGGCTCGCGGAGATCGGTCTCGAGGACCGGCTGAGCGTGGATGAGACGATGCGCGTCGACGGAACCGACTGGCTCTACGCCGTCGGCGACGCCAATGGGCGTGCGCTGCTGACTCACCAGGGGAAATATCAGGCGCGCGCCGCCGGAGAGGCGATCGCCGCGCGTGTTCAGGGAACGCCGGTCGAGGGCGAGCCATGGGGACGGCATGCCGCGACAGCAGATCACAGAGCGGTGCCCCACGTGGTCTTCACCGACCCCGAGGTGGCCAGCGTCGGTCTGACGGAAGCCGCTGCGCGCGAAGAGGGAATCGGCATCTCCGCCGTCGAGATCGACCTGGGAACGATCGCAGGTGCCGCACTGCACGCCGATGGGTACAGCGGACGAGCGAAACTCGTCATCGATGACGAACGCCAGGTGATCCTCGGTGCGACGTTCGTCGGCCAAGACGTCGCCGAGATGCTCCAATCAGCCACCATCGCCATCGTCGGCGAGGTGCCGCTCGACCGTCTCTGGCACGCCGTTCCCGCGTATCCGACGATGAGCGAAGTGTGGCTGCGTCTCCTCGAATCCTACGGGCGCCCCGAGAACTGAGAAACGACTCGCGACTTTCCCCTGCCTGCGGCCGCGTGGCGGGACGGTAGTGGCCTATGGAGAGCGGCGGTAGACGCGGATCGGGGCAGAATCGATCGCCGGCGCATCGAGGAAAACCCACACGAGCAACAGGAGCGCGATCGGGAAGAATCCGATGGCGAGGTAGCGACCCATGCCCCGCCAGAACCCGACGCGTCTGCCGTGAGCGGTCTGCAGAGACACGACTCCGCACAGCGCTTGGCCGGGCGAGACCGTGCAGCCGTAGAGGGCGCCGAAGAGGAGGACCAGCAGCGGGTAGCTGATGAGAGCCACGCCTGTCGCCGCATCGATCGAGATCACGTTCACCCCGTAGAGCGCGAAGGCGAACCCGATGAGGAACCCGGTGAATGTCACGACGAATACAGCATCGAGGATCCGGGCCCACCACCGTCGACTTGTCGATGCCGGTGGCAGCAGCATGCCGTTTCGCAGGGTCCCGGTGGGTGAGCTCATGATTGAGATTCTATGCGGCAGCCGGGTGCGGAGCTGACCGATAGCATCTGTCGCTGCGGCAGGTGGTTGTCGTGAGCCGCGGTCGCGCCGGCCATGGGCGGCTGGCATAATAAACACGGAGTGATACCGTGAAAAATAATGCGAGGGGATCTGCCCTCGCCCGTTGAAGGAGGACCTGCTATGGCCGAAGACATCGAGCTCGATGTGCGAGCCGAGATTCCCGCCCGTCGTCACGAACTGATCTTCGAGACCTATCACGGGCTCGCCGCCGGCGATGCGTTCGTGCTCGTCAACGATCACGACCCCAAACCGCTGTACTACCAGTTCGCGGCCGAACAGGCGGGCAAGTTCACCTGGGACGCGCTCGAAGAGGGGCCGGAGCGCTGGCGCGTGCGCATCGGCCGCACCGAGCCGGAGGCCTGATCAGCCGAACCGCCGAGATCAACCGAACCTGTGCATCTCCGAGGCGAGATGGTGGGTCAACGGCACACCGACGGCGGCCATCGCGAAGCGCGTCGTGAGCACGTCGCCGACCAGCTCGATGCGGCGCACCGTTTCAGCGACGTGCTTGGCCGTCGCCGAATTCACCACTCGAGAACTCAATTCGCAGCGGAATCCCTCGACGCTGGTGTGCAGCGGCCCTTCGGCCATTTCGGTCTGTCCCGTGGGCTGCGCGAGGATGAACTCCACCGCGGATCCGTCGACGACCCGCAGATAGCCGGTCTCCGTGTGCATGGGAGCGCCGGCCGGCGACCAGGTCTTCTGGACGTAGTGGAGGAATGGTTTGCCCACATCTGTGAACGCCACTTCTTCGATGTACGAGAACGGCTCGATAGTCGGATACTCACCTTGGCCTTCACCGCGCCATGTGCCGATGAGGTCGGTGACCGCCGCTAGGGCGGGATGGAGTGCCATGACTCATTCCCCTCTCTTCGATGTCGACCAGTGGGCTTCTCGCTTCTGGTAGTGGATGCTGGTGCGACCTGCAGGTTCGTTGATATGCGTCTGCGTGCCCGGTTCGATATCGGTGTTCTGCGCCGCAACGGTGATCCACCCGCCGAGGCGGCGCTCGAGGACGAACGTGAAGATCCCATCCCGATCACCGGCCGGTTCGCCGTCCGGCGTCACCTGCCCGACGAGGTGCCACCTGGTCTGGACGACCGCCGCATCGGTGCCGATGAGACGCACGCGCGGCTCATCCATCGTGATGCGCGAATCCGGGAAGATGCGTGCGAACCCGAAGGCATGAGCCCCGCGGATGTTCGCCCGATCGTGCCACCAGAGTCCGACGACGTTGATGAACTCGGCGTCCTCGGCGAACAGGTCGGCCAGATCATCGGCATCCGCCCTGTTCCAGGCGTCTTCCCAGCCGCTGACGACGGCTTCCGGGGTATTCAGCATGGACATTCCTCCTCCGCGCGGGCGCCACAGTGAGCCGGGTTCCCACACTTTTCGGGCCGCGACGATCGTCAGCGCAACAAGAGCGGTGATGCGACCCTCGGAGCGGGCTGTCGCCCTCGGGGCGGACGACGTCTTCTTCATTACACCAACAGCCTAGAGGAAACGCGAGTACCGTCTCCTGCCAAGAGGACAATCGCTTCAGATGTGCAGGAATGCCTGGCGCTGCGCCAGAACGCCTCAGCGCTCGGATTGTGGTCACTCCGCCGAGGAGAATTCGGAAAAACCACGGATAAGCCTCGGCGGAGTGACCACGAACGGGTATCGAGAATCGTGGGGAAATGAGAAAATGTGCCGCGACACCGAGCGGATGGTGTCGCGGCACTGGAGGCGGTGGGCCCCGTGGGGATCGAACCCACGACCCGCGGATTAAAAGTCCGCTGCTCTGCCAACTGAGCTAGAGGCCCCGCCCCATCACAATCACAGGACGGAGTCCGTGGATACATGGTGGAGACGAATTAATAGTAGAGCCACGCGGCCGCATTACTCAAACCAGTCCGCCCTGCCGCGACGGTCCCGCCTTCGCCGACGCGGCTCTGCGGTCACTCGCCCAGCTCACGCCGATCGTCGCCGGTGTAGGTGCGCGGAAGACCGGTCGGCGACTCGAGGTCCTCGTCGTCGTTCGGTTCGATGACAGAGGACTCGATGGCCTTGCTCTTCCGCAGTCTCCCGACCAGCGCGGAGACGTTCTTGAGGGTGGACAGCAATCTGCGGTCCTTCTTCGGGGCGACATATTCCGGGTCGGTTTCGATGGGGAAGATCGTGGGTGAGGCGCCGAAGGCCTCCTTCGACTCTCGCGCCACCTGGCGTGCCATCTGGGCGTTCACCACGGCACCGATGATGGCACCGACTCCGAAGGGCAGCAGTCGTCCGACCAGCGAACCTCCGGCGCGGGCGGCGAACTTGCGGATGAAGGCCTTGCGCAGCTTGCGCACGAGCAGGTCGACGAGGGGAGCGGGCAACTGATTCGTCACTGTCGCGCCCCAGCTGCCGAGCATGGACTCCACGCCGCCGTTCTTCTTGCTGAAACGCTGGACGAGGTTCTTTCCGTCCTTGCCCAGCATCAGGCCGAGCACCAGGGCATTCGCCCTTTTGGCGTCCTGGACAGGCAGCCCGTGGATCTCGGAGACGGCCTGGGCGAAGAGCGCAGTGCCCTCGAGGAATCCGGCGGTCTCGGCGCTGGCCACCCCGAGCGCCGCCGTTGTGCCCAGTCCCGGAACGGCGGCGGTCGCACCGACCGCCGCCCCGCCCGAGGTCGTCAGCGTCAGATAGTGCCGACGAATGACCGTGATGAGCTCTTCGGGGCTAGCGTCGGGATGTTTGCGGCGCAGGCTGCGCACATAGGCCAGGGCGACGGGACGCTGCACGGACAGCAGCCGCGACAACATCGACTGAGCCTGGGGATTGAGGGTGCCGTCGTCATTGACCGCGAGCTTCGCCGCCTTGCCGAGGCCCTTCTTCGCCACGGATGATTTTGCCACGAGAGTTCCTCCTCGTATCGGTCACTCGCGTCTGCCGGTCACAGACACGAATCATCTCCCAGTTTAGTCGCGGCCTCTGTGAGTCCGTCTTGCGAATGCTGGCCGCCAGGCGACAATGCTGCCGTGCGGGAGGTCACAGCGGTCGTGGCAGCGTGCGCGGCCGGAACTGCCGTGTGCTCTGTGCCCTAGTGGCCGGGAGGGGACAAGGACTAGACTGCCCTGACCATGACACAGCGACAGTTTCACCGCCCCGTACCCTTGGCCGACCTCGATTCCGTCGGTGCCGTCGACGATCCCGTCGCGCGCTCGGAGACCTCGCACGCGACCGCGGCACTGCTGCTCGGCGATGCCGACGGTCAGCGCGACGAAGCCGCGACCAGGCGGTTCGTCGAGCTCGCCGATGACATCGGCTTCGAGGTCATCGCCGAGATGTGGTCTGCCGCCCCAGCAGTCTCCGCTCCCGGGGCCCTCTGGCGCCTCTACGCCTTGCGTCAATGGATCCGATCCGCGCCCCGCGAGCTGTCCGAGATGTTCTCCGAAGGCCAGCGCCGGGTCACCGACGGCATCGCATACGAGGAGATCCTCGCCGGCGTCGAGCTCCCGGCCGGCCCCGACGAGGTGGCCCGGGCGATCGACGAGATCCTGGTCGGAGCCTTCCGCGGCGATGTCGTCATCGCCCTGCTGCGCGCTGCAGCCTTCGTCGGCATCTGCGCCGAAGGGACCGAGGCCGACGCCACGAACACCCGCCTGCGCCGACTGTCCCGCGACCTCTCCGATGCCGCCGTCGCCCATCGCCGAGGCGGACTCAACTGAGCCCCGAACCGACGGCGATCTTCCGCTCCGGTCAGCAGGTCGGCGCCCGCCGCCACGGAGACCTCGTGCTCGTCTCTGCACGCTCGGTATCGGTGTGACTGTGAGATTTTCAACGGATGAACAGCCGCCTCGGCGGTGGACTCATGAGCATGAACCGGTATCGTAGGAGGTGGCCTTCGGGCCACCGGACGCTGGATCGCTGAAGCCCCGGGCTCCAAATTCAGCCGCTTCGAGCGGCCTTCCGCCGAGAGGCGCTCTCGGTTCAGCGTCCGGCACAAATCATTGAGAAATCATGCATATTCGTCCGGCTCGTCCGGGCCTCGGGCAGGAGGAGCGCATGCGGCTCAAGCGAGTACCGCAGGACACTGTCTTCTATGAGCGGCTGTCCGATCTCGTCTCTCATATGCGGCAATGCAACCTGGTGCTCGCCGAACTCTCCGGAATCGAAGTCAGCGGACGACGCGATGTCGCTGATCGTCTCCGTGAGATCGGGGACAGCGCCGACGAAGACATGGGTGGGATGCTGCGCGCGCTGCGCGAGAACTACATCACTCCCTTCGACCGCAACGACCTGTACCTGCTCAGCCACCACATGCGCGATATCTGCCACCGCCTCCACGGTGTCGGGTTCGTCCTCGCCTCCGAGGCTTTCGACCCTCTGCCGTCCGGCGTGCCCGAGACCCTGGCGGTGCTGTCGAACCAGACCGACCACACCTCGCGGATGATCACCCGACTGCCGGGCAAGCTCGATCAGTGGGACTACGTCGACGCGATCAATCGGCTGACCTATCAGGTGGAGACCCTGCAGTGGCGGATGTCGGATGCGGTGCCGAACTCCAAACGCGGTCTGACCTATATGGCTGCGGTCTCCCAGCTCGGGCAGGCATTCGTGCGGGCGGCCCACGGGTTCACCGAACTCGGCAAGGTCGTCGCGTCCATCGCGATCACGGAGTCGTAGTCCGTGGAGCTGCTCTTGGTCGGAGTCATCGTTGCCGCGGTGATCTTCGCCGGCTCGAACGGATTCCATGATGCCGCACTGACGATCGGCAACGCCGTCGTCGGACGCGCACTCAAACCGGGCTGGGCGCTCAGCCTGGCCGTGGTCTTCAACTTCATCGGCGCACTGCTCGGCGAGGGGATCGCCTTCGTCGTGGCCAATCAGATCGTGATCTTCACCGGCAGCGCCGAGCTCATCCTCACCTGTCTGCTCATCGCCTTCGCGGCGGCGACGATCTGGAGCCTGTTCACGTACTTTCTGGCGCTGCCGGTGTCCTCGACGCACTGCCTCATCGGCGGTCTGCTCGGCGCCGGCCTCGTGTTCGGGCTCTCGGTCAACATCGACGAGGCGATGAATTCCGTGGTGTGGCCTCTGCTGCTCTCACCGATCCTCGGGTTCATCCTGTCGTGGGCGCTGACGCTGCTGCTCTCGAAGAGCCTCGCCTCGGCGCCGCCGAAACCGCTGTTCCGGGGTGCCCGGATGGTCGACTCGGTGCTCACGGCCTCACTGTCCCTGGTCCACGGAGTCCAGGACGCGCAGAAGGTCGCGGCCCTGGTCATGGTCGGCGTCCTCGCCGTCGAAGCCACTCCGAACGACGGCCTGTCCATCGTCGACATCTCCTGGCCCGTGCGCATCCTCATCGCAGCCGCCCTGGCCCTGGGCACCGGACTGAGCGGCTGGCGTGTGGTTCGGACCCTGTCCGTGCGGATGGTCAAGCTCGACCCGCTCAAGTCGGCCGTTGCCGACGGAGCCGCCTCGATCCTCATGTACACGGCAGCCCTGATCATGCGGGTGCCCGTGTCACTGACATTCGTTCTCGGCTCGGCGATCCTCGGGACCCAGTACTCAGGTCGCCGCGGCCATGCTCGGGCTCGCTACTTCCTGCCGATGTTCGGCGTGTGGCTGCTGACGATCCCCGCCGCGGCGCTCCTGGCGTCGGTGATCGGCGGCGTGG
Source organism: Brevibacterium renqingii (assembly GCF_017808095.1). Taxonomy (NCBI): domain Bacteria; kingdom Bacillati; phylum Actinomycetota; class Actinomycetes; order Micrococcales; family Brevibacteriaceae; genus Brevibacterium; species Brevibacterium renqingii. Next base: position 954,345 of record NZ_JADBHG010000001.1, on the reverse strand, counting down.
TCAAGTTCGCCACCACCTGAATTCCACCTCGAGACAACGGTGGAGCGCCGAGACCACGGTGCGTGCACAGTGGTCTCGGCACAGCGCCGTGGTCTCGGGGACATGGTGCCGGGCTGCGGACAGCCTCGGCGTGGAAACAGCCCCGGCGCGCGATCAGCTCTGCGGCGCGATCAGGCTCGTACCCTGCGGCCGAAGACGAGACCGGTCGTGACCATGGCGACCGCGAGGACGAAGTGCAGCCAGTTGTCAGCGGTGTTGAGCGGGACGAAGTTGCCCATCGACTCCATCGGGACGACCAGACCGTAGATCCAGAGCACCGCGTAGACGATGCCGCCGACGACGAGGTAGGTCTTTGCGAGTCCGCGGGATCGGATCCCGAGGAGCCCGACGATGCCGAAGAGCAGATGGACGACATTGTGGAGGACGGACACTTGGAAGAGCCCGAGCAGGGCCGCCTCTGAGTGGTGTCCGGCGAACATGATCGTGTCGAGATTCTGGGTGATGCCCGGGACGAACCCGAGGATGCCGACGAGAAGGAAGACGGCACCGAAGACGCCGGCGACGACAGATACGACGCTGCGCCCTGTGTGTGCGGAACTGGACAGGAGCGGTGACGCGGATGACTGTGAGGCTGATCCTGACGTGGTCATGACAGTCCTTTCGACGAGAGGTTCTCTGTATCCGGTGATTCGGAGTCCAACCGGAAGCGGATGGGTGCTCGGTGAGAATTTTTCGAAGAGGTTGCTGTCCGCGGCCCCGGCGGTCTCGCGCCGCCGACTGGTGGAAAGGCGAACTCGCGTGACGACGCGGTGGCGCAGACGACTGAGCCGCTGCGCCACCCGCAGTTCTCACCGTCGCCGGGGTCCTCGAACACGAACAGGCTCAGCCGCCGCGCGGGCCGACCTTTCCGGGATCGCATCGGCGGGCGGGCCTTGTCTGTCCGTCCGTCAGTCGGCGAAAGGCCCGCAGGGGGCAGCGTGCAGGTCGCCTTTGCTGGTGCGCGGCATGTTTGTGAGGATCAGGTGGGCGGACACTCCGGCTTCGACGGAGCCGAGCGACTGCCTCGTCGCCGAGTTCGTTCGGCCATTCCGTGCGCCTCTCGACGAATTTGCCGTGCTGTGAACTGAGCGGGCCGACCTCGCCGACACTCGGTCCTGAAGCGGCGGACGCAGTGAACTTGAGGTGCGACATGGTTCCTGCGGGTGGATCCGTTTTGATTTCCTGCGCCAGATTGAAGTGGATCCACCCGCAGGACACCGAATTCTCACCGCAGGACGCTCACCGCGCGCACACACAGCCCGCGGACCCGCTCAGTCGCCGGACCCCCGGGTCCATCGAAAGCCGTCAGCCGCGGCGGCAGGGCAGATCACATCAGCCGAAGCGGCCGGAGATGTAGTTCTCCGTCTCCTCCCTGTCCGGGTTGGAGAAGATCGCCGAAGTCTCATTGAACTCGATGAGCCTGCCGGGCTTGCCCGTGCCGGCGATGTTGAAGAACGCAGTCCTGTCGGACACACGAGCCGCCTGCTGCATATTGTGGGTGACGATGACCACCGTGTACTTCTCCTTGAGGTCGTTGATGAGGTCCTCGATGGCCAGCGTCGAGATCGGGTCGAGAGCCGAGCAGGGTTCGTCCATGAGCAGGACCTCGGGCTCGACGGCGATGGCGCGTGCGATGCACAGGCGCTGCTGCTGCCCGCCGGAGAGTCCGGAGCCGGGCAGGTTGAGGCGGTCCTTGACCTCGTTCCACAGGTTCGCGCCCCGCAGCGCGCGCTCGGTGAGCTCATCGGCTTGTGCCTTCGACAGGCGCTTGTTGTTCAGCCGCACACCGGCGAGCACGTTCTCCTTGATGCTCATGGTGGGGAACGGGTTCGCGCGCTGGAACACCATGCCCACCTCACGGCGGACGTTGACCGGGTCGACGCCGGGGCCGTAGATGTCGTTGCCGTCCATGAGCACCTGGCCGGAGACGCTCGCACCGGGGATGACCTCGTGCATGCGGTTGAGCGTGCGCAGCACTGTGGACTTCCCGCAGCCCGAGGGCCCGATGAACGCGGTCACGGAACGAGGCTTGATCTGCATCTGCACACCGTCGACGGCGCGGAAGTCGCCGTAGAAGATGTCGAGATCCTTGATGTCGATCTGCTTGGACATTGTGTTTCCCTATCGTCAGGACCGTGAGGTCAGTATTGCAGAAGTCTGTGACGGCCGGCCTACGTGTGCCCGGCCCGCGAGTGTGCGGCTCAGTACCAGGACCATCAGCGTCCGCTCTTCGGAGCCAGCACCTTCGCGATGATGCGGGCCAGCAGGTTGAGCACCATGACCAGCAGGACGAGCACGAGGGCGGCGGCCCAGGCACGTTCGGAGCTGGCCAGAGCGGCGGCACCTGGCGAGACCGGGCGCAGCTGCGAATCGTAGATGTAGGTCGGCAGCGTCGACATCCATCCGGAGAACAGGTTCCAGTTGAGCGTCTTCGCGAATCCGGCGGTGACCATGATCGGTGCGGTCTCACCGATGACGCGAGCGATGGCTATGGTGACCCCGGAGAGGATTCCCGACACCGAGGTGGGCAGCACGATCTTCATGATCGTCTTCCACTTCGGCACGCCGAGAGCGTAGGAGGCCTCCCGCAGATCCATCGGCACCAGACGCAGGATCTCCTCCGTGTTGCGCACGACGATGGGGACCATGAGCACCGACAGGGCCACGGCCGCTGTGAAGCCGGTCTTCGCGATTCCCGCCGAGGCCGGCATGAGCACATTCGCCACCGTCGAGAACAGCGCGAACGCGAAGAGACCGGCGACGATCGAGGGGATGCCGGTCATCACGTCGACGAGGAAGGTGATGGCCCTGCCCAGACGGTTCTTACCGGCGTACTCGCCGAGGTAGATGGCGGTGAGGACGCCGATCGGGATCGAGATGACGCAGGCGGCGAGCGTGATGAGCACGGTGCCGACGATGGCGTGGTAGAAGCCTCCGGCGAGAGTCGCCTCCCCGGCCACGTACTGCTGATCGAGCACGCCCTTCATGCCGAGCATGGTGCGGCTGAGCAGATCGCCGCTGATGGCGGCACCGCCCTTGGACGCGGTCAGCCACAGAAGCGAGATGAGGGGAACGCACGCGAGGACGAAGGTCGAGGTGACGACGGTGGTCGCAACCCGGTCGACCGCCTTGCGACGGCCCTCATAGGACGCGGAGAGCACGAACACCGCGACCATGTTGATGAGGCCGGCGAGCACGGCGACGACGGGGACGTTGAAGCCGCCGAAGAAGATGAAGCCGATGACGATCGCCAGGACGATCGAGGCCGCGGCGATGACCCACGGGGTGGCCTGCGGAAGCTGCTTCGAAGTCAGCTTCGCAGGCTTGGCGATGGCAGTGTCTGCGGTGGTCACAGTTCTCAGCTTCCCTTCACCGAGGTTCGAGCGACGATCGCGCGCGCCCCCATGTTCACCAGCAGGGTGATGACGAAGAGGACGAGCCCGACCGTGATGAGTTCGGACAGGCGCAGGCCGGCGGCCTCAGGGAAGTTCTGCGCGATCTCCGAGGCGATGGTCTGGTTGCCGCTGACGACCAGCGAGGCGGTGAGGACGCCGGGGGAGAGGATCATGGCCACGGCCATGGTCTCGCCCAATGCGCGGCCGAGGCCGAGCATGGTGGCCGAGACGATGCCCGACCTGCCGAAGGGCAGCACGGCCATCCGGATCATCTCCCAGCGGGTGGCGCCGAGCGCCAGGGCCGCTTCCTCCTGCAGACGCGGTGTCTGGAGGAAGATCTCACGGGTCAGGGAGGTGATGATCGGCAGGATCATGATCGAGAGCACGAGCGATGCGGTCAGCAGTGTGCGTCCCGTCTGCGAGACGGACCCGTCGGCGGCCGGCGCGAAGATCGGGATCCACCCGAACCACTTCGACAGCCACAGGTAGAAGCCGGTGAGGTTGCCGGCCAGTGCGATGCCCCAGAGTCCGTAGACGACCGAGGGGATGGCGGCGAGGAGGTCGATGACGTAGCCGAGCATCGGGGCGAGCCTGCGCGGCGCCATATGCGTGGTGAACAGGGCGATGCCCAGGGCGAAGGGAGTCGCCACGACGAGCGCGATCGCCGCAGAGATGAGAGTGCCGATGACCAGCGGCCAGACATAGGAGAAGATTCCCCTGCCGCCGGTGATCTGCGTGGGATCGCTCAGCTGGGCGGCGATCGTGTCCTTCGACTGCGCGAGCAGGAACAGGGCCACTCCGGCGAGGATGAGCAGGATCAGGATGCCGGCGATGAGTGTGGCGGCCGAGAAGATGCGGTCGCCGGGACGGACGACGGCCTTCGGCCGCGTGCCGCCGGGGTTCGAAGCCGGCGGCTGCGGCCCGGCTTCGGGTGCGGAGCCCGGCCCGGTGGGGCCAGACTCGGTGATCTGTGTGCTGGTCGGCACAAGTGCTCCTCACGTGACTTGTGGTGGAACCCGGATGGTTCCGCAGGCGCCGAAGAGCGGCGCAGGGACTCTGCGCCGCTCTTCGGATGGTCATTTCTCGAAGTCAGGGACCACCGTCACTCGGCGACCTTGATCGAGTCGATGACCTCTTCGATCTGCGACCGGAGCTCGTCGGACAGCGGAGCGGACCCGGCTGATTCGGCGGCCGACTTCTGTCCTTCCTCGGAGACGACGAACTTCTCCCAGGCCTTGACCATGTCCACGGTCTCCTGGTCCTTGTAGGAGGAGCAGACGAGGTGGTAGGAGACGAGGACGATCGGGTAGGCGCCGGACTCGGTGGTGTCGCGGGCCAGATCGAAGGCGAGGTCGCCCTCTCCGCGTCCCTCGACTTTCTCCGAGGCGTCGACGACCTTGCTCGCTGCTTCGGGGGAGAGCTCGACGAACTCGTCGCCGACCTTGACCTTGGCGGTGGACAGCTCGCCCACGGCCGAGGCGTCGGCGTAGCCGATGGCGCCGTCGGTGTCCGAGACGGTCTGGATCACGCCGTCGGTGCCCTGCGCCGCTTCGCCGCCGTACTCCTTCGGGAAGTTGCCGTCGACCTCGGCGTCCCAGGACTTCTCGGCGGTGGCCTTGAGGTACTCGGCGAAGTTCTCGGTGGTGCCCGAGTCGTCGGCGCGGTGGACGGCGGTGATCTTGAGATCGGGCAGCTTCGCATCCGGATTGTCGGCCTTGATGGCCTTGTCGTTCCAGTTCGTGATCTCGCCCTTGAAGATCTTCGCGATCGTGTCAGGGGAGAGATTGAGCTCATCGACGCCCTTGACATTGAAGGTCACGGCGATCGGGGAGATGTAGACGGGGAACTCGAAGGCCCCGTCGGCCCCGCAGGCGTCCTTCCCGGCCTTGACCTCGTCGTCGTCGAGGTGGGCGTCCGAGCCGGCGAACTGCGCGTTGCCGGCGAGGAACTGCTCACGACCGGCGCCCGAGCCGTCGGGGGAGTAGTTGACGGTCACACCGGAGTTCTGCGAGGTGAAGTCGGCCGACCAGGCGTCCATGGCCGCCTTCTGCGAGGAGGCGCCGATGCCGGTCAGGGTGCCCTGCAGGTCACTGTCGCCGCCGCTGGCCTCCTCACCGGTGGCCGAGGCCCCGCCGCAGGCCGAGAGGGTGAGGGCGCCGACCGCGAGGATCGCTGCGGAGGGGGCGAGATGCTTCATCTTCACGAAGATGCCTTTCATGTTGTGGACACAGCTCGAGAGTTCTCGGTTGTACGCGATTCACGGTAAGGATCACGCGTGAAGTGTGGGGAGTCGCCGAGTGAATGAGAGATGAACGCGCATTGAAGGCTTGGCATCGGTTCGCGGACACGCCGTCCCGCTTGGCATCAGTGCGGGTGCACGCCGTCGTTCGCGTGCACGCCGTGAGGTTCGTGGAGGTCTTGTTCCCCCTCGAAGACGGCTCCTACGGTGTCCTGCATGGTGGAACCGCCTCCGCCCGGTCGCGGCGACCACCGGAAGCGACGACGTTCAGGGAGGAACCATGCGCACTCAGGACCGCTACGTCATGGGAGAGGGAGAGGACGACCACGGCAGGCTGCGCGATCAGGCGGTCGTGCTCGACCCACTCACCGAGCGATTCCTCGCAGATGCGGGAATCGGCCGCGGGATGCGCGTGCTCGACCTCGGCACGGGTGCGGGGTCGGTGGCCGCCATCGCCGCCGATCTCGTCGGCGAGGAGGGCAGCGTCCTCGCCGTCGACCGTGACCCGACGGCCCTCGACGCGGCCAGGACCGCGCTCGCTGACCGACCGCAGATCGCCTTCGCCGAGGCGGACCTGCGCGACCTCGACATCAACGAGGAATTCGACGCCGTCGTCGGCAGAGCGGTCCTCATGTACCTGTCGGATCCGGCTCCCGTGCTCGCCCGCATCGCCGACCATGTGCGTCCAGGAGGCCTGGTCTGCCTGCACGAGTTCGATCTCACCCACGAGTGGACGAGCGCGCGCACACCGCTGTGGGAGACCGTGAGGACCTGGATGCTCGAGGTCCTCGCCCGGGCCGGAGCCGATGCGCGGATGGGCCCGAAGCTGTTCGCGACCTTCCGTGCCGCCGGTCTGCCCGAACCGCGGCTGAGCGTGGACGCGCCCGCAGGCGGCGGAGGGGCCGCTCCGATCTTCGGGTGGACGAACGCTCTGGCCGCCGTGGTGCCGGCACTCGAGGAGATGGGCATCGCCTCGGCCGAGGAGATCGGCATCGACACTCTCACCGAGCGCCTCGGCGCGGAGATCGACGAGGCCGACGGCATGGTCCTCGGTCCGATGCTCTACGGAGCCGGCTGCGCCGTCGCCTGAGCCGTTCGCACGAGCGATCCGGGCCCGCACGCCTGGTCAGGCATCGATGGGGCGGACGCGTTCGATCTCGACGATGCGGGGCACGGGCCCGGGCCGCACATAGGCGATGAGCACCTCACCGGGTTTGAGGTAGGGGTCCTCCTTCGGCAGCTTCGCCACCACTCGCTTCGGGGCACGTGCGGCGTAGACGGAGAAGATCGTCGGCAGCACCGGTCGGTGCGTGCAGTAGATGACGGGCCGGCCCCGCTCGAGCAGCTTCTCGATGAAGCGTGCGGTCTTCGCCGGGTTCGCCGAGTTCGCCTTCTCACTCAGCGTGGGCACCTTCTTGATCGACTTGCCCGTCGCGGCCGACAGCGGCGCCAGGGTCGCCATGCACCGCTTCCACGGGCTCGAGATCAGCTTCTTCGTCTCCCAGGCTCCCAGCAGACCGGTCAGGGCCATCGCCTGCCGGGTGCCGAGCTTGAGCAGCGGGCGCACATGCTCGGTCTCATGCCACTTCGACCGCGGGAAGGCCTTGCCGTGACGGACGAGGATGAGCGGCCAGGCACGCAGCGCATCCGTCGAATCGTACTTCTCCACGGCGTCGAGCTGCTCCCGATCGGAATAGGACGTCAGCTTCGTCCTCGCCTTCTCGATCGGGAACCACTTCGCCCGGTCGACCTCGCGCTTGTTCATCGGTGCGAACGCCGCATCGCCCCTGACCTCGGCCGACCAGTAGAAGACCTTCTTCGTGTTCTTCCCGCCGACCTTGTACTCGGCGGTGGGCAGCGGGATGCCGAGGCGGATGTCGAGCCCCGTCTCCTCCTTCACCTCGCGCACGGCGGTCTCGGGCAGGGTCTCTCCGGGGTCGACCTTGCCCTTGGGCCAGGACCAGTCGTTGTACTTCGGGCGGTGGATGAGGACCACTTCGAGGCCATCGGCCCCGCGTCTCCAGCACACGGCGCCCGCGGCCAGCACATCGGCGGAGACGCGTGAGGACTTCTGCGCCGAGGAGACCGAGGAGGGGCTCACGCCTCATCCCCGATCCGCCGGTCCTTGCGATGACGGCGGATGAGCTCCGACTGGTAGTCGACGAGCTCGGTTCCGTCCTCGGCATGCGTCCGCCGCGTCCACTTGCCGTCACCGGCGAGATCGAACGCCGAGGTGGTCTCGGCGAAGGCGAGATCGAAGAGCTCGATGATCTCGGCCCGGTGGCGATCGTCGACGATCTGCACGAGCGTCTCGACCCGACGGTCGAGGTTGCGGTGCATCATGTCCGCCGAACCGATGTAGACGATGGGATCGCCCCCGTTGCCGAAGACGAACGCCCGCGAGTGCTCGAGGAACCGTCCGAGCACGGAGCGGACGGTGATGTTCTCGCTCAGCCCTTCGATCCCGGGACGCAGGGCGCAGATCCCGCGGACGAACACTTCGACGCTCACCCCGGCACGAGACGCCCGGTAGAGGGCGTCGATGATGGCTTCGTCGACGATGGAGTTGACCTTGATGCGCACCTGCCCGGTCCCGCCCGCCTCGGCGATGGCGATCTCGGACTCGATGAGCTCGATCAGGCCCGAGCGCACCTTGGTGGGGGCGACGAGGAGGCGGGAGTACTCGGAGCGCGGAGCATAGCCGGAGAGCTGGTTGAACAGCTTCGTGAGATCATCGGCGACGGCCGTGTCCTTCGTCAGCAGGCCGAAGTCCTCGTAGCCGCGGGCGGTCTTCGGGTGGTAGTTGCCGGTGCCGACATGGCAGTAGCGGGCCAGCCCCTCGGCCTCCTGCCGCACGACCAGGGAGAGCTTCGCATGGGTCTTGAGCCCGACGATGCCGTAGACGACGTGGACGCCGGCGCGCTCCAGCTTGCGCGCCCAGGTGATGTTGGCCTCCTCGTCGAAGCGCGCCTTGATCTCGACGACGGCGAGCACCTGGATGCCGGCCTGGGCGGCATCGACGAGGGCGTCGATGATCGGCGAGTCGCCGGAGGTGCGGTAGAGCGTCTGCTTGATCGCGAGCACGTTCTTGTCGGACGCGGCCTGCTCGAGGAAGGCCTGCACACTCGTGGAGAACGAGTCATAGGGGTGGTGGAGCAGGATGTCCCGGCTGGCCACGGCGGCGAACACATCGACCTGATCGCTGGATTCGCGCAGCGAGAGGTCCTTGTTCATCTGCGGGACCATCTTCGGGAAGTGCAGGTCGTCGCGGGCGACATCGGCGATATCGGACATGCCCGACAGGTCGAGCGGCGTCGGCAGATGGTAGATCTCGGATTCGTGGATGCCCAGTTCGTCCTTGAGCATCTCGAGCACCCGCGGATGGATGTTCTCGGTGATCTCCATCCGCACGGCCGGTCCGAAGCGCCTGCGCAGCAGCTCCTTCTCCAGGGCCTTGAGCAGGTTCTCCGCATCGTCCTCCTCGACCTCGAGGTCCTCGTTGCGGGTGACGCGGAAAGTCGAGTGGTGGATGACCTCCATGCCCTCGAAGAGCGTGCTCAGGTGCTCGGCGATGATGTCCTCGAGCGCGACGAAGCGGGCGGGCACATCGCGTCCGGCAGGACGGTCGGTCGCCTCGGCGACGTTGAAGAAACGGGGCAGGCGCGGGGGCACCTTGACCCGGGCGAAGAGCTCCTTGCCCGAATCGGGGTAGCGCAGGAGCACGCCGAGGTTGAGCGAGAGTCCCGAGATATAGGGGAACGGGTGGGCCGGATCGACGGCCAATGGCGTGAGGACGGGGAAGACGTGGCCGAAGAAGAACTCGTCGACGCGAGCGCGTTCGCCCTCCGTGAGCTCATCGACGGCGACCTTCGTGATCGCCTCCGCATCGAGGCGAGGGCCGATGTCGTCCTTGAGCAGAGCCGCGTGCCGGCTCATCAGCTCATACGCCCGCTGCCCGATGGCGTGCATGACCTGCGCCGGCATCCGGCCGGTCACACTCGGTACCGCAAGTCCGGTGTTGATGCGGCGCTTGAGGCCGGCGACGCGGACCATGAAGAATTCGTCGAGGTTGGTCGCGAAGATCGAGAGGAAACGCACTCGTTCGAGCAGCGGGATCTGCGGGTCCGAGGCGAGGTCGAGGACGCGTTCGTTGAATGCCAGCCAGCTGAGCTCCCGGTCGAGGAAGCGGTCGGCGGGCTCGGGCAGACCCAGCTCCCTGCCGGCTGCTGCGATGTCGTACATCGGTCTACTCCTTCTCGCTCGTCGTCTCCGCCGCCGGCGCGTAGGACACGTGCGCGACCGCGACATGGAATCCCAGCCGCTCGTACAAGCGTAGCGCCGGGGCGTTGTCCGACTCGACGTAGAGTTCGATGGCCCCAGCTCCGGCGGCGACCATCCTCCGCATGCCCTCGATCGTCAGGGCCCTGCCCACGCCCTTGGCATGGACGCGCGGATCGACGCCGACGACATAGACCTCGCCGAGGCGGCCCTCGGACTCCGTGTCCGTGAGCTTCGTCTGATGGAAGCCGATGACTGCGCCCTCGCGCTCGGCGATGACGAGCGAGTCGGGGTCGAAGTCCGCCGCGGTGACGAGTGCGTCGATGTCGGCACGTGTCTGCGAGCCCTGCTCCGGATGCCAGTCGAAGGCGGCATTGTTCACGGCCAGCCATCCGTCCTCGTCGCCGGGGGCGAAGGAGCGGATCTCCACGCCCTCGGGCGCCTGCGTCGCGGGCAGGTCGTCGAGCCCCAGCCCGGAGCCGGTGCGCATCTGGTAGAGCACGCGGTCGCGTCCGAGCCCGTGCTTCTTCGCCAGGTGGGCCGCGGCCGGGTGGTCGCCGTGGGACCAGCACCAGGAAGCGGGCTGCTCGTCGAGGATCGTCAGCAGCAGCCGTTCGCCCAGGCCCTGTCCGCGGTGGTCGGGGGCGATGAGGAATTCGGCGGCGTGGCGCTCGCCCTGCAGCGCGCGGATCCCGAAGCCGATGAGCTCCTCCGCTCCGTGCCCGTCATCGGCGCAGACGCGCCACACGCTCGAGGCGGTCTGCGCCTCGTGGGCGGTGTCCTCGCCGGTGGCGATGGCCATCAGCCCGCCGGAGATCTCGGCCGCTCCGTCGGCGGCGGCCACACGGTCGAGGAAGCCCAGCTCCGCCTCGGTGAGGGTGTCGATGGGGGTGGCGGTGATCGCTCCGCTGGCCTGGATTCTCATGCCTTCACGTCCTCTGTGCTCGTTGCCGTTCTCGGGCCCGCCTGCGCTCTCGTCTCCGCCTGCGGGGGCTCGGACTCGCCGTCCGCCTCTGCGGTGACGCTGTCGGCGCTGAAGCGATAGCCGACATTGCGCACGGTGTGGATGGCGTTCTCGAGGTCTTTGCCGAGTTTCGCACGGAGCCGGCGAACATGCACGTCAACCGTGCGGGTGCCGCCGAAGTAGTCATCGCCCCACACGGCCAGCAGGATCTCGTCACGGGTGAAGACGCGTTCGGGATGCATGGCGAAGAACTTCAGCAGCGCGAACTCGCGATAGGTCAGGTCGAGGCCGCGCCCGCCGAGTTCGGCGGTGAACGCGCCCTCGTCGATGCGCAGGGTGCCGGTGACGACGATCATCGGCTCGCCCTCGGCGTTCCACGGCCCGCCGCTGCGGACCGCATCGGAGAAGGCGGCGAGATGGCGGTCGCGGGCCACGCGCAGACGGGCCTCCACCTCGGCGGGGCCGGCGGTGGTGAGGAGGAAGTCCGCGACGTTCCACTGCGCCGAGGCGGTTGCGAGCCCGCCTTCGCCGAGGACGACGATGACCGGAGCGGTGACGCCGGCGGCGGTGAGCATCTCGGAGATCCGCGGGGCCAGGGAGAGATCGAGGCAGGCATCGGCGATGACGAGATCGGCGTCGGGGGAGACCGTGGCCGCGGTCTGCAGCTGCTCGGCTCCGCAGCGGTCGAGGCGGTGGCCGAGGTACTGCAGCGATTCGGGAGCGATGGGGTGATCGAGCCGGGCCGTGGGGCAGATGTGCAGAATCCGCATGTGCTGCATCCACCTCCTCGGCGCCCGACCTCTGAGCCAAAGTATAGCGAGGGCAAAATCGCGAAGGCACGAGAAGATGAGGCACGATAGTGCTGTGATCAGATGGATTCGAGTAGCCGTCGCCCTCGTGCTGGTGCTGGCCCTCAGCACCTCCGTGTACTGGGGCTACACACTGTTCCTGTTGGCGACCGGGCTCATCGTCCTCGGCGTCGCCTACGGCTGGCCGCGCCTGACGGACTCCCCGCAGTCGCGGGCGACGTCGATCATGCTCGCTCTCTTCGGCGTGGCGGGACTGTCGGCCGCGTGGCAGGATTCGACCGCTCCCTATCTCGACTGGCTGCCCGTCCTCGCCGGTCTGGGACTGCTGTGGACCTTCGTCCAGAACCTCACTCGCGGCATCGGCGCCTCCTATGCGGTGGCCAATGTCTCCGCTCAGGTCTCCGGCCTCGTCATCGTTCTGTCCGCCAGCACCTGGGTCGCGGCGATCACGGTGCCCGGGGACAAGGAGGCCATCGTCATCGGCCTCGCCGCACTCATCGTCGCCCAGTGCATGACGGCACTGCCGTGGCCGCCGATCTACACCTCACCGCTGGCCCTGGCCATGGCCACGGCCGTCGCCGGAATCCTCTCGGTGCTCGTGTTCGACGATTCGATCTCCTGGCCGGCCGCGCTCGTCCTCGGCGTCATCATGGGTCTGCTCGTGGCCGCCGTCGACCGGATGCTCGGGCTCGTCGCCTATGCGAAGTTCCAGGCAGCCAGCCTCGAGGCCTCGCAGAACATCGAACTGAAGAAGAACGTGGAGAAGGCCCGCAGCTTCGCCGTGCAGCTGGCGCTCGGCGCGGCCCCCATCGCCCTCGGCGGTGTCGTCGTCTACGCCATGGAGCGCATCGCACTCTGAGGAACTGTAGACTGAGGGCATGGAAAATCTCGCTGCTCTCGAAATCGTCTTCTCCAGCCTCGTCGGCCTCGCCGCTCTCGGCGCTCTGGGCGTAGGGGTCAAGGTCGTCACTGCGCTGTTCAAAGACAATCGCTGATTCCTATGATCGAACTTGACGCCTCGGTCCATCCGGAGCTCGTCCCGCTGTCCTGGCTGATCGGGTCCTGGGAGGGCGCCGGTGTCGTCGGCTATGCGGACACGCCTGAGAAGCAGTTCGGCCAGCGCATCGACTTCGTCGCCCATGAGGGCACCCCGTTCCTCCAGTACAACGCGCATGCGTGGCTGCTCGACGAATCCGGGGAACTCGAATCGACCCTGACGCTGGAGTCCGGCATCTGGCAGCTCGTGCGTGAGCACGACGAAGGTGACGTGGGGCCGGGCATGATGGTGCCCACCGCACAGCAGAGCTTCACCTCCGCCGCCGCGGTCGAGACCCTGCGCACGAACGACGACGCCTTCGAGATCGAAGCCGAGATCGTTCACCCGCACGGCGTCATGGAACTCTACGCGGGAACCGTCAGAGGCCCGCGCATCGACCTCGCCACCGATGTCGTGGCCCGAACGAAGACCGCGAAGGAGTACACCGCCTCGACGCGCATGTACGGCCTCGTCGGCGGCGAACTCATGTGGGCCTGGGACATGGCAGCCCTGGGGCACGAACTCGCCACGCACTCCTCTGCCAGATTGAAGAAGCTGTCTTAAGATGACCGATCCCGTGTCGCCGAATTCCGATCCCTCCGATTCGCCGTCGCCGGAGAATGAGAGCACTTCCGCCGAGGCGACCGTGCGCCGGTCCTCCCTGGCCCGACCGCTGAGTTCCACCGCGGTCATGGGAACCGGGCGCCTGTCCGAGACTCCGCTGCACTACGGTGCCTCCCTGCGCGAGCAGCGCATGCTCGAGGAGAAGGACGGCCTCGTCGACCTCCCCCATCTGCGTGTGCTGCGGCTGAGCGGGCCGGACCGCCTGACCTGGCTCAACTCGATCACCACGCAGAAGATCGACGCCCTCGCGCCGGGAGTGTCCACCGAGACCCTCGTCCTCGACCCGAACGGTCGGATCGAGGGCTGGCTCAAGATCGTCGACGACGGTGAGGCGCTGTGGGCGATCAGCGAGCTGGGCACCGACGAGACGCTGGACTTCCTGCGCAGGATGGTCTTCATGATGCGGGTCGAGATCGACGACCTCAGCGACGACTATCAGTGCTTCGGCGCCGTGACCGCTCTGCCCGAGAAGCTGCCCGTGACCCGGCTGTGGGCCGATCCCTGGCCGCACATCGGCGTCGGCTCGGCCTCCTACGCCCAGATCGACATCGGGCAGGAGATCGCGGGCACCGACCATCCCGGTCTCGAGACGCCCTTCGTCATCGGCATCGTCAAGCGCTCCGATCTGCAGGGACTGTCGGCCAAGGACTTCTCCATGGCCGGGTTCGACGCCTGGGAGGCACTGCGGATCGCCGCCTGGCGTCCGGGCTGGAATGAGATCGACCACAAGGCGCTCGTCGGCGAACTCGATCTGCTGCGCACGGCCGTGCACCTGGCCAAGGGCTGCTATCGCGGTCAGGAGGCCGTGGCACGTGTGCACAACCTGGGACAGCCGCCCAGGCGTCTGACCTTCGTCCACCTCGACGGATCCGGACACATCGCTCCGGACCCGGGAGCCGATGTGCTCGCCGAGGTCCGCGGATCGGAACGGTCCGTGGGCACCCTGACTTCGGTGACGGTGCATTGGCAGCTCGGCCCCATCGGTCTGGCCGTGGTCAAACGCAACCTGTCCACCGAGGCCGGCCTGAGCTTCGAAATGAGCGACGGAGACCGCGTCGTCGGGGCGCAGGAGACCATCGTGGTGCCCGTGCGCGAACACGAACGCGAGCTTCCGGCACGCAACAAGGACGTCGACATGCGGAACCAGAACCGCTGACCTCGGGGCGCTGCCCAGCTGCCCGACGGCAACGGAATCCGCACCTCGGAGTTGCCGAATGCGAGCGCTGTGCCCAGCCTGCGGACGATAAGTGACAAAAAGCGTCGGGAACCCCTATTGTTCCCCTTATGACAGCTTTGGAGATTGGCGGCGAAGCTCTGCCGCAGGAACGTAAGATCGTCACTGAGATTCCGGGACCGAAGTCCCGTGAACTCGAGGAGCGTCGCAAGTCTGCCGTGGCGACCGGTGTCGGTTCGAGCCTGCCCGCCTATGTGGTGGCGGCCGGCGGCGGCATCCTCAAGGACGCCGACGGCAACCAGCTCATCGACCTCGGTTCGGGCATCGCCGTGACCACGGCCGGGAACTCGAATCCGCGTGTGGTCGAGAAGGCCAAGGCCCAGCTCGAGGCATTCACCCACACCTGCTTCATGGTCAACCCGTACGAGAACTACGTCGAGGTCGCCGAAGCCCTCAACCGCGTCACTCCGGGTGACCACGAGAAGCGCACCGTGCTGCTGAACTCCGGCGCCGAGGCGGTCGAGAACGCCGTGAAGATCGCCCGCGCCCACACCGGCCGCGATGCCGTCGTCGTCTTCGACCACGCCTACCACGGCCGCACGAACCTGACCATGGCGATGACCGCGAAGGCCGCCCCCTACAAGGCCGGCTTCGGTCCCTTCGCCGGTGAGGTCTACCGGGCGCCGATGTCGTACCCGTACCGGGACAACGACGCCGCCGGCACGAAGATCAGCGGCGAGGACGCGGCCAAGCGCGTCATCACGATGATCGAGAAGCAGATCGGCTCCGAATACGTCGCCGCGATCGTCATCGAGCCCATCCAGGGCGAGGGCGGCTTCATCGTCCCGGCCGAGGGCTTCCTGCCCACGCTCGTCGACTATGCCCGCGAGAAGGGCATCGTCTTCGTCGCCGACGAGGTGCAGGCCGGCTTCGCTCGCACCGGCAAGATGTTCGCCTCCGAATGGGAGGGCATCGTCCCCGACCTGATCACCACGGCCAAGGGCATCGCCGGCGGTCTGCCGCTGTCGGCCGTGACCGGTCGCGCGGAGATCATGGACTCGGTCGGTCCGGGCCGCCTCGGCGGAACCTACGGCGGCAACCCCACCGCCTGTGCGGCAGCCCTCGGCGCGATCGCCGCGTACGAGGAGGACGGACTGGCCGCCAACGCCGAGCACATCGGTGAGATCCTCGTCGACCGTCTGACAAAGCTGCAGTCGAAGTACCCCGAGGTCGGCGACATCCGCGGCCGCGGTGCCATGATCGCCGCCGAGTTCGTCGAGCACGATTCGATCGAGCCGAACGCGGATCTGGTCAAGAAGCTCGCCGACCACTGTGCGAAGAACGGTGTTCTCGTGCTCACCACGGGCACCTTCGGCAACATTCTGCGCTTCCTGCCGCCGCTGACGATCTCCGACGAACTGCTGAACGACGCGTTCGACGTCATCGAGGCGGGCCTGGCCGAGCTCCTCGGCTGAACCCCGCTTGCTGCCCGACGGCGGCGCAGATGCCTTGCGAGGTGTCTGCGCCGCCGTCTCGCGTCTGCAGGGCGACGGGCCGGAGGCTGCGCCGCCGGCTGGCGGCCCGCGGGGTGGGAGAGGCGCCATTGGCTACAGTGAGAACATGACCGACACCGCTGGCGTTCGCCTGTCCCGGCTGATCCGGGATACCGAGAGCCTCCTCCTCCCGCTGACCGAGGTGGCCCGCGATCACGAGGTCACCCGGGTCGACTTCGGCTTCGACCTGCCCCAGGTGCCCGCTGTGCGGATGCGAGGAGCCGTCGTCCTCATCACCGAGGCGGTGCACAGCCGCTCGGGCCTCGACACGATCCTCGCCGAGCACGCCGGAGCCGCCGCGCTCGTCCTCCCGCCCGGAGCGCACGCCCACCTCGGCGAGGCCGAGACGTCCGCGAACGCGGAAGACGCTCCCGTCCTCCTCGAACGCTCACCGCATGTGACCTGGTCGGAAACTCTCGTCCACCTGCGTCAGCTCACCGAGGGAGTGACGAACGCCCTGGCCTGGCCCGATGTCGACGACCTCAGCGCGCTGGCGGCGGTCATCGCCGAGTCGACGGGGGCGTCGATCACGATCGAGGACCCGGCCTCCCGCGTCTTGGCCCACGCCAACCTCGGCGGCGAACTCGATGAGATCCGACGGGAGACGATCCTCTCCGGCGCCATCCCCGCCTGGCGGATCGCCGAGCTCGAGGAATCAGGCTTCCTCGACACCATCCGACGGTCCACCGACGTCGTCGAACGTCCCGCAGCGGGCAGCTCTCCGGCCCGGTCGGTGATCGCCCTGCGCAGTGAGGGCGAGCTGATCGGCACGATCTGGGCGGCCTATCCGGCCTCGGTCGACCCGGGGCCGCTGCGGGACGTGCTCCGGGACGCCGCCCGCGCCGCCCTGCCCGTGATGCTGCGGACACTGCGCCGCTCGCCGTTCGAGAAGCGCATCCGCCGCGAGGCGCTCAGCGGGATCCTCGCCGGTTCGGTCGACCTCGGCCCCGCGGCGACCCTGCTGGCGCTGCCGTTCTCTGGCCACTACTGTGCCCTCGCCTTCGCCGAGGTGGCCCCCGAGCGAGAACCCGTCCTGCGGTTCCATCTTCGGGCCGCCTTCGCCGATGCCGTGCTCGCGCACGTCGATCCCGGTGCGGACATCGGCCCGACCGCAGGGAAAGGCGCTCACCTTGCGGCTCTCGTGCAGATGAGCGAGCCGCTGGATGCCGAGCGGATCCGGGACCATGTGCTGGCCACACTGCGGCGGTCGCTGCCTGCCGGCGAACGGCTGTGCTTCGGCGTCGGCGGCGCCGTGGACCGCCTCGACGAGGTGCATCGCTCCTGGACCGAGGCCGTCTATGTCGTCGACGCCCTGCCGCGCAGACCCGCCGACTCGGACCCGGCCTCGGACGAGTCGCTCACCGGAGCGACGGCCGCCGATGTCGCCGCCGAGGTCGTCGGGCTGCGCATCGCCGATGTGCTGCTGGCCGCCGGTGCGAGCGACGGAGACGAGCGTGTGGTGCGGCCGGCTCGTGTGCTGGCCCGTCACGATGCGAACCACAACGGCAGTCTGCTCGAGACCCTGCGCGTGTACTTCGCCACGGTCGGCAACTCCGCCGAGGCCTCGCGCCGGCTGCACGTGCACACTAATTCGCTGCGGCACCGGCTGGGTCGGATCGAAGAGATCACGGGGCTGTCGACGGCCGCGCCGGCCGACAGGCTGTGGCTCGAACTCTCGGTGCTCGCCCATGACCGCGCGAGTGGCTGAGGCGACTTTCGTGTGAAACCTACAACCTGAGGCGGCGAAGTTTGGCACGTTATTGTCCGATCATTCAGTTCAGTCGTCCTACAGTGACAGGAGATCACGAACAGAGGACGGTATGCCGAGCAGTCACCATTCGATCCCGGACAGCCGGGCACGGGCGATCAGAGCGATCGCCGAGAGCAGCAATCGCGCCGGAGACGGCCACGCGGACGGCTACGAGCCGGGCGGCCGTCACCCGGACGGTTTCGAGCCGGAACCTGCCGCACGTGCCTGCGTGCCCGTTCTCACGGACCGGACCCCGGTGCTCGGCCTCATGGACCTCGATGGGCTGAGTGCCGCGTTCGAGCGGCTGAACGCGGCTTTCGTCTCGCAGAGGGATGTCCTCCATGCGGTGGCCTGCAAGGCCGTGCCCGTGCGTGCGCTGCTGCACCGCTACGCCGAGGCGGGTGCCGGCTGCGAGGTCGCCAGCTCCGGCGAACTCGAACTCGCACTCGCCGCGGGTTTCACTCCTGAACGGATCGTCTTCGACTCCCCGGCCAAGACCTGGACGGAGCTGCGGCGGGCCGTCGACCTCGGCGTCTCGATCAACGTCGACAACTTCGAAGAGCTCGCCCGCCTCGACACTCTCCTCGGTGAACGTCGGCGCGGTCACTCTGCCGGGGCCGGACAGCCCGCTCCGGCTTCGGCGCGATCGGAAGTGCCGGGCTCCGCCCCGACGGGGTCGGAGGTGCCCAGCCCCGCCTCGGCGCGCATCGGCATCCGCATCAATCCGCAGTCGGGAACCGGCGCGATCGGCGCGCTGAGCACCGCCACCGAGACCTCGAAGTTCGGCATCGGATTGGCCGATCCCGACGCCCGCGAGAAGCTCATCGAAGCCTATCTGGCCCGACCCTGGCTCAATCAGGTCCACGTCCATTCCGGCTCACAGGGCATCAGCCTCGACCGGGCCGCCGTCGGCGTCCGCGCTGCCGTCGACCTCGCTCAGGAGATCAACGCGCGAGCGGCTTCTGATTCGGACGCGTCGGATCCGACAACCCTGAGCGACGCACGAGCCGTGTCCGACCGCCGGCGAATCACCCGCATCGACATCGGCGGGGGACTGTCGGTGAACTTCGAGGGCGAGGACGTCACTCCGACCTTCGCCGAGTACCGGGCCGTGCTCGAGGAGCAGGTGCCGGAACTGTTCGACTTCGATATCGTCACGGAGTTCGGCCGGGCGCTGCTGGCCAAGGCCGGCACCATCCTCACGCGGGTCGAGTACGCGAAGACCACGGGAGACCGCCGCATCGCCATGACCCAGGCCGGCGTCCAGGTCGCCACCCGCACCGCCTATGCGCCCGCGGACTGGCCGCTGCGCATCCTGCCCTTCACCGCGGACGGCGAACCGAAGACCGCCGAGGCGACCCCCACCGATGTCGCCGGGCCGGCCTGCTTCTCCGGTGACCTCCTGGCCCGCGACCGGATGCTGCCCCGCCTCGACGCGGGCGACCTCGTGGCCGTGCCCGAGACCGGCGCCTACTACTTCTCGAATCCGTTCTCCTACAACCTCCTCCCGCGCGTGCCCGTCTACGGATACCGCGCCGCGGGAGCCTCGACTGTCG
Organism: Brevibacterium renqingii; assembly: GCF_017808095.1. Lineage (NCBI taxonomy): Bacteria > Bacillati > Actinomycetota > Actinomycetes > Micrococcales > Brevibacteriaceae > Brevibacterium > Brevibacterium renqingii. The sequence continues at coordinate 934,928 of NZ_JADBHG010000001.1, read as the reverse complement.
AGGGAGCCGTCGGAGCCGGCTCCGAAGGGACCGCGCAGCAGTCCGAGGAGACAGTGCCGCAGTCCGCCGGGGCCGCGCCCCGCCCCGGCGACGATGCGCTGCAGTTCTTCCTCATCCGGCGCGGGCAGTCGATCGACGACGTGCTCGCCGAGGCGGGAGGGTCAGAGCTGCAGAGCCTGAACACTCCGACCGAGCAGAGCCTGAGCACTCCGACCGAGCCGAGCCCGAGCACTCCTGCCGAGCAGGGCAGCATCTAACGATTCAGCAAACTTTCAGGTCGAGTAGCCAAAAGCTCACCGCTTCCGCATAATCTCAAGGGAGATCACTGAGTATCCAGCTGAGCAGCTGGTGACGACGACGTACCAGGAAGGATGACATGACATTCCGACGCATGACCATTGCGGCCATCGCCGCCTTGGCGCTCAGCCTCACAGCCTGCGGATCCGGAGGCAGCGGCGGAGGAGGGGGCGAAACCACGGACGACCTCACCCTCGGCACCGGCGGCACCTCGGGCACCTACTATCCGCTCGGCGGCGAACTCGCCTCGATCTTCGAGGACAACGTCGACGGGGTCACCGTCAACTACGTCGAGTCCGGAGCATCGGCCGAGAACCTCGGAAAGATCTACCAGGGCGAATGGCAGATGGGATTCACCCAGAGCGATACCGCGAACGACGCGGTCAACGGCGAGCTCGAGGACCTGGATGGCACGAAGCTCGACAACGTCGGCTGGCTGGCCTCCCTCTACCCGGAAGCCGCGCACATCATCGTCCGCGACGATTCGGACATCAAGTCCGTCGATGACCTCAAGGGCAAGAAGATCGCCGTCGGCGACGCCGGATCGGGCACACGGGCGATCTCCGACGCGATCCTCGAGGCCGCGGACATCGGCGAGTCTGACTACACCCCCGAGGTCACGGACTTCGGGGCGTCGACCGATATGCTCGGCGACAAGCAGATCGACGCGACGATCTTCGTCGTGGGCACTCCGGTCGCCGGCCTGACTCAGCTGGCCGCCTCGACCGATGTCAGGCTGCTCGAACTCGACGACGACATCACCTCGGCGATCGAGGAGTCGACGGGCGCAGAGTCCTATGACATCCCTGCCGAAGCCTATGACTTCCTCGACGAGGACGTGCCGACGGTCTCCGTGTTCGCCGCTCTCGTGGCATCGACCGACCAGGTCAGCGAGGACACGGCCTACGGGCTGACCAAGGCTCTGTTCGAGAACACGGACGGAGTCACCCTCGATGTCGGCAAGCTCATCAAGAAGGACACCGCGATGCAGGGGATCGGCGACGTCCCGCTGCATCCCGGCGCCAAGAAGTACTTCGAAGAAGAGGGCATCGACCTGCCGTGAGTGACGAGACGACAGCGCCCCGACCGGGGGACTCCTCGGCCGGGGCGGCTGCCGCGCCGACGGTGGCAGCCGATCAGGCAAGAGAGAAGGTCCTGCGCGACGTCGACTCCTCGAGCCGGTTCCGCACGGATCTCGGCTGGTGGGCGTGGGTGATCGGCGGAGTCTCCGTCGTCTTCACCCTCTACCACCTCTACGCCGCACTCGAGCGGCCGTTCAACACGTGGATGCACTCGTCGCTCCACCTGGCCGGGGCGACGGCGCTGATCTTCTTCCTCTACCCGGCGAGCAAAGGGCTGCTCGACGCTCCCGCCACCGGCAATCGCGTCGCCGACTTCCTCATCGGACGCGGCAGCCGCGTCCCTTGGTACGACGTGCTGCTCGGGCTCGCAGGGCTGTTCTGCAACCTCTACGTCTTCTTCGACTATTCGCGTCTGGTGAGCAACTCGGTCCAGATCCTCGGCTATTCGCCCCTCGACTTCGTCGTGGCGATCCTCGGCGTGCTGCTCATCCTCGAAGCCACCCGTCGCTGCGTGGGCCTGCCCATCGTCATCATCGCCGGAGTCGCGCTCCTCTACGGGCTCTTCGGCAACCACAGCCCCGTCTTCAGGCACTCCGGGCTGAGCGTCGAGGACCTCGCGACGAACATGTTCCTGTCCAACGGCACCGGCATCTTCGGCACTCCCGTGCAGGTGTCGGCGAACTTCATCTTCCTCTTCCTGTTCTTCGCCGTGATGCTCGTGCACACGAACATCGGCCAGTTCTTCAATGACCTCGCCTTCCGGCTCACCGGGCGCTACACCGGAGGACCGGCGAAGGCGGCGGTCGTCGCCTCCGGACTGCAGGGCATGGTCTCGGGGTCCTCGGTGGCCAATACCGTCGCCTCGGGGTCATTCACGATTCCCCTGATGAAGAAGGCCGGGTTCAAACCCCACTTCGCCGCCGCCACCGAGGCCACGGCTTCGACCGGCGGACAGATCATGCCGCCGATCATGGGTGCGGCCGCGTTCATCATGGCCCAGAACGTGCCCGACCTCGAATACAACGGCCTCATCGTCATCGCCATCATCCCCGCACTGCTCTACTTCCTCGGTGCGTTTCTGTCCATCCACTTCGAAGCGAAGATGAGCGGCATCCTCGGAATGGCGAAATCCGCCCTGCCGGACGGTCGCGATCTGCTCAAGCGGCTCGACCTGCTGCTGCCGCTGGTGGTCATCGTCCTCACGCTGCTCTCGGGCATGTCTCCGATCCGGGCGGCGCTGTTCGGCATCGGCACAGCCTTCATCCTCAGCTTCCTGCGGAAGATGACCCGTCTGAGCCCCCGCGCGCTCGTCGACGTCCTCATCGCGGGGGCACGCACGGCGCTGCCGGTCATCGCCGCCTGTGCCACGGCCGGAATCGTCGCCGGCACGGTGACTGTGACCGGCCTCGGCGGTCAGCTGGGCAAGGGCCTGGTCGATCTGGCCGGCGGCAACTTCTTCATCGTGCTGTTCATGGTCATGATCGCCTGCCTGGTCCTCGGAATGGGGCTTCCGACGACGGCGAACTACGTGGTCACGGCGACGGTCGCCGCACCGATCCTGTACAACAACTTCGATGTGCCGCTGATCGCCGCACACATGTTCGTGTTCTTCTTCGGCATCCTCGCCGATATCACCCCGCCCGTCTGCCTCGCGGCCTATGCGGGCGCCGGCATCGCGGGAGCGAACCCGATGAAGGCCGGAGTCACCGCGGTGCGGATCGCGATCGCCGGATTCCTCATCCCCTACGTCTTCATCCTCCAGCCCGCGCTGCTGCTGCAGGGAACCTGGCAGGAGATGGTCTCGGCTCTCGTGACGCTGTGTCTGGGCATGGTCGGCGTGGCCGCGGGTATGGCCGGCTACTTCTTCGGCGTCACCAACGTGGTGGAGAGAGTGCTGCTGGTCGCCGGCGGCATTGCTCTGGTCTACCCGGCCATGTGGATCTCCCTCATCGGTCTGGCGGTGCTCGTCGGCATCGCGATCGTGCAGAAGCTGCGCAAGGCCGAGACCTCCGAGCAGATCGCCCACCGCAGCGGCGACCGGTCGCCGCAGGGGGTCTGAGGACCGGAGCGGACGCAGTGCAGGACGTGAAGCGCCAGGAGCGCAAGGCGTCTGTTCGTGAGCCGCTGTGGTGTTTGCACAGTTGCTGACAAGCAACTTTGTGTGGTGTTGTGCGTGGATCTTGGCACTTCGAACGTAGAGTGATGAAAAGCACACTCATCGCATTCCGGACGAGCGACCGCATTCGTCCGAAACGGGAGTGACAACTGAATCACCGCACGAGCAGAAGGACAATGATGTTCACTCACCCCACACTGCGCAGACACTCCGCACTGCGCAGAGGATGGCGCCGCTGCCTGGCCGGCGTCGCAGCCCTCGCCCTCGTCGGCTCCTTGGCCGCCGCCCCGGCACAGGCGGCCACGTCCGAGGCTCCGGCTTCCGAGAACGTGCTGCGTATCGCCACCGACGGATTCATCGATTCGTTCAACCCCTTCACCTCCTTCTACCTGGTGCCGACGAACACCTTCAGGTACATGTATGAGAACCTCGTGGCCAACGACGCCGAGGACGGCTCGGTCACCGAGGGACTCGCCACCGAATGGAACACGGACGACGAGGGCAAGGTCTGGACGTACCAGATCAGGCCGGACATGAAGTGGTCCGATGGGGAACTGCTGACGTCGAAGGACGTGGCGTGGACGTACACCCAGATGATGGAGAAGGAGGAGATGGCGGTCGCCAACGGCAGCCTCGTCGAGAACTTCGACAAGGTCGAGGCTCCGGACGAGTCCACTGTCGTCATCACTCTGAAGAAGCCGCAGGCGAACAATCCGGGCCAGGAGATCCCGATCGTGCCCGAGCACGTGTGGTCGGAGATCGACAAGCCCGGCGAGTTCAAGAACGACGAGAAGTCGGTCGGTTCGGGACCCTTCCAGCTCGAGAGCTATGAGGCGAACAAGTCGATCACGCTCAAGGCGAACCCGAACTTCTGGCGCGGCAAACCGAAGCTCGACGAGATCCAGTACCGCTACTACACGAACTCCGACGCCCAGGTGCAGGCCATCCGCTCCGGCGAGGTCGACTTCATCTCCGGCCTCAGTCCGGATCAGTTCACCGCGCTCGAGGGGGCCGATAACGTCAAGCTCAACGACGGCAACGGCCGCCGCTTCAACGGCATCTCCATCAATCCCGGAGTCGCCGATGCCGAGGGCAAGGAGTTCGGCACCGGCAGCGAGGCGCTGAAGGACAAGAAGGTGCGCCAGGCCATCCGCGCCGGCATCGACATCGAAACGCTGCGCAAACAGGTCATGCACGACTACGCGCAGCCGGCCACGAGCTTCATCCCTGCGGTCTATCCGAACTGGACGCTGAAGTCCGATGACCCCGTCATCAGCGGTTTCGACGTGAAGAAGGCGAAGAAGCTGCTCGACGAGGCCGGTTGGAAGGAAGGGGCGGACGGCATCCGGGCCAAGGACGGGAAGAAGCTCGAGCTGCGCTTTCTCACCGACGCCGATGCGCCGATCGAGCAGAACACTGCGAAGTTCCTCGCGCCTTGGATGAAGGACATCGGCATCGCTCTGAAGAACGAGTCGACCGATGTCGACACGGTGTCGGAGCGCACCACCAAGGGCGACTACGACATGTACTTCTCCGGCTGGTCGATCAATCCGGATCCGGACTATCAGCTGAGCATCAACACCTGCGGACAGCGCCCCGACGCCGACGGCAACGGGGGCACGAGCCAAGACGGTTGGTGCAACAAGGAGTTCGACAAGCTCTACCGGGCCCAGCACGTCGAACTCGACCAGGCCAAGAGAGCCGAACTCGTGCAGAAGGCCCTGGCGATCCACTACGAAGAGGCTCCTTCGGTGACACTGTGGTACCCGAGTCAGCTCGAGGCCATCCGCTCCGATCGGTTCACGAACTTCACGAAGCAGCCGACTGACGGCGGAGTGATCGCCAATCAGGTCGGCTACTGGGGCTATGCCTCGGTCGAACCCGTGAGTGCGGAGGAGGCCTCGGGCGGAGGGGGCCTGGGCGCGGGCGGCTGGATCGGAATCGCCGCAGCCGTCATCGTCGTCCTCGGCGGAGGCGGCTGGCTGCTCAGCCGCCGCAGGAAGTCCGACGACCGCGAATAGGAACCGCCCCGCCGTCCCGACCGTGGCCCTGCCGTCCTGAGCGCGGCCCTGACGTCACGAGCGTGGTCCCGCCGCCCCGGGCGCCGCTTCGGCGTCCGGGACGCCGGGGCCGCCGTCCTCGACAGCACCCTCTCGGCACCACCCGGCACCACCCAGCACCAGGAGCACCCCAGTGACCAGACCTTCCCGCAACGATCCCCACCCCGCGGATCCGACGGACCCGGGCCCCGCCTCGGCGACCCACTCCGCGGATCCGGCGGACCCGGACCCCGCCTCGGCGGCGGGATCCACCGGAACAACCGATGCGGACGAACCGCCGGCGGGCGGATCGTTCGCAGGCTACTTCCTGCGCAAACTCGGCGGGGCCGCGACCTCGATGATCCTCGTCATCGTCCTCGGCTTCTTCGCCTTCCGGATGCTGCCCGGCGATCCCGTGCTCAAGATCGCGAAGGAGCGCCCGATGAGCCCGGCGCAGATCGCCGAACTGCGCAGCCAATACGGTCTCGACAAACCCGTCATCGTCCAGTTCTGGGACTACCTCGTCGGGATCGTCACCGGCGACCTCGGCGAGAGCTATGTCTATCGGAAGACGGTGTCCTCGCTCATCGTCGAATACCTCGGCCCGACCCTGCTGCTCACCGGCACCGCGGCACTCATCGCGATCGCCATGGGACTGTGGCTCGGCCAGCTCTCCGCTTGGAGGAGGAACTCGCTGTTCGACAAGCTCGCCTCCTCGACCTCGCTGATCTTCTGGTCCGTCCCGACCTTCTGGCTCGGCCTCATCCTGCTCATGATCTTCGGCGGCACCCTGCAGTGGCTGCCCACCGGCGGCATGATCACTCCCGGCCTCGACCCGTGGTCGGCCGCCGGGATCATCGACGTGATCAAGCACCTCATCCTGCCCGTCGTCTCCCTCGTCGCCGTCGTCTACGCCCAGTTCCTCATGATCATGCGCGCCTCCCTGATCGAGGAGATGAGCGAGGACTATCTCACCACCGCCCGCGCCAAGGGGCTGACCGAGGACGAAGTCCGCCGCAGGCACGCAGTGCCCAACGCTCTGCTGCCCACCGTCACCGTCGTCTTCCTCCACATCGGCGGCCTCATCGCCGGTGCCGTCACCGTCGAAGCCGTGTTCTCCTGGCCGGGCCTGGGCAAGCTCACCTTCGAAGCCATCCGCGGCCCCGACCTCCCGCTGCTGCAGGGGACCTTCGTCGTGTTCTCGGCGATCATCATCGTGATGAACCTGGCCGCCGACCTCGTCTACCGATTCCTCGATCCCCGCGTCAGGAGGGCCTGATGAGTGCGAACACCACCGCCGAGGCGGCTCCCGGATCCCCGGACCGCGATCCTCGGGAGCGCGGTGCCGCGATCGACGGCGCGAAGCTCGTCCGCGAACGTCGGCTGAACAATGCGAAGAAGAACTGGGCGCTCTTCCGCTCCGACGTCCCCGCGCTGCTCGGAGCCCTCGTGCTGCTCTTCTTCGTCGTCATCGCGCTCGCCGCCCCGCTCATCGCCCCTGCCGCGATGCTCGATGTGACGAAGCAGCTCGACGCTCCGCGCTACGCCCCGCCGAGCCTCGAACACCCCTTGGGCACCGACGGCCTCGGCCGGGAGCTGTGGGTGCGCATCCTCTGGGGAGCGCGTGTGTCGATCCTCGTCGGCGTCGCCGCCACCGTCATGTCCATGGTCATCGGCACCATCATGGGGCTGGCCGCCGGACACTTCAGCGGACTCTTCGGCGGCCTCATCATGCGCATCATCGACTTCTTCATCGTGCTCCCGTCCCTGCTGCTGGCGATCGTGCTCTCCTCCGTCCTCGAACGCGGAGTCTTCACCATCGTGATCGCCATCGGCCTGACCTCCTGGGCGTCGACGGCGCGGATCGTGCGGTCCCAGACCCTGAGCGTCGAGTCCCGGCTATACATCGAAAGGGCGCGCATCCTCGGTGCCGGGCATCGGCACATCCTGTTCCGGCACCTGCTGCCTGCGGTCATGCCGCTCGTGCTCGCGAACACGACCCTGACCGTCGGCGGCGCGATCATCGCCGAGTCCACCCTGTCGTTCCTGGGGCTCGGCGATACCAGCAAGGAGTCCTGGGGCACGATACTGAAGAACTCGATGGACGTCTCGGCCGCGACCTCGGGCTATTGGTGGTACGTGCTCACTCCCGGCATCGCGATCCTCCTCGTCGTGCTCGCCTTCACGATGGTCGGCCGTGCGCTCGAGGCCATCATCAACCCCGCCCTGAGGAGCCGCTGATGACCGATCTGAGCTTCGAGAGCGTCTCAATCACCTACCGCTCCTCCTCATCGCGCGGCGACGTCGCCGCGGTCAGGGAGGTCAGCCTCGATCTGCCCGCGGGCACGACGCTGGGCATCGCGGGGGAATCCGGATCGGGGAAGTCGACGCTGATCATGTCCGCCCTGCGGCTGCTGCCGAAGTCGGCGCGGCTGGACGGGCGGGTGCTCCTCGGCGGGAAGGACCTCAGCGAGCTGAACTTCGGGCAGATCCGTGCGGTGCGCTGGTCGCAGGCCTCGATCGTGTTCCAGGGCGCCCTGCATTCGCTCAACCCCGTCCGCGAGGTCGGACGGCAGATCATCGAAGCCCTCGAACACCACTCGAAGGACACGTGGACGAGTCCGGAGAAGCGGAGGGCGCGGATGCTCGAACTGCTCGCCGAGGTCGACCTCGACTCCGCGAAGGCCTCGGCCTACCCGCACGAGCTCTCCGGCGGTCAGAAGCAGCGGATCATGATCGCCATGGCCCTGGCCTGCGAACCGGACATCATCATCGCCGACGAGCCGACCACGGCCCTCGACGTCATCGTCCAGAAGCAGATCCTGTCCGGACTCGCCGCGCTCGTCGCCGACCGCGGGATCTCGCTCCTGATGATCAGCCATGACCTCGCCGTGCTCTCGGCCGTGTGCGCGAAGCTCGCGATCATGCGCCACGGCAGGCTCGTCGAATTCGGGCCCAGCGACGAGGTGTGCCTGCGGCCGCGTGAGGACTACACGAAGCAGCTGGCCGGTGCGTTCCCGCAGATCGGCGACCAGGAATCGCGGATGAACCCGCGGACGCTGCGACCCGCCGAGGTGACCCGGGCCCAGCCGTTCACCATGAGCGACGAAGTGGTGCTCGAGGCGAAGGACGTCAGCGTGTCCTTCGCGACCAAGCGAGGTACGGAGAGGGCCGTTCGGGGCGTGGACCTGTCCCTGCGGAGAGCCGAGATCCTCGCCGTCGTCGGCCAATCGGGGTCGGGCAAGACGACCCTGGCCAGGGCGCTGCTGGGCCTGCAGGAAGTCGAGCCCGGCTCACAGGTGGCGTTCCAGGGCCGTGCGCTGCCGAGGAAGGCGAAGGCGCTGCGGACGTTCCGCCGTCAGGTGCAGATGATCCTGCAGGACCCGGCCGGTTCGCTCAACCCCAAGCGCAGCGTCTATGAGGCCGTGGTCGAAGGTCTGCGGGTGCAGGGCATCCGCGACGACGAGTACGCACGGGTGGTCGGTGCGCTCGAAGCCGCCGAGCTCACCCCGGCAGGTGACTACCTCGAATCGATTCCGCAGGAGCTCTCCGGCGGGCAGCGGCAGAGGGTCGTCATCGCCGGTGCCCTGGCGCTGGACCCGCAGGTGCTCATCGCCGACGAACCCGTGGCGTCGCTGGACGCCTCCGTGCGCGGGGAGATCCTGTCCCTGTTCCTCGCGCTGAAGCAGAACCTCGGGATGAGTGCGCTCATCATCACCCACGACCTCGGTCTGGCGTGGAACATCGCGGACACGGTGGCCGTGATGAAGAAGGGCCAGATCGTGGAATACGGTGAGGTCGACAGCGTGCTGGAGAACCCGCAGCACGAGTACACGCAGGAGCTGCTCGCCGCGGTTCCCCGACTGGGAAGTCAGAGCCTGGTGAGAAATGAGTAGTCGCCACAACCGTCCGTACGGCGGCGGGCCGCACACTCACCTGCCCGCCAGCCCTTACCTCGAGACACCGCCGCTGCGGCCCGGTGACACCGTCCGCCTCATCGCTCCGTCCGGTCCCACCGACGAGGAGTCGCTGCTCCGAGCCGTCTGGCAGCTCGAATCCTGGGATCTTCACGTCGTGCCGGGCAAGCACATCCGCGCTCGCCACCCCCGAGTGCCGTACCTCGCGGGCACCGACGAGCAGCGGCGGGACGACCTCGTCGACGCCTGGTGCGACCCGGACACCGACGCCGTCATCGCTCTGCGCGGGGGCTTCGGAGCCATGCGGCTGCTCGACGACATCGACTTCGACCACATGCGCCGGCACATGCTGCGCCGAGACGGCCGGCCCAAACTGCTCACCGGGTCCTCGGACGTCACCGCCCTCCACCAGGCCTGGGACCACCACCTGTCGGCGGCGACCCTGTTCTGCCCGATGGTCGGCAACGACCCGTTCAAGAACTCGTCCGTGGTCCCCGCCGAGGTGGCTTCCTGGCTGTTCGCCCCCTGGGGCGGCCGCGAACTCGGCTTCCCCGCCGCGGCGGGCACGGAGGCCGCCGCGGCGGAGGCCGATGCCGAGGCCACGGCGGGCGAGAAGTGGTCGCAATCGGATACTTTCGGAGCCCGAAAATCTCCGAACGCGACCACTTCTTCCGTGGCAGCGGGCATAGCGGACTCGACGGACCCGGACTCGTCGCTCAGGTGGGCGAAATGGGCGGAAGAATCACGCGGGAATCCTCCCAAAACGCCCACCCAAGCCGCGGGTGCGGCCGGCCCCGCCGCTGCTGCATCCGCCGGGCCGTGCAGCCGGGCGCGGACTCTGGTTCCGGGGCGAGCGCGGGGCCGCCTCGGCGGGGGAAACCTCAGTCTCGTGGCAGCGGCCATCGGCAGTCCGGAACTGGCAGGCGCGAGGCAGCTGCGGGAGACTCGCGGACCGAGCATTCTCATGCTCGAAGACGTCGACGAGGAACTGTACCGGCTCGACAACCTGCTCGTGCAGGCAGTCCGCGGCGGGTGGTTCGACTCGGCTGACGCGGTGGTGCTCGGGTCCTGGGAGGACTGCGTCCCGGTCGCCGAAGTCGAGGCTCTGGTCATGGACGCACTCGGCGAGGCGGGCATCCCGATCGTGACCGAGATGGGCTTCGGACACGATCCGGATGCACCGAGCCTGCCACTCGGCGTCGAGGCCACACTCGAGGCGCCTGCAGGCGGACGCCCGCGCCTGCGGGTGGACGACGCCGGGGAGGGCCGGGGGTGAGCCGATGAGCGGACACACGCGATTCCGAAACGAGCACCGGCGGGATCAGTACCCGGAACGCGATGACGAGAACGACTCCGGAAGCGTCGAGCGGCCGGCCCGGCCCCGGAACGTGACGACGAGAACGACGAGAGGAGCACGACCATGAGCGAACCGAACTTCGACGGACTGCCCGGGGTGCGCTTCAGCGCCCTGGCCTACGACGTCGACAGCGGAGAGAGGGTGTTCGCGCACAACGAGAACGAGGAGCTCGACACCGCGAGCATGGGCAAGGTGTTCCTGCTCCATACCGTCCTGCAGATGTCGCAGGACGGCACGCTCGATCTGCAGGAGCGTCTGACTCGGCGGCCGAGCGAACGTGTCGACGAGTCCGGCATCTGGTACCTCATGGAGCAGGACGAGCTGAGCATCTTCGACGTGGCCCTGCTCATCGGCGCCTTCAGCGACAACTTCGCGACGAATGTGCTCATCCGCCGAGTCGGCCTCGACAGCGTCGCCCGCCAGGTCGAGGACTTGGGCTACCGGAACTCCGGGCTCCACGACTTCCTGCGCTGGCCGCGCCCGGCCAAGGCCCCGCGGACCCTGTCGACGGGCACCGCCGCGGAGATCAGCGACTTCATGGCGCGGCACGCGAAGGACGAGTTCTGGGACGAGTCGACGAACGAGATCTTCCGCCGCTGGCTGGGAGCCGGTGCGGACACTTCGATGGTCGCCTCGGCGTTCGACCTCGATCCGCTCGCGCACTACAACTATCAGCGCGACGTATGGGTGTGGAACAAGACGGGCACGAACGGAACGATCCGTGCCGACGCCGGGATCGCGATGACGCCGACGCGGCGAGTGGCCTACGCCGTGTTCGCGAACTGGGAGCCCGGCACGGACCGAGTCGTCGACGTCATGCCGATCATGCGCGAAGCGGGGGAGGTGATCCACCGATTCCTCTGAAGGGCGGTCCGCCGATGTTCTCGAGACGGTCTCGTGCGTGCGCACGGCCGCACTCCGATTTTCGAGTATTCTTGACGGACTATGACCTCCTCGATCTACCTCACCGGCGAAGCGAAGGCTCCGTCGAACAACCCGATCATGACGCAGTACGGGCTGTTCTTCATCGCCTTCGAGATCGAGGCGGACACACACCGAATCCTCGATGTCGACTGCTCGGCGACGTTGGCCCTGACAAGGAAGTTCATCAGGGACCTGTTCATCGACGCGGACATCCTGGACACCGGTCGGCTCACGGAGACGATCACGGCCAGATACCACGGGTCCTCACAGAAGGCACTCATCGCCGCGGTGAACAGCGCGGCGAAGAAGTACCGAGAGCTGCCCGCCTCAGGCTGAGAGGTCTCCTCGACCACGAAGATTGCCCGAGTCCACACCCGACCGGATCCAATCGACAACCACACATGGCTTCACCGCGCTCGGCACCTGCGTTCCTCCGTGCCGGAGCCCTCCCTTCGGGGTGTCCGGACACAGTCGTCCGCTTCCGGGCGGACCGGCAGACGGGGCGCGGTCCTATCCAACGAGGGAGTGTCGTTTGTGATCACGGACGGTTTTCTTTTCATCAGCCTGCTGCTGGCGATCTCGGCGGTTCTCGTCGTCGCCGACCGGAGCGGGAGATTCAAGATATTCAGATATGTCCCCGGGTTCGTCTTCCTCTACATCGTGGCGGCCCTGCTCAACACGGTGGGCCTGTTCGACCACGACGCGGTCGACGGAGTCGGTGACGGGCTGCAGGACGCTCTGCTGCCGGCGATGATCCTGCTTCTGCTGTTCAAATGCGATGTCAGACAGATCATCCGGCTCGGGCCGAAGCTGCTGCTGACCTTCGTGGTCACGGCCGTGAGCATCATGATCGGCTTCATCGTCGCCTATCTCATCGTGCATTCGGCATTGGCCCCGGAATCGTGGAAGGCACTCGGTGCGCTCAACGCCTCCTGGACCGGCGGCTCGGCGAACATGGTCGCGGTCCAGAACATCCTCGAGGCACCCGAGGACATCTTCGGCTATGTGCTCATCGTCGACACCGTGCTCTACTCGTTCTGGCTGCTCCTCATCTTCTCCTCGGTCGCCGTCTCCGACAGGTTCAACCGATGGACGAAGGCCGACACCTCGAAGTTCGACTTCGCCGACCGCGTCACCGGTGAGGAGGAGAAGCCGATGACGCTTCCCTCGATCATCGGTCTGCTGGGCTTCGCGCTGCTCGTCTCCGCCCTGGCCGCCCGAGCAGGCGAGCTGCTTCCGGAAGTGGGGGCGGTGATCAACGCCTCGGCGTGGACGATCCTCATCGTGAGCGTCCTCGGCCTGGTCATCGGCTCGACCCGCTGGGGGCGAGCAGCAGGATCGAGCGAGCTCGCGACCATCATGCTCTACCTCATCATCGGCATCATCGCCTCCGGGTCCGACTTCACCTCCTTGGCGGAGGCTCCGCTGTACCTCGTCGCGGGCGTGATCGTGCTCCTCGTCCACATCGTCATCATGCTCATCTACGCGAAGCTGACGAAGACCGAACTGTTCAGCATCGCCGTGGCCAGTACGGCGAACATCGGCGGGATCGCCTCGGCGCCGGTGGTCGCAGGAGCCTTCAACCGGCAGCTGGTGCCGGTCGGCGTGCTCTTCGCGCTCATCGGCACCTTCTCCGGCACCTTCCTGGGGCTGTGGACGGCACAGCTGATGTCGGGGATCGGATGAGAGTGAACCTGATGCCGACCACTGCACATCCAGTCGTGCCGACCCGCACGGCGGCCGCCGCCGCGGCCTTGCTGCGAACATCCACCACCTGCAATGAAGGAGCACTGCCATGAGTTACGAAGTCTTCGACGGACACAACGACCTCGCCTGGTATCTGCGCGAGGAGCGCGACTACAGCGTCGCGGGTCTCAACGATCCTGCCGTTTCGCCGTTCACCACGATGGATCAGCTGGCGGTCGGCCATGTCGCCGCGCAGTACTGGTCGGTCTACGTCCACTCCTCGATCACCGGCTCGCACGCAGTCAAGGCGACCTGGGAGCAGATCGACGCGGTGCAGCGCTTCGTCACCGCTTACCCGGAACGTCTGCAGTTCGCCCGGACGGCCGCCGAGGTCCGGGCCGCTCGCAGTGCGGGCAGGGTCGCTTCGCTCATGGGCGTCGAGGGAGGCCAGCAGATCGACGAATCGCTGGCCGTGCTGCGCTCCTATGCGCGGGCCGGGGCCCGCTACATGACACTGACCTGGTCGACGACGCACTCGTGGGCGGACTCGGCCACCGACGAGCCGCAGCACGGGGGCTTGAGCGAGTTCGGACGCGAGGTCGTGGCCGAGATGAACCGGATCGGCATGATCATCGATCTGTCCCATGTCGCTCCCTCGGTCATGCACCAGTCGCTCGACATCACCACCCTGCCCGTGCTCTTCACCCACTCCTGCGCCTACGGACTCAACCCGCATCCGCGGAACATCCCCGACGACGTCCTCGATCGCGTGCCCGGCAATGGGGGAGTGGCGATGATGACCTTCGTCCCCTCGTTCGTCTCGAATGCCCGCCGCAGATGGGTCGAGGCCGGAGAGCAGGGCACCGCCCCCGAGGTGACCGTGGCCGATGTCGCCGACCACTGCGATTACGTGCGCGAACGGATCGGGATCGACCACATCGGCCTCGGCGGCGACATCTGCGGAGTCGATGAGCTGCCGACCGGGCTAGGCGACGCCGGCCAGTACCCGAACCTCTTCGCCGAACTCGCCTCACGCGGCTGGTCGGAGACCGACCTGCACAAGCTCGGGTTCGCCAATGCCATGCGAGTCCTCGAGGCCCATGAGGAGGCGTACGCGGCCTTCCTCGGATCAGCGGACGAGGCAGCGGCCGCCTCGGCGAGGGACCGATCATGACCCGGCTGCTCGTCATCGTCAATGACATCGATTCTCAGCCGGGGTTGCTGACACCGTGGATGATCAGCGAGAACGTCGAATTCGATCTGCGCATCGGTGGTGTCTCGCACCTGCCGGATCCGAGCGCACTCGAGGCCTACGACGGCCTGATCGCGCTCGGCGGCGGGTACATGCCCGATGAGACCGACCGCGCACCCTGGCTCGCCGAGGAGGCCGAACTCGTCCGCCATGCGCTGGAGACAGACCTGCCGCAGCTCGGGATCTGCCTCGGTGGGCAGCTCATCGCCCATGTGATCGGCGGTGACGTGCGAGCCAGAACCGGAGCGCCGGAGAAGGGATACACCCGGATCGATACCACCGCCGAGGCGGCCGCCGATCCCGTGTTCTCGGTGATCCGAGAGCGGACGTCGTTCCTCGAAAGCCATGTGGACCGCATCGTGGAGCTGCCGACCGAGGCGACGCTGCTGGCCTCGAGCGAAGCCTGCGAATTCCAGGCATTCCGGATGGGACGTGCCTGGGGCACGCAGTTCCACCCGGAGGCGACACGCGCGAACATTCTGCGATGGGATGCGGCGAAACTGCGGAAGCTCGGGTTCGATAAAGCTACTCTGGTGGAAGAGGCGGAGGAGCTGGGCCCCGAGAGCGAACGTGATGCGAAGGTGCTGTTCACTGCGTTTCTCGATGTGGTGCGGGGCTGATGCATACTGGGCGGGGCTCTGACACCATTCGGAGCTGCCAGGACTGCGGCTGAAGCGGCTGCGGCGGAGATGGAGGAATCGTGAGCGACAAGGAACCCACGACCACAGTCGATGCAGGAGATGGGCACCACCCCGAGACTCTCAAGCGGGTGATGGGGCCGAAGCTGCTGCTTCTGTTCATCGTCGGCGACATCCTCGGAACGGGCGTCTACGCGCTGACCGGCAAGGTGGCCGGACAGGTCGGAGGCGCCGGCTGGGCGCCGGTGATCCTCGCTTTCCTCATCGCGCTGATCACCGCGTTCTCCTATATGGAGCTCGTGACGAAGTACCCGCATGCCGCGGGTGCGGCTCTGTACACGCACAAGGCGTTCGGGATCCACTTCGTGACCTTCCTCGTCGCCTTCGCAGTCCTCAGCTCCGGCATCACCTCGGCGTCGACGGCGTCGAACGTCTTCGCTGCGAACCTCGTGGCCGGATTCGGCTGGGACGTCTCGGGCACCGGGGTGATGTGGATCGCGCTGGGCTTCCTCACCCTCATCGCCCTGATCAACCTCCGCGGCGTCGGCGAGAGCGTGTGGTTCAACGTGGTCCTCACCCTCATCGAACTCAGCGGCCTGCTGCTGGTCATCCTCGTCGGATTCTTCGCCCTCGGGTCCGGTGATGCGGACTTCTCACGGGTGATGATCTTCGAGACCGAGGGGGACAAGAGCGTCTTCCTCGCGGTCACGGGCGCCACGGCGCTCGCCTTCTTCTCCATGGTCGGCTTCGAGGACTCGGTCAACATGGTCGAGGAGACGAAGGACCCGCGCGTGTTCCCGAAGATCATGCTCTCGGGCCTGACGATCACCGGCGTGATCTACGTGCTCGTCTCCCTCGTCACCGTCGCGGCGGTGCCGATCGGTGTGCTGACCGAGAGCGAGACGCCCCTGCTCGAGGTCGTCCGCGCCGGGGCTCCCGGCCTGCCGATCGACACGATCTTCCCGTTCATGACGATGTTCGCCGTGGCGAACTCGGCGCTGATCAACATGCTCATGGCCAGCCGCCTGCTCTTCGGAATGTCCAAGCAGAACGTGCTCCCCCCGGTGTTCGCGAAGGTCATGGCCCGTCGCCGCTCGCCGTGGGTGTCGATCATCTTCACGACGCTCATCGCCTATGCGCTCATCATCGCGGTGACGACGATCCTGCCGGAGACCGTGACGGCCTCGCTCGGCGGCACCACCTCGCTGCTGCTCTTGGCGGTGTTCGCCGTCGTCAACGTGGCCGTGCTCATCCTGCGCAAGCAGCCGGCCGACCACGATCACTTCAAGGCGCCCACGTTCCTGCCGTGGCTCGGCGTCATCAGCTGTGCGTTCCTCGTCGGCCCATGGGCCCGTCTCGACGAACTCGTCCAGTACCAGATCGCGGTCGCACTCGTCGGCATCGGCGTCGTCCTGTGGGTCGTGACCTGGCTGTGGAACCGTTCCACCAAGGGAACGAGCACGCGATTCCGGAATCCCGAGGAACTGACGTGAAGCCGATGCCGCGCGTGGAGCCGATGTCGCGCCGAGGCTGTGCGCCGTTCCGTGGGGCAGTGTCCTCGCTGGGACGGCGACGGTCTCGGAGCGCGGCGCCGCATCTCGCTATCCTGGAGCAGTGGGGCTCCGACCGTTCCACTCAGCACTGTTCGGCTCAACCCAATGAAGGTGAAGAATGACTGTTCTCGTCGGTTACGTCAACAACCCCGCCGGCCATGCCGCTCTCGATGCGGGAATCGCCCATGTGAAGAAGGACGGCGGAGAATTGGTCGTCGTCAACGCATCACGGTCGGCTCAGCGCAATGATTCCTACCGCCTCGGCGAGGGTGAGCTCAAATCCGTCAAGGACTACCTGAGAAGGTCCGACGTCGAATTCCGCGTGCTGACGCTCGGCAGCGAGTACGACCCTGCCGAACAGATCCTCGACACCGCGACCGAGGTGGGCGCCGAGCTGATCGTGCTCGGGACCAGGAAGCGGACCCCGGTCGGCAAGTTCCTCCTCGGGTCGACGATCCAGAAGGTCATCCTCGACGCCGCGGCCCCGGTGCTGTGCGTGAAGGCCGCCCACTGAACTCTTCCGTTGGCTGGGTGGGCTGGTCGGCCGATTCAGTGATGAGGTCGGCGTCTACGTGACCGGTCGACGAGGACTGCGCCGGCGAGGACGTGGGTGCCGGCGAGGACTGCGCAGGCGAGGACGTGGGTGCCGGAGAGGACTGCGCCGGCGTCGACCCAACGTCCGGATTGCTCAGCCCCTCGGTCGCTGAAGAGCAGTTCTGCCCTGCTCGACCGCGGGACGGTGCGATTCGCCTCGCGATTCTCGTGTCACCTGCGCGTCGTAGGCTGACATCGACGCGTCGAAGCTGAATCGACGGTCTGCCAAAGGTGCTCAAATAGCACTCGTTCGAACAGCACGAAAAGAAATGCGAAAGAATCGCACAGAACTATGGACTCTGTTCTAATCGTGGATTAGAATATGGATAAGTCGAAACCATCAATGATGATGAACGGACACAGAGAACATGGCTCTCATCCCCGACCGCAGGCACGACGAGCAGAACGATTCCGAAGCTGACCCACAGCCATCCCCGTTGCCCGCCTCTCCCGAAGACCAGAAGCCGACCTATCGGGAACTTCTCGAAGCAGCAGGGTTCGACCTCACCGGGCACCCCCTGGCCGATCGATTCGACGGCACCGCCGAATTTCCGGTCGAGGAGGATGCCGAAGAAGAAGCCGGCGCGGCGAACTCCTCAGCGCTTCAGGGCAGCGATTTCCGGGGCGGTGAGGGCCTGTGGTCGCCTGATCCGGGGCCTCCGCGAAATGAGGCGGAAGTCCAGGCCTGTATCGAAGAGATCGAAGCGCGTCAGGCAGCTTGGATGCAGGAGAAGCGCGAAGAGCGTGAGGCTCAGCGTGCAATCGAGCATGAGGAGTTCCTCAGTAGGAATCCGCAGCGCCGTGAGGAGATCGAGCGTGCGAACGCCGAGTGGGACGAGCGCGAAGCGCGGTACGAGGAGTCGAAGCGGCGGCAGCGCGAAGCCGAGCGTGCTGCTGAATTCGAACGCACCGAACGGCACAGAGCCGTGGCCGAGAACAGAGGCGCGGCTGCAAGCGCACATCCGCTGCTCGATGAGTATCGCTGGTCGGATCTCAACCACATCGCTCCGGAAGTCACCGAGAGCATCGACAGACTGCAGGGGCTGCTCGGGGAACTGCACGACTTCACCCGCCCCATGGGCCCCGACGATGCCGTGACGGTGCTCGACGGGCTCGAGACCTTGGACCGGCTGACGGAATCCCTGTCGATCGTCACGCTCTCCGTCTTCGAACGAGTCGGAACGCCCCGCGACTTCGGAGCCAAGACGACGAAGGCTCTGGTGCAGCACCGCCTGAACCTCTCCTCTCATGAGGCCTATCGCAGGACGCAGCTCGCCGAGCATTTGGGCAGACGGACCAGTATGAGCGGGGAATCGATCGAAGCGAAGTTCCCGATCCTCGCCGCCGCCCTGCGTGAGGGCGCCTTGTCGTCGAACCAGGCGACGACGATTATCAAGTGCCTCAAGGCGCTGCCGCCGACAGCTGCCGAAGACGACAGAATCGAGGCCGAAAGGCTGCTCGTCGAAAAGGCACCGACGGTGCGCGTGCGCGATATCCATGTGCTCTTCGACGAGATCCTCGGCTGGATCGATCCCGACGGGGCTCCGCCGAAGGAGGCGGCCGACCGTGAGGACTTCAACGTCAATCTGCGCCAGATGAAAGACGGAACCTGGACGTTCAAGGGCCGCCTCGACGAAGAGACCGGCGGAGTCCTCAACGGGCTGCTCACTTCCCGGATCAAGACCGATGAGAAGTCGAAGGTCAGCGAGGACGGCGCCGCCGAGGCGCTCGACCAGACAGTCGTCGATGCCTTTACCGAAGTTCTGCGCGGAGACCGTTCGGACTGCCTCGACCCCTCGCTCGACTTCTCGCTCCCGCAGGCGGGCGATGACGGCGAGATCCCACAGGGGGCGGGAGTGAGGGAAGACGGTTCACTGGTGGCAATGGCCGCCGAACAGCCCAGTGTTCGCAGACGCATCTACGAACGCTTCTCCAGCCTCATCGGCAGCATCGAGATGAACCGGATCAAGGCAGGAGCCGCCTACGCCCTGGTCGTCACGGCCAAGGCCGAGGACCTCGTCGCGCGGACCGGCAGGGCAGCCACCGGAGACGAGGCGCCCTTTCCGATCACGACTGCCGCACTCGACGGGCTCAACGGCTCGGTCTTCTTCCACCTCATGAGCGAGAAGACGAAGTCGATGGCACTTGCGACCGAACGGCGACTGGCAACTGAGAAGCAGCTTGCGGTTCTTGCCAGTCGCGACCAAGGGTGCACCTTCCCCGGCTGCGATACGCCACCTGGCTGGTGCGAGGCGCACCATATCGTCCCCTGGGCGAGAGGAGGCAGAACAGACGTCAACAACCTCACGTTGGCATGCTCTGCCCATCACCACCTGATCGACAAGTCCGACTGGTTCTGCCGGATGCTCGCGGACGGCCGACCGGCCTGGGTGCCTCCGGCATCGATCGACCAAGCCAGAGAACCGATTCTCCACGCCCGATTCATTGCGCGCGAGATCGGCGAGACTCTCTTCGGCTGAGTCCTGCAATCCCATTCAATCCCGCTCGGGCCCTGAACGGGCCGCCAGGAATGAACGCCTCGCGACTGCTGTTGCTTTCGATATGAAGCTTTCCATTCTTGACCTCGTGCCTGTTCGCACCGGACAGAGCACCGCAGATTCGTTCGCCGCCTCGAAGCAGATCATCGACACGGCAGACCGCCTCGGTTTCACCCGCTACTGGGTCGCAGAGCACCACAATATGCCCTCCATCGCATCGACGATGCCGGGCCCCGAGCTCATGCACCTCGGGCAGGGCACCGAGCACATCCGACTCGGATCCGGCGGGGTCATGCTTCCCAACCACGCGCCGCTGGCGGTCGCCGAACTCTTCGCTCTGCTCTCTGCGGTCTACGGTGACCGCATCGACCTGGGCATCGGACGCGCACCCGGCACGGACCCCATCACGTCGGCGGCGATGCGCGGCCACCTCGGCGAAGGCCGCATGGTCGACCGGGAAGGGCGAGCCATCGACCCCGTCGAGCAGTTCCCGCAGCATGTGATCGACACTCTCGGTCTGATGGCCCCCGAAGGGCTGCGCATCCCTCTGCAGGGCGGCCGCGAACACGTGCTGAAGGCGACACCGGCCGCAGTGCCGGGCACTCAGCCTCTGCCATGGCTTCTCGGTTCCTCCGGCTACTCGGCACGTCTGGCCGCCGAACTCGGCATGCCCTACGTCTTCGCCAATCATTTCGCCTCCGGGGCGACCACGGGGATGAAGATCTACCGCGACAATTTCACTCCGGGCGCCTATGGAGACGAACCGCAGACCTTCGTCACGGCCAACGTCGTGGTCGCACCCACTGCTGAAGAGGCACAGCTGCGTTCCGAGCCCTTCCAGCTGCAGATGTCACGTCTGCGCACCGGCGGCCCGATGGAGAAGCTGCACTTGGCCGGCGACGACGTCCGATCGGTTATGAACGACGGCGAACGCATGGTCGGGGAGGAAATGTCGAAGAACTGGATCATCGGCGACACGAAGTCGGCTGTTGCGCAACTCGAAGAACTCGCAGCACGATTCGATGTCGACGAGATCATGATCCAGCCGATCGCCGGAGCGATGGAAGGCGAGGACCTGCGCGAGGACCCCGGTCGCATCCAGACGATCGAGCTCCTGGCTGCCGAGCTCCTCGGTGCCGCGGCCTGAGACTTCAACCGCGTCCGATGCCCGATCGAAGTCTCAGCTCGGCATCGAATCGTGCAAGTGGACTTCAAACCGACGGCAGAGCACGTTATCCTGTCACAGTGTCATGAACGTCGGCGGTCCTCGAACCGTCGGTAGGATTGGCACCGTGCAATGATTCGCCGGCAGCGAGGTCGACCTGCGAGGGACGGCAGCGTCAAAGGAGAATCGAGTACGCCGAATGCGCACGCGCACCTTCGGAGACTTCCCCCGCGCGGGCCTGATGCCCGCAGACCGAAAGAGAAATAATGCGTACCAAAATTGCTGTTTCGGCAGCACTTGGGGTCGGACTGGTTTTCGGCGCCGGTGCTCCCGCACTGTCGAGCAATCTGTCCTCGACCGACGCCGCAACGTCAGCGGACATCACAGCTGATGTCGTTCCCGGCCAGGAACTCGAACGGATCAGCGACGGAAAGATCGAAAAAGGCGAGACGGCCTACGTCGATGTCACGGTGGCCACCCTCTGGGCCGATCGCAAGGCTCCCCGAAAAGTCGATAAGCCTGCCCTCGGCCATCCTGTTGACCTCGCTAAGTGGAACAAGAACCTCAAGAGCACCGAGGTGCGTCGAGGTCTGACCGGTAAGACCGAGACGCAGGCGGTCTACGGCTCGGAAGTCACTGTCCTCGACATCAAGGGCAAATGGGCCCGGGTCAGCGTCAAGGATCAGAAGACCCCGAAGAACAAGAAGGGCTACCCGGGTTGGCTGCCGACGAAGCAGCTGGTCGAGAACGATCGCTTCGGAAAGCTCCGCGAAGAGCAGCCGCGTGCCGTCGTGACGAAGCCGAAGAGTGAACTCGAGGGCATCGAGTTCACCAAGGACACCGGCGCCGACGTCAGCTTCAATGTCGACCTGCCGCTCATCGCCCAAGACGTCGACGACGTTCGCGTCGCTCTCCCCGGCGGTGGCGCTGCCTGGATCGACGCCGATGACGTAGCGGTCTATGACGTCGGTGAGGAGCCCGAGAAGCCCAGCGGCAAGGACCTCGTGAAGACCGCGAAGCAGTTCGACGGCCTGCGCTACCTGTGGGCGGGAGTCTCCGCCTACGGATTCGACTGCTCCGGGTTCACCTACAGCATCTACCGAGCCCATGGCATCGATCTCCCGCGCGACTCGGGGGACCAGGCGAGGGCAGGCAAGGCCGTATCGTCGTCGAACCTCAAGGCGGGTGACCTGCTCTTCTTCTCGACTCCATCGGGAACCGTCCACCACGTGGGCATGTATATCGGCGACGGCAAGATGATCCACTCGCCCAACGCCTCGAAGGACGTCTACGTCACCGACTGGAGGAAGTGGGACACGGGCAACGAATTCTCCGGAGCCCGTCGGATCCTCTGACCCAGGTCTCGCTGTCGGCAGACCCGATGCCACATCTGTCTGCCGGCAGGCCGATGCCACGTCTGTCTGCCGGCAGGCCCGTCGGCAGACAGCACAGCGGAAATGCAGATGGCCGGTGCCCCCATGGATGGGGCACCGGCCATCTGCGTCGGTTCAGTGGCGCGAGCTCTGTGTCGACTTGAGGAAGATGGCACGGGCCAGGTCGTCGCGACGTTCGATGATCAGGCGGCGCAGGGCCGCGGGCGCCTCGGTGTGGGCGGCCAGCCACGCGTCGGTCTTCTCGACCACGGCTTCCTCGTCGACCGACCAGCGCGGGTAGAGGCCGAGCACCAGGCGCCGGGCGATCTCGATCGAATTGTCGGTCCAGAATCCCAGCAGACCATCGAAGTATTCGTCGACATAGCCCTCGATGAGCGGCAGCGCACTCGAAGCGATGAATCCGGAGATGATGGCCGAGAGGACATCGTTGCTCAACGCGCTCGCACCGCGGATGGCCTCCCATGCCCGGATCTTGACGATGGGCAGGGGCAGCGCGGCACTGGCTGTTTCGGCGCGGAGCCGGCCCGAGGAGCTGGGGTCCGAGTGATTCTCCCTGGCGATGTCCGTCTGATCCGCCCAGCCGAGGCATACCAAAGCTGTCAGCGCGTTCCACCTCAGGGCATGGTCGTTGATCAGACCGCGGAAGGGCAGCCCCGCTGAGGAGTGCTCGGCACCGCCGGCCTCCTCCGTGCTCGTCCCCGGAGCCTCGGGGTACATGCGGTCGATCTCCTCACCGACCGGCACCGTGAGGATCTGGCTGGCGAAGCTGCGCCCCATCACCACGGCCGAGCCGATTGTCGCACAGCGTGCCGTCCGTGACGTCAGCGCGAGAACGAGATTGGCCAGATGCAGCTGAGCATCGGAGCCGGACTTCGCCGCAGCCAGGGCGTCGAGCGCGGCGCCGAGCAGCCCGCTGATCGCGGTGTCGAAATTGCGATCGGCCACCCACTGGTCGATGCAGGTCAGAGCGGTCTGGCTGAGACCGGCCATGATTCCCGCATGGCTCTCCTTGCCGAGGCTGCGCGCATAGGCCGTGAGGTACTTCTGCACGGGCATGAGGCCGTCGCGAACGGCATTGTCCAGGGCCGACCACACGAGCGCCCGCGACAGCGGGTCGATGATCCGCGAGGCCGAGGTGATCGCCGTCTCCGTCGAGGCCGGATCGAGACGGACCCGCGCATAGTCCAGATCGTTGAAGTTGAGCAGGGTGATCGCTCCGGCGCTGCGTCCGATGAGCTGTTCGACCTCGGCGGACTCGGTCGAGAACTCGAAGCGGAAGGTGTCCAGCGGAACGATCACGCGTCCCGACCTCCCGAGTGTGGCGATCTCGAGGGTGTGCGGACGCAGCAGAGAGGCACCCTCGGCCGAATCGGCCTGAGTGATCGTCGCAGCCGTGATCTTCTCGGCTCCCGTCCGGCGGCGTGGAGCGTGAGCCTGACCTCCGGTGCCCTGGGCCGAAGCCGCTCCCGCCTCGTCGTCGGCATCGGCGGTCGCCCGCAGCCTCGCGCCGGTGCTCGAAGCGATGCGGACTCCGGCTCCCGGCCCCTGGAGCGAACCGGAGCCGATGGATGAAGCATCGGAGGTCGTCAGCTCCAGGGAGAGCTCCGACACTCCGGAAGTGCCGAGCCAGGCGCCCGCCCAGTTCGCGATGTCCCGGTCGGGGGCCGCCTCGGCGAGGCATTCGAGGAAATCGGCGAGCTCGGTGTTGCGATACTCGAACCGTTTGAAGTACAGCCGGGACCCGGCGAAGAACGCTTCCCTGCCGACGAAGGCGACGAGCTGTTTGAGCACGGACGCGCCCTTGGCATAGGTGATGCCGTCGAAATTGAGCTTCGCGGCCTCGACATCGGGGATATCGGCCACGATCGGGTGCGTCGTGGGGTACAGGTCCTGCGTATAGGCCCAGGCCTTCCGCCGCAGTGCGAAGGTCACCCAGCCGTCGGTGAACCGGGTCGCCTCGGCCAGCGCCAGCCCGCCCATATAGTCGGCGAACGACTCCTTGAGCCACAGATCGTCCCACCACTTCATCGTCACGAGGCCGCCGAACCACATGTGCGCCATCTCGTGGAGGATGACGTTCGCCCGCGATTCGTACTGAGCGTCGGTGACCTTGTCGCGGAAGATCAGACCATCGGTGAACGTCACCAGACCCGGGTTCTCCATCGCACCGAGGTTGTACTCGGGGACGAAGATCTGATCGTACTTGCCCCACGGGTAGGGGTAGTCGAACTCGGCGGTGAAGAATTCGAGGCCGGCCTTCGTGATCGAGAAGATGTCGGAGGCGTCGAGATGGTCGACGAGGCTGGCACGCGTCCATGCCCCCAGCTGCACCGTCTGCCCGGTCTTCGGGTCCGTCCACTCGTCCGTCGCGCCTTCATAGGGGCCGGCGGTGATGCAGGTGATGTAGCTCGACTGCCGCAGAGTGGGCAGGAAATGGTGAGTGACGGCGTCCGCCGGTCCGTTTCCGGGCTCCGAGGTCGATTCGGGCCGATTCGACAGCACGTGGAAGTGGGACGGAGCGGTGACGGAGAAGCTGAACTCGGCTTTGAGGTCAGGCTGGTCGAAGTTCGCGAACACACGCCGAGCATCTGTGGGCTCGTACTGCGTATAGAGGTAGACCTTGCCGTCTGCGGGGTCGGTGAAGCGGTGCAGTCCCTCGCCCGAGGTGGAATAGCGGGCCTGGGCCTCGATCGTCAGCGCATTCCGGCCGGCGCGGACGGGGAAGGTGACACGGGCACCGTCGAACACCTCGGCGGGGGAGAGGATCTCACCATTGATCTGAACGGAGGAGACGGAGTCGGCGATGAGGTCGATGAAGGTCGAACCGGCCGAGCCGGCCGTGAAGTCGACGTCTGTGCGGGAGAAGTAGGTCTCGTCTTCGGTCTCGGCGTTGCTGACATCGATATGGACTGAGTAGGAATCGACCTCGAGCAGCTGTGTGCGACTCTGCGCTTCGTTTCGGGTGAGATTCGTTGTCATTCAATAGCCTCCTCGGCGCACAGACTTTAGCATGCCACATTTCCGGTACTCTGAGTACAGCACCGATGAGCGGCAGAGGGGACTGATGGCGGAGACTCGGGTCGGCGAATTGCCTCGGCGGGCAGTCAGCGTCGTCTCCCACCGCGTGCGCCTGGGTCTCAAGCGAGTCTGGGTGAATTCCGGTCAGCTGATCCAGATCCCCATCGCCGCGACCGCCGCCTATACCTTCTGCGTCTACGTCCTCGGCCACCCCTATCCCTTCCTCGCCGCGGTCGCTTCCGCGGTCGGCATCGGCCCGGTGGCCGACCGTCGCCTGCGTCGAGCGCTCGAGATCGGCATCGGCGCGACCTTCGGGGTGCTCGTGGGTGAGATCCTCGTCAACGTCTACGGCACCGGCATCTGGCAGCTCGCGCTGACCCTCATCATCGGCCTGGTCATTGGCACCATCCTCAATTCGGGCGGCATCTTCATCACCCAGATCGCCGTCCAATCCGTCTATGTCGTCGTGGTCCCGGCCACCGCCACGAGCATGCCGTTCCCCCGCACGCTCGATGCCCTGACCGGATCGGTGTGCGCGATCCTCTTGGCCTTCCTCATTCCGCGCGACGCCCGGAAGGTGCCCCGACGCCTGGCCGCGGACATGCTCGAGGAGATCGACGATGTCCTCAAGATGATGAAGCGGGCGCTGCGGGATGCGGACTCGACCATGGCCGATCGGGCTCTCGAACGAGCCCGCGAGACCCAGGACATCATCGACTCGTGGGGGTCATCGCTGCGGATCTCGCGTGAGGCGGCGAAGATCAATGCACGCGCCCGTCGGCACGCCGCCGAGGTGACCCGACTCTCCCGTGCCCATACCTTCTCCGACCGGGCGATGCGGACGATGCGGGTGATCGCGCGCCGGGTCGTGGGCATGACCGAACTCGGCGTCGAGAAGCCGGTCATCGCCGATTACGTCGGATCGCTGGCCGAGGGGGCCAAGAAGCTCGAGATCGCCCTGCGCCGCGGCACCGATCGCTCCCTCGCCGAGGCGGCCCTGTCCGAAGCCGCGGGCGCTCTGGATCCGCGCGCGAAGCCGGAATGGGACATCCACGACGAATCCCTGGTCCTGCTCCTGCGGACGGTCGCCGTCGACCTCCTCCAGGCAGCGGGGTTGACGCGGGAGGAAGCTCAGTCGCGCCTGCCGCCCCTGGCCGAGGAGGACGAAGACGGTCCGGCCGTCGAGTAGGAGCGAGCCGGTCGTCGAGTAGGAGCGGGCCGGTCGTCGGAGACGGCGGGGCCGGCCGTCGAGTAGCCCTGTCAGCTGCTCTCGACGACGAAGACGGCGTTCGTGCCCGGTTCCAGAGCCGTGAAGCGATGAGGCTGATCGCCCGGATGGGTCAGGTAGTCGCCCACGCCGAGCTCATAGGACTGTCCGAGGACCTCGATGCGCGCGGCCCCGCGGCCGAGGATGACATGTTCGATCGTGCCCTGCGGGTGCGGCTGAGACTCCCTGGGCTCACCCGGTTCGGCCTGGATGAAGTAGACATCGCGTCGGGCATTCGTCGGCGACGGTGAGAGCAGGGTGGCCACATAGTTCGCGGTGGTCGAAGGCAGGCTCGGCATGTCACCGACATGCTGCAGCGCCACCTCGTGCGGGGGCGGGTCGAGCAGGCGCGCAAGAGGGATGTCGAGTGCAGCGGCCAGAGCCCACATCGTCTCCAGGCTCGGATTGCCGCTGCCGGTTTCGAGCCCGGACATCGTCGACTTGCCGATCCCTGCACGCCGAGCGACCTCGGACAATGACAGTCCGGCCCGCAGTCGTTCCCGTTTCAGTGCCGCCGCGATCTGCTCGCTGGGGGAGAGCGCTGCACTGGGCTCTGCCTGAGGACCGGCCGGGGCACCGTCCATATCCGACTCGTCGTTCGGTGAATTTCGAGAATTCATGTGTTCATTGTAACGGTCAAGGCGTTCAGGTTGACGAACGACTGCGTGGAGTGCACTGTATGGAACATGGGTTCATTATTCCGCACGGGCGAACGGGTGCTCCCCGGGTCGACCTACCGGGCCGTGGCGATCGTGACCATTACGATCGTCGCGGTCGCGCTGTCCTACGGCGCGATCTCCGCAGTCTCGGGCTTCGCCTGGTGGCAGATCCTGCTCCTGGCGATGTTCGCCCTCGGAGGCGCTGCTGAGTTCACCTTCATCGGCGTCATCGCCGCCGGCGGCGCCCCCATCCTCGCCGTGCTGGCCGGGCTCCTCGTCAACTCCCGGAACTTCGCCTTCGGCGTCGCCGTCGGTCCGTTCTTCCCTCAGGACTGGCGCGCGCTCATCGCCTCCCACTGGATCAATGACGAGTCCACCGCGATCTCGCGGACCGGACGCAACGCCCGCGCGAGATGGCACGCCTTCCTGCTCATGGGCGCTGCGATCGCCCTCATGTGGCCCAGCGGAGCCATGGTCGGCCAATGGCTGGGCAACGTCATCGACGCGGACCTGCTCGGCCTCGATGCGGCCTTCCCGATCATCCTCTTCTGCCTCATCCGCGGGGATCTGAAGAACCGCGCCACGCTCTCGCTGACCGTCGCCGGCATCCTCATCGCCGTGGCGCTCACGCCGGTTCTGCCGCTGGGGCTGGGCGCGGTGACCGCGCTGTCGGTCTTCGTCTTCGTGGCCGTCGGATGGGCGGTGCGCTCGCTGCTCAGCCGCCGAGGCGGTGCCGCGGCCGATGGCCCCGAGCCTTCCGAGGGCGGGCAGCCGGCCTCGGTGAGCGCAGAGGACGGACGGGCATGAGCGCGGGAAGCTTCCTCATCGCTCTGGCCGCGCTGAGCATCGGAACCTACCTCATGCGCTTCGCCGGCGTGAAACTCGGCGCGGCCATCGCCACCCGCGGGCGCCGAGCGACGATAGAGGCCGGTTCGGGCGACGAAGGAGCGTCGGCGGCCTCCGGCGACTCGGCCGACTCGACCGAGCGCGTGACGATGTGGATGGATCGGGCCACGGTCGTGCTGATCGGAGCCGTGTTCGCGACCACCGCGGTCTTCGACGGCAAGGACATCGCCGACCCGGCCCGGCTCATCGGGGTCGGCGCCGGTGTGCTCGCCGCAATCCTGCGTGTGCCGATGCTCCTCGCCGTCGTCATCGGCATGGCCGTGTGCGCGCTCATCCGCACGACGGGGGTGCTCTGAGAACCCGCGTCCTGGAGGAACGCAGAAGCGCTGCGAGAACGCGAGAGCTCGCGCGAACGCGCTGGCCCTCTGGGAGCGCACGTTCGGGGGACGCGCACAGACTCTGGGAGCGCACGCATCCTCTGGGAACGCGGTGAGCCGAGAGTGGGCAATTGCCCAGGATCCGGCTCCTGACACTGCTTGGGAGATGAGGGATTGCTAGGCTGAGGGGATGGAATACATCGCGGGCTTTCAGCGTCTCGTCTTTCTTGTCCTGACGGTGGCCGCATTCATCGTCCAGCTCTGGGCGTTCATCGACTGCCTCCGCTTCAAGGACGAAAACTACCGCGCCGTCGACAAACAGAGCAAGAAGTTCTGGGTGATCCTCCTCGGCGTCGGCCTCGCGCTCGCCGTCATCGCACTGCCGCCGATGGGCATGAGCATGATCTTCCTCAACATCATCGCCCTCGTCGCCGGCATCGTCTATCTCACCGACGTGCGCCCGAAGGTCAGGGCCGTCGATCCGCGCTACCGCAACCGCTGAGGCCGCCCGCCGCATGAGCACCGACCTCAATCTGCCGGGGCCCGAGTCCGGCTACATCGCCACGTTCGGCTCCGGAGAGCCGCATACCCTGTTCGGCCACGGATTCGCCGGCGCCGTCCGCGACACCCGCCCCTTCGGCACCGGAATCGCCGGCACCCGGCATTTCCTCCACCTGCCCGGACACGGCGGAAGGCCCTCACCCGGCCCGGGGTGGGACTACCCGCAGATCGCCGAGGTACTCGCCGAAGCCCTGAACGCCACCTCGGCGAGTCGTGCCCTCGGTGTGTCGATGTCGGCCGGCGGGCTGCTCCGCCTGCTCAGCACCGCTCATCCTGTGACCGGAAACCTCGACAAGGTCGCTCTCGTACTCCCGGCCTCCTTCACGGGCTTCTCCGCCGAGGCGGCCGCGGCCAACCGCTCCTACCTGGACAGACTGCGCGGCCTGGTGGCCGATGAGGACATCGACGGCATCGTCGAGCTCATGCTCTCACGCGAACCCGCCGAGGTGGCCCAGATGCTGCCCGCTCGAGCGTGGACGAAGGCGAAGGCCGAGAACCTCGTGCACACCGACATGTCCGACGGGCTCGGGCTGGCCCTCGAGATCGCCGTGGACGACACGGCGGAGGCCGCCGAGAATCTGCGCAGCTTCGCCGGCGAGGTCCTCGTCCTCACGCACGAGGACGATCCCGCGCACCCGGTCGAAATCGCCGAGGCGGTCCATGCGGCGATCCCCGCCTCTCACCTCGAGGTGCTTCCCGCCGGGTCGATCCTGTGGCGCGGCCGTCATGAAGTGCGCCGGATCCTGGGCGAATTCTTCGGCTAGTCCTTGGCTAGACTGTCCCCGTGCGCATCTCCGTCCTCTCCCTCCACACCTCGCCCGCCGCTCAGCCGGGCCAGGGCGATGCCGGGGGGATGAACGTCTACGTCGATCAGTCCGTGCGCGCTCTCGCCGCCGCCGGACACAGAGTCGACGTGTTCACGGCCGACCCTGGCGGCCTCGACGGGACCGGAGCACCCGATGCGTCCGACGGCGACCGACGGATGGAGATCTCCGAGTCCATCACTCTCCACCACCTGCCTGTGGATGCGCGGACGAAGGACGAGCTCGCCGACGCCATCGAGGAGCTCGCACAGATGCTCCTCGAACATCCGGACTTCCGCGCCGCCGAACTCATCTGGGCCCATTACTGGATCTCCGCCGAGGCGGCCCTGCGCGCCCATGACATGACCGCGAGCGAATCCGCCCACGACCTCGCCGCGGGGGCAGCGCCGACTCCCATCGCCGCGGGGGCAGCTCCAACTCCTATCGCCGTGAGCATGCACACGATGGGAGCGGTGAAGAACCGCGATTCGGAGACCAGCCACGAACGGCCCCAGCGACTGCACGCCGAGGAGCGGATCGCCGCCGAGGCGGATCTGCTCGTAGCCGGCACCCCGGCCGAGCGGCGCGACCTCATCAACGAACTCGGTGCCGACCCGGGTTCGGTCGTAGTGGCCCGGCCCGGAGTCGACCATGCTCACTACCGGCCCGGCGCGAAGGCCGCGGCCAGGAGCCGGCTCGGCTTCTCCGATGACGAGGCCGTCGTCCTCTATGTCGGACGGATGCAGTTCATCAAGGGCACCGACGTCGCCGTCGACGCCCTGGCCGATCTGCGGGAACGCAATCCGCACCTGGCCTCTCGCACCAGGGGGATCCTCCTCGGTGCCGCCTCCGGAGCCGACGCCGGCCTCGACGCGGGAGGCGGCGCCGGCGGCACACGAACCATGGCCTCGGGTCCCGGCAGTGCCTCCTCGAACTATCTGCGCGGGCTGACCGCGGCCATCGCCGCCGAGCCCAGCGTCGAGGTCCGCCCGCCCGTTCCCGCACATGTCCTCGTCGACTACTACCGGGCCGCCGACGTGCTCATCGTCCCCTCACGCAGCGAATCGTTCGGGCTCGTCGCCGCCGAGGCCGCCGCCTCAGGGCTGCCTGCGATCGCCGCGGCGGTGGGAGGACTGCCCGAGATCGTCGAACACGGGCATTCGGGACTGCTCATTGCCGCCCACAACCCTCACCACTGGGCCACGGCGATCGAAACCCTGCTGTGCGATGACCGTCTGCGTGCCGAACTCGGAGCCCACGCGGCCTATCGCGCCGAACGCTTCGACTGGGGCCGTACCGTCGAAGTCGTCCTCGACGCCCTGCCCGGCGCGGCTGCTGCGAGTCCGCACCGCTGCGAAGCCCTCGGAGCGTGCTGAAGGACTAGAGTCGTGGGTGAGCATGAGAGACGAGCGAAAGGCGTGAGATCATGAGCACCGACACCGAGGCGATCCTGGCCGGCGTGCGCTCCTGGGCCGAGGAGAATGATGTTCCCGTCGACTCGGTCGAGGACGCGGAGATCGTCGTCACTCTGCCGGGGGAGAAGAAGCTCAAGACGAACGTCGCCATCAGCGTCTTCGCCCGCACCGCCCATCTGCAGGCCTTCGTCATCCGTCATCCCGACGAGAACGCATTCGAATTCAACCGCTGGCTGCTGCAGAAGAACCTCAAACCCGGGCCGGTGGCCTTCGCGATCGACAGCCTCGGCGATGTCTATCTGCGCACGAGCGTTCCCCGGGAGCATCTGCTCGATGAGCTCGATGCGCTGCTCGGGGCGATGCTCGCCGCCGCCGACTCGTCGTTCAACGAGCTCCTCCTCATCGGGTTCCTCACTGGAATGAAGAAGGAATGGGCCTGGCGCGTCAGCCGCGGGGAATCGACGCGCAACCTCGCGGCCTTCGAACAGGTGCTCAGCGGTGCCGACAACGAGTTCCTCGGTGCCGAGGGCCTCGCCGATTCCGAAGCGGGCGGAGCAGAGACCACGGCTATGGCCGGGCGTCCGCAGAGCGACTCCGGTGTCGGAAGCGGGACGGGAGAGTCCGACTCCGGCACCGGCCTGGAAGCGGATGGCCGCTGATGACGAGGAGCAGGCGACGCCCACTCAGTCGAGCGGGAGCTTGAGTCCTTCATGGCTGGCGTCATAGCCGAGGCGGGCGTAGAAGCGCTGCGCGTCGGTGCGTGAGCGGTCTGTGGTCAGCTGGGCGAGCCCGGCGCCGAAGCGACGACCGCAGTCATGCGCCCACTCGAAGACTGCCGTGCCGAGGCCGATGCCCTGTGCCGAGGCGCCGATCCTCACCGCTTCGATCTGCAGTCGCAGAGTGCCGCGCCGGGACAGGCTGGGGATGAGGCTGAGCTGCAGGGTGCCGACCACGGCCGGACCCTCCTCGACGGCGACGAGTAGCTGATTGGAATCGGCCGCGATGAGTGCGAAGGCACGAGCATAGGCGGCCGCGTCATCGGCAACCGTCGCATCCGCTGCCGGAGAACCGACGTCGGCACCGGCACTGCCTTCGCCCGAGTTGCCTTCACCGGCGCTGCCTTCACGGGCGGCGCCGAGCACGTCATCGCGCAGCAGAGCGACGAGAGCGGGCACATCGGCCTCGGTGGCCCGACGGATGATGAACCTCCGCCCTGCCAGGTCGAGGGTCTCGGGCGAGTAGGCGTCGAACCCTCTGAACTCCTGCGTCTCGCCGCTCATCGCTCGGCACCTTCACCCACGACGGAGGTTGCTGCCACGAGACCGTGAGCGGCCGCATCGGCCGGCGAGCTGCCGTAGGGGCGGCGGGCGAAGAGCGAAGCGAGCAGGGCACCGGAGACGTTGTGCCAGACACTGAAGACCGCACCCGGCAGCGCGGACAGAGGCGAGAAGTAGGTGGTGGCCAAGGTCGAGGCGAGCCCCGAGTTCTGGAGACCGACCTCGAAGGACAGCGCCCGCCGTGTCGGAGTGTCGAGACGACACGCGGCGGCCACACCGTAGCCCACGCCCAGTCCGAGCAGATTGTGGGTGACGACGGCCAGCAGCACGAGCACTCCGGCCGTGGCGATCGACCCGGCCGAGCCGGCCACGACGATGGCGACGATATAGGCGATGGCGATCGACGCCAGCCACGGCAGCACCGGGGAGATCCTGTCGACGAGGCTCGAGGCGACGACACGGACGATGACTCCGACGATGACGGGGACGAGCACGGTCTGACAGATCGAGACGAACGTTGACCAGAACGGCACGTCCATGTACGAGCCGGCCAGCCACAGGGTCAGCAGCGGGGTGAGCACCGGGGCGAGCAGGGTCGACAGAGTGGTGATCGACACGGACAGCGCGGTATCGCCCTTGGCCAGATAGGTCACGACGTTCGAGGCCGTTCCGCCGGGGGCGCAGCCGACCAGGATGACGCCGACGGCGATCTCCGCGGGCAGTCCGTAGACCGTGACGACGAGGAGGCCGAGCAGCGGCATCGCGACGAACTGGGTGACGACGCCGAGGACGGCGATCCAGGGACGCTTGGCGATGCGGGTGAAGTCCGGCAGGGTCAGCGTCAGTCCCATGAAGAACATGACGACGCCCAGCGCCCAGGTGATCGTCGGTGCCAGCGGGGTGAAGGCGTCGGGGAGGAGGAACCCGAGCACGCCGGCGATGACGACGAGGACCGGCAGAGCCGTGACGGCGATGATCGAGCTGCGGTCGGCGGCGGGAGGCGCGGAGTTCCCGGAAGTCTGGTGTGCTGGTGCGTCTGACATGAACACAGGCTACTCCGTCTGCAGTTCCGGTCCAGGTCGTATTGCCATTCGAGACAACGTGTCGAATAGTGAGAGAAGTGGTCGCGGACGACTCTCGCGGAAGACTCTCGCGAGCGGCCATGCGAAAATGGTGTCATGACGTATAACCTCATCCTGCTGCGCCACGGCGAGAGCGAATGGAACCAGAAGAATCTGTTCACTGGGTGGGTCGACGTGACCCTGACCGACAAGGGTCGTGCCGAAGGCCAGCGCGCCGGCGAGCTCCTGCGCGAGAAGGGGCTTCTCCCGGACGTCGTGCACACCTCCCGACTCAAGCGGGCGATCCTCACCGCGAACATCGCTCTCGAAGCCGCCGACCTGTCGTGGCTCGACGTCCACCGCAGCTGGCGCCTCAACGAGCGCCACTACGGTGCCCTGCAGGGCAAGAACAAGAAGGAGATCCGCGAGGAATTCGGCGAAGAGCAGTTCATGATCTGGCGCCGGTCCTTCGACACCCCGCCGCCGGCCCTGGCCGACAGCTCGGAGTTCTCGCAGGCAGGTGAGCCCCGCTACGCGAACCTCGGAGATGCGATGCCCCGCACGGAGTGCCTGGCCGATGTCATCGATCGTCTGCTGCCTTACTGGTACGACGTCCTCGTCCCCGAGCTCACGCTCGGCAGGACCGTGCTCGTGGCCGCCCACGGCAACTCGCTGCGTGCGATGGTCAAGCACCTCGACGGAATCTCCGATGCCGACATCACGGGCCTGAATATCCCCACCGGCATCCCGCTGCACTATGAGCTGACCGAGGACTTCACTCCCGTCCGGCCCAGCGGAACCTACCTCGACCCGGAGGCGGCTCAGGCCGCCATCGGCCAGGTCGCCAACCAAGGGCGCTGAACCCGAGCCGCTGAGCAGCGGCACGAGCGAAGCGCAACGATGATCGCCGAGGTGGAATCCACCTCGGCGATCATCGTCTTTCGCGTCTGCGGCGCCGCTCTCGGCGCGCTGCGTGCCTCACTTCTTCGACAGCTGCGGCTCCCAGTTGCCGGTGAGCAGGTATTCGACCTTCTGCGACACCGAGACCGCATGGTCGCCGAAGCGCTCGTAGTAGCGTGAGAGCAGGGTGACATCGGCGATGTGGCGTGGCGCCAGCGAGCCGGCCGGTGCCTCGGCGAGCTTCGCGAACACGCTCAGGTGGAGTTCGTCGAGCTCCTCGTCGATCGCATTGATCGTGGGCACATCGGCCAGGCCGGGATTCGACAGCAGCCGTTGGGTCGCCTCGGCGATCTTCTCCCCGGACTCACCCATGCGGGAGAACGTCGGTTCGAAGACCTCGGGGATCGCCGATTCCGGGTAGCGGATGCGCACCTGCTGGGCGATGTGGCGGGCGAGGTCGCCCATGCGCTCGAGGGAGGCGGACATCCGCAGAGAACCGATGACGGCACGCAGATCGGCGGCGACCGGAGCCTGCAGGGCGAGCATCTCGGCTGCCTGCTGATCGAGGGCGAACTGCATATTGTCGATGACGACATCGGCCTCGATGACCTGTTCGGCCAGCTCGAGGTCATTCGAATGCAGGGCCTGATTCGCCAGGCGGATCGCGTCGAGGGCCTTGGTGGACATGCCGACCAGCTGGGTGGCCAGATCGTCCAATTCGTTTCTGAAGACTTCGCGCATTGACGGCGGTTCCTTACTCTCAGACATGCGAGGGCGGTACTCATCGGGGCCTCGGCGGGTGTGCGCATCCGACCTTCGTCCGGTCACGAGCGGCGGGTCCTCAGCTCGCCGGAAGCGAGACATCAGGTCACAGCCGCAGAGCCCGGACACCGGGAGCGCAGGCACACAGACGTCAGCTTCGCACGGGCGGGTGAACGTCGACTGTCGCGAAGGTGAATTCCTCGGCAAATGCGCCCCCGGACGGGGGATCCGGTGCCCCGAGACGGCGGACAGCGCCTAAGCTTGAGGGTGTGGATCTCTTGGTAGTGGCGGTCCTGACCGGCGTCGTCGGCCTGGGCCTGGGCATAGCGGGCATTCTTGCGTTCCGATTCAGCGAACGCTCCCGTGATGCTGCCGATCTGCACTCCGAGGACGATCTGCCCGAAGGCATCGCCGAGGTTCTCGCCGTTCTGCCGTCGGCGGCGATCGTCATCGACGCCGGCGACGATGTCGTCAAAGCCTCCCCGGCGGCGTACACCTTCGGCCTGGTCAGGGGCCATTCGCTCGCCTCCGCCGAGATGCTGCGCGTCGTCGGCCGCGTCCGCACCCGCGGGCTCATCGAGGAGATCGATCTCGAGCAGACGCGGGAGAACTCCGACTCGGTGCTCCGCTTCCTCCACGCCCGTGTGGCGCCCCTGGGCACTTCCTTCGTCCTCGTCCTCTGCGATGATCAGACCGAATCGAAGCGCGTCGACGCCGTCCGCCGCGACTTCGTCGCCAACGTCTCGCACGAGCTCAAGACTCCGATCGGCGCGATGGCGCTCCTAGCCGAGGCGGTCACCGACTTCGCCGACGATCCGGCCGCGGTGGAGCGCTTCGGCGGACGCATGCAGCGGGAGTCGAAGCGACTCACCCAGCTCGTGCAGGAGATCATCGACCTCTCCCGCGTCCAGGACCATGCGGCACCGGCGACCACGGAGAAGATCTCCGCCGCCGAGGTGGTCGACGATGCAGCCGATCGCGCCCGGACGCGCGCCGAGGGCAAGAGCATCCACATCGAGATCTCCCCACCGAGCGACCTGCTCATCGAAGGCAACTACGAGCTGCTCGTCAACGCCGTCCGCAACCTCATCGACAACGCCATCAGCTACTCGCCCGACGGCACCCGTGTCGGGGTCGGCGTCGACCTCGTCGACGAACGCGTCGAGATCTCTGTGACCGACCAGGGCATCGGCATGTCCGCGCAGGACACGGAACGGGTCTTCGAGCGCTTCTACCGTGTGGACCCGGCACGGTCTCGGATCACCGGAGGCACGGGTCTGGGCCTGAGTATCGTCAAGCACATCATCGCCACCCACGGCGGAGAGGTGCGCGTATGGAGCCAGCTGGGCAAGGGCTCGACGTTCACCATCGTGCTGCCGCTGGCCGGAAACGCGTCCGAGTCCGAAGCGAGCTCGTCGGCGCCGGCAGGGGTGCTCCTCGAGCATCCCGCGGAACCCGCGCCGGATGATCGGGAGGCGCCCGCCTCGGCGGGGCCCTCGAAACCCGCCTCAAAAGGGGAAGGCGCGGGCGATGACGTTGATGGACCTTCCGTCGGAGATAATGAGAGCGACGCCGCCGTCGCAGCGGAGGGGACGCCCCAGGATCTGACCGATGAAAACGAACAAAGGAAGCTCACAACGTGACTCGTATTCTGCTCGTCGAGGATGAGGATTCGTTCTCGGACCCGCTGTCGTACCTGCTCGATAAGGAAGGGTACGAGGTGACGGTCGCCGATGACGGACTGAAGGCTCTGGCGGAGTTCGACCGCACGGGCGCCGACCTGGTCCTGCTCGACCTCATGCTGCCCGGCGTCTCCGGCACCGAGGTGTGCCGCGAGCTGCGCTCGAAGTCGAATGTGCCGATCATCATGCTCACGGCCAAGGACTCGGAGATCGACAAGGTCGTGGGGCTCGAGCTCGGCGCCGATGACTATGTGACGAAACCGTACTCCTCGCGTGAGCTGCTCGCTCGGGTGCGTGCGGTGCTGCGACGCAACGTCGAGGCCGATGACTTCGAGGACGAGTCGGTGCTCGAGGCCGGGGGAGTGCGCATCGATGTCGAACGCCATGTCGTGTCCGTTCGCGGTGAGGAGCTGTCCATGCCGCTCAAGGAGTTCGAGCTGCTCGAGATCCTCGTGCGCAACTCCGGGCGGGTGATGACACGCGGCCAGCTCATCGACCGCATCTGGGGCGAGGACTATGTGGGAGATACGAAGACCCTCGACGTCCATGTCAAACGTCTGCGCGCGAAGGTCGAGGAGAACCCCTCGGAGCCGCGCCTGCTCACGACCGTGCGCGGACTCGGGTACAAGTTCGAGGCCTGAGCCGAGCAGTCCCGGAAGACCGTCCGCCGGTCGAGGACGAATGCGCAAGGAGCCGCTCACATGACGTGAGCGGCTCCTTGCGTATGTGCGAACAGCGTGTGTCTGCGAACAGCGAGGCGAGAACGGCGCGTCGGTCCGGCTGACAGTCCTCGGGTGACAGTCCTCGGGGCGGTGGGCAGCCTCGGGCTGGACGATCAGCCGTTGGCTGCGGCGGTTCCCTCGGTCGAGGCGGCGTCCTCGCTGGGCACGTTCGACGGTGACTCGGAAGGCACGTACTCCTCGTAGTAGGGCAGAGTGTCCGTGAGCAGCTGGGCCTCGATCGTCTTCTCCTCGCCGCCGACCTTGACCGTGACGTCGACGAGGTCGCCGGGCTCGGCCTCGAGCTTGTCGACGGTGACGACGTCCTTGCTGGAGGTCTCCGGGCTCTTGGGATCCTGGACGAAGGTATCGCCGGCCTTGACCGATTCGGTGACCGAGGTGCCGGCGACCTCGACGGACACCTTGGCGGTGGAGTCACCCTTGTTGATCAGGGTGAAGAACAGCTGTGCCGGGCCCTTGCCGGACTCGTCCATGATGAGCATGAGCCCACGGACCTCGACGTCGCCGACGGTGCCCCAGGCCCCGTCGCCGCCGTTGTAGTGGTATTCGGCGGTCTGATGGGGAGACAGCAGGCTTGCACATCCGCTGACGGGAATGACGAGAGCGAGTGCGGCAACGGCGAGAGCCGCGCGGTTGTGCCGTTTCATTATGCTCCTTGAAGTGGCAATACAAGATCAGTCTGTATACTACCCGGTTCTTGACCTGCTGTAGAACCGGCTCCGTCACCTGGCCGAGGTTCCGCGACGGGTCGTGTGGGCAGCTGCCGTGGAAGGCGCGGATGTGAGAAGGCTCGGATGTGAGAAGGTGCGGTCCGCAGCGCATGAGGGATTCGTCGCCCCATCCGTCCTCGGCGGCAATGCGCCCGATGACGATGTTCCCGCTGGCGAGGAGGGTCGGGGCCGCTCCGGAATGAGGTCGAGGAGCGGAGCCTAGCACGATGTTTCATGACTCTGAGCGATTTCTGTGGCGAGCCTCATGGTAAACTGGGATTCCGCGAAAGGGGTTTGAAGAGAATATGAGTTTCCAGGTCGGCGACACTGTTGTCTATCCACATCACGGTGCAGCGACAATCCAAGAAATCAAGAAGCGATCCATCAAAGGTGAGGAGAAACTGTATCTCAAGCTCCAGGTCGCCCATGGTGATCTAGTGATCGAGGTCCCGGCCGAGAACTGCGACCTCGTCGGTGTGCGAGATGTCGTCGGTGAGGAAGGCGTGGAGAAGGTCTTCAATGTCCTCCGCGCGGAATTCGTCGAAGAGCCTGCCAACTGGTCCCGTCGGTACAAGGCCAATCTCGAGAAGCTCCAGTCCGGAGACGTCATCAAGGTCGCCGAGGTCGTCCGCGATCTCTGGCGTCGCGAGCAGGACCGCGGCCTGTCGACCGGTGAGAAGCGCATGCTCTCGAAGGCTCGGCAGATCCTCGTCTCCGAACTCGCCCTGGCTGAGAAGAAGGAAGAGTCCGAGGCAGAGGCCCTGCTGGACGAAGTGCTCGCATCCTGAGCACCTGTGTCATCATCCCGGCCGCAGGGTCGGGAACGCGCTTGGGCGGCGCTGAGCCGAAGGCCTTCGTCCGTGTGAACGGGCGGAGCCTGCTGGCCCGCAGCCTCGACGCGATCAACTCCTCGGGAGTCGCCTCCACGGTCGTGGTGGCGGCTCCCGAGGAATTTCTTTTCCGGGCACGCGAAGAAATCGCCGCGGTAACCGCGAACACTGAATGCAGAATGTCAATCACAGCCGTAGCAGGCGGAAATGACCGCACGGAATCAGTGCAAATTGCCTTGAAACACGTCGGCGATGCCGAATTCGTGCTCGTCCACGACGCGGCACGCTGCCTGACCCCGCCCGAGGTGTTCCGACGTGTGCTGGCAGCAGTGCGCTCAGGCGCTGCGGCGGTCGTTCCGGTCCTGCCGATGGTCGACACCGTCCGTCGTGTGGTGCCGGCAGATTCCGGTTCGAGTCGTGCAGCTGCGAGCGAGAGCGCTCGCCCGCTGGTGCAGGTGTCCTCCGGTTCCAGGGAAAGACTGAGCGGAGCTCTCGAACGCGCAGACCTGCGCCGGGTGCAGACGCCTCAGGGCTTCAGGACCGAAGTCCTCCTGCGCGCCCACGAACAGCACCGGAGAGACTCCGACGCGGTGAGCGCCGAAGATGCCGCAGCAGCCGGCGGGACTGCGGACACAGCTGCAGTCGGCGGGGCTGTGCCGACGGATGACGCGGGGCTGGTCGAACGCCTCGGCTTCGACGTCGTGGCCGTGCCCGGTCACGAGGAGGCGTTGAAGATCACCTACCCGTTCGATCTGCTCCTCGGTGAGCAGCTGGCGCGGATCAGGGATGAGAGCACCGGAGCCGCGCCCTTGACGTCAGACACCGGCTCTCCGGCGACAGACACAGGCTCTCCGGCGACAGGCGCTGATTCCCCGGCGACGGACACTGATTCCCTGACGAGAGACTCAGGAGAGCAGCGATGACTGCGATCATTCCCCGCATCGGCGTCGGCGTCGACGTGCACGCCTTCTCCGCCGATCCTGCACGCGAGCTCTGGGTCGCGGGTCTCCTGTGGCCGGGACAGGCCGGTCTCGAGGGACATTCGGACTCGGATGTGGCCGCCCATGCCTGCTGCGATGCGCTGTTCTCCGCAGCCGACCTCGGTGACCTCGGCCGGCATTTCGGCGTCGACCGTCCGGAACTCGCCGCAGCCCCGGGGACCGACCTGCTCGCCGAGGCGGCCCGAATCGTCCGCACGGCCGGCCTCGAGATCGGCAACATCGCCGTCCAGGTCATCGGGAATCGCCCGAAGATCGGTGCCCGGCGCTCCGAGGCCGGGCGTGTTCTGTCGGCCGCAGCCGGCGCCGCGGTGTCCGTCTCGGGCACGACCGCAGATGGTCTCGGGCTGACCGGTCGCGGCGAGGGGCTGGCCGCAATCGCCAATGCTCTGGTGTACCCGAGATGAAGGCCGAGCGAGCACGATGAGAGTGCTGTTCCAGGGTGCCGGGGCCATCGGCCTCGCCGGGGCCGCGCTCTTCACCGACGCCCACGAGGTCGCCGTCGCAGGCCGCGCGCCCACGTCGGGTCCGCGTGCGTCCTACCCGCGTCGGGTGGGAAGACTCGAGCCGAGCGGGCCCTCCCCAGCGGTGACCCGGGCAGGCTGGAGGGCGACCGAAGTGGCGGCGACTCGACGCGTCACCGTCACTGACTGGGCCGGCGCCGCGGGTGTCTGGGACCTCGTCGTCCTCTCCACTCGACCGGGCGACCTCGACCCGGCAGTTGCCTCGGCGATTCGCGAGATCGCTCCGAAGTCAATCGCGATCACCAGTCAGGTCGAAGGCGACCTCGACCGCGCGCGGTCCGAATTCCCCGCCGCCGAGGTCGTCGTCCTCGCACCGATGTTCCTGTCCGAACGCCTCGACGACGAAGCAGTGCCGGACGGGCGAGAGGTGCGTTATTGGGCACCCGCCGGCCTGCCGAGGTTCCTCCTC
Organism: Brevibacterium renqingii; assembly: GCF_017808095.1. Classification (NCBI taxonomy): domain Bacteria; kingdom Bacillati; phylum Actinomycetota; class Actinomycetes; order Micrococcales; family Brevibacteriaceae; genus Brevibacterium; species Brevibacterium renqingii. The sequence continues at coordinate 893,577 of NZ_JADBHG010000001.1, read as the reverse complement.
GCGGGCCAACGGGAAGCGGTGCGGCGTCTCGTGCGCGGGCTCGGACGTCTCGTCCTTCCGGCCCCGATCGCCGCAGCAGTGGTGCCGCCTGCAGTGTTCATCCCCTATGTCGCCGAGCTGAGCATCCACGGCGGCAATTGGGCACGGCTGAAGGCGCACCTGCACCGCCCCACGCAGGCCGCCGCCGAGGCGGTGGGTGCCCGGCTCGGACTGCCCGTGCCGATGTCTGCGGTCATCGCACGAGGTGTGCTGGGGGCGATGGAGTTCGCCGTCCCGATCGATGTCACCGCCTACGCCGGACGCCACTTCGGTCGGCATGTGGATCAGACGCGAGCCATGCTCACCGGCTGGGCAGCGGGTCCGAACGAATCGCCAGCCCTGGATGCGCAGATCGCAGCACTCGACCAGGGCCGGCACTGACCGGGACCGCGCCCAGCCTCGCAACGCGACCGCGCCGGCTCGGCACGTGAGACGGTCCCGACTCAGCACATGAACACACCTGGGAGCGGGACCTGAGGCAGCTCGGACTCAGACCTTCGCGGCGCGGCTGCGTTTGGTGACGACGAGTCCGACGAGGTAGAGCGCGGCGACGAAGATCAGGGTGCCGACGATCTGGAAGCGGACGGATTCGACGGTGAGGCCGAGGATGAGGATCGTGGCGATGCCGGCCAGTGCGGCATAGGACAGCCAGGGGAAGAGCCACATCTTCAGCGGCAGCTCCTGCCCGGCGGCCTCGGCGCGGTGGCGCAGGATGATGTGCGAGACGAGGGTGACGACCCAGGTGACGATGAGCGTCGAACCGACGATGTTGAGCAGCAGGCCGAGAACCTCCTCCGCCCAGAAGTAATTGAGTGCCACGGCGATGAAACCGAACGCCGAGGTCGCCAGCACCGAGGCGATGGGAACGCCGCGGCGCGAGGCCCGTCCGAAGGCGGCCGGCAGCATCCGACGCTGGGACATCGAGAAGGACATGCGGGAGGCCCCGTAGATGTTGGCGTTCATCGACGACAGCAGCGCGATGACGATGACGGCCCCGAGCAGGGCGGCGACGACCGGCAGTCCGGCAGTGTCGAGGACGGCGACGAACGGCGAGTCGGCCAGGCGCGGGTCCGTCCAGTCGAGGACGAGGACGATGATCGCCACCGACCCGATGTAGAGGCCGAGGATGCGCCAGACGATGGTCTTGATCGCCGTGGTCACGCTGTGGCTCGGGTCCGCGGTCTCGGCCGCCGCGACGGCGACGATCTCGATGCCTCCGAAGGCGAAGGCGACGACGAGGAGACCGGCGGCGACTCCGGAGACGCCGGTGGGCATGAAGCCGTCGGCGAAGATCTGCGCGGGCGGCTCTGCGGGAGTCCAGCCGAGGAGGTAGGCGATGCCGAGGACGACGAACAGCGCGACGAAGGCGACCTTGAGCAGGGAGAACCAGAATTCGAACTCGCCGAAGCTGCGCGCGGGAGTCAGGTTGATCGCGGTGAACACGACCATGATCGCCAGGGCGATCACCCACTGCGGAACGACGGGGAAGACGCCGGCGAGGATCTGCGCCGAGGCGGTCGCCTCCGCGGCGACGACGAGGCAGAGCTGGATCCACCACAGCGCGCCGACGGCGAAGGCCGCGGAGGGGCCCATCGCCTTTCCGGCGTAGTGGGAGAACGCTCCCGGGTTCGGATCGGCCGCGACGAGCTCTCCGAGGGCCCGCATGACGAAGATGACGATGAGCCCGGCCACGACGTAGGAGATGAGGACGGCAGGACCCGCTGCCTGCACGCCGGCGCCGGAGCCGACGAAGAGGCCGGCCCCGATCGCCGAGCCCAGACTCATCATCACGAGGTGGCGGGGCTTCATCCCCGCTTTGAGGCCCGTTGCGGCCTCCGCGGCCCCGGAGGCGCCGGAGGCTGCGGATGAGGATGTCGTGTCGCGTGGAGCCGGGGGCTCTGCGGGCTGCTGAGACTGTGATTCGGGCATCCGTTGAGTCTATCGTTCGAGCGCGTGAGGCGCCCGCGTGCCCGTTTGTCGGTTCCGCCCGGGAATCCTGGCTGCTGCAGGAGCCGAATCTTCAGCACTTCAGAGGCAGGGCAGGGCCTGCAGGAACAACAGCGGCCCCCGGTTCGGGGACGAACCGGGGGCCGCGTGCCGTGCAAGGGCGATCAGTGTCCGCGCTTGATCCAGTCGTCGAGGGCCGGACGTTCGGCCCCGATCGAGGTCGAATCGCCGTGTCCGGTGAGCACGACGGTCGCCTCGGGCAGTGGGAAGAGCACATCGCGGATCGACTCGATGATGGTCTCGAAGCTCGAGTACGACCGCCCGGTGGCACCGGGCCCTCCGTTGAACAGGGTGTCGCCGGAGAACAGCACCGGGCCGACGGCCCGACCGGCCCCGGCCGAGACGGGAGCGGGCAGACCGGTTTCGACGAAGAAGCACGTCGAACCGGGGGAGTGGCCCGGGGTGTGCAGGGCCTTGAGGCGGACACCCCCGACGTTCCACGTGTCGCCATCGGCGATCTGTCCGTCGGGCCGGTAGCTGTCATAGGTCATGTCCCACAGGACGTAGTCCTCGGGATTGAGGTAGACGGTGGGGTTGCCTACCCGCTGCGCGAAGTCGCGGACGACGCCCACATGGTCGTCATGCCCGTGCGTGAGCAGGATGGCCTTGACCTCCCGGGATCCGACCGCCTCGGCGATGGCATCGACGTCGTGGGCGGGGTCGATGACGATGACCTCGGAATCGTCGCCGATGATCCACACATTGTTGTCGACGTCGAAGGTCTCACCGTCGAGGGAGAAGGTGCCTGAGGTGACGAGATGTTCGATCGCAGTCATCAGAGTTCCACCACCGATCGCAGAACCCGGCCCTCGGCCATCTTGTCGAACGCCGCCTCGACGTCGCCGATGCCGATGCGTTCGGACACGAACTTCTCCAGGGGCAGGCGTCCCTGCTGATAGAGGTCGACGAGCATCGGGAAGTCGCGAGCGGGCAGGCAGTCGCCGTACCACGAGGACTTGAGCCTGCCGCCTCGGCCGAACACGTCGAGCAGCGGGACGGTGAGCTCCATCTCCGGGGTGGGCACGCCCACCAATACGACGGTCCCGGCGAGATCGCGACCGTAGAAGGCCTGGCGCCAGGTCGCGGGCAGCCCCACGGCGTCGATGACGACATCGGCGCCGAAGCCTCCGGTGCGCTCCTGGATGGCGGCGACGACCTCGTCCTCGCTCATGCCCTTGGTGTCCACGACGTCGGTGGCGCCGAGGTCCTTCGCCCAGTCGAGCTTCTTCTCATCGATGTCGAGGCCGATGATGGTCCCGGCGCCGGCGAGTGCCGATCCGGCGATCGCGGCGCAGCCGACGCCGCCGCAGCCGATGACGGCCACGGTCTTGCCGCGTGTGACCTCACCGGTGTTGATGGCGGCGCCGATGCCTGCCATCATCCCGCAGCCGAGCAGGCCGACGACGGCGGGATCGGATTCGGGGACCTTCGTGCACTGTCCGGCGGCGACGAGGGTCTTCTCGGCGAACGAGCCGATGCCCAGTGCCGCTTCGAGCTCGGTGCCGTCGGGCAGGGTCATCTTCTGTGAGGCATTGTGGGTGGCGAAGCAGTACCAGGGCTCGCCGCGCCTGCAGGCGCGGCAGTCGCCGCAGATGGCGCGCCAGTTGAGGATGACGAAGTCGCCGACCTCGACGTTCGTCACGCCTTCGCCGATCTCGGCGACCACTCCGGCGGACTCGTGGCCGAGCAGGAACGGGTAGTCGTCGCTGATGCCGCCCTCTCGGTAGTGGAAGTCGGTATGGCAGACGCCGCACGACTTCACATCGACGATGACTTCGCCGGGTCCCGGATCAGGGATGACGATGTCGGTGAGTTCGACTGGGGCTCCCTTGCTGCGGGAGATGACGCCCTTGACAGTCTGTGGCATTGCGTCTCCTTCTGTCTTCGACGCCGGGTGCCGGCGCATGCCGTCACCCGAATTGGACGAGTGCACCCCGGGCAGGGTGCGCACACTCCCCACCCTAACCAAGCAGCCCTCCGCCGACCAGTGGCGCGTCCGCACTCCGGGCTCGCGCCGAGGCGGTTCCCGATCCGGGTCTGCGAGGGTTCGGCGTGAATGCCGGAGGCGGCCCGACGTTATGACATCGGGCCGCCTCGCAGCGGTCGGATCCTTCGGTTCAGCCCGTGGGATCCCGCAGATCGGTTCGACCTCGGCAGGTCACTCCTCGTCCGGGTGCTTGCGCAGGTGCAGGATCGCTCCTGCCAGGCCGCCCCAGACGGTGACCATTGCGATGATCATCATGACGATTGCTGATGCACCCATTTCAGGCCCCCTTGTTCTCGGTGGGAATGTTCTCTTCGGCGACGGAGTCGGCGATCGCTGCGTCCATCTCATCGATGGTCTGCTTCGGCCATTTGATGACCGAGAGGATGATCGCGGCCACGGCCAGCAGACCGATCATGCCCCAACCGAAGGTGCCGGTGATGAGGGCCGGATAGTCCTCGTACCCTTCGGTGAGGTAGGTCATGATCTGCGTGATGAGCATGTAGGCCAGGACCACGCCGGTGATCGAGATGAGGATCATCCAGGTCCAGCCGAGCTTGAAGCTCGAGACCGCATTGAGGTGACGGCTGAAGAGCGGCAGCTTCCGCAGCAGCCATGCGACGGCGATGATCGCGAGCACGGCCGAGCCGACGATGCCGATGTTGTTCGCCCAGGCATCCATGGTGTCGAGGGCGTAGAGACCGGTGATCGTGGGCATGAGCAGCAGCGAGATGATCGCCATGGCTCCGCCGACGAAGATCGTCGAAGCGCGGTTGCTCATGCGGAACTTGTCGCGCAGGGCCTGGATCGGAACCTGCACGATCGAGATCAGCGAGGTCAGTCCCGCGAACACGAGGCAGGCGAAGAAGACGAAGCCGAAGATCGGACCGCCGGGCATCTCGGAGATCAGCGTCGGGAAGCCGACGAAGGCCAGCCCGATGCCCGAAGAGGCGACGTCGGCGACCTCGACGCCCTGCGCGGTGGCCATGAAGCCCAGAGCCGCGAAGATGCCGATGCCGGCGAGGATCTCGAACGCGGAGTTCGAGAAGCCGACGACGAGGCCGGCGCCGGTGAGGTTCGTCTTCTTCTTCAGGTACGAGGCATAGGTGATCATGATGCCGAAGGCGATCGACAGGGAGAAGAAGATCTGCCCATAGGCTGCGATCCACACCGCCGGATCGGTCAGTGCCGCGAAGTCCGGAGTGAACAGCGCATTGAGGCCCTCGGCCGCGCCCGGCAGGAACAGCGACCGGATGACCAATGCGAGGAAGAGGATGATGAGCAGCGGGATGAAGATCTTCGAGAACCCGGCGATGCCGTTCTGCACACCCATGAGGAGGATGCCGAGGACGATGACCCAGACGATGATGAGCGGGATGAGCACACCGGGGACGAACTCGAGCGAGACGCCCGGATCGCCCATCTTGAGGTACTCACCGAAGAAGAATCCCTCCGCGTCGTCGCCCCAGGCCTCGCCGAGCGAGAAGAACATATAGGAACCGGCCCAGCCGATGATCGCGGCATAGTAGATGCCGATGACGACGGCCACGCCCGTGGAGAACCAGCCGATGGGTTCGGCGGCCTTGTGGGTCATCCGGTAGGCCAGGGGGGCCGAGCCCCGCGACCGGTGCCCCATCGCGTAGTAGAAGAAGAGGAGCGGGATGCCCGCTGTCAGCAGTGCGACGAGGTAGGGGATGATGAAGGCGCCGCCGCCGTTCTCATAGGTGACATAGGGGAAGCGCCAGATGTTGCCGAGGCCGACCGCCGATCCGATGGCCGCGAAGATGAACGCGGATCGGGAGACGAAGACCTCCCTCTGGGGAGATGACTTGATCGACATTGATGTCCTTTCCTGACCGGCCGCCTCTCTTCGCAGCCGAGTTCCACCCTCGCCGGCTCTTCCGTGAGACGGCGGGAGCATGTGCGAAGACCGGGCGAAGATGGCTCTCACGTCGGTCTTCATTGCTTGCTTCCACTTTACTGGGAATCCGCTGGACAATGTGCCGTGCATCACGTGAGGTGCGTAACAGTCTGATATCGAATGCGGTGAAACGGCGAATTCGGCCCGGCCCGGTAGACTGAGGGAGTGACTATCTCGCTCTACAACACCGCCAGCCGCACGACCGAAGAACTGCGTCCCGTCAACGCCGGTCAGGTGGGGATGTACGTCTGCGGCGCTACGGTGCAGGGCGAACCGCACATCGGCCATCTGCGTTCGGCCTCGGTCTTCGACACCCTGCGCCGCTGGCTGCTCTACAGCGGCTACCAGGTGACGATGGTCCGCAATGTCACCGACATCGACGACAAGATCCTGACGAAGTCCGTCGAAGAGGGACGAGAATGGTTCGCTCACGCCTATAAGTACGAACGCGCCTTCACCGCCGCCTACGACGCACTCGACGTGCTGCCGCCGAGCAGCGAACCGCGCGCGACCGGCCACATCACGGAGATGATCGAACTCATCTCCCGCCTCATCGAGGCCGGCCACGCCTACCCCGCCCTCGACGGCAGCGCCGATGTCTACTTCGACGCCGCCTCGTGGGCCGACTACGGTCAGCTGACGAATCAGAGGCTCGAGGACATGGAGCTGTCAGAAGGCGCCGAACTGCGGGGGAAGAAGGACGCCCGGGACTTCGCACTGTGGAAGGCGCACAAGGACTCCGAGCCCATCACCGCCTCATGGCCCTCGCCATGGGGACGGGGCCGACCCGGCTGGCACATCGAATGCTCGGCCATGTCGACGAAGTACCTCGGGTCGAACTTCGACATCCACGGCGGCGGACTCGATCTGCGCTTCCCGCATCACGAGAACGAGCTGGCTCAATCCCGTGCCGCCGGCGACCAGTTCGCAAACATCTGGATGCATTCCGGTCTGCTCAATGTGGGCGGGGACAAGATGTCGAAGTCTCTGGGCAACTCCGTCTTCGCCTCTGACCTGTTCGACACGTTCAGCCCGCTGGCAGTCCGTTACTTCCTCACCGGTGCCAGCTACCGGTCGATCCTCGACTTCTCGAATGAGGCCATGGAACGTTCCGCGGCCTCGCTCGAACGACTGCAGAACTTCCTCCAGCGTGCTCGACAGGCGCTCGGGACAGACGCGCCGGCGCTGCCGGATGTCAGTGACTCCTATGTCGGACGCAGTGTCGACGTCCCTGCCGAATTCGCCGCCGCCCTCGACGACGACCTCGGTGTGCCACGTGCCCTGTCCGTGGTCTTCGCCTCCGTGAGCGAGGGCGCGAAGCTCCTCGACTCCGGTGCCGATCGGGCGGGGCTGGCACGGATCGTCGCCGAGGTGGAGCTCATGCTCGACATCCTCGGAGTCAACCCCAGCGCTGCTGTCTGGGCCGGTTCGGTCACCGACGCGAAGGCGGAATCGGCGCTCGACTCCCTCATCGCCACGATGGCGAACCGACGCGCCGAGGCGAAGCGGGACAAGGACTTCGCCACCGCGGACTCCATCCGCGACGAGCTCGCCGCGGCCGGCGTCGTCATCGAGGACACGGCCGACGGCTACCGCTACCACCTCGGCGAGGGCTGAGGAACTCGATCTTCGGTCGCCGGCACGAGCCTGCGACCCCAACGCATAAGGAATCACATGGCTTCCAATCCCCGCTCCGGCGGTTCGAAGAAGGGCCCGACCAAGGGCTCGGGCGGTAAGAACAGGCGCGGCCTGCGCGGCAAGGGCCCGACGCCCAAGGCCGAGGACCGCGTCTACCACAAGGCGCACAAGGCGGCGCAGCAGCGCAAGAACGTCAACGCCTCGGCACAGGCGAAGCGGAAGAAGAAGGAGAACGGCCCGAACATGGTCGCCGGGCGAAATTCCGTGCTCGAGGCGCTGCGCGAAGGTGTTCCGGCCACCGCGATGTACGTGTCCGGCCGCATCGACTCCGACGATCGCGTCCGCGAGTCGATCACGCTGGCGACCCAGCGCGGCATCTCGATGCTCGAGGCGAGCAAGCCCGACCTCGACCGACTCACCGACGATGCGATCCACCAGGGCATCGCCCTGCAGATCCCGCCGTACGAGTACGCGGACCCGTCCGACCTGCTCGAGTACGCCGCCGATCGCGCCGAGGCCCCGCTGCTGGTCGCCCTCGACGGAATCACCGACCCGCGCAACCTCGGCGCGATCGTGCGCTCGACCGCTGCCTTCGGCGGGCACGGCGTCATCATCCCCGAACGCCGCGCGGCCTCGATGACGGCCGCGGCATGGAAGACCTCGGCCGGTGCCGCCTCGCGGATCCGCGTCGCTCAGGTCGTCAATCTGGCCCGGGCCATCGACGAGCTGAAGAAACAGAATGTCTTCGTCGTCGGCCTCGATATGGACGGCGATGTGGAGCTGCCCGAACTGACGTTCAGCCGGGATCCGCTGTGCATCGTCGTCGGCTCCGAGGGCAAGGGGCTCTCGCGTCTGATCTCCGAGAAGTGCGATCAGATCGTGTCGATCCCGATCGCGGCGACCACCGAGTCGCTCAACGCGGGCATCGCTGCGGCCGTGTCCCTCTACGAGGTCGCTCGCGCCCGCCGCCCCTGATTCCCGTACCGCCCGACGGCGGCTCTGTTTCCTGCAGTCTCTGACGGCGGCCCTGGCATCACATGAGGTGCCAGGGCCGCCGTGTGCCTGAGCGAGGTCAGACGAGTCAGGGAGGTCGGAGGGTCCGCGGCGCTCAGGCGTCGACAGCTGTGCGGTAGTCGGCCTCGCTCAGGCCGCCGACGACCGAGTGGCGGCGGCTGTAGGTGAAGTAGACGAGAGCCCCGACCGCCATCCACACGCCGAAGACGATCCAGGTCCGGCCGCCGAGGTTGACCATCAGCGCCGCGCAGGCGAGTGCTCCGAGAGCCGGCACGACGGGACCGAAGGGCACCTTGAAGGACCGTTCGAGGTCGGGGCGCTTGAGGCGCAGGTAGATGACGGCGAGGTTGACGAGGAAGAAGGCGAAGAGCGTGCCGATGCTCGTGGCGTCGGCGAGTTCGCCCAGCGGGATGAACGCCGCGGTGATCGCCACGAGCCCGCCGACGATGAGCGTGCCTGCCAGGGGAGTGCCGGTGCGTCGGGACACGAGACCGAAGACCTTCGGCACCATTCCGTCGCGGGCCATCGTCAGCAGGATGCGCGACTGTCCGTAGAGCACGGTGATGACCACGGAGAAGATCGCGAGCACGGCGGCCACGGCGAAGAGGAGGACGGCGAGGTCCGATCCGGTGATCTCCTCGACGATCTGGACCAGAGGAGCGTGCGCGGTCTCGAACCACTGCCACTGCCGGGCGCCGATCGCGGTCACGGCCACGAGCACGTACATCGAGGTCACGATCAGCATCGAGAAGATGATCGCCCGCGGCAGGTCGCGGCGCGGGTTCTTCGCCTCCTCCCCAGCGGTCGAGGCGGCATCGAAGCCGATGTAGGAGAAGAACACGCTCGAGGCGGCCGCGGTGACTCCGGCCGCCCCCATCGGCAGCATCGGAGCGAAGTTGCCGGCCTTGAACGCGGTGAAGGCGACGATGGCGAAGAAGACGAGGATGCCGAGCTTGACGAACACGAGGATCGTGTTGACCACCCCGGATTCCCTGGCGCCGCGCATGAGCAGCACGGTGGCCAGAGCCACGACGACGAGCGCGGAGAGGTTGATGATCCCCTCGGGGTTCTCCGCCAGCCCCGGCCCGGTGGTCAGGGACGCAGGCAGTTCGAGGCCGAAGACGCGCAGGGTCTCATTGACGTAGTCGGCGGCCCCGACGGCCACCGCAGCCACCGAGACCGCGTACTCGAGCACGAGGCACCAGCCGCAGACCCATGCCACTCCCTCGCCGAGGGTCGCATAGGAGTACGAATAGCTCGAACCGGAGACCGGCACCATCCCGGCCATCTCGGCATAGCTGACCGCTGAGAGCAGTGCGGTGACACCGGCGAGGACGAACGCCAGCCACACCGCGGGGCCGGCGATGGGCACGGCCTCGCCGAGGATGACGAGGATGCCCGTGCCCAAGGTGGCGCCGACGCTGATCATCGTCAGCTGGAAGACTCCGAAGGTCCTGCGCAGACCGCTCGATTCCCCGGCCTGCGAGTCCGCGGCCATGGCGCTGATCGATTTCCGCCGACCCAGCTGTCGGAGCACTCCTGTGGAGGCGGTTGCCGATGGGCTGGAGGGAGTGTGCGACGCGGTCATATGAATATTCTTGCATAAGCATGAATATCTTCTCGGACGAGAGGCGCGAATTCACAGGCCGAAGCGGTCTGCAGCGTCGCCGATCTCACATGTCCGGGCCCTCAGACGTCGGGAGTGAACCGTCCGTCATGGGCCATCCAGCCGCCGTCGACGAGCTGCGAATGCCCGGTGACATAGCTCGAGGCGTCCGAGGCGAGGAACAGGACGGGACCTGCGATCTCGTGCAGGCGGCCCCACCGGCCCAGGGCGGTCTTGTCCGCATAGGCATCCCACCATGTGCTGTCGCCCTTGATCTGCTGGGTCAGCGGGGTGTCGAAGGGGCCGGGCAGGATCGCGTTGACCCGCACACCCCGGTCGCCGAGCTCGCTGGCCAGGGTCTTCGTCAGCTGTATGACACCGGCCTTGGCCGCGGCGTAGAGGCCTTGCCCCGGTTCGATCGCCAGGGCCCGGAACGAGGCGTAGGTGACGATCGACCCGCGGCCGCGTCTGCCCATCTCACGACCGAACCCGCGCATCAGCCGGTAGGTGCCCTTGAGGTTGATGTCGATGACTCGGTCGAACTCCTCGTCGCTCGTCGAGACCAGGCGTTTGCGCACATTCGCCCCGGGCGTGACGACGAGGACCTCGGCCTCGGCCCAGGCGGCGACGAGGGCGTCGACGGAGGCAGTGTCCGTGATGTCGACCGCGGCGGGCTCGGCCGATCCGACGCCGCGGGCGGCGATGAGGTCCGCGGTCGCCTCGGCGCCTGCGGGATTGAGGTCGGCGACGATGACGTGCGCTCCGGCATCGGCGAGCCCGATCGCGCTGGCCTGGCCCAGTCCGGACCCGGCGCCGACGACGACGGCGGTGCGTCCGCTGAGGTCGAACAGGCCGAGGATCGACGGATTGTGCTCGTTCGTCGGCATCTGTCCCGGCGAGGCCGAGCTCTCATGGGCCGGTCTGTCCTGGGCCGGCCTCTCGTCGGCGGAGTCCGGGTGGGCCGGGCTGTGCGGTGCGTCCGTCATCGGAGGTCCTTCCATGGGGAATCGGTGTGGAGGGACGCCGTCGTCGCCTCCGTCGAGTTCAAAGGTATGCCCGCCGAGGCGGCTCCGACGCGGCCGTTTCACCTTGTGGAACGTCGGCGGTCGCTGCTCCCGGGCGTGCTCAGTTCGCCGTCCCCGGACTTGCTCAGGTCGCCGTCCCCGGGCTTGCTCGGATCGCCGCCCTGGGTGAGCTCTCGGCCGAGGGCTCAGAACTGCTCGCTGTCGACGTATCGGATCTCGTCGGGCAGGTTCGCGAGGTAGTCGACGATGAAGTAGGCGATGGCCTCCATGGTCGGGATGTCGCGCTGCCGGGCCCGGGCCATCGTGCGCCGATGCTCGGCGAATTCGTAGAAGATCTGCCCCGGCTCGAGCTTGCGGGTGAGGTTCTCCGGAATCGCCTGGATGAGCGGTTTGTAGACCTCTTCGAGCCACCGTCTGGCGGCCTGGGACTCGTCGAGTTCGTCCACCTCGGCGATCTCCGGGGCCGAGCGGAAGGAGTCGAGGTCGTTGAGCATCGCCCGCGCCTGGTTCTCGTTCGCCCCGATGCCGGTCAGGCGCAGCAGGCGCCTGGAGTGGTGGTTGGGTTCGACGACCTTCGGTTCGACGAGGAGGCTGATCCCGTCGATGTCGGTCGTCACGGTCAGCTCACCGAGATCGAAGCCGAGGTCATTGAGGCGGCGGATGCGCTCGTCGATGCGCCACCGCTCGTTGACGCTGAATTCCTCGACCCGAGTCAGCTCCGCCCACAGGGCGTTGTAGGACTCGCAGAGGCGCTCACCGGCCGCCAAGGGGTCGGTTTCGGCGGCGATGAGGCCCGCCGCCTGCAGGTCGAGGAAGTCGCCGGCGATGTTCATCCGCGCGATCCGCAGGTCCATGTTCCGCTGGCCGTCGGAGAGCTGCTCGTGCAGCTCTCCGGTCTCCGCGTCGACGACATAGGCGGCGTAGGCGTCGGCATCGCGGCGGAAGAGCGTGTTCGACAGTGAGACGTCGCCCCAGTAGAACCCGACGAGGTGGAGGCGGGCCAGCAGCACGGCCAAGGCGTCGACGAGGCGGCCGCCGGTGTCGGTGGCCAGGTCTCGGGAGAAGAGCGCCCGATAGGGCAGGGAGAACTCGAGGTAGGCCGTGATGAGCGCGCCGTTGAGCCTCTCCCCGGACGCGGTTCTGCGACCGTTGACGTAGGCCCGTGGTTCGACGAGCGGGACGTCGAGGTTGCCGAGCGCGCCGAGGATGTCGAATTCGCGCAGCGCCTGCCGGTCGTCGGTCTCCTTGATCGCGAGCACCTCGTCGCCGATCTCCACATAGCGCACGACGTGGCGGGAGATGCCGCGGGGCAGTCCGCCGAGCAGCGTCTCCGGCCACTCGTCCAGCGGCAGGTGCCAGGGCAGCTCGGACAGTGCGGCACGATCGGCATGGTGGATGGCGTGGATCTCGGGTCCCGGGGCTCCCGGTCCCGAGGGCCGGGCCGGAGCGACCGTCGACGGTCGGATCTCCGCCGGGGCGGTCGGCTGTGACGGGGTGCCGGACACGGCTCAGGAGTCCGTGTCCGGCACCGAGGCCACGAGCGCCTCGGCGAGTTCCGGTGTCTCCACTCCGATGAGCCGACCGCGGTCGAGGAGCGCGATCCGGTCGCCGAGGACCTTCGCGTCCTCGAGATCGGACGTGGCGTAGATGGTGGTCAGCTCGAACTCCTGCTGCAGGTCCTTGATCAGCGACAGGGTCTCGGCCTGCTGTTCGGGGACGAGGTTGACCACGGGCTCATCCATGATGAGCACCTTCGGCTTGCGGACGACGGCCCGGGCCAGCGCCACGGTCTGCCGCTGCAGCCGGGTGAGGTCACCGGGAACCGAATCGAGGATCTCGGTCAGCCCGATCTTGTCCATCACGGTCTCGACCCGCTCCCTGATCTCCTCGGCCGGGAGGCCGTCGACGCGGAGCGCGAAACCGAGATTGTCGCGCACGCTCATGTGCGGATACAGGGCGTAGCTCTCGAGCGCCAGCGTCACATCGCGATCGTTGACGGCGGTGTGGGTGATGTCGACGCCGTCGATGAGGATCGTGCCGGTCTTCGGGGTCTCGAGGCCGTGGAGCATCCTCAGGATCGTCGACTTGCCCGAACCGGACGAGCCGTAGAGGACGAGGAACTCTCCAGTGTCGACGAAGAGATTGAACGGATGCACGGATTCGGATGTCGTGTTCTCGTAAATATGACTGAGGCCATTCAACGACACCGTTGACATGTGTCCTCCTCTAAGTAACTCGGTGAGCAGCTGGTCGTCGGTGACCTGGCGGGGATGCTCAGTCCCTCTCATACTAAAGGGTGGGCCGGTCGGGCGCTCATTCTATTCGACAAAGCGTAGAGTGATTCTCAGCACGATGCCGGTGCGCTGATGCACACACCTGCCGAAAGTAGACTGACGCATATGAAGGTCACGCTGGACGAGGTCGCCGCCCGGGCGGGGGTGTCCCTGGCCACGGTCTCACGTGTCCTCGGCCGCCGCGGCGCGGTCGCCGAGGCGACCCGGGCGAAGGTCCTCGAGGCGATGCACGAGCTCGGCTATTCGCGGTCGACGCTGCTCCATGACGCGCCGAGGCGGCTCGTGGCCGTCGGCGCCCCCGGCAATCCCGAACACTGGCAGGTCCAGGTCTGCACCCGTGTGGCCAAGGCTCTGCAGGACCACGGTCTGCTCGTCACGCGGCCGCTCGTCGAGACCGATCCCGAGCCCCTGCGGATCGCGATCGATGCCGGCGCGGTCGCCCTCGTGACACCGACGCTGACGAGTCTGCACACCGACATCCCGTGCATCCGCGTCGACGAGCAGTCCGCCACGACTTCCGACGAACTCGGCCGACAGGTGACCGGGGGAGCGCAGACGGACGGAACCGCGGCCGGCGGAACGGCGACGAACGCAGCGGCGGCGAGGGAGCCGGGAGGCCCGGCCGGACCGGGCGGTGCCGATATCATCGCCGCCCGTCTCGATCTCGGCGGCGGGATGACCACGGCCTTCGAACACCTGCGCGCGATCGGCCACCGGCGGATCGGTCTGATCTGCAACGACAGTGGAGAATTGGCTGTGCAGCTGATCCGCCGCTTCCTCGCCGAGCATCCGGCGCGCAATCTCGGGCTCACTCTCGAGGACTGGATCGCGCGGGTGCCGAAGTCGTTCTCGGGCGGATCGCGTGCCGTGCTCGAACTCAAGGACGCGACCTGCACGGCGGTGATCGTGCAGTCCGCGCTGCAGCTGCACGGGGCCCTGCACGGGCTGCGCAATCGGCATCTGCAGGTGCCGCGGGACATGTCGATCGTCGGCTTCGGCGATTCTCCGACCATGAAGTTCACCGGCCCGCCCGCCACCGTCCTCGGCCTCGACCTCGAAGGCCTTTCGAACGCGCTGGTCGCGGCCACCCTCAACACTCTGCGCATCTCGTCGACGGGGCTGCCGACGGTGCCGCCGGTGTTCCGCCCGCGACTCATCGCCCGCACCTCGACGACGGCGGCCCGCCAGTGAACGAGCAGGAGACGAGCGGACCGACCTCGGGCGGGCAGCCGCCGGAGCATCGGCACGTCCGCCTCGCAGAGATCGCCGGCACGGCCGGGGTGTCGAAGGCCACCGCCTCGAGGGCGCTGCGCGATCCCGAATCGGTCTCGCCGGCTTCCTTGGCGAAGGTGAGGCAGGCCCTGGCCATTCTCGGCGCTGCCGGCCACAGCCCCGAGACGCGCGGGACCGGGCAGCGGGCAGAACCGGGCACCGAAGTCCCGATGATCGCTCTCATCAAGCCCGCCGTGTCCGCAGGCAATGTCGATCCGTACTCCCGGTTGGCGGAGATCCTGACGAACCGGATGTTCGGTCTGCGCATCGCCGTCGTCCACATCGAAGCCGTCGCCGAACGCAATGAGGCTCTGGCCGAGACGATCCTCGGCGATGAGCACGGCGGCCCGACGGTCTCCGGCGCCGTGGTCGTCGGCGGTGGTGCCGCCGGAGCGCTCGCCGGCATCCTCGCCGAGCGCGGGCTGCCGCTCATCCGCATCTCCAACGCCCGCCACGACGACGGGATCTCGCGCATCTACCTCGATGCCACCGGCGGCATCGACACCGCCGTCGCCCACCTCGTCCACCTCGGGCACCGTCGCATCGGTCTCGCGGTGCTGCGCGATTCGGCGGCACCGGCGCGCATCGCCGGATTCCGCAGGTCGATGGCCGGCATCCTCCACATCCCGGCGACCCGCGATCAGGCGCCCGTCGTCGAGGCGGCCGGGGGCACGATGGCCGGTGTCGCCGCCGCCGAGGAGCTCATCGACCTGCGCTGCACGGCCGTCATCGCCTGCGCGCCCTCGTTGTCCTTCGGCCTGCTCGAGGCCGCCCAACGGCTGCGGCTCGATGTGCCCCGGGACCTGTCGCTGCTCACGGTCGGCGACGTGCCGGACGCCGATGTCGTCGAGCCGCCGCTGTCACAGGTCGTCTATGACTGGGCGATGGTGGCGCAGTCGGCGATCGATGAGATCCGGGCCATGATCGCCGCCGGTCGGCAGCGGGTGCACGTGGACTACACGGTCGATCCGGATCTCGTCCTCCGTGCCAGCGCGGTCCCGCCGCAGCGACGCTGAGGACGGGCACCGGCGCAGCGCCCGCTGAGAACAGGACGGGGCGCGATCAGGGAAGCGGTGCGCCGAGGTGCTCGGCGCGGGAGGCGGCGAGGCGTGCGAGGAGGAGGGCGACGGCTCCGGGATCGGCGATCCGCCATGCCGCGCCCGTCGGAGCGCGTCCGACCTTGACGGTCAGACCGGCGGCGACTGTCCGCGCGGTCGTGGGCGAGGGATCGGTGACGGCGGAGTCCGCCGAGAGCTCCTTGAGGGCTGTGAACGCGTCCTCGTCGGTGACATCGTCGCCGAGATAGGCCATCGCAGTCGGCTCCTCGGCCCGGAACAGCAGCCGCACGCCGTCGCCCTTCGTCGCCTGTTTGACCGCGAGCTCGGTGATGTCGTGGCCTTCGATGATGCGGATGTCCGGATACTCCTGGGCCACCGCGATGGCATGCTCGTGCAGTGCATCGGCGAGCACCGGGTCGAATCCGCGGGTGTGGACGGTGCGCGAATAGGGTTTGGCCTCGACGCGGAAACCGGTGGCCGCGCTCTCGCCGGCCAGCGTGTGTTCGAAGGCCAGGATGTGGGCATCGATGGCCGCGAGCATCTCCTCCTCGCGCGTCGAGAGGTCAGGCGAACGGGACGCCGCGGCGCCCGGACCGAGCTCCGCCTCGGCGCCGTGGGAGCCGATCAGCCAGACGGCATCGCCGACCGCGGTGAGGCGTCGCAGGGTCGCGATGTCGCGTCCGGACACCAGGGCGACCCGGGTGTGCGGCAGCTCTGCCAGCGCGGTGATCGCCGCCGCCGATTCCGGGACCATCCGCGAGGTCTCCGGATCGTCCTGCAGGGGTGCGAGCACGCCGTCGAAGTCGAGGGCGATGAGCAGGGAATCGGCGGTGATGAGCTCACGCAGATCCACCTCGGCGGGGGTGGACAGGGCAGGGGTGAGCGCGGCCGGTCGTCTCGTCACTCTTCGGCTCCTAGCGGGAGGTGGAGATATCGGCGGCCCAACCGGCCTCTTCGGGCTGGTGGGCGCGATCGGATGGTTCGGCCGGAGCATCCGGCGCCAGAGCGGTCCGGCTCTTCTGCGTCACCGGACGGTCGGGGACGATGTCCTCGGGATTGCGCTTGATGTGGGTGAGCTCGGCGAGGAAGTTCTTCGACCACTGGCTCACGGTGTCCGTGGTGACCTTCTTGCGCATCTGCCGCATCCGCCTCGTCCGCGTCCTCTCATCCATCTCGACGGCCTCGAGGATGCCGGCCTTGAGGTTGCCGATGTCGTGCGGATTGATCATCACCGCGCCCTTGAGCTGTTCGGCGGCGCCGGTGAACTCGGAGAGCACGAGGGCTCCGTCGTCGTTCTTCCGGCAGGCCACGTACTCCTTGGCCACGAGGTTCATCCCGTCGCGCAGAGCGGTGACGAGCATGACATCGGCGGCGAGGAAGAACGCCGTCATCTCGTCCCGCGGGTACGAGTGGTGGAGGTAGCGCACGGGGATCGAGCCCACGTCGACCTGCTCACCGTTGATCCGCCCGACGGCGAGCTCGACGTCATGGCGGATGATCTTGTACTGCTCGAGGCGCTCCCGGGACGGGGTGGCGATCTGGATGAGCACGACGTCCTCGACATTCAGGCGGCCCTCGGCGAGCAGCTCACCGTAGGCCTTGAGCCGGTGCCGGATGCCCTTCGTGTAGTCCATGCGGTCGACGCCGAGCATGACGACCTTCGGATTGCCGACATCCTCCCGGATCTGCCGCGCCCGCTCGACGATGTCGGGATCCTCGGCGAGCTCCTCGAGGTAGGGGGTGTCGATGGAGATCGGGAACGCCTCGGCGCGGACGACGTGCGCCGACAGCGATTCGCCCTCCGGGACGGTGACCGTCGATCCCTTCGTCGTGAAGCCCAGCCGACCGCGGACCGCGCGGCGGAAGTTCGCCGCATCCGCCGGACGCTGGAAGCCGAGGAGGTCGGCGCCCAGGAGTCCGCGGAGGATCTCGTCGCGCCAGGGCAGCTGGGCGAAGAGCTCATAGGGCGGGAACGGGATGTGGTTGAAGAAGCCGATCGCCACATCGGGGCGCAGTCGGCGCACCATGAGCGGGACCAGCTGGAGCTGATAATCGTGGATCCACACCGTTGCGGACTCCGCGGCCGTCTCGGCGACCTTCGCCGCGAAGCGCTCGTTGACCCGCACATACGCGTCCCACCATGTGCGGTGGTACTCGGGCGGGACGATGACATCGTGGTAGAGCGGCCACAACGTGGCGTTGGAGAATCCTTCGTAGTACCTGCGGACATCCTCACTCGTCAGCGTCACGGGAGTCAGGTGCATGCCGTCGATGCTGAAGGGGGCGAAGTCCTCATCGGGAACCCCGGTCCATCCGATCCACGCCCCCTCCTGGGCCTTCATCACAGGAGCCACTGCGGTGACCAAACCCCCAGGTGAGGTCCGCCATCCGCCGTTCTCTCCGTCGGGATCACGGTCCACGGGAAGACGGTTGGCCACGACGACGAAATCGCTGTCGCCGAAGTGGGTTTCAGTGCCGGGCTCGGCAGAGTTGACGGTGCTCATCTGCGCCTCCTCCTGTGTCGGTCCTTGGAATGAACTGTACTCGCTCGACTAGGCTTGGCCAGGTGATGGATCAGGATCTCGGCGGATACCGCCTCATCGAGGAGCTCGGCTCGGGCGGCATGGGCGTCGTCTACCTCGGTGTCGACGGCGGGAACAATCCCGTCGCGGTCAAGGTCCTCCACCCCCACATCGCCAATGACGAAACCGCGCGCAAGCGTTTGGCCAGGGAAGTCAGAACGCTGCGGAGGATCCGCCATCCCCGCATCGCCGAGGTGCTCGACGCGGAACTCGATTCGGCGCAGCCCTTCATCATCACAGAGTTCGTCGACGGTCAGACCCTGTCCGACGACGTCCGCGACAACGGTCCCTTCGCCGAGGACGAACTCGTCCACTTCGGCCACGCACTCCTCGACGCCCTCAACGCCGTCCACGAGGCCGGCGTCATCCATCGGGATCTCAAACCCGCGAATGTGATGATCATGGACGGCGAACCCATGGTCATCGACTTCGGCATCGCCCAGGTCGCCGACGAGGTGCGGGTGACCGCGACCGGTCTCGTCATGGGCACCCCTGGATACCTGTCCCCGGAGATCGCCGACGGCAAGAACTCGAGCGAGAAGACCGACTGGTGGGGGTGGGCGGCGACCATGGCCTTCGCCGCCACCGGCCGCAACCCGTACGGCACGGGACCGCTGGAGGCGGTGCTCGGACGGGTCGCGATGGGCAAGTTCGACCTCGACGGGGCGCCGAGGCACTTCGTGCCCCTCATCGGCGCCTGCCTCGACCCGAAGCCGGAGCGCCGCCCGTCCGGGCAGATGATCCTCGACGCTCTCGTCGACATCGAGTCCGGACGGATGCCGCAGCTCGGTTCGGGTCCGAGCGGGGGAGGGACGCACCGTTCCCCGAGCGGGACTGCGGTCATGCCCGCCGTCGACGACGGGCCCGGCGGGCCCGGCGCTGCGGCGCTCGGCGGGGCGGCGCTGGGAGGCGCCGCCGGGGCCGCCGCAGGATACGGAGCCGCGGCCGGTCAGCGCGCTGCGCACGGCGGGCATCCGGGACCCGGCCATCCGCAGGCGGATCCGAGCATGCGCGGCCAGCCGAACTACCCGGGTGCCAGTCGCCCGGTCAACCACAGCGGTCCGGGCCACGGGCAGGGAAGCCACGGCGGTCCCGGGCAGACGAGCTGGCAGCCGCCTCAGCAGGGGAGCGCGCCGCCGGTCGGAAGCCCCCACGGCAGCATCCAAGCCGGCCCGGGCTCACCTCTGGCCGGGGCCGATCTCGGCCGATCAGGCTTCGTCCAGCCCGGACAGGGATACCCCGGCCAGAACGGCCGAGCCATGCAGCCCGGCGAACAGGGCCCCTGGCAGGGCGGTCCCGGCGGTCAGGTCGTGCAGCCGGGCAGCCAGCCGATGCAGCCGGGCGGACAGCCCGGCCACCCGGCCGGGCAGCCCGGCTATCCCTGGGCGCCGATGACCTACAGGCGAGTGCGCAGCGGCGGCTGGGTCGCCTTCGGCCTCATCGTGCTGGCCGTGGCCGTCATGCCGCTGAGCCCCCTCGTCATCTGCCTCGTCGCTCTGCTCTGGTCGATCCTCGCCCGCACCGGCACGCGCGTGGACCGGAAGGTCCAGCGGTACCGGTTCGATCGCGGAATGGAAACGGGCGGATTCGGCCGCGCGCTCGCCTCGGCGCCGGGGGCCGTTCTGGCCTCGGTGCTGACCTCGATCGCCTCGCTCATCCTGCCCGCGATCGCGGCCGTCGCCACGCTCGTGCTCACCCGCCTCGACATCGCCGGAATCGTGCCCAGCGGAGCGTCCGAGCAGTGGTCGGTGTGGGCGGCCGGCGCCGCCGGTGCATTGGTGCTGTGGGTCGGCCCGGGCGCGTCGAGCCTGCGCTACGGTTCGCGGCTGCTCGTCTCGGGGGCCACGCGCAATCAGCTGGGGCGGCTCATCGCCCTGGCGGTGGTCGCTTTGCTCATCGTCCTCGGCATCATGGTCGTCCAGTCGGGGGCGGACATGTCCTGGTGGCCGCTGCCGGTCAGCCCCTTCGACTACCTCCCGGGCCCCGTCTAGCCGAACCTTGAGCATCTCTGGGAATCGGCTCGAGAGCGGTTTCGGTACAGTGGTGCCGGCGGGTCGCGGCAGCGGTCCCGCACCGTTCGGGCCCCAGGCCGCACCGATGTCAGACGATCCAACGTGAGGAACAATGGCGAAGAACAGCTCCGGAGACGACAAGCGGAACAGAGCGCGTGAGAACGCCCGCCAGATCGCGGCGAATCAGGCGAAGAAGGAGAAGACCGCCAAGACCATCCTGTACGTCGGCATCGCCATCGTCATCGTCGCGGTCCTCGGCGTGGTCGGCGTGCTCATCTTCCAGCAGAACAAGCCCGCCGTGAGTCCTGAGAACTATGTCGCCGACGGCATCACCGTGGCCAAGGACGACACTCTCGTGCAGCCGAAGAAGATGCCCGAGGGCGAGGAATCGGATCTGCCCGCGCCGAGCGAGGCCGGGGTGAAGAAGGACGCGGCCACGGTCACCGTCTACATCGACTTCCAGTGCCCCGGGTGCAAGGCCTTCGAAGAGGGCAATTCCTCGATGCTGAAGAAGCTCGCCGACGAAGGTTCGATCGTCGTCAACTACAAGCCCGTCTCGATCCTCGACCGCATGTCCAGCGGCAACGAGTACTCGACCCGTTCGGCCAACCTCGCCGCCTGTGTCATCGACAACCAGCCCGAGGTCGCCGTGGACCTGTTCGATGCTCTGTTCGCCCAGCAGCCCGAAGAGGGCGGCAACGGGCGGACCGACGCCGAGCTGCTCAAAGTCGCCGAGGACGCCGGCGTCGACACCTCGAAGAAGCTCAACGCCGACCCCGAGCAGACCGTGAAGTCCTGCGTGAGTGAGAAGACCTTCGAGAAGTTCGTCGAACAGTCGAGCCAGACCGCTCTGGACGACGGCGTCGAGGCGACGCCGTGGGTGCTCATCAACGGCAAGCACACCGAGAACACCAGCGACCCGCAGGCCCTGGCCACCGAGATCCTCAAGGCCACCGGAGAGTTCAAGGGCTGATCCGCAGGGCCCTCAGCCAGTCGGATGAGAAGGCCGGTCCCCGCCGAGGTGGGGCCCGGCCTTCGCCGTGTGTGGGGCCCGGCCTTCGCCGTGTGTGGGGCCCGGCCTTCGCCGTGCGTGGGGCCCGGCCTTCGCCTTGCGTGGGGCCGGCCTTCGTCGCGCGTGAGGCGAGTGAGTGCTCCGCTTGGCGGGCGGGCCCGCGCTCGTGTCGGCACACCTTCCCCTGAGGTTTTGTGGCGGGACCGGCCCATGGACTACTATCATGTAGGCGCAGACGCTCGGTCTGCACCGCGCCTCCTTAGCTCAGTTGGTAGAGCACCGCTCTTGTAAAGCGAAGGTCGTCAGTTCGAGTCTGACAGGGGGCTCCACCTCTCACCAGGGGAAACGTTAGTTTGGTAGCTGGCGTACTCCCCCTGATGGGAACACATTGGGAACATGAGCCGCGTCGTGCATCCGATCCAGGCGCTCGGCCACCTCATCGAGATCATCCTCGAACAGCGACGAATACACGTCCAATGTCACCGTGGCCGACGAGTGCCCCAACATCCGCTGCACCGAGAGCACCGACGCTCCAGCGCTGATGGCCATCGAAGCGGCCGTGTGTCTCAGCCCGTGCGGTGTGAGCTCGGGAACACCTATCGATTCCGCAGCCTGATCGAACCACCGGCCGCGCTCATTCCGATTACGAAGCGGCCCACCACGGGGAGACGTGAAGATCAGATCGTCGACATCTTGACCGGCCACATGCGCCGCGACCATCTCCACAAGGAACTTCGGCATCGGCACAGATCGGATCTCGTTATCCTTCGGCGGCTTGACCTCCACTCGACCCCCGGCCTCGACGATGGTCTGCTCCACATTGAGACGACGACGCAGCGGGTCGAAGTCCCGCACCCTTAACCCGGCAAGCTCACCCCACCGCAGCCCCGTATAGGCCAGCGTGTACACGATGAGCTTCTGCCGGTCGTCGAACGTCGCGTGCGCGAGTTGGTGAACCTGCTCCGCGCTCAGGAAGATTTTCCCCTTCGGCGCAACCTTCGGATACCGGATCCCGGCGCAAGGATTGAAACTCACACGCCGGTCCCTGATGGCGGCATCGAACGCGGCCGACAACACGTTCACAATCTTCTTCACAGAGCGCACAGACAGCCCTTGCAAGAGCTCTTTCGCCCATTCCTGGACATCTCCATGCTCGACCGTTCTAAGGCCGTCTGAGGCCCATTTCGGCTTGATGTGAGAGTCGATGATGCCCTGCGTGCGCGTCCTCGTCGAAGAGGCGAGATCCGTCCTCGCGTCCAACTGCTGCTGAACCCAATCAGCGACCTTGACCTCGCCGCGCCCAGCCTCCAGATACGTCCCAGCATGAAGCTCCGACTCGACCTTAGATTTGTGCTTGTTCGCCTGAGCCCACTTCGGGAACGTCTGCGTTTTCCACCGGCCCGATGGTTCGCGCCACTTGACCTGATACGAAGAGCCGCGCTTAGTTATCGACGCCATGATCGACCCTGCTTTGCGTCATCTGCTGGTAGGCCTCGTCAGTGACTTCCTGCTCGTATTCGTCCAGCACTCGACGTACAGGTGACTCGTGGCGGTGATTCCTGCCGATTTCCTTGTCGACAGATTCGCGCTCCTCTTCGCCTGGCGCGATGTCGTAAACCTCTTCCAGCTTCTTAAGTGTGGACTCCAGTTCCTTCACCGCAAGGTGCGCCACGTGCATATCCCGTCGCAGCCGCTCTTTTCGGAGGTCAATGGATGTCTTGCCTGGCGCGTCCGGCCTCATGAGCATCGTGTTGAGATCGACGTCCAACGCGGCTGAGATGACCACCGCATCGGTAAGCGAGACGCCTCGGTTGCCGTTCTCGATCTTCTGGATCGTCTGCTGGTGGAAGATTAGAGAATCTGGAGGGTTCTCTGTGATTTTCCTGGCAAGGTCATCCTGCGACATTCCCTTGATTTTCCGCCACTTTTTCATGTTGTGCCTGAAAGGATGCGGCTCTCTCGGGGTTTCTGTCCTGGTGTCCATAGTCATTAATCCTACACGACTCTGGTGTAACACTAGAACGGTGTGGTATGGTTTAACTATGACACCAACCCGGTGTCTTTCACCAACGGAAATCAGGAGGGAACCATGAGACAGATCAACGGCCAGCAGATGCTCAGCACGGGAGAGGCGGCGAAGCACCTCGGCGTCAGCGAAAGCACGCTGCGCTACTGGCGGCACGTCGCAGACGGCACCGGCCCCAAGTCGTTCCGCGTCGGAAAGAAGCTCGTCTACTACGCGATTGAAGATTGCGAAGCGTGGCTGAACGAGCAGTACGAAAGCTCGGTGACGGCATGAACATCTACACCGACTTCATCCTCGAAGCGCACCCCAACGCTGGCCGCACCCTCGTCGAACACGCATTCAATGAGCTCGCCCGCATCGGCTACGACGCGATCAAGGCATACGACGCCGTGGACCGAATGGCAGCTACTGGAGGACTCGACTACGGGCACCACGCCGGTTATGCGGACCCCACCGGAAACGAGGTCGTAGCACGCGACGGACGCGGCCCCTGGTGGCAGCTCGAACACATGCCCGGCTTCATGGCCTCGGGCGCTGGCATCAAGCCCGTGAAGATGGTGAGCGCGTGATGACCATCTACGACGTCCCAGTCGACGACACAGTGTTCTTCCCCGTCAGCGGCGACATGCTCCGACGCATGAAGCACGACGAGGACCAACGCCTCACAAAACAAAACGACACCGGAGACTCCGCCAAGAATCCATCCGATGCCGTCAACCTGAACAACCTGAAAGGTGAACAAGCTATGTTGCATATCAGTATATCCCACAACGATCTCGTCGTCCATCCAATCTGGTGCGACCCTGAGCAGTGCATCGCCCCCGACTTCGCAGAACTGGGCGACCGCCGCCTGCACCATAAGAACCTCGGTTACATCGGCGTGGCTGAACGCGAAGGCATCGACGTTACCCTCGTCAAGTTCGACGACGAAGACCCCGAGATGATCGTCGGAGACGCTTCTCTGAACCTCCAGCAGCTCGAGAACCTGATCCTCCTCCTCGACACTGCACGCGTCCGACTGATCGAAGCGACCGGCACCGGCTACACGCTGACCAACGCAGGCCGCGACGCACTTGAACGGGAGGACTGATGTGCCCGGTTTCGACAAGTACGGATGGTTCAAACAGGCCATGCTGGGATCCTCCGACCTCACTCATGGCGACCGCTCCGTCCTCATGGTCTTCTTCTCCTACAGTGACGGCGACGGCAAGAACGCACGGCCCGGACGTCAGCGCATCATCGACGACGCGTGCATCAGCCGCAGCAAGCTCGATGGGCACCTGAAGAAGCTCCTCGACCTCGGCTATCTCGTCCTCACCCAGAAGGGCGGAAACGAAGTCAAGAAGGGTTGGGCGAACGTGTACCGCCTCGGTATCCCGCGCCGACTGATGGAAGACACAAGGGGCACCGCTGGGGTGAGTCTTGAGAATCCACAAGAGGCACCGTCAGGGAACGAAGGGGCACCCTCAGGGGACACAAGGGGCACCCTCACGGTGCTTGAAGGGGCACCCTCAGGGGGACCCCATCAGACCATAGAACATACCCTCCATCAGACCCTTGATTGTGTTACGAGCAATTCTGGCGAATTGCCCGACGATAACGCGATTGAACTGAAGGACATCCCCACCGAGAGATACAAGTACCTCCTCGACTGGATCCAGAAATACGCCAAGGTCGAAGAGGCCCGACAGTCAGGAGCCTTGACTCACGAAGAAGCCTTCGATCAATCCATCGAAGCCGAAGATTGCGTCACCGGCTTCATCGACGAACTCTTCGGAGAAGACTATGCCGACTACTTCGCATCTGAATGGTCAATACCAGTCAAGGCCACCGACAGATACCAAGCCGGTACATGGCTGAGAACGTTCCTCAGATCATGCGCCGCCCACGGGTACATCTGCTACCCCAACGGCAGCGAAGACCCCCGGCACCTGCTGGTCAGCTAACGCCCACCCGTCCAAGAAAGGACCCCCATGTCTAGGAAGCCCACCCTCAAGGTCATCCCCACCACTATCCACGGCACCCCCGCCCTCCAGATCTGCCGTGGGTACCTGGCCACCATGAGAGTACGCATGGATGAGGCTACCGACCTTGCCAACGCCATCATTGATCTCGTCGAGCAGGAGGAGCAGCCGTGACACTGCAACCCTGCATCGAGTGTGGAGAGCTCAGCCAGAACAATCGTTGCTCAGCTCATCGCATCAACCGGCCGAGAGCAGACAAGACGAACACAACACACGTTGCATTCAAGAACGATGCGCGATGGAAGAAGCTGTCGAAGAAACTTCGCAAGCTTTCACCGTTCTGCGAACTATGTGGAACCAGTGACGATCTCACTGTCGATCACCGCGTTCGCGCCGTCGACCGACCGGAATGGTCATACGAGATCGACAACTGCCGAATCTTATGCAGATACCACAACGGGAAACTGTCGATGGTCTCGGCAACCGCAGAAGAGGAACGCGACATCGAGAAGAAGATCCTCGAACGACGTCAGCGCCGTCTCCGACTCCAGCGTCAAGTGAACGGACCCGCCCAATGACAACACACCTTGGGGGATTGCACCAAGTCGGGGTCACTGTCCGACCCCAGGGCAAGTCAAAGTTCGAGTTAGTTTCGGTTTCAACTATCGAGGAGGAAGAGTGAGAGCAGGCGCGAAGGGCAATATCGACGTCGAACCGCTCGATCTGTCGTGTCTGCCTTCTGGTCGTGCTGCGAAGCGTATCGCGTTCATCGAAGACTTCTGCATCGTGCCGAAGGGTGTGGGTGCTGGCGATCTGGTGAAGCTGCGAACGTTCCAGAAGGACATCATCAGGGGTGCTTTCGGGAAGGGTATTCGTACCGGCCTCGTCAGTATGCCGCGTGCGAATGGCAAAACGGCGCTTGCTGCGATGTTGGCCGTGGCGGAACTGTTCGCTGGCCCTATGTCGGCTGAGGTTCTGGTCGTGGCGACGGATGAACGGCAGGCCCGGATCACGCTGAATCTGGCACGCCGCATGATCGAGCTGAATCCTGAGCTTGCCGAGCGTGCGCATATCTTCCGCGACAAGATCGTCATTCCGCACAATGATTCGACGCTGGTGCCGTTGCCGGCCGATCCGAACGCTCTTCATGGTTGGGATCCGTCGCTGCTGATCGTCGATGAGATGCACGTAGTGACTGAGCCGGTGTGGGAGGCCGTGTCGTCGGTGACTGGCAAGCGCCCCGAGTCGTTGACGCTGGCGATCTCGACCCCGGCTTCAACGCAAGAATCAGTGATGTGGAAGCTCGTGGAGCACGGTCGTGAAGGCACTGACAAGAGCTTCTGGCTGAAAGAGCATTCAGCGCCGTCTGGATGCGCCACAGACGACGTAGAAGCGTGGAAGACGGCCAATCCTGCCATGACGTGCGTTAAGCCGTTCCTGGCGCAAGACGGGCTGGCATCGGCACGTAGAACGTTGCGTGAACCCGTGTTCCGGCAGCTGCGTCTCGGCCAATGGGTTTCCGGTTCGGACTCGTGGCTCCCGTTCGGCGCTCTCGACGAGTGCAAGGACGAGGAGCGTGTCGTCGATGGCAAGGAGAAGATCGTCCTCGCGTTCGACGGTTCGGCGTCTGGAGACTCGACCGTGCTCATCGGCTGCACTGTCCAGGATCCGCACCTCTTCGTCCTCGGCATGTGGCAGAACCCCGGCGATGACCGCTGGCGAGTCCCACGGGGTGACGTCGACCGGGCTGTCGATGATGCGTTCGCCAAGTACAACGTGCAGGAGCTCGCAGCGGATCCGTGGGGATGGCGTTCTGAGATCGAGTCGTGGGCTGACCGCCACGGCGAGAAGAAGGTCATCGAGTGGAACACTGCGTTCGCTCGACGGATGGCTCCAGCTACCGACCGGCTGTATCAGGCGGTCATCGAGCAGCACGTCACGTATGACGGCGATACGCGTCTGCGTGAGCACTTCAACAACACGGTTGCGAAGTCGACGACTCTGGGCGATCTCGTTTCCAAGGACAAGAAGAACAGTCCCCGCAAGATCGACGCTGCTGTCGCGTCCATCGTTGCTTTCGACCGGGCAGCGTTCCATGCAAATAAGAAGACCTCAAGGAAGGTTGTTACATTTTGAACAAGAATTCTCTCTCCAAGCTCCTCCAGCAGCTCGACGAGAAGGCAGGCAAGTATGCCGAGCTTGATCGTTACTATGCTGGCCGTCAGTCCCTCGCCTACCTCGCCCCAGAAGCCCGTGAAGCGCTCGGCAACAGGTTCGGGCGTATGGCCTCGAACATTCCGCGTTTGGCCGTTACAGCGCTGTCTGAGCGTCTTCGGATCACCGGGTTTCAAACATCCGATGACGATCAGGCGCTCTGGGCTGATTGGATCCGAAACAACCTCGACCAACTCTCCGGTGTCGCTCATCGTGAAGCCCTGACGCTCGGCAAGTCGTATGTGATCGTGTGGGTAGATGCTGCTGGCCGTCCGCAGGCGACCGTCGAGTCTGCCCGTCAGGTGACGGTTGTGCGAGATCCTGCAACCCGTGAAGTGTTGGCTGCGGTGAAGCGCTGGACATCCGACTCCACGACCGAAGTTGCCGTGTACACGCAGGACACGATCACCCGCATGTCTGCGAAGACGACCGGCGCAACCACGACAGGTTTCGAGACTGTCGACGTCATCGAGAACCCGCTGGGCGTTGTTCCCGTCGTCCCGTTCGAGAACGCCGACCGGCTCCTCGACGAAGGCGCTTCGGAGATCGAAGACCTCATCCCCCTCGTCGACGCGCTCAATAAGACGCTGGCGGATCTCATGGTGTCGTCCGAGTACGTGGGACGTCCTCGACGCTGGGCAACCGGCATCGAGCTCACCGAAGACGAGAACGGTGAACCGCAGAACCCGATCCCCGAAGGCCCACGGGCGATGGTGTCGGAAGACTCAGACACCAAGTTCGGGCAGCTCCCGGCTGCTGACCTCGGATCCTATGAGGCGTCGGTGCGAATTATCCTCGGCCAGATTATGGCGGTGTCTGCGCTCCCGTCGCATTACATCGGCATCACGTCGTCGAACCCGGCATCGGCTGACGCTCTTCGGGCGTCTGAGGCGTCGCTGACCGCACGGGCTGAGTCTCGGCAGGCTCAGTTCGGGCGCTCCTGGGAATGGGTGGCACGTCTCCTCATCGCCGTTCGCACCGGCCTCGATCCTCGCGCCATCGAAGCTCATGTGAATTGGGCTGACGCCGCCACAAGGTCTGTTGCTCAGGAGGCCGACGCCGTGGTCAAGCTCGTGCAGGCCGGGATCCTTCCCCCGTCGATTGCGCTCGAACGTCTTGGATATTCACAGGATGAGATCGCAAGGATCCGGGAAGCGAAGCGTCTTGAGTCGTTCGACGCCGCTGCGACCGTCGGGATCTCGCAGTGAGCTTCGAGAACGCACTGAACAGTCTCACCGGGCAAGTCAGGAAACGCGCTGAAACACTTCTGGATGCGTTCGAGTCTGGGCAGATCTCGCAGGGCACGTTCATTACGGCGATGGCGGATGTCGTGGGACAGGCGCGAGCTCAGGGCGCAACCTATGCCGTGTCTGTCCTCCGCGACTACGTAGAGACGTCGTTGCAGGCTCCTATCGCCGTGTCTCCTGCCATGCCACCGGCTGACCTGCATCGCCTCGAAGGTGCCGTCGTGACGATCCTCGGATCCGACCAGGACACGCGTATGCAGATCGTCCGCCTGGCGACCGGCGAAACGCTGGAGGCGGCGCACAAGGCGTATGGGGACACGATGGAGAAGTTGCCGATGGTGAAGGGCTGGACTCGCGGCCTCGACTCGAAGGCGTGCGAACTCTGCCAGTGGTGGGGACGTGATGGCCGTGTGTTCCGCCCCGAACATCAGATGCCGCGTCATACCGGCTGCGTCTGCCACCCGGTGCCCACCGTGACCCGTACCAGCAATTTCCAGAACGAGAAGCAGGCCGTGAACGCGGCCCGTACCAATGAACGCCGACAGGCGAAGAGAGGACGTAACAATGTCGCTTGAGAATACCGAAGAGGTTGAGACGACCGAGAACGCACAGTCAGAACAGGAACCGCAGGAACAGATCGAGTCCGACGCACCGGAAGTCGAAGAGACTGCCGATGTCGACGATTCTTCTACTGACGATGAGGATCCCGATACGTTCCCGCGTGACTACGTGGAGAAGCTGCGAGACGAGAACGCCAAGTACCGCCAAAGAGCGCAGAAGGCCGACGATCTGGCCCACCGGCTACACAATGCCCTCACAGCGGCCACAGGACGCCTAGCAGACCCGTCCGACCTCCCATATGAAGAATCACACCTAGACGACCCCGAAGCGCTGGAAACGGCCATTTCAGAGCTCCTGGCGAAAAAGCCTCATTTGGGGTCAAGGAAACCTGCCGGGAATATTGGGCAGGGTGTTAGTAGTTCTACAGATGCAGTCGATTTGGCTGCAATGATGAGGGCGAGGGCCTGAAAGGGATATCAATGGCTGATTACGAAGATACCGCTGATCGACTCGCGAAGGTCATCGGCAACGCGCAAGGTAAGTCGAGTGGTCGCTTCGACGACATCGAACACCTGACCATCGACCAGCAGCTCAAGGTCTGCGAGATCTCGGCACTTCTATCAGTGGCGCAGGAGCTGTCTTCGCTGAATCCGCAGAACTTGAAGCAGCGCGGAGACGATGGCGAGTGGTACGACGGCTGGGGAAACAAGCTCCCGAATCAGAAGTAGCTTGACCATTGTAGCATGACGTGCTACAATAGAGGGGTAGGATCTTGACGGTCCTACCCCTCTTTTGGTCTGGCACCACCGAGGATTTCAACATTCATTCTCATGGAAGGTGCCAATCATGGCCGAAAATACTGCTGCAAACCCTGAACTCCTCCAGGAGCAGGTCTCCAATATCCTGATCCAGCCGCTTGAATCTGAGTCGATCATCCTGAACTCTGGTGTTCAGATCTTCGACACCAGCTCACCGCTGCGAATCCCCAAGCTCGTCTCCTCCTCGGATCCCGCATGGACCGCTGAAGGCGCACAGATCACCGAGCACGATGTCGACTTCGACGAAGTGAGCCTCATGCCGACCGACCGCGCCAGCGTGAAGACGATCATCCGCTTCACGAACGAGCTCCTGCGCCAGTCCGTCATCGGCCTCGATTCGGTCCTCAAGACTCGTCTCGTGTCCGATGTCTCCCGCAAGCTCGACACCGCGTTCCTGACCGGCGATGGCGCTACGAACAGTGTTACCGGCATCATCAATCAGCCCGGCGTACAGCAGGGCGTCCTCGACACCGCGAACCCCGATTCGCTGCTCGATGCCCTGGCACTGGCACACGCTGCCGAAGTTACGCCGAACCGCTGGATTCTCTCGGGCGACGACTTCTTCGCACTGCGCAAGCTCAAGGACGGCGATAACAAGTATCTGATTCAGTCGGATATGACCGCTGACGCCGCCTACTCACTGTTCGGTGTCCCGGTGACCGTCACGAACAAGCTCGCCGCTGGTAAGGCTGTCCTCGCTGACATGTCGCAGGTGGCTGTTGCTCGTGACACCAACCCGACCGTGACTCTCCTCTCTGAGCGTTACGCCGAGTTCGACGAGCAGGCTATCCGCGTCACCGCTCGTTTCGATCTGGGGCTCCTGCACCCTGAAGGTGTCGTCGTTCTCACGGCCGCGACCGGAGCCTGATGCCCACGGCGCAAGACGTCGCTGATTTCCTCGGCCAGGGTGACGACCAGACGGTTATCGCCCTGGCTGGGGAACATCTGCCGATCATCACCGCGATGGCGTCCGCGTATACGCGTGGTGTCGGCTTCACTGCTGGAGAACCCAACGAGGAGATCTCGGCGGTCATCACGACCGCTACAGCCCGACTGATGGCCAACCCCGATCAGGTGCAGTACAAGCTCGGGAACATGTCGTTTCAGTCGTTCTTCAACGGGTGGACGCTTGCCGAGACTTTCGTGCTGAACAGGTATCGGAAGAGGTCGACCGGATGATATTCAAAGACAAAATCGAGATCATCGAAGCTACTTGGGTGCAGGACAAGTATGGAGGCTCCTACGACTGGTCGGTGCCGACTGTCGTGAAGGTCGTCGGCGCTCGCGTCGACTACCGTTCCACGGCAATGCTCGACGGCGTAGACATGACGTTCATGTCGAAGGCCGAACTGATCGCGTACTGCGAACCGACGACCATAAATCCGGCATCGCAGCGCATCCTCTGGAACGGTCTCCAGTACGAACCGGACGGGCAAGTCCTCGAATACCGGCGCGGTCGTCGAACCTTCTACGTGGAGATCCCGCTGAAGACGGTTCAGCCGCAACCCTGATACTCACGTCAACGCCGTATTCCTTTCCGGCGAAGGTGGGGAGCCGATTGGTTAGTTTCGGCTGAGAACCACCTGCGTGTACAAGAATCCCCCAGGCACCTCACCGGCCAGCCTGGGGGATTCTCCCATTTGGGAACAGAATGGGAACACGACAAAAGACTTAGGTCAGAATCGGCCACCACCTGCCAACGCAAAGAAGCGATGTTATTGCAGGTCACAAGCCCAATATGCCACAAGATCAAAAATGGCAACGAACCCCAGAAGGCCCTTGTAAAGCGAAGGTCGTCAGTTCGAGTCTGACAGGGGGCTCCACTCCTCCCGAACCGTCGAGAGCTCGGCCTGCGACGGGGAGCTCGGCTTCCGAACGGAGCTGTCTGTCGTGGACCGAGCTGTCGACACTCCTGAGGCGAAGCAGCCCCTACCCGTCGACGCCGCGTCTGAACACGAGCATGAGCGAGCGCATGCTCAGCACGAAGCCGCCGAAGAGCAGGAAGAAGCCGAAGAACGAGTACAGGCGGATGTCCTTCGTCAGCATCGGCCCTTCTGCGCTGGTGATGAGCATGATCGCCCCGACCACGGCGGCCCCGGCGAGGACCGCGACGATGAGCTGCTGGAACAGGCTGGTGAGGAAACGGCGATCCGAGGGGTTCTCGAGCACCCGCATATTCATCGAGAACCGACCGTGCTCGAGGTCTTCGGTGATCTTGTTGATCCGCCTCGGCATCCGGTCGATCATCGGCAGCAGCTGCAGCGCCCGACGCTGCAGCTCCTCGGTGAACTTCGTGCCCTTGAGCTTCGAGCGCACGAGGCGGTTGCCCTCCTGCCGCGACGCGGCCACGACGTCGAAGCCGGGGTCGATGGTCAGCAGAGCCCCCTCGACGGAGGCCATGGCCCGGAACGCGGCACTGATCGGTGCCGGAACGGAGAAGCGGTGAGCGAGCACCAGGGTGAACAGATCGTCGAAGAGCTTCTGCCCCTGCCCGGAGCGGACCCCTCCGCCGTAGCGCAGCAGGAGGGCGCCCACGGCACGCTCGACCTCCCGGTCATCGAGTCCGTCCGGTCTGCCGAGGAGTTCGATGAGGGCATCGGTCGCCCCGGCGCTGTCGTTCTGGTCGATCGAGTAGAGCATCAGACCCAGAGACGTCTGCGTACCCGGATCGAGGCGGCCGACCGCGCCGAAGTCGAGCAGGCCGAGCGAACCCTCGGGTGTGATGAAGATGTTGCCGGCATGCAGATCGGCATGGAAGGTGCCCTCGCCGATGATCTGCTCGAGGGTGGCCCCGAGCAGCGTGGTGGCCAGACGGGTGCGTTCGGTCGCGCTGAGTCCGTCGAGCAGCGCCCCCGCCTGTGAGACCGGTCGACCGGGCAGCTTGTCCATGACGAGGAGGCGCTCTCCGCTGAGTTCAGGGTAGCCGTGGGGAACGGTGACATCGAATCTGCCCGAACGTCTCAGTGAGTTCTCGATGCTGGTCATATTGTCGAGTTCGATCCGGTAGTCGAGCTCCTCCTCGAGCGAGTCCGCGAAGCCCTTGGCCAGCGCGTTCACACCGAGGTTCTTGCCCCACACCGTCGTCGTGTTCAGCCAGGCGGCCAGGCGCAGGATGATGTCGAGATCCTGAGTCACCTGGTGCAGTGCCTTGGGCCGCTGCACCTTGACGATGACTTCGGTGCCGTCGAGCAGGGTGGCCTCGTGGACCTGCGCCACCGAGGCGGCCGCCAAGGGCTGCGGATCGATGCGCGCGAACACCTCGGCGATCGGTCGCCCGAGCCGGTCCTCGACGGCCGGTTCGATGACCGACCAGGGTTCGGGGGTGACCTGCGTCTGCAGGGTCTCGAGCTCACGGACGAACACGGGCGGGAGGATATCGCGGCGGGTCGAGAGCATCTGCCCGAGCTTGACGAAGGCCACTCCTGCTTCGGCGAGGGACTCCTTGAGCGCTCGGGCGGTCTTGACCGCACGGCCCGGAGAGTCGCCGCCGAATCCGCGCAGCTGGGAGCCCAGCCCGTGACGGGTCGCGATGGACAGCACTTGCGCGTAGCGGCGGGCACGGCGGCGACGGGACTTCCACCCGAAGAACACCGACTGCGGGCTCGGCAGGCTTCCCGTCGGGAATGCGGCTTCGACCATCACCAGCGCTCCCACGCCGAGGGCGAAGATCCAGCCCATGGCCAGCAGCACGAACAGAGCCGCCACACCGGGCGTGAGTTCGAGGCCGCCGTGGTTCTGGCCGGTTCCGGCCCGGTAGAGGTACTGGACGGCGACCGCCATGCCCGCGCTCATGACGAGGCCGACGACGATCGTCCGCGGCCAGCCCGTGGGCACTCCGACCACGCGTCGGACGACGGTGGCGGCCAGCCAGGACTGGAGGAAGAGGAAGACGAGCGAGGCCGCGCTCAGCAGCGCGTACCAGCCGAAGTCCAAGGCTTCCATCGATGCCCCTCCCGATCGGTCGGTCTCCCGAACAGCGTCGAACCGCTCGCCCCCAGCCTAATGCTTCATCGGTTCGCGGGATCGGCACTGCGTCTCGGACCGCCTTCGAACGGAACCTTTTGGGCGAACCGCGGCGCCTTCGCGAACCGGAACCTCTGGGCGAACCGTGACGCTGTCGCGAACCAGAACGTCTGGACGAACTGGCGCGCTGAGCAGGGTGCGGCCGACTCTCAGGCGCGACCGCGACGGCCCGGCAGGCCGATCCGGCGGGCCCAGACGAGCACCCAGGCGGCGCCGGCGATGGCGAACAGTCCGGGGAAGAGCACTCCGAAGCGCAGGGTCGACAGCGTGATGATCAGCGAGAGCAGAGTCGGGCCGCCGAGTTTGCCGCCGTTGTTGAAGATCGCCCAGATGCCGAGGAACCGCGGCCGCCCAACCGCAGGCGACAGATCGGCGCCGATGGTCATGTTCACGCCCGCACCGAGACCGTTGCCGCAGGCCATGACGACCGCGGCGATGACCATTCCCCGCAGATCCGGCAGCGCGACCATGATGACGAACCCGGCGCCGAAGATCGTCAGGCACGCGGCGAGGGTCGCGACCCGTCCGAGGTGGTCCTTGATGTAGGCGCCCACGAACATGATGATGAGCTCGAGCCCGGCGCCGAGGGCGATGATCAGCGAGATCGAGGACTTGTGCAGGCCGATCTCAACGCCCCACAGCTGGATGACCACGGGCTGAGCGGCTCGGGCGGCCGCGAGCGCGATGATCGTGATGCCGACGAGGACGACAGACTTCCACCGCACGTCCAGGGGAGGGCGCCGGTCCTTCCGGGGCCCCGTCGGTTCCCGATCGGAGGCCGCCGCGGTAGGGGAGCGGCGGCCGGACGGGGTCGTGTCGACCGACGAGGAGGACGTGTCCGCCTCGGTGCGATGCCGGTGCTCCTCGAAGCCGGGAATCTTCGCGATCGGCAGGGCCATGATGGTGATCGCGGCGATGGCGGTGGCTCCGGAGAAGACGAACACCGACCAGATGAGGAAGAAGGCCATGAGCCCGGCCCCGACCATGGGCCCGAGGAGGTTGCCCACCCGCTGCGTGCCACCGAGGGCAGTCATCGCCTTCGCGAGGTCCGCCGCCGGCATCACCTCGGCGACCACGGCCTGCCGGGCCAGACTCCACACATCCGAGACCGGGCCGAAGAGCATGAGCGCGATGGTGTAGACGAGCAGCGAATGCGGCGAGTCCCATAGGAAGGCCGCGACGATGGCACCGAGGACGATGATCGCCGCGAGCGTGGCCACGGCCATGGCTCGGAAATCGCCGAGGCGATCGATGAGGATCCCGGCCGGTACCGTGGCCATGAGCGACACGGCACCCATGATGCCGACGATGGCGGCGGCGAACGCCTGCGTCGAACCGAGGGAGAGCGCACCGAGGACGAGGATCGGCATGATCGCGCCCAGGCCGACGGCGAAGAGGAGGAACGGCACGAGGACCGGCCACAGGATGGGTCTGAGCACGCGGCCAGTCTAATCGGCGGTCGAGACGCCCTAGACTGTTCCCAGCCGTTTTCCGCCGCGGAGGAAGAAGTCGATGTGAGCAGCGCAGAAACGAGACCGAGCAGATTCCGACTCGTCCCGATGCGTCCGCGCGACCCCGAGGAGAGCGGCCGGGCCGCCAGTTCCCTCGAGCTGTTCTTCGACCTCGTCTTCGTCATCGCCGTGAGCATCGCCGCGACGACCCTGCGTGACACGGTCACCACCGGTCACCTCGGCGAGGGGCTGGGCACGTACCTCATGATCTTCTTCGCGATCTGGTGGGCGTGGATGAACTTCACATGGTTCGCGACGTCGTTCGACACCGACGACTGGCTCTACCGAGTGCTTACGATCGTGCAGATGGCAGGCGTGCTCATCCTCGCCGCCGGGATCGGCCCGGCATTCTCCGACGGCGACTTCACGTTCATCGTCGTCGGCTACGTGCTCATGCGCATCATCATGATCGTGCAGTGGCTGCGGGCGGCCAGGAGCGCGCCCGGGCAGCGGTCGGCGACGGTCGTCTATGCGTGCGGGATCGCTCTGGCACAGGTGCTCTGGGGCCTGTGGCTGCTCGTCGACGCGCCCGTCGCCCAGACGGTGCTCTTCGTCGTGCTCGCCCTGTTCGAGATCTCGATCCCGATCGTCGCCGAATCCCGGGGAACGACGCCCTGGCATCCGGAGCACATCGCCGACCGCTACGGCTGCTTCACGATCATCGTCCTCGGCGAGAGCCTCCTGGCCTCGGCGAACGCGGTGTTCGGGGCCTTCGCCGACATCGTCGACATCGTCCCGCTCATCTCGCTCGGAGTGCTCAGCCTCATCGTCACCGCGGCCATGTGGTGGATCTACTTCTGGCCGCCGCACCACCGCGCGATCTCGGGCCTGCGGGGATCGATCAAATACGGATACGGCCACTACTTCATCTTCGCCGCCGCGGGTGCTTTCTCCGCCGGCGTCGGCATCGAAGTCGACTCGCAGCTGGGCAGGAGCGCACTCGATCCGGTGCTGGCGACGTTCACGGTCTCGGTGCCGATCGTCGTCTTCGTCCTCGGCGTCTGGCTGCTGGCGATCCGCGCCAGCGCTCACTGGGTCATCAACATCGTCGTCCCGGTCTGCGCGGTCCTCGTCCTCCTCGACCCGATCATCCCGATCCCGACGTTCCTGACGACGATCTTCATGATCATCATCGTCATCGCCCTCGTCGTGTGTCCGCCGAAGGATGGGCAGTCCCGATTCGACGCCGAGGTGGTCGCGGGCTGAGCGGGTGCTGCTGAGGAGGCCCCGGTGGGGAGTCCGGCACCAGGTGCGGCCGGCCGCGCCGGGTTCCGGCGGCCCGGCCGGGAGCGGGCCGGGGCATCGAGGTCCGTCAGAACGGCAGCCCGTGGAATCGATCGATGTGGAGCTGCTTGGCGGCGTCGACCCGACGTGACATCTCGGCGGAATCGACGCGGGGCCGGAGGGCGCGGACGCGGCGGCGTTCGATCAGCCACAGGGCCAGTCGCAGGATGAGCCGGTCGATGCCGGCGGCCTCGATCGTCGTCTCGTGGCCGCTGTCGACGACGAGCTCCCGGGTCACGGTGATCGTGCGTTCGACGATGCGGCGGTGGTGGGCCAGCGGTGGGCGGATAGGTGGGGTGAGTGTGCTCATGACGGGGTCTCCTCTCCGTCGACCAGGGGGAAGGCGTTGAACTGGATCTGCACCGGGCGGGAGCCCGGATCGTCGCGACCGCGGAATTCGTCGATGAACGCCTGAGTCGTGCGGTAGAAGTGGTCGCTGATCTCGGCCAGCTGCTCTTTGGTCAGACGCAGATTGCTCGTATCGCTGGCAGAGGCCCCGACCCATTCGGTCGGCAGCCGATCGTCGTCATAGGCTGCGTCGACAAAGTCCTCGAACGCGCGAGACATGTTGCGGACGAGCTCCCGGTTGACATAGTGAGAGGCGGTTCGTGTCGACGGGTCGAGTTCGCGTTCGGGTCCCGGCACCCGCATGGCGCCGGGAATCCTCTCCCACCATTTCTCGCGGCCTCTCTTCTCTCCCTCGACCTCGCGGATGAGCTGATGCCGTGCGAGCTGGCGCAGGTGGTAGCTCGTCGATCCGGAGGACTCGCCGAGGCGCTTCGCCAGTTTCGTCGCCGTCTGCGGTCCGTGTGCCGACAGCGCGTCATAGATCGCCATCCGCAGAGGGTGGGCAAGGCCTTTGAGGGCCGAGGCATCGATCTCGCGGACGTCATTCCGGGGGCTGGTCTCCTCACTCATAGTGCAAACATACTATTGCAAAAGAGTATTTGCAATGCTTTGTTTGCGACACTTCTGCGTCCGCCTTCGGCCTGCCCTATCGGTTCCCGATCGAAAGTGAGACGCTGGAGCCATGACTGTCGATCCGCAGCACGTCGTCCCGCCCTATCTCCTCGACGCCCTCGCCGAACGCGGAGGCGAGAAGTTCCCGCGCGCCGCATCCGCCGCCCGCAGCTGTCGGATGTCCGATCAGAGCAGTCGGAGCCTGCGCCAGGTCGGACTGCGCTACACGCCGCCGGCCGACCTCGGCAAGGACGTCTCCGAGATCGGGGAATCCGCCCGTCCCTCGTCTCATCAGGAGGTGCTCGGACAGGCCGGAGCCGGCCCGCACCGCCTCATCCACGATGCGCAGAACACCGAGGTGCTGCCCGGTGAGCTCGTCCGGTCCGAGGGGCAGGGCCCGGTGGACGACGCGGCGGCCAACGAGGCCTATGACGGTCTCGGCGCCTCCTACGCCCTGTTCTCCGACGCCTTCTCGCGCGATTCCCTCGACGGGCAGGGCATGCCGCTCATGGCCAGCGTCCACTACGGCAAGGACTACGACAACGCCTTCTTCGACGGTCGCCTCATGGTCTTCGGCGACGGCGACGCCGAGGTGTTCACGGGGTTCACCGGCTCCGTGTCGATCATCGGCCACGAACTGTCCCACGGCGTCATCAGCCACACCGCCGCCCTCGAGTACTCCGGCCAGCCGGGAGCGCTCAACGAGCACTGCGCCGACGTCTTCGGGGCCCTGACCGAGCAGCACGCGGCCGGGCAGAACGCCGAAGACGCCGACTGGCTCATCGGCGCCGGGATCTTCACCGCCGAGGTGACCGGACGGGCCCTGCGCTCGATGATCGAACCCGGCACCGCCTATGACGACGACGTCCTCGGCAGAGATCCGCAGCCGGGGCACATGGACGACTTCGTCGTCACCGAATCCGACAACGGCGGCGTCCACCTCAACTCCGGAATCCCGAATCGTGCGTTCGCCCTGGCCGCCACGGCCGTCGGCGGACCGGCCTGGGAGAGCCTCGGACCCGTCTGGTACGGGGTGCTCACGGGCGAGGAGATCACCACGAGCACCGACTTCGCCGCGTTCGCTGAGCTGACCATCGCCGAGGCGGCCGAACAGTTCGGAGAGGGGTCCGACGTCCACGACGCCGTCATCTCCGGGTGGGAGGCCGTGGGGATCTCGCACGGGAGCTCGGGCCGGGGAAACATCGGGAGCAGCTGGTGAGCAGCGGCGGGTCCGACGCCGGACAGCCTCCCGAGCAGGCAGGCGACGGGGGAGGCTACGGACGTCTGATCGTCGAGCGCTCCGGCGGGATCGCCGGGATGCTCATGGTGTGGGAACTCGACATCGACTCCAGCGGTCGCCGTGATGAGATCGGCAGACAGGTGGCCGAACTGCCCTGGACCGACGCCGCACGAGCCGCCGAGGCTTCCGGGGCCGACGATTCAGGTGCTGCGGGCAGCGCCGGGGCCGATCGGTTCGCCTACCTCATCGAGAGCAGATACGGGTCGGTGCGCTTCGGCGAAGGGCAGATGCCGCAGGAGTGGAGACGCCTCGTCGACGAGGTCCGTGAGAGCCCCGAGGCGCACAGGCGGCGGCCCGGACGGGGCTGAGCCTGCGACCGGGATCGAGCCGGTCCGTGCGCCAAGCGAGCCTGCGACATGCCCCTATGCTGGAGTCCATGACCGAGAACAGAACGACTGCGGAGAAGAACGAACGCGATCTCGAGGAAGAGATCCACACGGACCTCAAAGATTCCATGACCTACGGGTCCTACCTCGATCTCGACCGACTGCTCGGCGCGCAGCACCCCGTCAGCAGGCCCGAGCACCACGACGAGATGCTGTTCATCATCCAGCATCAGACCACGGAGCTGTGGTTCCGGCTCGTCATCCACGAACTCCTCGACGCCCGGAGACTCATCGCTGATGATGAGCTGCAGACCGCGCTCAAGCGCATCGCACGCGTCAAACACATCCAGAAGACCCTGACCGAACAGTGGTCGGTGCTGGCCACGCTGACCCCCAGTGAGTACGTCGGCTTCCGCGACCATCTGGGACGGGCTTCGGGCTTCCAGTCCTGGCAGTACCGGGCCGTGGAGTTCCTGCTGGGCAATAAGAACCGGGGCATGCTTCCCGTCTTCGACGGAGAGCCCGAGGCCCGTGCCCGACTCGAGCAGTATCTCAACGAACCGAGCATCTACGACGAGTTCCTCGCCTGCTTGGCCAGGCGCGGACTCCCGGTGCCCGCCCGACTGCTCGAACGCGACGTCAGCGTCGCCCACACCTTCGACGAGGAGCTGCTCGAGACCTTCCGGATCATCTACGAGAACCCGCAGAAGTACTGGCAGGAATACGAAAGCTGCGAGGAGCTCGTCGACCTCGAGGAGAACTTCCAGTTCTGGCGCTTCCGTCATATGCGCACGGTGCTGCGGATCATCGGCATGAAGCGCGGCACAGGCGGATCGAGCGGCGTCGGATTCCTCCAGCAGGCGCTCGACCTGACCTTCTTCCCCGAACTCTTCGATATCCGCACCGGCATCGAGAACGGACCGGGGATCAGCCCCGAAGGCATCTGAACCGGCTCGCGCCTCAGCCGAGGATGAGGCGCCTGACCTGCGCAGAGTACGGGGAGTCGGGATCGATGACGTCGGCGTGGTCCGCTCCCGGCAGCTCGGTGCGGGCGGCGGGGAAGACGCGGGAGAATCCGACGTCGACGATGCCGTCGGCGTCCCCGTGGATCGACCGGACCTCGACCCGGGACGGGATGAGCGCCGCTCGCGAACGCGGGTCGTGGCGCAGATAGGCCGCCAGGTCCTCCTCGGGGCGGACTCCCATATAGTCGAGCACCGCCCCGTCAGCGAGGCCGCCGGCCACCTCGCGCAGGAGGTCGGTCACCGGCGCCAGCGGTCGCAGACGGATCCGCGGCCCCACCTCGGGCAGGTGACCGGCCCAGGCGAGCACGAGGCAGCCGCCGGCCGAATGCCCGGACACGACGAGGTTCTCCCGCGCCTGCCGACCGACGCCCCAGTCCGGCAGTTCGGCGCAGACGAAGTCGATGGCCGCGGTGACATCGTCGAGCGGGTGCGGCTGCCCGCCGGACCGCCGGTATTCGACGAGGGCGACGAGCACCCCCGACTCGGCCAGCACCGCGGCCAGAGGTCGGGCATGAGTGAGATCCGTGCGGGGACGGAAGTAGCCGCCGTGGACGAAGATCACCGTCGCCGAGGCGGTCGCCGGGTCACCGTGGACCTCGACGTACTGCTCGGGGGAGCCGCCGTAGTCGTGGCAGACCACGTTCGCGTCCGCGGCGAGGGCGGCGCCGGCGGCGCTGAGTTCGGCGATGCGTTCGTCCTCGGCGCTCATGCCTCGGCCGCTCCCGTGCCTCCGGACGTCTCGTTCGCGGCCTCTCCGGTCGCCTCGGCGGCTCCTGCCTCTCCTGCCTGCCCCTGGGACTCTGTCCGGCCTGCCCGCTCGACGAGGTCGCGCACGCGGGTGAGTTCGGGCAGCTTCGGATCGAGAGCGTCGCCGGAGGACTGACCGCGCAGCCGGCGCCCGACCCAGGGCCCCAGATACTGCTTGGCCCAGCGTGACTCCTCACTCATGACCTCGCGGATCGCGCGGGTCGGGCGGGCGGGGATGCCGAAGCCCTCGACCGGCAGGGAATGGCCGCTCTCGAGTGTGGCCAGGGCCTGTTCGGCGACGAGATGGTGGCCTTTGGGAGAGAGGTGGATGCGATCGTCGGCCCACATCTCGGCGGCATAGAGCGAACGCAGCCCCCAGACGTCGATCATGTGGCAGCCGTGCCGCTGGGCGATCGACCACAGGTGGGTGTTGTAGACGCCGACTCGCGGACGCACGGCGCGGATGATCGGCGTGCTGAACTCGGTGTCGAAGCCATTGCACATGAGCACCTCGATGCCTGCCTCGCGCAGAGCGATGACAGCGCGTTCGAACTTCGCGGCCAGCGCATCGATATCGGCCTTCGGGCGCAGGCAGTCGTTGCCGCCGGCGCACAGGCTGACGAGATCGGGTCTGATCTCGAGGGCGCGCGGGACCTGTTCGTCGATGATGCGGTCGAGCAGGCGTCCGCGGATCGCCAGATTGGCATAGGACACATCCGGGCTGCCCACGGAGGACTCCGTGAGCATGAGTGCCAAGCGGTCGGTCCAGCCGCGGTAGCGGTCCTCCCCGTGCGGGTCGGGATCCATCAGCCCCTCGCTGAACGAGTCTCCGACAGCGACGTATGAGGTGATGGTCTCGAGCATCAGGGATCCTTCTCTCTTCGGCGTTTCACCCGGACCACCCAGACTATACGCAGGCGCGGCGATCCGGTCGAAACAGCACGTGGCGTAGACTCGTCTGCGCAGCCAGACGTCGTCGCCGACCACCTCGCTAGGAGCACAATGTACCGTTCGGTTCCGGTCCCCGCCCCCACAGATCTCGTGATCACCAACGCTCGGATCGTGCCCGTGGCCGACGAGAACGGCAACCGGGCCGAGGCGATCGGATCGGGCACGCTCGTGGTCAGGGACGGCCGCATCGCCGAGGTCGTCGCCGGACCGATCGAGTCCCCGCGGATCCCGGCCGACGCCGAGGTCATCGATGCCGGCGGTCGCTGGGTGCTGCCCGGCTTCATCGAGGCCCACGGCCACCTCGGCGTGCACGAGGACGGCGAGGGCTGGTCCGGCGATGACACGAACGAGATGACCGATCCCAACGGGGCCGGTCTGCGGGCCCTCGACGGGATCGACCCCACCGATCTCGGGTTCAAGGATGCGCTGCGCGGGGGAGTCACCTCGGCGCTCATCAAACCCGGTTCCGGCAATCCCATCGGCGGACGCACAGCCTTCGTCAAGACCTGGGGTCGGATCGTCGACGAGATGCTCGTGACCGAGGACCTGTCCGTGAAGTCCGCGCTCGGCGAGAATCCGAAGCGCGTCTACGGCGAGAAGAAGACCACCCCCTCGACGAGGATGGGCACCGCGAAGATCATCCGCGACGCCTTCGTCGAGGCACGCAACTACCGCGCGAAGCGCGACCACGCAGAGTCCGAGGGTACCCCGTTCGACCGCGACCTGGTCAAGGAGACGCTGGCCGATGTCCTCGACGGCAAGCTCGCCTGGGATCAGCACTGCCACCGTGCCGACGACATCGCCACGGCCATCCGCCTGGCCGAGGAATTCGGCTACCGACTGGTCATCAACCACGGCACCGAAGGCCACAAGATCGCCGACTACATCGCCGCCAAGGGCATCGACGTCATCCTCGGGCCCCTGATGACCTCACGTTCGAAGGTCGAACTGCGCGACCGGACGCTGGCCACCGCCGCCGCCCTGGCTAGAGCCGGTGTGCGCATCGCGCTGACCACCGACCATCCGGTCATCCCGATCAACTTCCTCATCCACGAGGCCTCGCTGGCCGTCAAGGAAGGGCTCGACCCGATCATCGCCATCGAGGCGCTGACGATCAACCCGGCCGCGATCTTCGGCCTCGAGGACCGTCTCGGTTCCCTGGCCGTCGGTCGTGACGCCGATATCGTCATCTGGTCGACCGATCCGCTCGACCTCGACGCCCGTGCCGAGCAGGTCTTCGTCTCCGGCCGCAGGGTCTACGAATTCGATGCCGAGACGGGGACTGCGAACATCGCCGACCCACACGGCCCGACACTCATCAGCGAGCCGTGACCGACGAGAGTCTCGAAGACGCCACCACCGCCGAGGTGCGGGTCGAGGATCCCGCAGCGCCGGGTCCCGTCCGCGGTTCGTCCCCGGCTCCGACGGCGAACGGCAATCCTGAGGTCGGATCCCAGGCGCTGCGCGAGATGCTCGAGCGCACCCGTCTGCAGCGTCTGGCCGAACTGCGCGAGGCCCCCGACGGCACGCAGCCGGAGGACGTCGCGAAGGCCGCGGCTGCGAAGGCGGCGAAGCCGACCCGACAGGGCGGGCGAACGAAGCCGCGCACCGACCACCGCGGTGCCTCTCAGCGCATCGCGCAGAGGGTCGCCCGTCGCACCGTCGGGAAGCTGGTCTCGGGCACCACGGCGAACACCCAGCCCGTGCCCATCGTCACCGCGCTCAAGGGCACTCCGTATCAGGCACCGGTGCAGGCCACCGAGCCGAGCGAGGACGAGGCGAGGATGGTCCTCGACCTCGCCGCCGATATCGCGGCGATGATGATGCGCGCGGGCGCCGGCACCAGCGATGTCGAGGTCTCCGTCATCGCTGCCTGCACCTCCTGCGGGCTCGACACCGTCGAAGTGGACCTGACCTCGAACACTCTCGTGGTGCACTATTCGACCTCCGACGGTCGCCTCCTGACCGTGATGCGGGTCAACCGCGGCGAGTCCACGCACTATGCGAAGCTCGCCTCGGTGCACAAGCTCGTCACCGACCTCGTCGACGGTCGAGTCGAGTTCAACGAGGCGCGCAACCGCCTCGACGCCATCCGCTCCCAGCGTCGTCCGTTCCCGCAGTGGTTCACCACCGGTGCCTGGGGCCTCATGGTCGGGGCTCTCGTCCTGCTGCTCGGGGGAGGGGCCCTCGCGGTGCCGCTGGGCATCATCATGGCCATCCTCATCTTCCAGGTCGGCAAGCTCCTCGGGCGCACGCACCTGCCCTCTTTCTTCATCACCGCACTGCAGGCCGCCTCGGCGACGCTGATTGCGACCATCGCCGGCGATGTCGGCATCATCGCCTCTCCGCAGTACCTCGTCGCGGCCGGCATCGTCCTGCTCCTGCCGACGCAGTCGCTGTACTCGGCGGTTCAGGACGCGCTGACGAACTTCCCGCTCACGGCGGCCGGGCGCGTGGTCGGGGTGTTCATGACCTTGGCCGGCATCGTCTCCGGCATTGCGCTGGGCATCGTGTGCGGGCAGGCGATCGGGC
This sequence comes from Brevibacterium renqingii, assembly GCF_017808095.1. Lineage (NCBI taxonomy): Bacteria > Bacillati > Actinomycetota > Actinomycetes > Micrococcales > Brevibacteriaceae > Brevibacterium > Brevibacterium renqingii. The sequence goes on along the minus strand of NZ_JADBHG010000001.1, from coordinate 848,624 downwards.
TCAGCCATATCGAAGTGCTCGTGCCGAAGACGAGCCCCCATGTGGTCACGGCGATCCTGTCGATGGTGGCGGCCGCCGTGGTGTCGATGTCCGGTGCCGTGGCCATGTCGGCCAGGCGGCGCTTCATCCTACCGGCCGCGCTGGTCGGGCTGGCTTCGCACATCACGATGATGTCGCTGACCCTGCTGCAGATCGACAATGTGCTGGCCAGTCTGCTCGCGGCCACCGTCACCGGGTTCCTGTCGCGGCCGCTGGCCCTGCGCCTCGGTGCGCCGGCCGTCGTGCTCATGATCCCCGGCATCTACACCCTGCTGCAGGGTCTGTCGATCTTCACCGCCGTCTACCAGATCGCCTCGGAATCCGAGAACGTCTCCTTCGCCGTCGGACTGTCCTCACTGTTCACCGCGATCCTCGCGAACGCGGCCCTGGCCGTCGGAGCGGTGCTCGGCAGCTATCTGGCGCTGCCGTTGAAGAACCTCAAGAGCCGCAGCTCCGCGGAGGAGACCGTCGAATCGGTGCGCAGCGGAGAGGCGACGACCAACGTCATCGACTCCGTCCAGCCCGGGGCCGCGAAGTCCCAGCCGGGCGCGGGCAAGACGCAGTCCTGAGCCGCTCGGGCCGGGGCCGGCCGCGACAGGCCGCGGCCGAGGCCGACGTCGACCGGGGCCGGGCGCGACAGGCCACGGTCCAGGCCGACGTGGTCCGGCGGCCGCCGGGATGCGGGCTGGGCCCGGACGATTCAGTCCTGGGCCGGCAGTGCCCAGTCGATGGGCGCGATGCCCTTCTGTGCGAGCAGCTCGTTGGTGCGTGAGAACGGGCGGGAGCCGAAGAAGCCGCGGCTGGCCGACAGCGGCGACGGGTGCGGGGATTCGATGATGGCCACCTCGGCGGTGCCCGATGTCAGCAGGGGAGCGAGGTTGCGGGCGTCGCGACCCCAGAGGATCGCGACCAAGGGCTGATCCCGCTGGGTCAGCGCGACGATCGCCTTCTCCGTGATCTCCTCCCAGCCCTTGCCGCGATGGGAGGCGGGCTGGCCCGGAGCGACGGTGAGCGCGCGGTTGAGCAGCATCACGCCCTGCCTCGACCAGGCTCGCAGATCCCCGTGGGCGGCCGGAGCGATGCCGAGATCGGCCTCGAGCTCTTTGAAGATATTGCCCAGCGACCTCGGCAGCGGCCTGACGCCGGGGTCGACGGCGAAGGACAGTCCGATGGGATGACCGACCGTCGGATAGGGGTCCTGGCCGACGATGAGGACCTTCACTTCGCCAAGCGGTTCGGCGAAGGCGCGGAAGACGGAGTCGCCGGCGGGCAGGTACTCGCGGCCGGCTGCGAGTTCGGCGCGGAGGAAGTCGCCCATCGCGTGGATCTGATCTTCAGCTCCGGCCAGAGCGCGGGCCCAGTCGGGGGACATGATCTCGGTCATCGGAGGTCTCGTCATCATGCAGGCGAGTCTAGTGATGCGCAGCGGTTAGAGTGCATCTGACCCGTCGCGGGTGATATCGGACGCGGGTGTGCACGAAGCGCAGATCGGGTGTGCACGATCGCCTATCGAACCGGTGTTCTGCCCGCAGACGGCACGCGTTATGCTCGGCCTGAAGGAGTTCATCGTTGAACGAAAGGACCGCAATGTCGGAATTCCCCGAGGCCAAGAACTGGAAGATGCTCATCGGCGGCGAGTGGGTCGATGCCGCTGACGGCGACGTCACCGACGTCATCACGCCCATCGACCGCAATGTCGTCATCGCCAAGGTGCCCAACGGCAAGGAAGCCGACGCCGATCGTGCCGTCCAGGCCGCGCGGAAGGCCTTCCCCGAATGGGCTGCCCTGCCGTTCAAGGAGCGCCAGAAGAAGCTGATCGCCTGCGCCGATGCGCTCGACGCGGCCTCGGAGGAGCTCGCTCAGCTGACGGCGATCGACACCGGAAACGCGATTCGCACCCAGGCCCGCCCGGAGACGGTCGTCCTGGCCGACCTGTTCCGCTACATGGGCGGAGTCGCCGGTGAGGTCAAAGGCAACACACTGCCCGCCGGAGACAAGCAGCTGCAGTACACCAAGCGCGTCCCGCTGGGCGTCGTGGCGGGCATCCTGCCGTGGAATTCGCCGCTGATGATCGCGGCCTTCAAGACCCCTGCCGCGCTCGCCGCCGGCAATACGATCGTCCTCAAGTGCGCCGAGGACGCTCCTCTGACGATCCTCAAGATGGCCGAGGTCATCGCCGACATCCTGCCGGCCGGCGTGCTCAACGTCGTCACCGGCAAGGGCTCCGTCATCGGTGAGGCGCTCAACGTCCACCCCGATGTCGACAAGGTCTCGTTCACCGGTTCGACCAGCGTCGGGCGGCATGTCGCCGAGGTGGCCGGCGGTCGCCTCGCGCATTCGTCGATGGAGCTCGGCGGCAAGAGCCCGAACATCATCTTCCCGGACTCGAACGACGACGACACGCTCGAGCAGGTGCTGCTGTCCACGCGCTTCGCCCGTCAGGGACAGTCGTGCACCATGGGCTCGCGGCTGTTCCTCCACGAGGACATCTACGACGACTTCCTGGCCAAGCTCGTCGACGCCGTGTCGAAGATGAAGGTCGGCGATCCGCGCGACGAGGGCACCGACATCGGCTGCATCATCAACCAGAAGCAGTACGACCAGGTCGCCAGCTACATCGAGATGGGCAAGTCGATGGACGGTGTGGAGATCGCCTATGACGGCTCCGAGTCCCTCGAGGTCGGCGAACCGGGCTTCTACCACGCCCCCGTGATCTTCTCGAAGGCGAGGAACGACTGGCAGACCAGCCGCGAAGAGATCTTCGGCCCTGTCCTCTCGGTCATCCCGTGGAAGGACATCGACGAGGTCATCGACATGGCCAACGATTCCGACTTCGGTCTCGCGGCCTTCGTCTTCACCAAGGACGTCGACGCGGCTCTGACCATGGCCAACCGCATCGAATCCGGCTGGGTCCAGGTCAACCAGGGCGGCGGACAGCTGGCCGGTCAGTCCTATGGCGGCATGAAGACCTCGGGCTTCGGCCGGGAGGCCTCGCTGGAGGGAATGCTCGAAGGCTTCACCCAGATCAAGCAGGTCAACATCCGCATCCGCTGAGCCGACACGGTCGCCGAGTCGAACCGCCTCGGCGAGTGCACAGCCGTCCACCCCGTCGCCATCGTCATCGACCAGATGCGGTGCGGCGGGGTGAGGCCGTTTCGGGCCCGGTCGGTGTCGGCACTGTCGCGGCTGTCGTGCGCCGACTGCGCTGTCGCACCGCTGGCGGGAGTCGGTACCGCCGGGGCTGTCGCGCACCGCCGGTGCTGTCGTAGCGCCGTAGCGCCGGGGCTGTCCCACCGCCTGCGGGAGTCGGCACGCGCGACGGCCGCGAGCGAGCTCACAGCCGCGGCGACGCGCCGGAAATTCCTGTCCCGCCGATCGGGCGATAATATAGAAGTCCAGTCATCTCTCGAAGGAGCACACCCTCTATGCCGTCGAACAACGACACCTCAGAACTGAGCGAGCTCGAGGTGGCCGTTCTGGAGTTCGAGCGGCGGTGGTGGAAATACGGCGGTGCCAAGGACCATGCGATCCGTGAGCGCTTCGATATGTCGGCCACCAGCTACTTCCAGATACTGAACTCGCTTCTGGACAACCCTGCAGCTCTGGCCAGCGATCCGATGCTGGTCAAGCGCCTTCGCCGGATCCGCAGCACGCGGCAGAGCGAGCGCGCCCAAGCCCGCGTCTCGAGGTAGACATGACTGACGAATTCGACGAGATCGAGCCCGGCCGGCGCAGCGGTGCCCATCGACAGGAATCCTCCGCGTCGTCGAACATCGGTGCCATCTCGCTGGTCATCGTGCTCGCACTGGTTGCGGTCCTGCTCGTCGTGGCCGCCATCAACATCATCTTCTCGTCGATGGGCAACCCCGAATCGAAGATCGCCGATCCGCCGGCCTCGGAGTCGGCCTCGGCCGAGCCCTCGCCAAGCGAGAGCGAGGTCAGCGTCGCCGACGACTCGATCACCGTCGATGTCCTCAACGGCTCCGGTGTCTCCGGCGCTGCGAAGAAATTCTCCGAGGCGGTCGAGGACAAGGGCTGGACGCTCGGCCAGGTCGGCAACTACTCGACGAACCTCAGTGACTCGACCGTCTACTACAAGGGCGAGGAGAACGCCTCCCAGGCGAAGCTCGTCGCCGAATCGCTCGGAGTCTCGGCCACTGAGGCCTCCGAGGACTTCGACGCCGATGTCACCGTGGTGATCTGCTCGGACATCGCCGACCGCGGGCCCGAGCCCAGCGAGGGTGCCGAGTCGGCGGAGTCCGGCGACGCGAACGGCTGATCACTGTTTCCAGCGACGCGAGCGGCTGATATAACGAATCTATAACAGTCGTGAACGGCCCGAAGCGGGATGCGCTGCTGCGGTAGAGTGACACCAGCTAGGCAAGCACAGCACCTTGTGTTCTATTCGTGCTTCACCGAGATTATTCTCCCGAGGTCAATGAGAGAAGTCGCGGGGTCGGTTGAGTTTTACTAGCTTCCGTATTCCAGATGCGGTCGCACGATCGCGGCTGAAATGCGGGATTTCAATGGCACAGCACTGTATGGAGAAGTAATGGCACAAGGTACCGTCAAGTGGTTCAACGCCGAAAAGGGCTATGGTTTCATCACCCTCGAAGGCGAAAACCAGGACGTGTTCGTCCACTGGAGCGCAATCCAGATGGACGGCTACCGCTCTCTCGAAGAGGGCCAGCAGGTTCAGTTCGAAGTAGGAGAAGGACAAAAGGGTCCTCAGGCGGAGTCCGTCACCCTCCTCTGAGACTGACTGCTGTAAGCATCTGAGAATGATCGCTGTCAGCACAGTTTTCTGATCCGCCGCGGGCGGGCACCGGTTCCATCGGTATCCTTCCGCGCGGGGAAAGCGCCGAGCAGGCAACTGCTCGGCGCTTTTCAGTTGCCTGGGCGGGTGCGAGGTGAGGGAAGTATCGCCGAGAGCTCGGTCTGCGACTGACAGCCCGGTATGCAACCAGAGCTGTCAGTCGCAGACGGAGCTCTCGGCAGAGCTGTCAGTCGCAGACGGAGCTCTCGGCAGCGAGCGGGTGCCAGTCGTTCGCGTTGGGCCGAACTGCCGAGCTGGTGTCGCCGAACCGGTCATCGCGTCGACCGCCCCGGCTCTCATACGCCCCGAGAACCCGCGGAACCTGATCGAGAGACCGCCGATCCGACCAGCCTCCTGCGCTCAGCGAGTGCCTCGTCGCACTCCGCGGTGCCCGTGACTGCAGGTGACGAATATTTGCACTCGCATGGTGAGAGTGCTAAATCTAGTACTGGTGAAAACCGATGGGTTCCCACCAGTCGTCTCGAGAGCGTGGTCCTTATGTGGAATGGAACATATGGGCTCACTCTCTGCCGTCGCGGGCGCTGACGACTGCTCTGGATTCCCACTCCACTCCATCAGGGAGGATCTAAGCCGCTATGGCAAAGATGATTGCATTCGACGAAGAAGCTCGTCGGGGACTCGAAGCTGGCCTCAACCAGCTCGCGGACGCGGTCAAGGTGACCCTTGGACCCCGCGGTCGCAATGTCGTGCTCGAAAAGCAGTGGGGCGCACCGACCATCACCAACGATGGTGTCTCCATTGCCAAGGAGATCGAACTCGAGGACGCCTACGAGAAGATCGGCGCCGAACTCGTCAAGGAAGTCGCCAAGAAGACTGACGATGTCGCAGGTGACGGAACCACCACCGCTACCGTGCTTGCTCAGGCCCTCGTCCGCGAAGGCCTGCGCAACGTGGCAGCCGGTGCTGATCCGCTCGGCCTCAAGCGCGGCATCGAGAAGGCCGTCGAGGCCGTCACGTCTGTCCTGCTGAACAACGCCATCGACATCGAGACCAAGGAACAGATCGCCGCCACCGCCGGCATCTCCGCAGGAGATCCCGCCATCGGTGAACTGATCGCCGAGGCCATCGACAAGGTCGGCAAGGAAGGCGTCGTCACCGTCGAGGAGTCCAACACCTTCGGACTCGAGCTCGAGCTGACCGAGGGTATGCGCTTCGACAAGGGCTACATCTCCGGTTACTTCGTCACCGACACCGATCGCCAGGAAGCTGTCCTTGAGGATCCCTACATCCTCATCGTCAACTCCAAGATCTCGAACGTGAAGGACCTGCTGCCCGTCCTCGAGAAGGTGCAGCAGTCGAACAAGCCGCTGTTCATCATCGCCGAAGACGTCGAGGGCGAAGCCCTGGCCGTCCTGGTGCTCAACAAGCTCAAGGGCACCTTCAAGTCCGTGGCCGTCAAGGCACCGGGCTTCGGCGATCGCCGCAAGGCGCAGCTGGCCGACATCGCCATCCTCACCGGTGGCCAGGTCGTGTCCGAGGAAGTCGGGCTCAAGCTCGACAGCGTGACCACCGATCTGCTGGGCACCGCCCGCAAGGTCGTCATCACCAAGGACGAGACCACCATCGTCGAGGGCGCAGGAGACGCCGAGGAGATCGCCGGACGCGTGGCACAGATCCGCGCCGAGATCGAGAACTCGGACTCCGACTACGACCGTGAGAAGCTGCAGGAGCGTCTGGCCAAGCTGGCCGGCGGCGTCGCAGTCATCAAGGCCGGAGCCGCCACCGAGGTTGAGCTCAAGGAAACCAAGCACCGCATCGAAGATGCCGTGCGCAACGCCAAGGCTGCTGTGGAAGAGGGAATCGTCGCCGGTGGCGGCGTGTCGCTCATCCAGGCGGGCAAGACCGCTTTCGCCGACCTCGCACTCGAGGGAGACGAAGCCACCGGTGCCAACATCGTCAAGGTTGCCATCGAAGCTCCGCTCAAGCAGATCGCCACGAACGCCGGCCTCGAAGCCGGTGTGGTCGCCGACAAGGTCGCCAACCTCGAGCCCGGATTCGGCCTCAACGCCGCAACCGGTGAGTACGAGGACCTGCTGGCCGCCGGCATCAACGACCCGGTCAAGGTGACCCGCTCTGCTCTGCAGAACGCCGCCTCGATCGCCGGTCTGTTCCTCACCACCGAGTCGGTCGTCGCCGACAAGCCCGAAAAGGCCGGAGCAGGTGCGGACGCAGCTGCCGGCATGGACGGCATGGGTGGAATGGGCGGCATGGGCTTCTGATAGCCCCCGTCGTTCGAAGAGCCGTGCCGGTGCCCGCAAGGGCGCCGGCACGGCTCTTTCGCGTCCGGGAGAGTGGCCGACACGCTCCTTCCGCGTCCGGGAGGTCGGCCGGCACGGCGGCGATCAGCCTGAGGCTGTTCAATCCCACGGGTTGTCGCGGTGATGGCGGCGACCGGAGCGTCGCCTGCGCCGCTCGTCGCGGCGCGATATCTGACCGGGGGAGTAGGGCGGGATGGGCGGGTGCGGCGGCTGCAGCCCGCTGCCCAGCTCGGGTTCGTAGTCCTCAGCTGAGTGCTCGCCCTTCTCGATTTCGCGTCGGGCTTCGGCATCGCCGAGGTGGGCCCGGGCCTGCCTCGTCAGCTCACGTCTGCGATTGCGGATTATCTCGTCCTTGTGCGCGATGCGGGAGATCCCGCCGAAGAGCATCGGAACGATGACGAAGATCGGCCAGAAGAAGATGAACTGTCCATTGGCGAGCGATGCGAACGCCCAGATGGCGAGCATGAAGCCCGCGGGACCGGCGATGATGCCGAGCACGGACTGGCGCACCCGATCCCGGTAGTACTTCCGCGCCGCGGCATCGATCTGCTCAGGAGTGATCGGAACGCGGTTGGCCTCGAGGCGTGCCAGGGCCTGCGCCCGCCCCGCCTCGTCGAGTTCGTCGGGTGTGAGCTCCGCCGGATCGGGGAGCACGAGATCGTCGACGAGTTCGGGGATCTCGCCCAAGGTCTTGAGCTTCGCAGCGGCCTCGGTGCGTTCATCGAATTCCGAGACGTCTAGTTGCCCGAGGGCATACGCCTCCGAGAGCACGTCTGCGACCACCGCCCGATCGGCGTCGGAGGCTCGGACCTGCCCATATGATCGTGGATCTGCGCTGAAACGCGACCACAGGGGACGAGCGTTCATGTTCCATACTCTAACCCCGCCGCCAGGATCGGACCTGGGCGAAGGGGTGGAGGGCACTGGACTAGACTCGACCGCGTGGAACCCGTGGTCGTGCTCATCCTCTTCGCCGTGTTCCTCGGGGCCCTGTCCCAACGCGTCACCGGGATGGGGTTCGGGCTGGTGAGCGGTCCCTTCCTCGTCCTCCTCCTCGATCCGTTCAGCGGCATCGTCCTCGTCAACATCTGCGGAATCGCCGCCGCACTCTCGGTCTTCGCCCGCACCTTCGCCGAGGTGGAATGGCCGCCGCTGCGGCAGCTGGCCCTCGGTGCGGTGATTGGGACGGTCCCGGGAGCTCTGCTGGCCTCCAGCCTGCCCACTCCACTCCTGCAGATCCTCATCGGCTCGCTCATCGTCCTCTCACTCATCAGCTCGCTGACCCTCGGCAGGCTCGGCCATCGGATCCCCGCGAACTTCGGCACCCGTATTTCGACCGGGCTGCTCTCGGGCGCCATGTCGGCCGCCGCCGGCACCGGAGGACCGGCAGTCAGCGCCTACGCGGTGCTGACGAGCTGGGAACAGCGGTCCTTCGCGGCCACCCTGCAGCCGTTCCTCGTCGTGGGGACCACCTCGGCGGTGGTGATGAAGGTGATCGTCAACGGCGGGGTCTGGCCGGATCTGGAGATCGGCACTTGGATCGGATTGGCTCTCGTGCTCGTCGCGGGCCTCATCGGAGGTGACTGGCTGTCACGGCGCATCGAGACCTCGATCGCCCGGACCGGGATGCTCGTCCTCGCCTTCGGCGGGGGCATCTCCGCGCTGGTCAAAGGGGCTGCGGCGCTGGTGTGAACAGGAGCGCGGACTGAGCGGTTGCAAGGCACAGGTTCAGACGCCTGTCAGACTCATCGGGCATACTGTTCGAGGACAAAGTCAGCCGGGGGAGGCATGGATCGTGACCGAAGTATTTCTGTTGCTGCTCGTTGTGCTCGGGGCTGTCTTCTTCATCGGCCACCGCAAGGAGAAGCAGCGTCAGCGGGAGCTTCTCGCCGCCGAGCTCGAGCAGGTGAAGAGGACCGCCGAGGAGGACGTCACCTCGTTCGGCGAAGAGGTCGCCGAACTCGATGTCATCACCGCCGGGGTCGAACTCGACACCGGGGGAGCGCAGGACTACAAGCAGGCGCTGGATTCCTATGACATCGCCAAGGAGACCCTCGAGAAGGTCGACGAACCCTCCGACATCCGCAACGTCACCGAGGCGCTCGAAGACGGCCGCTACGCCGCGAAGTGCGTGCGTGCCCGCGTCGAAGGCAAGCCGCTGCCCGTGCGTCGTCCGCCCTGCTTCTTCAACCCCCAGCACGGCCCTTCGGTCGAAGACATCGATTGGGCCCCGGCCGGCGGACAGCTGCGCCCCGTGCCCGTGTGCGCCGCCGACGCCGAACGCGTCGCCGTCGGCGCGGATCCGGCCGTGCGCAAAGTCGTCACCGCCGACGGACACACCCGTCGTGCCTACTGGGAGGCCGGCCCCGCCTACGCCGAATACAACCGCGGCTACTTCAACTCCTATGCCGGCTCAGGCCTGCTGCCCGGCGTCCTCATGGGTGCCATGATGTTCGGCGGCATGGGCGGCGGCTGGGACGGAGCCGATATGGGCGACGGCGGCGGAGACATGGGAGGCGACGGCGGTGGCCTCTTCGGCGGTGACGGCGGAGACGGCGGCGGCCTGTTCGGAGACGGCGGCGGGTTCGACATCGGAGACATCTTCTGATGGACACCATCGAGATCCGCGGCGAGTCGATCAAGCTCGGCCAGCTGCTCAAACTCCACGGCGTGGCCGAACACGGTGCGATGGCCAAAGACATGATCGCCGACGGTGAGGTCACCGTCAACGGCGAGGTCGAGACCCGCCGCGGTGCGACGATCCGCCCGGGCGATCGGGTCGAGGCCCTCGGCGAGGTCATCGAGGTGGCCACGGAGTAGCCGACACCGGTTCGACGGAGTGGAACACCCACTCGACAGGAAGGAGGGCGTCCCCGCGGGGACGCCCTCCTTTCATCCGGTGCTGCCGCCGGTCATTCGAGCTCTGGGGCCGCCGGGGTGTCGTTCATGCCCGGAGCGTCCCAGAGGGCCGACCAGTTCGAGGTGTCGTCCTCGAACGGCAGCTCACCGGAGAGGATGCCCTTGACCTGGATCTCCAGGGGATTGTCCCGCTGCTTCGGCCCCGACTGGACGAAGGGATAGAACGTGCCGCGTTTGTACTGATAGACCAGGGCCATGCGGCGGCCGTCGGGGTGGACGAAGTACACGGTGGTGCACAGCAACATCGTGTCGAAGCCCTGGCTGACCAGCGCCGAGTTCACGGCGTGGATGTTCGTGACGAGGTTGACCACCTCGGCGTTGGCGTCGGCGACGACCTGCCAGGTGAAGCCGTAGCCGTCGTTCTCCTGCCGCACCGAGGCGGCCGGATCGGAGCCGATGAGGGCGACGCTCTCGGACTCCGCCGTCTGGAATGCGGCCCCCTCGACCTGTCGGAAGGCGACGGCGCCGACACCGGTCGGGGTGAAGCCGGCGGCTGCCTGCAGGGTCAGCGCGGCAGGCGGCAGGGCGAAGAGGTCGTCGAGGTTGGCTCGCTTCGGTTTGGTGCGGCCGAGCAGTGCGTCGAAGAAACCCATGGGACTCCTAGTCGGAATGGTGCGGTGGGATGAGCCGGTGTTCGAGCGGACGTCACTCGGGGCGGGAGAGCTGGGCGGAGATCTTCGCCAGCTGATCGAGGCGCTTCTCCAGCGAGGGGTGAGTCGAGAAGAGCTGGCCGATGGCGGCCTTGCCGCTGACAGCCGGAATCAGAGCCAGATGGTTCGCCGAGGCGGACGAACGCAGATCCTTCTCCGGAATCTTGCTCATGTCGCCGCTGAGCTTCGTCAGCGCCGAAGCCAGCGTCGAGGGCGCGCCCGTGAGGATGGCGGCAGCTCGATCGGCGGCGAGCTCACGGTAGCGGGAGAGGCTGCGGATGAGGATGAAGGACAGACCGTAGACGACGGCTCCGACGAGGATGAACAGCAGCTGGATCGGGATGCCGTTGTTATTGTTGTTCGACCGTCCGAAGCTCATATAGTAGCCGGCCCGCATCATCAGGGCGGCGACGACGCCGGTGACTCCGGCGACGGTCATCACAGTGACGTCTCGGTGGGCGACGTGGGAGAGTTCGTGGGCGAGCACCACTTCGACCTCGTCGCGGTCGAGCTTCTCCAGCAGGCCCCGGGTCACGCACACCACGGACCGTTCGGGGGAGCGTCCGGTGGCGAAGGCGTTGGGGATCGACGAATTCGATACGGCGACCCTCGGCTTCGGCGAATCCGAGAGCTGACAGAGCCGGTCCACGATCGTATGCAGTTCGGGCGCCTCCTGGACCGAGACCTCCCGACCGCCCATGGCCCGCATGGCGATCTTGTCGGAGAAGTACCACTGGAAGAAGAACGCGCCGGCGCTGACGAGGACGGCGATGATGACGCCGCCGATGCTCTGGCCGATGATCCACCAGATCGCCAGGATGAGCACGACGTAGATGAGCCCATTGAGGAAGATCGTCCATCCCATCCGCATGGTCAGGCCGTTGTCCTTGACGAAGCGATTCTTCATCGTGATTCCTCTCTGGGAGTGGCAGAACCGGCCCACTGTCTCGTGCGAAGACAATGGGCCGGGTGCATCGTTGTGGTATTCGGTTTCAGGCCGGGTCCGGGATGAAGCCTTCGCCCGTGAGCAGCTCGGCGATCTCGGCCAGGGTGGCGTCGACGAACGGGATGACGACATCGGAGGACCCGAGGTAGTCATCGGAGACGGGGCTGCCAGTGGCCTTGACGTATTCGTGGAGGGAGTTCAGTGCGCTTCGCACGGCTTCCTCGTTGCCGGCATTGACGGCGTCCTCGACCTGGTTGTCGTACTTCTGGAGCAGATCCTGATCGACATCGGCGACGTCGAACTGTCCTTCGCCCATGATGCGAATGATCATGCCTGGTCATCCCCTTCGAGCGACTTCTGCTGCTCCTTGTCGGATCCCGCAGGCAGGGATTCGCGCATCCGCTGCAGCTCCATTTCGACGTCGCTGTCGCTGGAGAGCGCATCGAGCTGCGCGGTGATGTCGTCCTTCGAGGTGCCCGTGACGTCCTCGAGGGCACCGGAGGCGAGCAGTTCGTCGACGGCGCCGGCGCGGGCCTGCAGCGAAGCCGTCTTGTCCTCGGCGCGCTGCACGGCCATTCCGACGTCCCCGAGCTCTTCGGAGATGCCGGAGAAGGCCTCGCCGATCTTCGACTGGGCTTCGGCGGCGTTGTATGTGGCCTTCAGCGTCTCCTTCTTCGTGCGGAAGGCATCGACCTTGGCCTGCAGGCGCTGCGAGGCCAGAGTCAGCTTCTGCTCCTCGCCCTGCAGGCCCTCGTGCTGGCTCTGCAGATCGGTGATCTGCTGGGTGAGCCCGGACTTGCGGGTCAGGGCCTCGCGGGCGAGGTCCTCACGACCGATCTCCATGGCCTTCTGAGCCTGACCGGAGAGCTTGTCCTGCTGCTGTTCGAGCTGGTTGATCTGCAGCTCGAGACGCTTACGGCTGGTGGCGACATCGGCAACGCCGCGGCGAACCTTCTGCAGCAGCTCCAACTGCTTCTGGTACGAATAGTCAAGGGTTTCGTTGGGGTTCTCAGCTTTGTCCAGAGCCTTGTTGGCCTTGGCGCCGAAGATCGTCGCGATCCGTTGGAAGATGCTCATCCGTAGTCGACTCCTGCATTGGTTTGGCCCGACGCTGCCAAGCCGATCCACTCCGATCCGGAGATTCTTGGCCAACACCGCCGCGAACTATCGCTCTCAGCCTACTAAGAAAGGCTGATAGTTTGCCAGACGCCGACCACGAGAACGACGAGACCCTCGCGGCGAGATCGCGGGTGGTCAGGGGGCGAAGAGACGCGAGTTCGCGGCTTCGACCTCGGAGTACTGTCGGGCCGCTGTGTTCAAGGCCGCGTGGATGGAATCGAGGGACTCGAAGAGCTGCTTCTGCGCACCCTCCCACTGGTTGATCACGGCTTGGAAGTTCTGGGCCGCACTGCCGCGCCAGCATTCCTGGAGAGCGAGCAGATTGCGCAGCATCGTCTCGGACTCGGAGATGAGGTTGCGGGAGGTGCCCGCGGTGGCGGTGGCAGCGGACTGGACGCGTTCGGCATCGACTTCGAAACTCATGGTGACTCCTGGAGGCTGGAATTCGCTTCTCCCACCGCATTCGGGTGGGTCGAGGCCAGTGTGGACAGGGCGGCGGGCGCCGCCAAAGGGAACGGAGAGAGGGTGTGGACAGCGTTCGGCTGTCCACACCCTCTGCATGGTCGAGTCGTGGCCGTGTCCCCAGACCTGAGCGTCCGAGTCCGCGGCGGCAGCTACTGCAGCACGAGCGTCACATCGAGCGTCTGCTCCTGTCCGCCGCGCACCACCGTGATCTCGACCGGGGTGTTCACCGGCTGGGCACGGACGAGAGCACGCAGTGCGATGGCATTGTTGACCTTCGTCCCGGCGACCTCGACGATGTCGTCGCCGTCCTTGAGCCCGGCCTTGGCCGCGGGCGAGCCGGCCTGGACCGACTGCACCTTCGCGGTGCCTCGGGTGATTCCTCCGTTGTTGATGTGGCCGTCGGTGAGCGTGATCCCGAGGAAGGGATGCAGGGCCTTGCCGTTGGCGATGAGCTGATCGGCGATCATCACGGCCTGGTTGGCGGGGATGGCGAAGCCGATGCCGATGGACCCCGACTGCTCACCTTCACCGGCCTGACTCAGCGAGGCCGCGGCCGAGTTCACTCCGATGAACCGGCCGTTGCCGTCGACGAGGGGGCCTCCGGAGTTGCCCGGGTTGATCGCGGCATCCGTCTGGATGGCGTTGGTGATCGTCAGCTCCTTCTCCTGCGAGCTCGCATCCTCACCGATGTTCTCCGTCGACACCGGACGGTCGAGGGCTGAGACGATGCCTGTGGTCACGGAGTCTGCGAGACCGAGAGGGTTGCCCAGCGCCATCACCGGATCGCCGACCTCGAGCTTCTTCGAATCACCGACTTCCAGCGGCTTCACGCCGTCGGGCACCTGCTCGAGCTTGATGATGGCGATATCCGTCGACGGGTCGCGACCGACGATTTCGGCCTTCGTCGTCTCACCGTTCTTCATGGTCACGGCGATCTCACCGCCCGGGGTGTCGGCGGGTGCGACGACGTGGTTGTTCGTGATGACGTGCCCCTGATCGTCATAGAGCGCGCCCGAACCAAGGCCCTGCACCTGACCATTGGTGCCGACCTGGATCGACATCACGCTGTCCGAAGTGTCCTCCGCGACTTGGGTCCAGTCGGGGGTCTCGATCGTCTGTTCGGCGACCTTGCGCGGCTCATCGCCCTGCAGGGCCGAGAGTGCGTAGTTGCCCCCGAAAGCGGCCCCGCCGCCGAGGAGAGCGGCGATCAGCGCGATCGCGATCGTCGCGCCCCACCCGGGGCCCTTCTTCTCTCGCCGAGGCGGCTGCTCCGGCCCGAAGGGACCGTATACTCCCGGTCCGCCCGGGGCGCCGGGCCCTCCCGGACCAGGCTGGGAGCCCATGCCCGCAGGCTGAGAGCCTGCAGGCGGCGGGTAGGAGCCCGTTCCCTGAGGATAGGCACCTGCGGCTGCCGGGTAGGAGCCGGTTCCGGTCGGCTGGGCGCCGGGAGCTGCGTCCGTGGGCTGGGCGCCGGGCGCCGCATAAGCGGGCTGTTCCCCACCCGCCGCGTAAGCGGAATGCGCCTGGGCTGCGCCGGGATGCGCAGAGCCTGGATAGGCGGGCGGCTGCTGCGCCGCGCCGGGATACGCCTGCGGTCTGCTCTGGTCGGAGTGCTGGGCCTGCTGCTGTTGCCAGGGCTGCTGATGGCCCGGCTGCTGTCCGCCCTGCGGGTAAGAGGACCGCTGCGGGGGCCGGTTCGTCTGGTCGCTGTTCTGTCCGGACGGATGGCCGCGTTCACCGGAGTGACCGTCCACAGGGTTCTGCGCATGGGTGGGCTGGGCCTGGCCGGGGCGGCTGTCCTGCGGGGAGTACCCGGTCTGTGGGGAGGAGTGCGCATCGGGCCGTCGTTCGGGCGGTGCGACGGGCGGACTGACACGGGCGGGGCCGCCGGAGCTGGCCCCGGGAGCGCCCGAGCCGCTGGTCCCGGGGACGCCGGCACCGTTGGCCCCGGCGGCGCTCGTTCCGCCGGCGCCGTTCGCGCCGCGCGGTGCGGCCGAATGGTTCGGGAATGTGCGCGGGACCTCGGCGGACGAGCCGCGTGAGCGGCCGGCAGACGACCCACGGCGGTCGGATGCCGGTGACTCGCGCTCATCCGGGTTCGGGAACGTGCGGTGGTCCTGATCCCAGTGCTGTCCTCGGCTGGGGGACGTCTCGCCCGGCTCCTGGGGATGATTGTTCTCGCTCATCGCTCGTCCTTTCGTGTGTCCGCAGCGGAGTCGCCGGTTTCGGAGATGGGCAGGTCGATGCGGAACGTCGCACCGCCGCCCGGGGTTTCGTGGACGGAGATCGCGCCGTGATGGTTCTCCACGATCGCCTTGACGATCGACAGTCCCAGACCGGACCCTCCGGTGTCCCTGGTCCGGGAGACGTCGAGGCGGTAGAAGCGTTCGAAGATCCGCGGCACCGATTCCGGGTCGATGCCCTCGCCGTGGTCCCTGACCTCGAAGCGGACCCGTCCGTTCGGGAAACCGCGCAGAGAGTCATCGACCGTGATCGAGCCCGCCGCCGTGACATCGGGGACGATGCCCGCCGGCTCCTGGGCATCGGCCTGATCGTTCCCGGTGGAGTCGCCTCGGCGGAAGATGCGGACCCCGCCGGTGACGAATCCGCGTTCGCGGGTCTTCTCCTTCGCTCCGTTCCGACCGTTCTGTCCCGTGGCCTCGCGGCTTTCGTCGGCGCTCTGGGATTCGGCTTCCGGCGCGCCCGGCAGACCGACGACGCCGACGGCGAATTCGATGGCCGCGTTTTCGGGAGTATGACGCACGGCGTTGCCGGCGAGGTTGACGATGACCTGGCGGATCTTCGATTCGGATCCGCGGATCATCGGCACCGGCTGCGCATCCTCCCCGTCGAGTCCGATGAAGCTGATGTCGCGGTCCGGTGCCTGGGCCGCGGCATCAGCTGCGGCATCGCGGACGACCTTGTGCAGGTCGATGGGACCGATCTCGGCAGGACGCTGTTCGTCGAGTCGGGCGAGGACGACGAGGTCGTCGACCAGTACACCCATCCGTTTGGCCTCGGACTCCATCCGCTCCATGGCGTTGGCGACGTCCTCGGACTTCGTGATCGCACCCTGGCGGTAGAGCTCCGCATAGCCGCGGATCGTCACCAGCGGTGTCCGCAGCTCGTGCGAGGCGTCGGAGACGAACTGGCGGATGCGCTTCTCGGACCGGGTCTGGCCGTCGAAGGAGTCCTCGATGCGTCCGAGCATGGTGTTCAGTGCCGCCGAAAGGCGCCCGAGCTCGGTGTTGCGCGGATAGACGGGCACACGCTGGCTGAGGTCACCGCCGGCGATCCGTGAGGCGGTCTTCTCGATGTCGCGCAGCGGTCGGAACGTGTTGTTGATCGCCCAGTAGCCGACTCCTGCGACCATCGCCAGGGCCAGCAGCCCGATGCCGACCATCGTGTTGCGGGCGCGTTCGTTGATGTTGTCGATCTCGCGGTCGAAGGGCACCGCGATCGACACGAGCACGTCGGTGTTCTTGACCTTCATGGCGCGGGCCCGCCACTGAGAATTCGTGCCGGCGACGGTGAAGGGCTGACCGCCCTGGGCGTAGACCTTCTGCTCGTTGATCTTCGGCAGGATCGGTCGGTTCTCCGGCTCCGGGGCGACGGGGTCGCGGATGGGTTCGCCGTCGGTGTTGTAGAACTGCACATAGAAGCCTCCGGGCAGGAGGCTGCGCAGCTGGTCCCAGGAGTTCGAATCGAGCGTCGTCGACGACGGCGCATCCTCGGCGTCGTCGGAGTCCGACCCGGACTGCAGCTCGGCCGGTTGGAACACATCATGATAGGCCTGTTTCGCCAAGGTCTCGGAGGCGCTGATGAGGCGTTCGTCAGTGCGCTGGACAAGGCTGTCGCGCAGGTTCTCCAACACCCATGCGCTCGTCCCCGTGAGGACGAGCAGCATGAGGAGCATCATGATGGCCAGCAGCTTGGTGGTCAGTGACCATTCTTCCCAGAAGCCGGGCCGGGTGGGACGGGATTCTTTTGCCACGTATGTAATCTATCGCCCTTGCTTGGGCGACTACTTGGATTCCGGTGTGCGCAGCATGTAGCCGACACCGCGCTTGGTCTGGATCATCGGGGTCCATTCCATCTCGACCGGGTGGCCGGCGGCGTCCGTCTCCGGGGTGACGTCGATCTTGCGGCGCAGGTAGGAGATGTAGGACTCGACGATGCCGGTGTCGCCGCCGAAGTCGTACTCCCACACGTGGTCGAGGATCTGCGACTTCGACAGCACGCGGTTCGTGTTGAGCATGAGGTAGCGCAGGAGCTTGAATTCGGTGGGGGAGAGGTCGATGAGGATGCCGGAGCGGCGGACCTCGTGGGTGTCATCGTCGAGTTCGAGGTCGCCCGCGACGATGACGGCGTTCTCCTCGTCCTCGAGGCTGCGGGTGCGGCGGAGGACGGCGCGGATGCGGGCGACGACCTCTTCGAGGCTGAAGGGCTTGGTCACATAGTCATCGCCGCCGACGGTCAGACCGGTGATCTTGTCCGAGGTGTCATCGCGGGCGGTGAGGAATACGACGGGTGCGTTCATGCCGATCTGGCGCAGGCGTCGGGTGACGGTGAAGCCGTCCATGTCCGGCAGCATGACGTCGAGGACGAGGAGGTCGACGTCGGTCTGCTCGGCCAGGCGCAGCGCCTCCGCGCCGTTGGCGGCGGAGACGACGTCGAAACCGGCGAAGCGGAGACTGGTTGACAGGAGTTCGCGGATATTGGGCTCATCATCGACAACGAGCAGGGTGGCTTCGATGTCGGCATCGTTCTGTGCTGTAGTCATGGAACCAGTCTGAAACCCATTTCTGGCAGTCGGCTGGGGACTACCTGAATGCGAATGTGATGTGTGACACAGAAAAGTTCTCAGGAAAGTCGATTCTGACCGCGAGCGAGGCCAGCGCTCTCAGGAACGCGGGGGTGATTTCACGGAAAAAGGTGGTCGCGGTCAGCTCGCGCTCAGAAATCCTCGCCGAGGTGGCCGTGCGGATTCATGCGCTGCTGGTTGCCGCACGGGTTCGTGTGCTGCCGAGCACCATGGGGCCTGTGCCGCTGTTCGGAGGAGTTGCGGCTCCGTGCTGGAGAGCGCGGGCCAGAGATGCTGAAGCGCAGAACGCGGTGCGGGCGGCGGCGGTCGTACTGCACCTGCCCCATGGTTCCGAGCACCGTCGGGCGCTGCTGGATGAGATGACGGGCGAACCTGGTCCGGCCGGCCTCGTCGACGAACCGGATGGTGGCCAGCTGCGGGGCGGCGCCGCGAGGGAGGACGCCTGACCAGTAGTCGACGACGACGCCTTCGGCCAGGCCGATGTTCGGGCCGGGCGATCTGCGCAGGATGGGACGGCGGGCGCTGCGGAACGCCAGCAGGGACAGGAGGCAGAGCGTGATGCCGGCGATGATCGAGGCGGCCCACCATCCGGGTGCGGCGCTCAGCATGGCAGGGGCGAAGCAGAGGCCCAGTCCGGCGCCGACGCCGATGGCCGCCAGCTGATAGCGGAAGAAGCGCGAGAGGCTGCCCCCGGTGCGGACGCGACCGAGCGCGGCACGGATGAGCGCATGGCCGATGAGAATGAACGCGAGCGTCGCCGCGAGAGTGAGGCCGAAGAGTGGCAGGTTCGCGTCGAGGTCCTCGCCGGGGACGGCGAGCAGGACGGTCATCGGTGAGATGGCGAAGCCGGCTGCCATGCTCGTCGTGGCGAGCATGCCGGCCGAGCCGCCGGCCAGTCTCCGGGCGCCGGTGATGGGCAGGGGCTGCGGGGACATGGCCGGACCGTTCACACGGACTGCCGAGCGCGGAACGCGGCGACATGAGTGCGATTGGCGCAGTTTCCGGTATCGCAGAAGCGCTTCGAGCGGTTGCGGCTGAAGTCGGCGAGATAGGCGCGGCAGTCCTCGGCGGCACACCGCCCGAGCCGGTCGAGATCGCCGGAGCGGATGAGGTCGATGAGGACGAGGGCGACATCGGCGGCCACGCGATCAGCCAGGCTCGCTTGAGCGCCCGTGGCATGCAAGTGCCAGTCCCAGTTGTCGTGTTTGACTAACTGGGGCACGGAACCCGAGTCGCTGAGCGTGAGATTGATCTCATCCACCACCGCCGAGGTGCCGGTCTCGACCTCGTCTTCGGTCTCGGCGTCGATGCTCGAGTCGAGGGCGGCGGCGAATCGCGCACGCAGACGCACCGTCTCCTCGATGTCGGTCTGCGTGGCGACCAGTGGGCCCGAGAAGTCGTGTCGGGCCGCGAATTCGCGGAGTGCGGCGGTCGTCGTCAGCTCGTCGCCGTCGGTCGCGACGTCTCCGGAGGTGTTGAGGAGGTCGACGAGCATCGTGAGATTCGCGCGGATGTCATAGGGAAAGGTCATAGCGGAGCCCATTCTGCCACAGCATGTAAGCACCAAAACGCATTTGACTCATTTCATTTTCGTGATCGATACTGAAGCGGTACGACGGGTGTGCGCGAAGCCGCCCCCGGTCCCGCGAAGCAGGCAGCGTGCACGCGCCGACGTCGAGTCACCTCGGCGCGGGACCCGTCCGT
Source organism: Brevibacterium renqingii (assembly GCF_017808095.1). Lineage (NCBI taxonomy): Bacteria > Bacillati > Actinomycetota > Actinomycetes > Micrococcales > Brevibacteriaceae > Brevibacterium > Brevibacterium renqingii. Next base: position 828,862 of record NZ_JADBHG010000001.1, on the reverse strand, counting down.
CGTCCCACCCATCCGCGCATCAGCACTTCAGGAGGTCAGGTATGAGTCGTTCCGTCATCGTGGGGTTCCTGCTCACCCTTGCCTCCGCGTTCTTCTTCGCGGTCTCGGGGCCGATCGCGAAGACGATGTACGCGATCGGATGGACCCCGGGGTCGGTCGTGCTCATCCGTCTGGCCGGCTCGGCGGTCCTGCTGCTCATCCCCACCCTCATCGCACTGCGCGGCAGGTGGGACGAAGTGCTCAGACACTGGCGCACCGTCGTCACCTACGGGCTGGTCTCGATGGCCGGAGTCCAGGGCTTCTACTTCGTGGCCGTCGAACACCTCACCGTGGCCGTGGCCCTGCTGCTCGAGATGACCGCGCCGATGCTCATCGTCTTCTGGATCTGGGCCCGGACGCGGACGAGGCCGGCGACGGTGACGTTCATCGGGGTCGTGGTCTCGATGATCGGACTCGTGCTCGTCCTCAACCTCCGCAACTCCTCGATCAGCCTTTTCGGCGTCGTCATGGCGATGGCCGCAGCAGTGTGCCTGGCCAGCTACTTCCTCGTCTCGGCGAAGGACACGATCACCATTCCGCCGGTTGCGCTGACCGGACTGGGAATGGGGATCGGCGCGCTGGCGATGTCGCTCATCGTGCTCGTCGGGGTCATGCCAGCCGGAGCGGTGACCGCCGATGTCGACTTCGGCGGGATCGCCATGTCGTGGATCGTGCCGATGTCGATGATCGTCGTCTTCACCGTCGGCGCCTACATCACCGGCATCCTCGGGCTGCGCTACATCGGCGCGACCGTCGGCTCCTTCGTCAACCTCGTCGAGGTGCCGTTCTCCGTCATCGTCGCCTGGCTCGTGCTCTTCGAGATGCCCGCGCCGATCCAGCTCTTCGGCGGTGTGTTCATCCTCGGCGGCGTCGGCTTCATCAAATGGGGCGAGGCCAGGCTGGCCCGCCGTGTGGCCCGGCGCGAGGTCGTCGCCCGGTCGGGTGACGCCGCCCTCGTCGAGGCCTGACCGGCTGTTCTCAGCGGACCTCGATGCTGTAGCCGTAGCCCTGCTCGGTGAGGAAGCGGCGGCGCTGCGCGGCGAAGTGCTCATCGACGGTGTCGGCGGCGACCACGGTGTAGAAGGTGGCCGAGCCCTGATCGTCCTTCGGCCGCAGGATCCGCCCGAGCCGCTGGGCCTCCTCCTGCCGCGAGCCGAAGGCGCCGGAGACCTGGATCGCCACCGAGGCGGCCGGCAGGTCCACGGAGAAGTTCGCGACCTTTGAGACCACGAGCACCGGAATCTCGCCCGACCGGAATTCGCGGAAGAGCTCCTGACGCTGTGATTCCGGGGTCTGGCCCGTGAGCACAGGCGCACCCAGTTCGGCCCCGATCTCCTCGAGCTGGTCGAGATACTGGCCGATGACGAGGATCTGCGCATCCGGGTGGTCGGCGACGAGTTCGGACACGACCGGCAGCTTCGCATCCGAGGTTGCGGCCAATCGGTACCGGTCCTCGCCGTCGGCGCGGGCATAGGCCGTCCGCGTCCCACCATCGAGGCGCACCCGCACCTCATGGCAGGCCGCCGAGGCGATGTAGCCGAGTCGTTCGAGCTCCTTCCACGGAACCTCGTACTGCTTGGGGCCGATGAGGGAGAACACCTCGTCCTCCCGCCCGTCCTCACGGACGAGGGTCGCGGTCAGGCCCAGGCGGCGCCGGGCCTGCAGGCTCGCAGTCAGTCGGAAGATCGGCGCCGGCAGCAGGTGCACCTCGTCATAGATGACCAGCCCCCAGTCCTTGGCGTCGAGGAGTTCGAGGTGGAGATAGGAGCCCTTCCGTCGGGTGGTCAGCACCTGGTAGGTGGCGATGGTGATCGGTCGGATCTCCTTCGTCGATCCCGAGTACTCGCCGATCTCGTCCTCGGTCAGTGTGGTCCGTGCCAGGATCTCGTCCTTCCACTGCTTTGCGGACACCGAGTTCGTCACGAGGATGAGCGTCGTCGTCTGCACCCGCGACATCGTGGCCACCCCGACGATGGTCTTCCCTGCCCCGCAGGGGAGTACGACGACTCCGGATTCGCCTGACAACGACTGGTCGATGGCCTGCTTCTGGTAGTCGCGCAGATGCCACTTTCCGCCGTGGGCGTCATCGGACAGGTCGATCTCGTGGGCCTCTCCGTCGACGTAGCCGGCATGGTCGGAGACCGGGTGGCCCAGCTGCAGCAGAGCATGCTTGAGTTCGCCGCGCTCCGAAGGATGGACGAGCACGGATTCCGCGTCGATGCGCTTGCCGAACTTGCCGACCAGATCCGGCTGTTCGACGAGCTCATCGAGCAGCTTCGTCTCCGTCGAGGTCAGAGTCAGCCCGTGGAGCGGATGGTCGATGAGGGTGAGCACACCGAAGCGGTCCATGATGTCGACGATGTCGACGAGCAGTTCGTGGGGGACCGGGTACTTCGCGAACTCGAGCAGGACGTCGACGACGGTCTCGGCGTCGTGACCGCTGGCGCGGGCGTTCCACAGTCCCAGCGGCGTGATCGTGTAGGTGTGGATGTATTCGGGGGTCCGTGACAGCTGCGCGAACGGAGCGATCGCCACGGCCGCCTCGACGGCTTGGGGGTGCCCCGATTCCAGCAGCACAGTCCGATCGGACTGTACGATCAGCGGACCATTCATTCAGACTCCCTTCCAGAGCGCGATGACACCAGAGGGGACAACGCGGACATCCCTCGAATTGTTCCCCTTCCCCGGCACCGCCGGCAGCGCGGGGGTCCGGCGCGAGGTGGCAGGGGCGGGCCTCCAGGCGGTGAGGAAGGGTCAGGGGCGGGGCTCGACGGGCTCGACGCTGACGATGCGGGCGATCGACAGGGACGCCTCGGCGCCGGTGCTCGTGACAGTTCCGCGCACCCGCCCGGCGTTGAGCGTGGCCGGCAGCATCTCGATGGCGCGCTCGCGTCCCTGCGAATCCGCGATCCGGATGAGGACCCGATGCTTGGCTTCGGCGGCCTCACGGAGGCGATCCATGAGCCCCAAGGGCTCGTCCGTGCTCGCCGGCGCCTGTGCCCCGGTCGGCGAGGAGCGCAGGATCCGGATGTACTCGCCGAGGTGGCCGTCCGTCACGCGCGGACGCCTCCGCACGTTGACCTCCGGTTCGGACTGGGTGATGACCCGTCGCCTGCGCGGGGGCGTCCCCGCCGAATGGAGCAGCGCATGATGGTCGCCGGCCTCGAGCAGGTGCATGGTCCGCTCCGGTCCGAGCTGGGCGATGGCCACCGTCGGGGCCAGTCGTTCGAGACCGGCGGGCAGCATCGCCTGATCGGAGAGGATGACGTCGAGGTCGACCGGGTCGTCGACGATGAGCACGGCTCGGGCTCCGGCCACGCGGACCCGGCGCAGCTTCGACGCGGTGTTGCGCACGAGGAAGTCCAGGGTCGAGGGCAGCTCCTCGACGCTGATCTCGGCGAGCTCTGCCAGAGCGTCCTCCGGGCTCAGCCCCGTCTGCATGCTCGCCTCGATCGTCTCTGCGTCGATGCGGTAGACCGTGCCCTGACCGCGGGCCTCGACGACGGCGAAGCGACGGAGGATGTGATGGACCCGCGGTTCGATCGGCCCGGTCGCCACGGCCGTGAGGTCGGACTGAATGAGCACCTTGTCCACTTCGCTTCCCAGCCCGTCGGTGACGGCGGCGATGACGTTCCCGGGCACCTCGACAGCTTCGAGGCCGATGCCCAGCGGTTCGATCGACGGATCCTGGCGGGCGTGCTCGGCCATCGCCGTGTCCAGACCGGCGGCCAGGAGGAGGCCGAAACGGCTGGGCCCGAAGTGCTCGGGCTGCTGCAGGGGAGTGGTCGCCAGGCCCAGGCTCACGCACGTGTGGAGCACGGATTCGGTCATCGCGAGCTCATGGGCCTGCAGGAGCGGATGCCGGCGCAGCACCTCGGCGTGGATCCACTGCGCCGACCGTGCCGTGCCGAGGCCGATGTCGTGGAGGACGCTGAGGACGCTCAGGCGCAGCATCGGCATCGCCGGCACGGACTGCGCAGAGCCTTTGAAGAGGGCCTTCTTCGGCGAGGCGAGCACCGTGAGGCGTTCATTCTCGCTCGCCCCGGCCGCCAGCTGCGTGGCATCGAGGGGCTCGCGCAGCCAGGTGCCCACGAGTGCGGCCCAGAGCTCGGCGCGATCGCCGGCGAGGGCCGAGTCGGCGTCGTCGGCGGCCGTCCACTGCGGGTCGAGGGCGTCGTCGAGGACGCCGATGAGGTGGAGGGACTTCGCGGCCAGCAGCAGCGTGATCGTCTGCTCGAGTCCCAGATCGAGGGTGCGGGCGAGCCGGGACACGTCCCGTTTGGAGATCCCGCCGCTGGTCAGGCGAGAGATCGGGGCGACCGCGAGTTCGTCGACGAGGCCGCGCAGGGATGAGATCACCTCGGCGACGGCGGCCTGTTCGCTGTTGCTGATGAGCGGTCGGCCGATCGTCGCGGTGCTCGGATCGACGGAGGCCGGATCGATCTGCCACGGCCGGGCACGGGCGGACTCGGCCGCCGAGGTCGGCAGGAGGGTGATCGCCTCGGACTGGATCCGCCAGAAGCCGATGCCGGACGTCGGCCAGGCCAGGCCGAGGTCGCGCAGTCGGGGCAGGGCCGCCTCGGCGCGGGTGGGATCGATATGGGGATTCTCACCGACCGCGATCTCCGGTGTGGTGCGGGCGGCCGAGGCCAGGCTGATGAGGACTTCGAGCTCCTCGGCGTCGAGGGCCTCGATGCCGCGGGAGACGCCGATGCGCGAGGACGCAGCCGCCGCGAGGGCGCCGATCGTCGGTGACTCGGGTTGGAGGAGGTCGCGTCGCGTCCGGACGAAGGACTCGAACTCGACATCTGCACTGTGGGACAGCCACTGGCTGAAGGTCATTGACATCGCAGCTCAGTCTATCGCGAGGGGTACAATGGAGGGGCAGAACAGGAACAGGGATCACAGGGAAGGACGCGCATTGTCAGCCAATCGAGTCGACACGGCAATAGTCGTCGCAGCGGTTGCCGCCGCCGCCATCGGAGCGCTCGGCCTCATCGGTGTCCTCGGCCAAACGTGGATGGGTCTCACACCCAGTCCGTTCCTCACCTATCTGCCCATGCTCCTCTTGCCCATCGCCATCGCTCTGGCCTGCGTGACCATGGTCCGCGCGGCACTCAGACGCAGACAGACCGAGGTGGGCCGCAGCTGATTTCACCGCCCGTGCCGCAGACCCCGGACAGGGGACCGGGCACGGGCTGAGCACACGCCGAATGAACCCGGCGTCGAGCGATACCGGCACCATCGGAACGGCCACGATCGCCTCCCCGCCGAGGCGGCCGGACCCGCAGTCCCGCCGCGCAGCCCCCACCCCCGGGAGCGCCCGGAACGACTGAGCCTGTCCCCGCTGGATCGCACTGCCCGGGCCTCTCTGCCGTCGCCGAGGCGGACGACGACGGCGGCCCCGCCGACTCCGACACACCGGACTCGCCTCAGCCGGGCACACTCGCCCGACTCAGGCACCAGCACTGCCCGCTCTTCGCAGCGGGCGCCATGAGAAGAAAGGACATCATGCCCACCGGACGCGTGAAATGGTTCGATGCCGACAAGGGCTTCGGCTTCGTCATCGCCGAGGACGGCTCCCAGGCCTTCCTCCACTCCTCCGTGCTGCCCGAGGGATTCGACGTCACGAAGGGCACCCGACTCGAATACGACGTCGTCGAATCCCGTCGCGGAGCACAGGTGCTCAAGGCCCGCCCGCTCGGCACCCCGGGCAAAGTCGCCAAGGCCCGCCGACGCCCGGCTGTGGACATGGCGGTTATGGTTGAAGATGTCATCAAAGTATTGGATGACCTCAATAACGGACTGCAGCACGGCCGTTACCCGGACCCGACGCATGGGAACAAGGTGGCCAGCCTGCTGCGGGCGATTGCCGACGATTTGGAGTCCTGATGTCATCGCTGTTCAGTGATTGGCTGGCCCGGCAGACCGCCGCGCCCGCCGCCGTGTCCGCGCCCGAGGCGGACAAGGCGGACGCCGCGAAGACCACGAGACCCGCCCGGGCTGCGAAACCGGAGAAGATCGTTCTCGACACCCAGCTGGCCGCGGCGATCGACATCGCCCGGTCCGCCATCGCCGAGGCGGCCGGGGCCTCCGTCATCGGCGAACACCTGGGAACCGTGGCCGAAGGCACTCGCCTGGTCACCCACTACTTCGTGTGCACCGATCCGGTCTATCGCGGGTGGCGGTGGGTGGCCGTACTCGCCCGCGCTCCCCGTGCGAAGAAGGTCACGGTCTGCGAGACCGCACTGCTGCCCGGCCCCGATGCCCTCATCGCACCCGAATGGGTGCCCTGGGAGGAGCGCCTCGAACCCGGGGACATGACTCCGCGGGACACCCTGCCCAAGCTCGACCGGGACCCGAACCTGCAGCCGGGGTTCCAGCAGACCGAGGACAACTCGGCCGACAACATCGACCAGATCCCGAACTTCGAATTCGGGCTCGGCCGCGAACGGGTCCTGTCCTCCGACGGACTGTCCGCGGCCGCCAGCCGCTGGGAGCATTCGGAAGCCGGTGGAGAGGGCGAATTCGCCGCCCGCGCGGCCGGCCACTGCGGCAGCTGCGGCTATCTCATGCCGATCGCCGGTTCGCTGCGCCAGAAGTTCGGCGTCTGCGCCAACGCATGGTCGCCCTTCGACGGCCGCGTGGTCGGACTCGAATCCGGCTGCGGTGCGCATTCGGAGACCGACGTCCGGCGCCCCAACCACGATCCCGCCGAAGCCGTCGTCGACGACTATTCGGGCGAACTCGAGTACCAGGAGGGCTGAGCAGCCAGATGTCCCAGACGTTCCGGTCGCTGTCGGAGCCGAACTATCGGCACTGGTTCGCCGGTGCCCTGATCTCCAACACCGGAACGTGGATGCAGCGAACGGCGCAGGACTGGATCGTCCTGACCATGCTGACGGACAACAACGCCTCGGCGCTGGGCATCACGATGGCCCTGCAGCTGGGCCCGCAGCTCATCATGTTCCCGTTCGCGGGCAACCTCGTCGACAAGTTCGACAAACGCCGCCTGCTCATGGTCACCCAGGCGCTGCTGGGAACCATCGGACTCATCCTCTTCGCGCTCGTCATCACCGACGTCATCGTCCTCTGGCACGTCTACGTGCTCGCCTTCACCCTCGGCATGCTCGCGACCTTGGACAATCCGGCCCGGCAGGCCTTCGTCTCCGAGCTCGTGGGGGAGAAGCTGCTGCCGAACGCGGTCAGCCTCAATTCGGCGTCCTTCAACGGCGCCCGCATGATCGGACCCGCAGTGGCCGGTGTGCTCACCGCACTCATCGGCGCCGGCCCGGTGTTCCTCATCAGCGGTCTGGGATTTGCTGCGACGCTCACGGTCCTCCTCCGCCTCGACAGGTCCCGGCTGCATCCCTCCGGGCGCAGGGGCCAGGGCGGTGTGCTCGGCGGCCTGAAGTATCTGCGGCGGCGCCCCGACATCACGATCGTCCTGGTCGTGCTGTTCATCATCGCGACGTTCGGATTCAACTTCAACATCTACACCTCCACGATGGCGAAGATCGAGTTCGGCAAGGACGCCAGCGGTTTCGGTCTGCTCAACTCGGTGATGGCGATCGGCTCGGTCACCGGTGCGCTCGCCTCGGCGAGGCGGGAGAAGCCGCGGCTGCGCTTCATCTTCGGCGCCGCCGGAGGCTTCGGCCTGGCCGTCGGTCTCGCCTCGCTGATGCCCAACTACTATCTCTTCGCCGCCTCGCTCATGTTCGTCGGCTTCGCCTCGCTGACGATGATGACCTCGGCGAACGCCTATGTGCAGACGACGACTGCCCCGAACTACCGGGGCCGCGTGATGGCGATCTATGCGGCGGTCGTCATGGGCGGAACGCCCATCGGTGCGCCCCTGGCCGGCTGGGTCGCCGATATGTTCGGTCCGCGGATGGCGCTCGTCGTCGGCGCCGCCTCGGGGATCATCGCCTTCGCCGTCGGCCTGCTGTGGATGATCACGGCGAAGGAGCTGCGGGTCCACCGCGATCCGAAGTCGCGGATCCGACTGCACGTGAGCTACCACGGCCGACCGTGATGTGCGCAGTCGCTGATGTGCTCTCTGTGCCTGATGTAGGTTCGCTCCCTGATGTGCGCACGGTGAGGACGGGGGCACGGGCGGCACGGAGCTTCGTCGAATAGAATCCGGAGGATGACCTCGGCGATGGGAACGGACGGACTGTGAACACTGACATCATCACCTCGGTGCTGGTGGGCCTGGCGATCCTCGTCGGCTGCCTCGGCATCATCGTGCCGGTGCTGCCCGGATCGATCCTCATCGGCATCGCCGTGCTCGTCTGGGCCATCGTCATCGGCGGCCCCATGGCCTGGATCGTCTTCGCCATCGTCGCCGTGTTCGTCGCGGCCGGGATGAGCTCCTCGCTTGTACTCACCGGCCGGAAACTCAAATCGATGGAGGTGCCGAACACCTCCGTGCTGCTGGGCGGAGTGCTCGCTGTGATCGGCTTCTTCGTCATCCCCGTGCTCGGGCTGCCGATCGGATTCGTGGCGGGGCTGTTCCTCGCCGAATATGCTCGCCTCAAAGAAGCGAAGACCGCCTGGACGTCGAGCTGGGAGTCGATCAAGGCGATCGGACTGGGCGCGGGAATCGAGTTCGTCCTCGCGCTGCTGGCCGCCATCACCTACGGCATCGGAGTACTCATCCACTTCATCGGGTGAAGCGCCGGGGCGTGCCTCATCCCTCGCTGTCAGCGGGAACACGAGACCAGCGCGGCGTTCCGCCTCGTTCGCGAGTGCCAGTGCGGCGTCCCGCCTCGTTCGCGGCAGCTTGCACCCGGAGCGGCAACTTGCACCCGGAGCGGCTTCTCCTACAGGTGCTCACGCATCCCGCACCGTCAGTGCGACACCGCCCCGTTGCAGCAGGGTGGTGTGCGGGCAGAGGTGAGGGATGCTTCAGGCAGCTCGTCGAACAGCGGCGGCGGGACGCGCTCGGCCGCTGAAGCCGGTGTCCTGTTGGAAGCAACCTGCGAGAACGGGGAAGTGCAGGCAGCGCGCGCAGGGAAATGCAGGCAGCGCGCACAGGGAATCATCCTGCGGGCACAGCTCCGAGGCCCGCGACTCGCAGCGCATACAGTCAGTGCCATAACACCCCGCCGCAACGGGAGGTTATGGCACTGACTGTATGTATTGCGAGGTCGGCGCGCGCCGGTTTATTTCAGGGCGTCGACGACGAAGTCGATGCAGGCCAGCAGTGCCCTGACGTCGGCCGGGTCGACCGAGACGAAGGTCGCGATGCGCAGCTGGTTGCGGCCGAGCTTGCGGTAGGGCTCGACGTCGACGACGCCGTTGGCGCGCAGCACAGAAGCCACGGCTGCGGCATCGATCGAGTCGTCGAAGTCCACGGTGGCCACGACCGATGAGCGATCGGCCGGCTCGGCCACGTAGGGGTGGGCCGCCTCGGCGCCGTCGGCCCAGTCATAGACGAGTCCGGAGGTCTCACGGGTCCGCTCGGATGCCCAGGCGAGGCCGCCGTTGCCGTTGATCCATTCGATCTGCTCGGCGAGCAGCAGAAGAGTCGCCACCGCGGGAGTGTTGTAGGTTTGATCCTTACGCGAGTTCTCGATCGCGGTGACCAGATCCAGCGAGGCCGGGATGAAGCGACCGGAGTCCTTGATCTCCTGTGCCCGGGCGATCGCGCGCGGTGACATGAGAGCCACCCACAAGCCGCCGTCGGAGCCCATGTTCTTCTGCGGAGCGAAGTAGTAGACATCGGTCTCGGCGATGTCGACGCTCAGTCCGCCGGCGCCCGAGGTCGCGTCGACGACGACGAGAGCGTCCTCGGCGATGCCGGCCGGACGCGCGATCGACGTGGCCACACCGGTCGAGGTCTCGTTGTGCGGCCAGGCGTAGACGTCGGCGGCGAGAGCACCGGAGGCCGCCTCGGCTGGGGAGGAGACGACTCCTGCCGCGGCCAGGGCCTCAGGGCTGGGGATCGCCGAGGTGCCGGGGCCGGCGGCGAGCACGAGCGAGGACTTGAGGTGGGGTGCGGTGTCGGTGGCCTTCGCGAACTTCTGACCGAACTCGCCGAAGGTCGCATGCGCGGCGCGACTGCGGACGAGGCCGAAGGCGGCGACGTCCCAGAACACGGTGGAACCGCCGTTGCCGAGCACCACCTCGTAGCCCTCGGGCAGGCTGAACAGCTCGGCCAGCCCGGAGCGGATGCGAGCGACGAGGCTCTTCACCGGCCTCTGGCGGTGACTGGTGCCGAGCAGCGTCGAAGCCGCCTCGGTGAGGGCCTCGATCTGAGCGGGGCGGACGCGGGCCGGGCCGGCTCCGAAGCGTCCGTCGGTGGGCAGGAGTTCGTCTGGGATCGTAATCTTCGTCGCAGTCACGCTCGACATTCTACGGGCGGCCCGCCCTCGTCCCGGCACCAGCCCGTCATCCGGAGTCCGAGGCGTTCGATCCAGGCGGGCGTGCATTGGGTGGGAGCCCGAGGTGCTCGGTCCGGTGCTGCCGGTGTGCTCCTCGGCTCCGGAATCTTCGCTTCCGGTTGCCGATGACTCGAGTCCGCGCCGCGACGTAGAGTGAGGGCATGACTGAGCCCGTCGATCGCCTGCCGCAGACCCGGAAGTCCTACGATTCCGGCATCTTCGACCACCCGGACACCTCTCCGCTGACCCTGTTCAGACAGTGGTACGACGCAGCGGCCGAACACGTCCGCGAACCCAACGCGATGACCGTCTCCACCCTCGACGAATGGGGCCCGAGCTCACGCATCGTCCTGCTCAAGGGTCTCGACGAGCGCGGCTTCCTCTTCTTCACCGACTACGACTCGGCCAAGGGGCGGCAGCTGCGCGCCGATCCCCGCGTCGCCGTGAACTTCCCCTGGCAGGACATGGAACGTCAGGTCCGCATCCGCGGCCTCGCCGAGGTGGCCTCCGCCGAGGACTCGGACGCGTACTTCGCCGTCCGCCCCCGTGGTTCGCAGATCGGTGCGAACGTGTCCAAGCAGTCCCAGCCCGTGGCCGATCGGAAGCAGATGCAGGCCGAATACGACGCCGCCGCAGCCGAGTTCGAGGGCCGGGACGTGCCACGGCCCGAGCACTGGGGCGGGTTCCGCGTGCATGTCTTCGAGATCGAATTCTGGCAGGGCCAGCAGAACAGATTCCATGACCGATGGGTCTTCCGCCGCTCGGACGGCAGCCATGAACCGGCCGATCTCGCCGATGCCTCGGCCTGGTCGGCGCTGCGTCTCTATCCTTGAGGTGTAAGACAGTCGAGCACCTTCCGGTGTACGACTGCTGAGCACCTTGAGGTGTACGACCGCAGAGCACCTTGCAGAGTGCGACCGCAGTGCACCTTGACGACCGCAGTGCATGGGAGCACGCCCAGGCGATCGCAGAACAGGCGATCGCACAACAGGCCATCGCGCAATACAAAGGAGTATCCATGACCCAGACGCCCCAATCCGCCGGCACGGCCCAGCACGGGCCCGACGCCGTCTTCGACAATCTCATCGGCGGCAGGAGAGTGCCCAGCGATGAGCGTTCGACCAACCGGAACCCCTCGGACCCCTCCGATGTGATCGGCCGCTATGCCCGGGCCGATGCCGCCACAGTCGCCGAGGCGATCACCGCAGCAGCCGACGCCGGCGCGGATTGGGCGGACTTCCCCTCCCAGCAGCGCTTCGCGATCCTCGACCGAGCCGGCAGCCTCATCGCCGAGCGCTCCGACGAACTCGGCGACCTGCTCGCCCGGGAAGAGGGCAAACAGCTCGGCGAAGCCAAGGGTGAGGTGCTGCGCGCCTCTCAGATCTTCAAATTCTTCGCCGGCGAGACCATCCGCAACACCGGCGAGGTCGTCGACTCCGTCCGCCCCGGACTCATCGCCGAGATGACCCACGAACCCATCGGCGTCATCGGCATCATCACCCCGTGGAACTTCCCGATCGCCATCCCGGCCTGGAAGATCGCCCCGGCCCTGGCCTTCGGCAACACGATCGTGTTCAAACCGGCCGAACTCGTTCCCGCCAGCGCCTATGCGCTCACCGACATCCTCGCCGAGGCGGGACTTCCCGACGGAGTCCTCAACCTCGTCATGGGGCCGGGCTCCGTGGTCGGGGACGCACTGACCACCTCGGCGAAGGTCGACGCCGTGACCTTCACCGGGTCCGTCGCCGTCGGCCGATCCGTCATCGCATCGGCCGCGGCTCATCAGATCCGCGTGCAGTGCGAGATGGGCGGGAAGAATCCGCTCGTCGTACTCGGTGATGCCGACCTCGACGCGGCCGCCGATGCCGCGATCAACGGTGCCTTCTTCTCCACCGGCCAGCGCTGCACCGCCTCCTCGCGGCTCATCGTCACCGCAGACGTCCACGACGAGTTCGTCGCCCTGCTTAAGGACAAGATGGCCGCGCTGATCGTGGGCGACGCCCGAGCAGAGGGTGTGGCGATCGGCCCTGTGGTCTCGCAGACGCAGCTCGACCAGGATCTCAGGTACATCGAGACGGCTCGGGCCGAAGGCGGTGAGGTCACCGGCGGCGAACTCATCGAATCCGACACCGGCGGCTACTTCCTCGCCCCGGCTCTGGTCACAGGCACCGAGCCCGGGGACACGATCAACGTCGACGAGGTCTTCGGCCCGGTCGCCTCGGTGATCGAGGTCGCCGACTACGAGGAGGCGCTGGCCGTGGCCAACGACACCGAGTTCGGCCTGTCGGCGGGCATCTTCACGTCGTCGCTGAAATATTCGTCCCACTTCAAGCGTTACGCGCAAGCCGGAATGGTCATGGTCAATGCTCCCACTGCCGGTGTGGACTACCACGTGTCGTTCGGGGGTCGGAAGGGCTCGAGCTACGGACCCAGGGAACAGGCGCGGGCGGCACGCGAGTTCTACACCGTGCACAAGACGGCCTATGTCAACGCCGGCTGAGCTTGCCCGGACGGGCAGGAAGATATGATTGATTCAAGATAAGATTGACTGAGTTCGCAATGGCTGCGGGATCGCGGGACGGTCGAGTCGCCGTTGCCGGGTCGCGGGACCTTAAGAATGATGGACGCCTGAATGGTCCGCAGTGACCAGGAGACGAAGAGTGGAGTGGCTGGTCAGAAGTGAACGACCTGATTGATACAACCGAGATGTACCTCAAATCGATCATCGAGCTCGAGGAACAGTCGATCGTGCCATTGCGTGCTCGGATCGCCGAACGTCTGGATCACTCCGGGCCCACCGTGTCCCAGACCGTGGCCCGGATGGAACGCGACGGCCTGCTCCACGTCGGCAACGACCGTCACCTCGAGCTCACTCCCGAGGGCCGCCGGATCGCCACGGACGTGATGCGCAAGCATCGGCTGGCCGAACGGCTGCTCGCCGACGTCGTCGGGCTGGAATGGGAACTCGTCCACGACGAGGCCTGCCGGTGGGAGCACGTGATGAGCGAGCAGGTCGAGCGCAAGCTCGTCGCGCTCCTGCCCGAGACCTCCTCCGGCCCCTACGGCAACCCGATCCCCGGGCTCGACGTCATCGGCGGGGACGCATCGGAGACCACTGAGGTGGTCGATCTTGCGACTGCTGTCGGTCGCGATGGTGCGAAGAGCCTGAGGATCGCCTGGCTGGCCGAGCCGCTGCAGGTCGACGTCCACCTGCTCCAGCAGTTCCAGGTCGCCGGAGTCCTGCCCGAGAGCGAGGTCGAGATCTCCCGCAACGGCGAATACATCACCGTGCAGGTTCCGGGGGCGCAGGACGTGCTCGACCTGCCGCTGGAGACGGCCTCGCACGTCTTCGCCTACCGCAAGTGAGCGCATGAGCGGTCTGCGGTGACCGCGACAGGGTCGGCCTTCGGTAACGAAGAGGCGGACCCGAGAGTCTCGATTCGTTACAAACCAGTGTGATCCGTGACCCAGGGAGTGCCTCCGCACCCCCTGGGTCACGTCGTATAACGGTCGAATGTTACGAAATTTTCGACGAGTTTCAGGCCTCTGACCTGGAGCTTTATGGAAAACATCACGGTTTCCCTCCCGTGGTTGTGACAGAAACGTGACAATTGATCACCGATTGGTTACAGTTGTGGAGGTCGTTCACGCAGAGACGACTTCGCAGCGAGAGCCGAACGCCACGCTGGCTGCGAGCAACCAAGGACCGACAGTGGCGATTGGCCCGGAAGGCCAATAGGTACGAGAGGGAAAACGTGGCAACTAAGCAGCATGGCCGCCGCGCCGTCGATGCCAAGGTCAAGACTCCGCTGACCGAGCTCACCGAACTTCTGAATGCCAACTCCGGCGTCTTCGGACGTCGCGCAGCAGTCGTTGCTGCCAGCGGTGGCCTGCTCACCGCAGCAGTGATGCCCGCCGCCGGTCAGGGCGCCGACGACAAGGCCGCCGTCTCCGCCGAGGCCGAGACCCAGACGCAGGTCGAGTTCAAGAACCAGACCGTCACCATCGGCGATGACTCGAAGGACAAGAAGTCCGAGAAGAAGGACGACTCCTTCGGCGTCGAGAGCGAGGCCATCACCGCTGAGGCCGCTCCGAAGCCCGAGCCGAAGCCCGCCCCCGCCGAAACCTCCACTCCGGAATCCGACTCCGATGAGTCGGCCGGAACCGCCGATGAGACCGCCAACAGCGGTTCGTCCGACTCGGGCAAGAGCGACTCCAAGGACTCCGACTCGGATTCCGGTTCGATCGACGGCTCGAAGGCCGAGCAGGTTCTCGCCTGGGCAGCCAAGGGCGTCGGAACCCCCTACGTCATGGGCGGCACCAGCCAGAGCGGCTGGGACTGCTCCGGTTACACCTCGTGGGTCTACAGCCACGTCGGTGTCAACCTGCCCCGCACCTCCGGTGCTCAGAAGGGCGCCGGACAGGTCGTCTCCCAGTCGGAGGCCAAGCCGGGCGACCTCATCTGGCACCCCGGACACGTCGGCATCTACGCCGGCGGTGGACAGATGTACGACGCCGGTTCCCCGAGCTCGGGTACCTCGAAGCGCAGCTACAGCTGGATGGGCAACGTCACCTTCATCCGCGTTCTCTGATCTTCTGCATCGACAGCTCCCCGTTCGACTCGACGGTCCTCGAGTCGGGCGGGGAGCTTTCGTGTGTCCGGAAGCGATCCGACGCCGACGCGGTGCTCATTTCGCCGGTGCCGCGTGGCTTCGCCGTCGGGCAGGGTGAACGGAATTCGAAGTCTCTGTGACTCGAACCCTATGAATTGGGTCACAGGCGCTCGCGGCGTTACCCTGGAGAGGGTTGAGTTCCAAACGCGGATCGGGCCGAAAGGCCCGAACCGGACAACGGTGAGGAAAGCAGATGGGGCACAGTCGAATAGTTCGAATAGCCGCTCCAGTCTCTGGCGCGGAGTACATACATGTCTCCGGGCCCTCTTTCCAGGCGTCGTGCCCATGAGCACGGCGCCTTTTGTGTTCCCTGGGGCCGGGGCAGCCGGTTTCGGCCCGCAAGAGATGAAGATGAGGGGCGAGATATGAAGACTCTCGTGCTGAATGCCGGATACGAACCGCTGTCGATCGTGCCGTTCACACGGGCCGTGGTGCTCGTGCTGACCGGCAAGGCGACAGTGCTGGCCGCAGAGGACATCCCGGTGAGATCCGAGCACGTGAGTCTCGATCAGCCCTCCGTCATCCTGCTCACCCGCTACGTCCGCCCGCCGAACAACCGCCGCGTCTCGCTGTCGCGCCGAGGCGTCCTGCGCCGAGACGGCCACCGTTGCGCCTATTGCGGCAAGGCGGCCTCGACGGTCGACCATGTGCTGCCGCGCTCGCGCGGGGGAGTCAACAGCTGGGAGAACCTCGTCGCCTGCTGCCGGGAGTGCAACAACCGCAAGGGCAATCGCACCCTGGGCGAGATCGGCTGGACGCTCGGCTTCCGCCCGCAGGAGCCCCGGCTCGGTCAGCTGTGGATGCGCGGCATCGAGAAGCCGGTCGAGAAGTGGCGGCCGTTCCTCGAGCTCTCTCGCGCCGCGTGAAGGCTCGCGCGGCACGGAGGCTCGCGTCGTGTGAACTCTCGTGCCGCGTGAGGGCTCGCGACGTGTGAGCCCTCGTGTCGCTCCGTGGTCCAAGCATCGTCGCAGATGAACGCTGGTGCCGTCCGTACTCTGACCGGATTCGGATAACGATGTGACATAGGGCAAGTTCTCTCTGCGATTGTGTTTTAGGGTGGGGGCAAGAGAAGTCCGCCTCGACACAAGGAGCTTGCGATGAGTGAGCAGGACCGCACCCAGAACCCGGACAGCGCGCCGGCCGGCGAACCCGAGGCCGTCATCGTCGGAATCGACGGCTCCCCACCGAGCCGCAATGCCCTGTCCTGGGCGATTCAGGAAGCACGCTCCTTGGACAAGCCGATCCGCCTCGTCGGGGCCTACACGATCCCCAGCGTGGCCGCAGCCGCGATCGACGTGTCGTATGTGCCCATCGACGACAGTTCGATCCGCGCGGCCGTGACGAACACGCTCAAGGAGGCCGCCGCGGAGGTCAAATCCGCAGGAGTGCCTGTCGAAGCCGTCATCGAGATCGGCGACGCCGCAGGCGTGCTCATCGACGAATCGAAGACCGGCTGTCTCACCGTGGTCGGCTCGCGCGGTCGCGGCGGATTCGCCGGACGGCTGCTCGGCACGGTCTCCAGCGCCCTGCCCGCCCACTCGGCCTGCCCCACCGTGGTGGTGCCCACCTCGTGGCAGGAGACCGGGGAACGGCACGCGCACCCGACGTCGTCCCGGCCGATCCGACAGGACGGTCGAGAGATCGAGGAATACGATCCCAACGCCGAGGCGATCGAAGGACTGCGCTTCGACGGGAAAGTCGTCGTCGGCGTCGACTCCCTCGGCGCCGATTCCCCGGCTCTGTGGAAGG
Organism: Brevibacterium renqingii; assembly: GCF_017808095.1. Taxonomy (NCBI): domain Bacteria; kingdom Bacillati; phylum Actinomycetota; class Actinomycetes; order Micrococcales; family Brevibacteriaceae; genus Brevibacterium; species Brevibacterium renqingii. The sequence continues at coordinate 812,013 of NZ_JADBHG010000001.1, read as the reverse complement.
CCGCCCGACTGGCGGTCCGCCGGGGATCCGCACTGCACATCGTCGCGGTGATCACGACGACGGTGATCGGTCCCGAATGGCTGCCCAGCACCGCCGATCTCGAACGGCTCGTCAACGAAGGCGCGGACAAGCTCGTCGTGGCCAAGCAGCGTTTGGCCGAGGAGTTCCCGGACCTCGATGTCACCTGGACGCTCTTCGACGGTCAGCCTGCTGAGGTGCTCGTGCGGGCATCGGATACGGCCGAGGTCCTCGTCATCGGCTCACGCGGTCGCGGCGGATTCGCCGGCCTGCTGCTCGGATCGACCTCGCAGTCGGTTCTGCCTTATTCGCAGTGCCCGACGATGGTCGTGCGCGTGGCCCGCGACCAGGGCAGACGCAGACAGCACGAGGCCCCTCCCGAGCCGGGTCTCTAGGCAGCTCAGGTCCCAGCCGACCGGCCTCGAGCGCGCCGGAAGCGGGACCGCGACGAAAACACCGAGGCGGTCGATCGGAAAGGATCGGCCGCCTCGGTGGGTGAGATCGAAGTCGAGTGATCGGTCTGGCGCCCCCGGGCAGATTCGAACTGCCGACACCCGCTTTAGGAGAGCGGTGCTCTATCCCCTGAGCTACGGGGGCGTGATGGTCGTCGTCAACCACGATCACCCAGTGTAGCGTAGAAGAAACCTCAGTGTTCCACGGTGTGCCAGCACCTATTGTGAACAGTTTCTCGTTAGGGTCGAATTGTGTCGGATTCCGTTGCAGACGAACAGTTCCCAGAACTCGGAGATGTCTTCGCCGAGTGGAAGAAGCAGGCCGCCCATCTGGGCGGTCGCGACACCATGCTTCATTTCCGGGACTCGCGTGACGGCAGCATCGACCTATCCGGCGCACATCCCTCCGGGCTGGCACAGCTGCTGGCCGGCCGTGCGACACGTCTGTCGAGCCTGATCCGCGATCACGACATCCTCGCCGATGCCCGCCGTCGTGCGAAGTCCATCCGCTCGAAGGCCGAGCAGCTCCACAACGAGCGGGGAATCCGCACGGCTCATCTGGCGATCGGCTTCGCCTCGTGGACGGAGAAGGACGCCAAGTTCAAGTTCAACGCTCCCGTGGTCATGCGCCACATCACGCTGGTTCCCCGTGGTTCGCGGGTCGAGGACTTCGAGATCGTGCTGGGCAACGAGATCACGATCAATCCGGCTCTGGTCCAGCACCTCGCGGAGGAGTACGACCTCGACATTCCCGTCGCCGAATGGGTCGACGCCACCGGGGGACCGCACGGCTTCGACCCGGGTCCTGCTCTCGACCGGCTCCGCGATCTGGCGCAGTCGGTTCCCGGTCTGCGGATCAACCACCGCCTGATCATCTCGACGTTCGCGAACATCGCGAGCCCCTTCTCGACCGACCACCTGCCGACCCAGCACCCCGTCCTGCGGGCGTTGGCCGGTGACGAAGAGGTGCGGGCCGCGCTCGGCGGCCCCTCGTACGTGCCGCACGCGACGGCTGCCCCTGCCGAGGAGACCGGATCGGCGGCGACGACCGAGGCCGAAAGCGCGTCGGCAGGTGCGAAGGCACCCGAGTCCGGCGCCGAGGAGGCGGGCCAGTCGCCCGCGGACGACTCCGCTGCCGCCTCGGCCGACGAGGAAGAGGAGTACGGTCAGCCGACCGTGCCGATCACCGACGAGCCCCTGCCCGCTTCGGAAGGCGAGTCCGATCCAGCCGCGCCGGCGGCCGCCGCCGCGACCGAGACTCGATCCGATGACGAGGCGTCGGCTGCCGCAGCCGACACCGACACGGCAGCCGAGACTCACACGACGGCCGAGACCGCAGCCGAACCCGACGCGGATGCTGACGCCGACGCGACGGCCGAGACGGCATCCGAATCCGATGCGGGCACGGAGGTCGAGGACGAGGACGTCGTCCCGGCCGCGCTCAAGGAGCCCGTCACCCCGCTGCCGGATCGGAAGCCCCAGGAGGAGTTCCTCGTCATCGATGTCGACGGCGACCAGCAGGCCGTCGTCGATGCCGCGGTCTCCGGACAGTCGGTCGTCGTCGACACCCCGCCCGGGACGGGTGCCACTCAGGTCGCCGTCGCCGTCGCCACGACACTGGCCCACACCGGCAAGAGCGTGCTGTTCCTGGCCCAGACCTCCGATGCGCTCGACGATTTCTCGTCCCGCCTCGGCGAGGTGGGACTGAGCGACTTCGCCGTTGACACCCGTGAGGGCGCAGAGAACATCCGCAAGCAGCTCATCGGACTCATCGGTTCGGCGGAGAAGTCCGAACGTCCGGACCTGTCGAAGCTGCTCTCCGATCTCAACGAGCAGCGGGCCACTCTGGCCGACCACGTCTCCTCCCTCCACCGCAGGCGCGAACCCTGGGACGTCTCCGTCTACGAGACGATGCAGCACCTGGCCGAGCTGACCTCGGGCGAGAACTCACCGCAGACTCCGGTGCGCTTCGACGAGGACATCCTCGGCGCCAGCGAAGACCGGCGGAGCGTGCTGCGCGGCAAACTCGGCGAACTCGCCTCCCTGGGCGCCTTCACTCTCGACGTCGAAGACACCGTCTGGTTCGGCGCCGACCTCAAATCCGTCGACGAGGCCGAATCCGCCCGCACCGTGGCCGAACGCATCGGCCGGATGATCCCGGACCTCGTATCCGCGACCGAGCCCGTGCTGGCCAAGGCGAAGCTCAACCCCCGCCGCAACGTCGATGACTGGGCGCGGGCGATCCGCGTGCTGCTGCGAGTGCGCAAGACCCTCGACAGCTTCGCCCCCGATATCTACGACCATCGCCTCGACGACCTCATCGCCGCCACAGGCACGCCCGAGTACCGGGCCGAGGTCGGCATCGAGATGGGCATGATGCAGCGCCGACGCCTGAAGAAGTCCGCCCAGGAGTTCCTCCGGCCCGGCGCCGAGGTCGCCGACCTCCACTCGGCCCTCATCGACGTCCGCGCCCAGCGCGTGATCCTCAGCGATCTCGCCGGCCACGACGGTCGCCCGCAGATCCCGCGCGGCGTGCTCGAAGCCGACGAGATCCTCCAGAGCGTCGAAGCCGATATGGCCAAGCTCGCGCCGATCCTCGAGACCACCCCGGACGGCGGCGACCTCGGTTCGATGCTCATCGAGGAGCTGCAGGCCCGCACCGAGGCGATGGGCCGAGACTCGGAGAACCTCGCCGAACTGCCCGAACGCTCCCGCCTGCAGCGGGAACTCGACGCCGAGGGCCTCACCGACCTCATGGCCGATCTGCGACGCCGCAAAGTCGACGACGCACTGGTCGGCCCCGAATTCGACCTCGCCTACTGGGCCTCCGTCCTGCAGACCATGGCCGGCGAGGATCCGGCGATCGGCCGGCACGACGGCGCCGCCCTGCACGAGGTGGCCGAGGGCTTCCGTGAGAACGATCGCGCCTTCGTCGCCGCCGGAGCCTCACGCCTGCGATTCAACCACGCTCAGTCGTGGAAGCGCGGCATCGACGCCGATCCGATCGCCGCCGGCGTCGTCAAGCAGGAGCTGCTGTCGAAGCACACCTCGGTGAAGAGGATCTCCACCCAGGCGCCCGAACTGCTCACGACTCTGGCCCCGGTGTGGATGGGCAGCCCGTACACGGTCCCCGAACTGTTCTCCGCCCTTCCGCTCTTCGACGCCGTCGTCATCGCCGATGCCGGCCGACTCTCGGTCGCCGACGTCGTTCCCGGCATCACCCGCGCCCGTCAGGTCATATCGCTCGGCGACTCCCGACTGCTGGGCCCGCGCCCGTTCTCGATCGCCGTCGATCGCTTCGGGATGGACGATGGGAACCACCCGCGCTCCGTGCAGGACCGCCTCGGCGAGTTCCTGCCGCGGATGCGGCTGTCGAACTCCTACCGCCTGTCTCCGGTGGGGCTGATCGATCTGGCCAACCGGCACTTCTACGATTCGACGATCTCGACGCTGCCGACGGCGCACACGGGTGAAGGCAGCGGTCTCGAATTCTCCTATGTGGCCGATGGTCGAGGCCCCACGGATATCGGCACCGGTCGGGTCGAAAGCCCCGACGCCGAGGTCAAACGCGTCGTCGAGCTCGTGCTCAAGCACGCTCGGAACCGGTCCAGGGAGTCCTTGGCCGTCGTCGCCCTCACCCCGCACCATGCCCAGCGCGTGGCCACCGCGATCTCACGGGCGATGAAGGACCTGCCCTATGTGGCGGCGTTCTTCAGCGATTCGTCGAAGGAGCCCTTCGTCGTCACCGACGCCGAACGCGTCCAGGGCATGTCCAGAGACGCCGTGATCTTCACCCTCGGATTCGGACGGACCGTGCACGGCCGCGTCATCCACGACCTGGGCCCGCTCTCCGGACCCGATGGACGACGCATCCTCGCGGCCACGATGACGCGGGCTCGGAAACGGCTGACCCTGGTCTCGAGCATCGAGGCCGAGGATTTCGACCGGAACAAGCTCAGCGGGGGAGCGGTGATGCTGCCGCGCCTGTTGGATGAGATGGCCACCGGCGGCGTCAGCCAGCCCGGCCCCCACGGCGAGGTCTACGATCCGCTGTTCAACGACATCGCCGACCGTCTGCTCCAGCTCGGCGTGGTCGCCCACGAACACTACAACGGCATCGATCTGGCTGTGGCGAACTCGGCCGAGGACGAGCACGGCATGATCATCGCCGTTGCCGGTGACGGCCCCGAATACGCCTCGATGCGCAGCCTGCGCCAACGCGACCGGGTGCTGCCCGAGCAGCTGGCCCGTCGCGGATGGAAGTTCATGCGCGTATGGTCGACCGACGCTTTCGTCGACCCGCAGACCGAGGCCGAGAAGATCTTCGAGGCGTGGCGCGCGACCGTGGAGACGATGAGTCCGCAGGCCGTGCTCAATGCCGCCCGGGCCGCCTCCGTGGTCGTGGGGCGTACGGGCAGCCGACCGAAGCTCGTCCCCGGACTGCCGATGCACAAGTACTCCGCCGAGGGTCTTGATGAGATGATCGACTGGATCCAGTCCGATGCAGTCGTCCGTGGGGACGGGGAGATCAAGGATCTCCTCCGCACGGCTCTGGCTCAGAAGGGCAGCTCCAGCCGCGGCGATTCCCAGCTGCAGGCCGCCGTCGACCGCTATCGTGAGCGTCATGCCCAGGCGAAGAAAGTCACCGGCTCCGAGGTGTTCATCCCGAGGTCCGGTTCCACCGGCCCCGTGGAGGACGAGATCCTCCCGACCTTCGACACCGGCAAGATCCGCGCCGATGAGCTCCGGTCCGCCGGTCTCGTCGAGACCGCGAGCAATGAGCAGGTCGCCGAGGCGGAGGCCGCGTCCGATGACACCGCCGACGAGGCCGCGGCCGGTGCAGCGGATGCAGGGGGTGTTCCCGCTGAGTCGGGGCCTGGTGCTGAGTCCGGGGTCAGTGCTGAGTCGGGCACCGATGACGAGTCCGGTGCTTCCGCTGAGTCTGAGGCGAACGCCCGCTCAGGGGCCGGGCCGAAGAACGACGATGCCTGAGAGGCCCGACGAGGCTGCGAAGCTGAACGAAGCGGAGCCGGCCGTCGAGCCTGAGGAGTCCAACGGGCCGGAGCGGTCCGACGCCGACGTTCACTCGACGGAGTCGGACCCCGCGGACGAATCGGGATCAGACGCCGAGGCCGAGCAGCGGCGCCTGGCTCGTCTCGAGGCGGCCAAGCGACGCTATCGCGCGACGCTGCGCAACGAGGCCGAAACGGGCGGCGGGGGCTTCAGCGAGGACTACTACCGGTCACAGAAGCCGCCGCACTGGTCATAGGCAGACGCTTTTGCCGTTCTTAGGCAGACGCTTTTCCGTTCCTAGGCAGATGCACATGCCGTTCCTAGATAGACGCACATGCCACAGGACATGAGAAGGGTCCGTCTCCCACTGGCGGGAAACGGACCCTTCGTCATTCGATGCGCCGGGTGGTGAGCTTCGCTCACCCGCTCGGCAGACGGTTTCAGTGACGCGGCGGCTGGTTCGGGTCGACCGGACCGGCTTCGCTGGCGGGACCTTCGGCCGGTCCGCCGGCGGTGGCGGTCTGGTTGCGCAGGATCTCGCGGATGTCGCCGAGCAGATCCTCGGTGGTCGGAGGAACCTCTTCCTCGGGAGCTCCGCGCTTGCGCAGCTCGTTGAGCTTGTTCATCGGGACGATGATGATGAAGTACACGATGGCGGCGACGATGAGGAAGTTGATGGCCGCGGTGACGACCGCACCGATATCAAGAGTTGCCTCTGGCACGCCTTCCTTGAGCGGGATGGTCAGAGCCGGACCCTCGGCGCCGCCGACGGCGGCGATGAGCGGGTTGATGATCTTGTCAGAGAATGCGGTGACGATGGCGGTGAAAGCGCCGCCGATGATGACCGCCGTTGCGAGTTCGACGACATTCCCCTGGAGAATGAAGTCCCTGAAACCCTTAAGCATTAGAGAAACCCTTTCGGTGTGATTCTTCACTGAAATGCTATTGAGAATTGCTCAATTACGTTCCAATGGTACACAGGACTAACACGCAGTCAGCAGATTTTCTCTGCGAGTCTCAACACGCTTCTGTCGGCTCATTCAGCCTGAATGGGAAAGGCTTTGGGTCGGACGTGCGGAGTCTGCGCTGATGAAAACCATGCATCCGGGGGGCCACCAGACCCAGATCCGGGCGCCGATCGCGGGGCTCAGCGGGGCAGAATAGCGAAGCTGATCGGCAGGCCGGCGAATTCCGCGACGCGACCTGCATCCTCGGCAGAGAGGATCACAGATACAAGTTGACCTGATTCTGCGGCTATTCCCTCCGGCTTGTCGACGAGGCGGGCGATCGTCACCTTTTCGACGACGACTTCCGAACCTCCGTCGGGCAGTGAGGAGAACAGGCGAATCCTCTGCCCCGGCTGCAGGAGCGCGGCAGAGGCGTCATCGGCAAGGCGTATCGGCATGAGCAGATCCCGGCTGCCCTCCGGCAGGGCCTGCTGGTCGAGCACGATCGACTCGGTCAGGGGAGAGCCTTCCGACAGGCCGGCCGAGATGTGCCGACCCTCCACCTCGGCGATGGAGGAGAACGCCTTGTCGGGGACGAGATCGGGTGGGAAGTCCGTGAGAGCGAGGTCACCGGCGTCCAGCTCGGAGCCGGGCGCCAGGTCCGTTTTCGCGACGACGATCGCAGTACCCGCTTCGTTCGGGGTGAGCGCCCAGACGACCAGTGCGCAGGCGCAGGCGAGACAGAGCGCTGCGATTATGCGCTGCGGTCGGATGCGAGAGGTCCGCACCCAATTCGAGGATGTGCGTCGGACGCGCTGGAGGATGCCCATGCAACGAGCCTGAGACGGTCGTGCCGCATGGGCAAGAACACGAACTCAGCCTGTGGACGGACAAGAGCCGTCCACAGGCGAGCGACGTTCAAGTGGCGAGCGAGCTCAGCTCGCTGCCGGAGTGCTCGCCGCTGAAGATCCCGAGGAGCTCGAAGACGCTGAGCTCGATTCCGAGGTCGAACTCGTCGAGTCCTTCGCTGACGAGGAGCCGGAATTCGACGAGCTGACCGTGTTCGCATTGGACGAGCGTGAGTCGGTGGCGTAGAAGCCCGAGCCCTTGAAGCTGATGCCCACTGTGCCGAAGACCTTCTTCAGGCGACCCTGGCATTCGGGGCAGATGGTGAGTGAATCGTCGCTGAAGTCCTGATGAATATCAAAGGCATGACCACAGCTTTTGCAGGCGTAGGAGTAGACGGGCATTCGAGACCTTTCTTCGACGTCAAGATTATAGTGCACGTCGAGCCGTCGCATGCGCATCGGTCCCGGATATGCACAGGGTTATCCACATATCAACACGCTCGAGTGGACTCTGATTCCCGAGGACTGCGCCGGAGGCGGGGGAGGGGATCACGTGGGGTGCCAGGGCGGCCGAAGACGAGTCAGCTGTCGTCGAATGTGTGGAGGCCGAGTTCAGTGACGGCCGCCGGGATGCGCAGGTCCCAGTCCTCGGCGACCAGGCCGGGCAGCTCGAGCTCCTCGGGGAAGCAGACGCCGAGCACACGGGGTCCCTTCGCCAGCGGTGCCGCTCCGAGCGGGCCGAAGGTCCGATCGTAGAAGCCGCCGCCGTTGCCCAGACGCGCACCGTCGGTGCCGAAGCCGAGGGCCGGGACGAAGACGAGGTCGAGACCGACCTCTGAAGAGAGCAGCTGTGCGGGTGTGAGCAGACCTCCACTGTCCTGGGGCTCCCGGATGCCCCACCTGCCCTGCGACTCCAGACTCGCCATCGACCCCGTTACCCGACCGAAGAGCAGAGGCGCGCCGACCTTCGTGACCACTGGCAGATAGACGATTCCTCCGGTCGCGAGGAAACGGTCGAGGGCAGGATCGAGGTTCGGCTCCCCGGGAAGAGCCGCATACCCGAGCAGAGATCGCACCGGTTTCGCCCGAATGACGTCCCATGCGGATGCGGCGACTCCCACAGGAGCGCGGCGGCGGCTGGCGCGTGCGGAGCGGATGCGGGACCGCAGCTGCGCCTTCGAAGATCGTGGTTCCACGACATTCAGAGTATCCGTCGGCAGCCGATTAGTTAAGATGACTTCATGAGTGATGAAGCGCAGCGCACCGTTCGCAAGGCCGTGATCCCCGTCGCCGGTCTCGGAACTCGGTTCCTCCCCGCGACCAAGGCGACCCCCAAGGAGATGCTCCCCGTCGTCGACAAGCCGGCGATCCAGTACGTCGTCGAGGAGGCCGTCGACGCGGGACTCGAGGACATCCTCATGATCACGGGCCGGAACAAGCGGCCGCTCGAAGACCACTTCGACCGCGTCGACGGCCTCGAGGCCGCCCTGGCGAAGAAGGGCGACGATGAGAAGCTCGCCGCCGTCCGCCACCCCTCGGAGCTCGCCGATATCCACTATGTGCGGCAGGGAGATCCCAAAGGTCTCGGGCACGCCGTGCTCAAAGGCCGACAGCACGTCGGCGACGAACCCTTCGCCGTGCTCCTCGGCGATGACCTCATCGACGAGCGCAGCCCGATCCTGCCGAAGATGATCGAGGTCGCGGAGCAGACCGGCGGCAGCGTCGTCGCCCTCATGGAGGTTCCGCCCGAAGCGATCCACCTCTACGGCTGCGCCGCCGTCGAGATGACTGAGGACGACGAGGTCGTCAAGATCACCGGTCTGGTCGAAAAGCCCGCCCAGGAGGAGGCTCCGTCGAACCTCGCGATCATCGGCCGCTACGTGCTGTCTCCGGAGATCTTCGATGTCCTCGAGACCACCGGTCCCGGACGCGGCAACGAAATCCAGCTCACCGACGCCCTGCAGGAGCTCGCCGGCAGGGCGGACGGGCACGGCGTCTTCGGCGTCGTGTTCAAGGGCGCCCGCTACGACACCGGCGACAAGCTCGACTACCTCAAGGCCGTCATGCAGATCGCCTGCGCCCGTGAGGACCTCGGCGAGGACCTCAAGAAGTGGCTCAAGGACTTCGTGCCCACACTCGACTGACCGAGACCTCCGGGACGACCGAGACAGCGGGGCCGAGCGAGACATCGACCGTGGAACCTGAGAGCGAGGGCAGCCGTGTGTGGCCCGTCATCCTGACCGATCGGCAGTCCGATATCGTGCTGCGGCCCCTGCGACGTCGTGACGAACCGCAGTGGCGGGAGGTCCGCCGCTTCAACCGTGACTGGCTGCGCCCGTGGGACGCGACGCTGCCCGCCCCCGGTCAGGAGCTGCCGGGCTTCCGCAGCATGGTGCGGATGCAGGACAGGCAGGCCAAACGCGGGCAGAGCGTGCCCTTCGCCATCGAAGTCGACGGCACCTTCCGCGGCCAGATCACCGTCTCGGGTCTGAGCTGGGGGTCGATCCTGTCCGGTCAGATCGGCTATTGGATCGATTCGCGTGTGGCAGGTCGCGGCATCACTCCCATCGCTGTGGCGATGGCCGTCGACCACTGCTTCTTCACGCTCGGACTCCACCGCATCGAGATCAACATCCGCCCGGAGAACACCGCCAGCCTGCGCGTGGTCGACAAGCTCGGCCTGCGCGATGAAGGGCTGCGGGTCAGGTACATGCACATCGACGGCCAGTGGTGCGACCACCGCACCTTCGCCGTGCTCGCCGAAGAGGTCCCGCACGGTCTGCTCGCCGCCTACCGGCACGGGCAGGCCGGGGAAGCGGTTCGCTGACTCGGCCCCTGGTGAGACGCTTGCCGCAGAACCGGACGCGGGTCCCGCGGCAACGTCCGACATGCACCTGGGAATTGCGTGAACTTCGAGCCGGTTCGACCGACACACCTTGCGCCTTCACGTCTTCGTCGAGGCGCGCAACTTAGGGTGGCAGTGTGGACACCAGCATCATCGTCGTCATCGCCATCGTCGTGGTCTTCGCCGTTGCTGTGCCCGCAATGATTCGGAAGTCCGCGACGGAACTCTCGCGCGCCGAAATCGACTCGGTCCCCGACAACGCGGCCGTCGTCGCCGCCGAGGCGCAGAACCCCGGACACGACCATTCGGAGCGCACTCAGGTCTTCCACGACAAGCCCCGGAAAGCTCCGTCGGTTCCGACCCCGGAACATTCCCCGGCCGCCGAAGCACCGGCCCTGAGGCTCTCGGCCGTGACCCCCGAATTCGCTGTCATCGACGGCAGCGCTGACACGACCAGCACTGTCGCCGAGGTTGAGCCCTGCTCCCAGCTCGACAGCATGCCCGTGGCGGTCGGAGAGACCCACGCGGCCTTCGTGTCCGACCACGCGGCCGCCGACCACGCAGTGACCGGGCACGGCCTCGTCGGTGGTCGGGACTCGGGCGGCAACGTCCGGATGCTCCACCCCGCCGTCCACGCCGTATTCAACGACAGCAGCCGCTCGACCGGGCAGCCGGGCAGGCAGAGCGGGCCTACCCAGATGGACTCTGCGCATGCGCGCCGCGCCGGCGGCGGTGATCCGCAAGCAACGATCCGCCCCGCCGCACGAGGTGGGTCCCCACACACCGGAGAGCCTCGCACAGACCGGGGCGGTCGCCTCGGCGAGGGTGCTCGGCCGAGGCGAGCAGACGATCCACAGATTTCCAATCCGAGCATCGGAGCCGATGAGGAACATGCGATGACTGAGCAAGCAACGTCCCTGCGGGACTCCCTGAAATCGCTGGCCACGATGGTCCGGGGATTCGCCCTGGTATTCCTGGCCTCGGTGCTCGGCATTCTCGTCACGAGCGTGCTCGCACTGTTCTCGGTCGTCCACATCGCTCTGGCCGGAGTCTTCCTCGGGCTCGGTGTCGTCTCCCTCCTCATCGTGCGCACCCTCAACCTGCGCAGGCGCGAGATCAGGAAGCGTCTGCGCGGGCTCGAGCGGACGTCGTCGCCGAAGTCCCAAGCGAAACCGCAGACCGCTCCCGCGGCGGAACCGGCCGCGCCTGTCACGCAGCGGCCCGCTCCCGCGGCGCGGCCATCCTCTCCCGTTGCGCGGCCATCCGCCTCCGCGCAGAAGCCCACCGCCGGAGTGCAGGAGCAGAGCGGCGTCGCGACCTCCGCGAACCGGACCTCAGCACGCACGCACACCACCCGGACCTCGACGCTGACGTCGAGCGGAACCGCCGCGCGGATCGCTGCTGCAGCCCATGGGGCGAACGGATCGACGAAGGCCGCACAGGCCCGCGCCGCGATGCAGCGCAGCAGCGAGGCGAAGAAGGCCCGCGAAGAGGCCGACACCGGCGAGATCCCGCTCGTGCGCATCCGCAAGGAAGCCACAGAAGGCCACACCACCCGCCAGGTGCTGCTCACCGGTCCGATCCCCGTCGTCGAGGAGGACACATCCGCCGAGGCGTTCGCCGAGTCAGTGAGCGACACCGCTGACCGGTCCGGCGAGAAGACGGGTCCCGCCGAGCAGGCACCGGTATCGGAGAAAACGGCGAGCGAGTCCATGGAAACCGCACAGGAGGAGCCGACGGAGACCGGATCGGCTCCGGTCTCACTCGGGTCCGACCTCGTCGACGACGAGTCCGGCGCGGCAGAGACCGCGGCGGACGAATCCGACGGCGAGGTCCGTGCGGCGCTCGATGCGGCGGCGCCGAAGATCGACGACCCGTTCATGCAGCGCTTGAAGTCACGTGACGGCTGGTCGCCGACGCCGCTGCCGGTTCCCAGCTACGTCGATGCCCCCGAGGCCGAGCATCCGGTGCCCTCGGCGTCGGCCGCCGATGCGAGCTCCTATGAGACCGAGGCGCGCAGCCGCGAGGACATCGCCGCGCAGTTCGCCGCCGAGCTCGGCTACCGTCCCGAGCTCAGCGACTCGGCCCGGGAAGAAGGCCCGCTCGAGCACGGACGGAAGGCGATCAGGACGACGAAGGCCGCCGACCTCGGCGCCGTCAACGACGTCCTCGCGCGCCGCCGCGCCTGAGAAGGCGCGACGCACCGTCAGTGCCTGAACACCCCGGGCCACCGCGGTCTTCTGCTGCTCCGACTCGTTTCGACGCTGGCGGTGCGGGATGCCGACGACGAACGGCCCCGGTCCGGACTCTGCAGAGACCGGGCCGGGGCCGTCGGACATACCTTATGAAGGCGGCGTACCTTATGAACGCGGTGTCGCCACGTACTTGATCTCGAGGAACTCCTCGATCCCGACGCTTCCGCCCTCGCGGCCGAGGCCCGACATCTTCACGCCGCCGAAGGGTGCGGCCGGATTCGAGACCAGGCCGGTGTTGAGGCCGACCATGCCCGCTTCGAGCCTCTCGGCCAGACCGAGCGCACGCTCGAGGTTCTCGCTGAACAGGTAGCTGGCGAGTCCGTACTCGGTCTCGTTGGCCAGGGCGATCGCCTCGTCGTCGGTGTCGAAGGTGACGATCGGTGCGACCGGACCGAAGATCTCGGTGGTGCGGATCTCGCAGTCGGCGGGCACATCGGTGATGACGGTCGGATCGAAGAAGAAGCCCTTGCCCTCGATCTTCTTGCCGCCCGTGAGCACCTTCGCGCCCTTGGCCACGGCATCGTCGACGAGGGTGGCCACCTTGTCCAAGGAGTCCTGATCGACGAGAGGGCCGACCTCGGTGCCCTCGTCGAGGCCGTTGCCGACCTTCATCGAACCGAGCTTCTCGGCCAGTCTGGTTGAGAACTCCTCGGCCACGGAGGAGTGGACGAACAGACGGTTGGCCGCGGTGCAGGCCTCGCCGCCGTTGCGCATCTTCGCCAGCACGGCACCGGTGACGGCCTTGTCGAGGTCGGCGTCCTCGCAGACGACGAACGGGGCGTTGCCGCCGAGTTCCATCGACGTCTTCATGACATTGTCGGCGGCCTGCTTGAGCAGGTTGATGCCGACCTCGGTCGAGCCGGTGAAGGTGACCTTGCGGGCGATACCCGACTCCATCCACGGGGTGACCACGCGGCGGGCCGAATCGGAGGTGACGATGTTGAGCACACCTGCGGGCAGACCCGCCTCGTTGAGGACGTCGACGAGCATGAGCGAGGTCAGCGGGGTCAGCTTCGCGGGCTTGAACACCATGGTGCAGCCGGCGGCGATGGCCGGACCGATCTTGCGCGTGCCCATGGCCAGCGGGAAGTTCCACGGGGTGACGAGGATGCAGGGGCCGACCGGCTCGCGGGAGATCATGAGGCGATTGTTCCCGTCGGTCGATTGCATGAAGTCGCCGCCGACCCGCACGGCCTCCTCGGAGAACCAGCGGAAGAATTCGGCGCCGTAGGTGACTTCGCCCTTGGATTCGGCGAAGGGCTTGCCCATCTCTGCGGTCATCACGGCGGCGATGTCGTCGGAGCGTTCGATGAGCAGTTCGAAGGCGCGACGCAGGATCTCGGCGCGTTCGCGGGGTGCGGTGGCGGCCCAATCCGCCTGCGCGTCGCCGGCGGCCTTGATGGCGGCCTCGGCATCGGCGGCGGAACCGTCGGCCACGGTGGTGATGACGTCACCGGTGGCGGGGTTGTGCACGTCGATGGTCTTGCCGCCTTCGGCCTCGCGCCATTGGCCATCGATGAACAGTCCGGTGTTGAGTTTGTCGATGATCGGCGTGATGTCCATGGCTGCTTCTCCTCGGTTGTCGGTCAGGAACGGCCGCCTCGTGGACGTCTTCGGACCTCGGAGCGCAGCCGTGACCAGTCTAGTGGCGTGCTCGGAATCGTGCTCTGCGAATTTCGTTGCCCGAGATCGACGTTCGCCTGCTGGCACCGGACAACCGGGGACCGGGGCATCCCGGCGCCGCGGCTGTCCGCTGTCGAAACAGGTCGCCGCTGCGCAGGCGGACTCGGGAAAGCCTGAGTCCGCGTGCGGCAGAGGTCAGGCGGCGTACTCGTCGAATTCCGTGTTCTTCTGCAGGAAGCTCATGACATAGGAGCAGGTCGTGCGGAACTTCAGCCCCGCCTCGATACTGGTCTCGAGCGCGAAGCGCACGAGGTGACCGGCGAGCCCACGTCCGCCGTAATCCGGCGAGACCTCGGTGTGGGTGAAGGTGCGGACGGGGGAGTCGGCGGTGTCGTCGGCGCTCGGCTCGCGGTCGATGTAGTCGACGAGTCCGATGACCTTGCCGTCGTGGGAGACGGTGAAGCGCTTGTTCGCCGCATCCTCGGCGAAGGTGAAGGTCTCTCCTGAGATCTCGAGTTCCATGGTGATTCCTTTCGACGGTGGCGCCTCTGCGGTGCTCCGCGGCCGTGCCGACGAGTCGGCACTTCTGTCAGCCGGACGAGTCGGCTGTCCTGTCATCTGACACTATAGGTTCGTCACCGGTGAACCGACTACCCTGGTGGGGCACACATCATCGGCGGGAGGACTCTGCCGCCCGATGCCCACACCGGATGCTCTTGAAGGAGTCGGTCCCATGTCCTCACACACCCCGGTCACCATGGTCGATGCGCACGAGCTGATCCTGCGCGAAACCGGGTACGAGGTCGCCGAGCTCACCTCCGCCGACATCGCCGACTATGTCGCGCTGGTGTCCTCGGCCTACCGCGGAGAGGGGTCGAAGCAGGGGTGGACGACCGAGGCGGACCTCCTCGGCGGCCAGCGTCTCGATGTGCAGATGGCCGAGGACATGCTCGCCGAGGCGGATTCGGTCATCCTGCTCGCCCGGGACGCCGAAGGCCGGGCCGTGGCCAGCGTCTACCTGCGCGAGCCGACAGACGGTGAGGCCTACCTCGGGGTGCTCGCGGTCTCCCCGCTCGGCCAGGGGCAGGGTGTGGGCTCGGCGCTCATCAACCTCGCCGAGGCCTGGGCGGCCGAACGCTGGGGTGCACACTCGATGCGGATGAGCGTGATCGGCAAACGCGCTGAACTCATCGCCTATTACGAACGTCGCGGCTACGAACGCACCGGAGAGATCGAACCCTTCCCCTACGGTGACGAGCGCTTCGGGGTGCCGAAGTCCGACGATCTCGAATTCGTGCTGCTGCTCAAGTCGCTGAGCTGAGGGGACAGCAGCTGAGTTAACGGGAGGGAGGCTCGGGCAGCAGCTGAGCTGAGGGGCGGGAGGCTCGGGCAGCAGCCTCGCCGGACCCTGACCACTGCTCAGATGTAGGAGACGTGGTGGTCGACCAGCGGCACACGCAGTGGCGTGACCGGTTCGCAGGTCGCCCCCGAACGCCTCAGAACATCATCGCGGGCACGACGAGTCCGCCGACGAGGACGACCGGGCCGATGATGACCATCGACATGCCGAACTTCACGAGAATGCGGGTCAGACGCGGCTTGTCCTCGACCGGGGCGGTGGCGACGACGGTGGCACCGAGAGTGGAGAACGGGGAGACGTCTACGACGGCCGAGCACATGCCCAGCGCCGCGATGAGCGCCCATCCGGGGACGCCGCCGGCCGCGATGAGAGGCAGCGCCAAGGGAACCAGCGCCGCGAGGATGCCCGTGGTGGAAGCGAATGCGGACACCAGGCCGCCGACGACGCAGAGGACGAATGCGGCCAGGAGCGGCGACCCGATCGCCTCGGCGCCTTCCCCGAGAAGGTCGACCGCGCCCATGTTCTGGAGCACGCCGACGAAGGTGATGATGCCGCCGACGAGGAGGACGGTCGACCAGTCGATCTTCGGCAGCGCGGCCTTGCCGGTCCTGGGATCGATGAGCGAGAGGACCGCGCCGAACATGAAGCACAGCAGGCCGATGTCCGGCTCCTTGCCGATCGCGGCCAGCACGACCACAGAGCCGATGAGACCGACCATGAAGACGACCGTGAGGATCTGCACGAAGGTGAAGGGGGAGGAGTCAGCGGCCTCTGAGGTGCTCGAGGAGTCGAAGAGCGCTTCGTCCTCGTCGTCTTCGCCGAAGGCCACGCTCGTCGCCGAGGCCGACCCCCGTGAGATCGTCGCCCGTCCACCGGATGCGTGCCCACCGGCCGCGTGCTCACCTGTCGCCGAGGCGCTTCGCTGCGCACCGGTGTCGGCCGGGACCGCGGACTTCGAGAACAAGGAGCGTCCGTACATGAAGTACGCGACGGTGAGCATGACGAGGTAGACGACGACGGCGATGCCGAAAAGCAGGAACGGCGAGAGGTCGATGCCGGCGCCGCGGGCGGTGGAGTAGGTGACGATGCCGTAGAGGCTGGTCGGGGCGAAGCCGCCGGCACCGATCGCGAAGCAGATCGCCAGACCCATGAGCGCATAGTCGACTTCGTACTTGCGGGCGACCTGCATGCCCACCGGCATCATGACCAAACCTGCCAGAGGGGCGCCCATGGCGGCGATGGCCCCGGTGATGAGGAAGAACACCAGGGGCAGGAGCACGGCCGAGGACCCGACGCGTTCGAGGGCCCAGTCGATGATCTTGTCGACGGTGCCGTTCTCCTGCGCGATGGCGAAGAAATAGGTGACTCCGGCCAGCAGGATCATGATGTCGAGAGGGAATTCCGCGACGATGTCCTCGACGGCCATATCGGTGAGCAGCAGCCCGGTGCCGGCCGCGCCGACGAGCATGAGCACGCCGATCTGCACCCCGCGGACCGCGCCGATGGCGAACAGGGCGATGAAGATGAGCAGGGCGATGATCTGAGTGAGCATGATGTCCTTGGAAAGGCTGAAGCAGAGCTGAGCGTCGCTGGGGGTCCGCTGAGAGACCCTATCAGCGTTCCCTGCCGGGACAGGGGCGTCGGCACCGTGTGGCCGGAAAATTCCCGATTACCGGAAAATCGCAGGACCGCCGAGGCGGAGCCGACTCAGCCGAGCACGTTTCCGCTCGTGGTCGCCGGAGTCCGCAGACGGGAGAACGCGCCGAGGTCGAGCTGCCCGCCCGTGCGCTCGAGCGGCACCTGCACCGGATCAGCATCGTGGTCATGCCCGCCTTCGACGGCATCGATGAGGGTGCCCATGATCTCGCCGACCATCGGAGCGTTCTTGAACTGATTGCCGCTCGTGCCCACCGCCTGGTAGAAGCCGGCGGCTTCGGACCTGTCGTAGATCGGGGTCCAGTCGGCGGCGACGTCATAGACTCCGACGACGCCGCGCGCCCGGTTCGGGACGGAGATGTCGTTGAAGCGCTTCGCGGCCCGCAGCGCCTGGGTCTCGAACTGAGCGGAGCGCACGGTCATCGAGACGCTGTCGGGGTCGGCGACCCACTCGAGTTCGTCGCAGTCGGGCTCCGTTCCGCCGATGAGCAGCTTCCCACCCACCTCGGCGCGCATATAGGTGCCGATCCCCGCATCGAGCAGGGCCGGGATCGAGGAGCCGTCGGCGCGGGTGACCGTCGATTCGGCCGGCAGGGTGTGGACCTCCTGACGCAGAGGCGTCAACGAGACCCCGTGGTCCGAGCCGACCCCGGCCAGAGCATTGAGTCCGGCCGACCATGGGCCGGCGGCGTTGACGACGACCTCTGCGGGCAGCGTCCGCCCGTCGGCGAGAGCGACGGTCCACCGGCCCGCCTCGGTCGCGGCCCTCTGGCTGAGCCCGGTCACCTCGGCGCCGTAGACGAACTCGGCGCCATGGCGCCGGGCGGCAGCGGCGAAGTTCTCCGTGGCCAGCACCGGGTCGGAGATGTACCCGCCATCGGGCGTGAAGAGCGCGGTCGCGCGTTCGCTCGTCTCGGCGAGGAAGGCCGGGTCCTCGGGACGCACGGGCGGATAGTGGTTCGCCGTGTCGATGCCGGGCAGTTCGCGTTCGAGATCGGCGGCGGTCCAATCGGCGAAGGGGATGCCGAGAGCGGTGAAATCCTCGCGGATCGTCGTCGGAAGCAGGCCCGGGATGTCGAGGACGGCCATGCCGGTGCGGACGAAATCGGCGACGGGTTCGGAATCGGCGGCACCGACATAGCTGCGCAGATCGGTCCAGACGTGTTTGGACTCCCAGGCCAGAGCCATCGAGTCGCGCAGCGAGTAGGTGAACCGTACGATCGCGCTGGTCGCAGCCGTCGATCCCTGCGCCGGGCCCGACTTCTTGTCGAGCACCGTGACCGCATAGCCGCGCTTGGCCAGGGAGAAGGCGATGGAGGCGCCCATGATGCCGCTGCCGATGACGACTGCTCTCTCTGCCATGACCTGTCCCTCCGCTGCCGGTCGTGGTCTCATCGTAGCGAGCCCGCGGTGCTCGAGGCGGACGGTCCCAGCACGTGAACGCGGCCCCACTGTTGAGCAGTGGGGCCGCGCTGTGCCGCGGAGCGGATCAGGGCGAAGGCTCTCAGGTCAGCAGGAGTGCTCCTCCGAGTCCGATGAGAGCGACGATGACTGTCACCGAGGCGGCCAGACCGATCGGTCCGGCACCGAGGTTCTTCAGCGACCGCCACTGGACCCCGCGGCCGAGGGCGAACATCGCCATCGCCAGACACACCGTCTGGATCCAGCTCAGTCCGGTGATCGCGAACTCCGGCAGCAGGCCGAAGGTGCGCAGAGCCGCCATGACGAGGAAGCCGATGACGAACAGCGGGACGATCGGAGGACGTGCGGCCTTCTGCGGCTTCTTCTCGGTCCTCGTCGACACCGCCCCCGAGGAGGAGCCGTCGTCCGTCGGCGAACCGGCCCCTGTCGCGGCCGAGCCGGCGGTGGCCTCGGACGCGGCCTCGGATCCGGCCCCTGCCTCGGCGGTGGTCGACTGCGCAGTCGTCAGCGCCTTCTCCTCGCTGCGCCGCACCGCATAACTGAACACGGCGACGGTGGGAGCGAGCATGATGACGCGGGCGAGCTTGACGAGGACGGCGATCTCGAGGGCCGCGGGACCGATGATGCCGCCGATGGCGACGACCTGGGCCACCTCGTGGGTGGAGGCGCCGCCCCACATGCCCGCGGTCTCCGGGGCGAGGCCGAACGCCGTGGACAGCGAGGGGATCATCGCGATCATCAGAGTGCCGAAGAGGACGACGAGGCCGATCGCCGCGGCCACGTCCTCCTTCTTCGACTTCAGGGTCGATTCGACTCCCGCGACGGCGGCCGCACCGCAGATGCCGAAGCCGCAGCCGATGAGCACGGCGAGGTCCTTGTCGACCTTGAAGGGACGGGCCAAGCCGAGCCCGGAGACGATACCGACGGCGACGATGACCGCGGCGAGGACGAGGACGAGCCAGCCGAGATCGAGGATGTCGCCGAGCACGACCTGCGCGCCGAGAGCGACGATGCCGAGCCGCAGGAGCGGTTTCGCCGCGAAGTTGAGACCGGGGGAGAACGTCTCGGGCAGATTGGGCACGAGATTGCCGAGCAGGATGCCGAGCACGATGGCGACGAGGAGTGGGGAGAGGACGGGCTGGAGCATGGAGATGGGCCAGGCGATGGCGGTGGCCGCGGCGGCGACTGCCAGCCCGGGCAGCAGAGAGACGATTCGATTCATGACTTCAGTCTGACAAAGCAACAAGCAGCGCAGTAGACGGCAATTCCTTCTCAACCCATATCGATCTGATATGTCATGATTGTCATATGCACGACCTCGGGGATATGAAGAGTTGGCCCGAGCTCCAGGCTCTGGGACTGCTGGTGGCGCTCAGCGGCAACGCCCGCTCGATCGGCCAGGCCTCGGCCAAGCTCGATCTCGCCCAGCCGAACGCTTCGCGCAGCCTGCGCAACCTCGAACGCGATCTCAAGGTGCCGCTGCTGCGGCGCTCGCCGCGGGGAACCGAACTCACCGTGGAGGGGCAGGCCGTCGCCGAATGGGCCTCGAAGGTCGTCGAAGCCTATGGCACCCTCAACGCCGGCGTCAGGGCGATCCAGGAAGCCCGAGCCGGAACCGTCAAGGTCAGCGCCTCGCTGACGGTGGCCGAATATCTCATGCCCCACCACCTCACGACCTTCCGGGCGGCCCATCCGGAGATCGGCATCGGGCTGTCCGTGGAGAACTCCGCGACCGTCATCGACCGGGTGCGACGGCAGAGCTGCGATCTCGGGCTCATCGAGTCCGTCTCCCTGCCGGCCGACCTCAATACTGCGGTCGTCGGCCGCGACCGTCTCATGATCGCCTGTGCCCCGAACTTCGCCGCAGCGTGGACGAAGCCGATCGGCGCCACGGCGCTGGCGGAGGTCCCGCTGCTGGTCAGGGAGCTCGGCTCGGGCACGAGGGAGGCCATCGACTCCGCGCTCTCCGCGGTCGGCGGGGTGCGCGTGGCCGGCGAGTACGGATCGAACTCGGCGCTGCGGATCGCCGCGGCCACGGCCGTCGCTCCCGTGGTGCTGTCCGAACTGGCGTTGCGCGACGACTTCCGCGCGGGCCGCCTGCTGCCGCTTCCGGTCGCCGACGACGTCGACCTCTCGCGCGAACTCCACGCCGTATGGCCGCCGACGAGGAGGCAGTCCGCCGGCGCGCGTCTGCTCCTCGAGCACATGATCAGCAGCCTCGGCTGAGCGCGGGGGCGATCGCACCTCTATATTGGGCACATGACATCGCCTGAGCCCGCAGCAGCTGCCCGTCCTGATCTCGCCCCGGACACCATCGTCGTCGAAACCGGTCGTCCGGATCGTGCCGACGGCGCTTCGGTGAACCCGCCGATCGACCTGTCCTCGACTTTCATCAGCTCCGGTGACATCGAGTCCTCTCCCTATGCCTATGCTCGCTTCGACACCCCGGCCTGGACGCCCTTCGAGGAGGCGCTGGCACAGCTCGAACACGCGGCGCTTCCCGGCCTCGTCTTCGGCTCCGGGCTGGCGGCGATCTCGGCGGTCATCGGCCTCGTGCCCGCCGGCGGCACGCTCATCATTCCCACGCACAGCTACCAGGGGGCACTGGCCTCTGCGGCGCAGATCGCCGACCGGCAGGGCTTCGCTCTCAACACCGTCGACATCGCCGACACCGAGGCGGTCATCGCCGCCCTCGATAAGGCGGCTGCGAAGGGGGCGCCCGCCTCGGCGGGGGAAGGCGAGCCCGGGGCCGCCTCGGCGCCTGCTGCGGATGCGGCGGATGCGGGGGTCGGCGGTTCCGGTGAGGGGTCGGGGATGCTGTGGGTCGAATCGCCGACGAACCCGATGCTCGAAGTCGCCGATGTGCCGGAGCTGGTCGCGGCGGCCAAGGAGCGCGGCTTCCGCGTCTGCGTCGACAACACCTTCGCCACACCGCTGCTGCAGACCCCGCTCGACCTCGGCACCGATATCGTCGTCCATTCGGTGACGAAGTACCTGGCCGGGCACTCCGACGTCGTCCTCGGCGCAGCGCTGACAAGCAGCCATGAGCTGCGCGAACGGCTGCACACCGAACGGTCGATGCGCGGAGCGATCGCCGGGCCGTTCGAAGTCTGGCTGGCGCTGCGCGGTCTGCGCACCTTGGCCGTGCGCCTCGACCGCGCTCAGGCCAATGCCCAGGCCATCGCCGAACGCCTCGCCGCCCATCCTGCCGTCGTCGAGACCCGCTATCCGGGCCTGCCGAACGATCCCGGCCATGCTCGTGCGAAGGCGCAGATGAACGGGTTCGGCGCGATCATCGCCTTCACCGTCGACACTGCCGAGAAGGCCACCGCCATCGCCGAGGCGGTCCGACTGTGGACTCCGGCGACCTCCCTGGGCGGGGTGGAATCGCTCATCGAGCGCAGGCGGCGCCACCCCTCGGAACCCGAGTCGGTGCCCGAAGGGCTGCTCCGGCTGAGCGTCGGGATCGAGAACCTCGACGACCTGTGGACCGACCTCGCGGCGGCTTTGGGCTGATGGGCCGGATGCCCGACTACGTCCTCGACCGGCCGGTCGAGGACGACGTCGACGAGTTCTTCGCCATCGACTCCGACCCGCGTGTGTGGACGCACCTGCCGAGCGGACGCATGACGGAGAGGGAAGAGGCCGAGGCGATCCTCGTCAAGCTCCAATCCCAGTGGGAGCTCGACGGGCTCGGACCATGGATGGTCAGACAGGCCGTCGGGGGAGAGCTCGTCGGCCACTGCGGGTGCTCGCTGCGCGGGGTGTCCGGGCCCGGCGCGTCCCACAGCGAACCCGGGGCGTTCTGGAACCTCGGCTACCGCTTCCGCCCCGAAGCGCAGGGGAACGGCCTGGCAACGGCGGTCTCCCGCGATGCCATCGAGGCGGCCGGAACCGTCGATGCCGATCTGCCGGTCGTGGCCTATCTGCTCGAGCACAACATCGCCTCGGCGGTGGTCGCCCGCAAACTCGGCCTCGAGATCGTCCACCGGGCTCCGGACGCCGGCAATCCCGACGCGGCGGCCGTGCGCCTGGTCTTCGCCGATCGCGAGCTCACTGCCGCCCAGCTGGACGCGACCCTCGTCTGAGGAGGCGCCACGCATTGTCTCCTGCGGGTGGATCCATCACGATTTGCGGCCGAATATCGCAGTGGATCCACCCACAGAAGACATCCATGCGCCTCGCGGTGCGAGCTTGTTCGCCTCCGCACCGTACTTCAGCGCCCCATGCGTCAGCGGCGAGTGCCCTGGCACAGCGAACTCGTGGCTGCGAGTGCCGTGGGCTCGTGGCTCCGAGTGCCCTGGCACAGCGGGCTCGTGGCTCTGAGCACCGCGGATATGTGACGCGGATCAACTTAACGTACGTTAAAGTGAAGCCCGTGGAAGCTCAGCGAAGCACGAGCGCCACGGAAGCAGCCTCGCAGACGTACGAAGGAGTCGCATTGTCCACCAGTGTTCTCACCGAGGTCAGTGGCGATGTCACGACCATCACCATCAACCGGCCCAAGAGCCTCAACGCGCTCAACCAGGCGACGTTCCAGGCCATCGGCGATGCCGTCGCCGAGGCGGCCGCGAACTCCCGCGCACTCATCCTCACCGGCAGCGACCGGGCGTTCAGCTCCGGTGCTGACCTGCGCGGTGAAGCGGGATCGAAGGAGAACATCGAACTCGACCGCGCGAATGCGATCATCCGCTCGATCACCGAAGCGCCGATCCCAGTGATCGCCGCAGTCTCCGGACCGGCCGCCGGGATCGGCTGCTCCCTGGCGCTGGCCTGCGACTACGTGGTGATGAGTGAGGACTCCTACCTCATGCTGCCCTTCACCAAGATCGGGCTCATGCCGGACGGCGGTGCCACGGCGCTCGTCGCCGCCTCGGCGGGTCGTCATCGTGCCATGCGGATGGCGCTGACGGCGGAGAAGCTCCAAGCCGCCGACGCTCTCGACTGGGGACTGGCCAGCGAGGTCGTCCCCTCCGGTGAGCACCTCAGCCGTGCCGATGAGCTCGCCGCCGCCTTCGCTCAGGGTGCGCCCCAGGCGTTGGCCGCGTCGAAGCAGGCGATCAACCGATCGAGCCTGACCTCTCTCGATGACGCCTTCGGCCGCGAGGAGACCGGGCAGACGGACCTGCGCGCGACCGAGGACTTCGCCGAGGGAGTCGCCGCCTTCGTCGGCAAACGTGCACCGGTCTTCACCGGGAAGTGACAGCGGGACCGACGCAGGCGACCGGTGCCGTTGCTCCTTGATAACGTTCCGGCCCGATCTGCGCTCGGCGGCCCCTTCGGGGATAGTCTGACGGTGACGATCGCCCACCGATCAATCGGCGATCACGGACACCCCCTGCCGCGTCCACGGGGCCGAGGCAGGAACTGATCGCGAACAAAGGAGTCTCATGCTGACCGGAATCCCGTCCACCCTGGGCGACAGCTATCAGCTCAACACCACCACTCTCATCCGCCACGCGGCCACCGTCTTCGGCGAATCCGAGGTGGTCTACCGCCGCTCGGACGGCTCATGGGGCCGGTCGAACTACACCGAAGAGTTCAAGCGCATGGCGCAGCTGGCCCATGGTCTGGGCGAACTCGGCATCGGCGCGGGATCGATGGTCGGCGTCATCGACTGGAACTCCCGCCGCCACCTCGAGCTGTACTTCTCCGTCCCCGGCATCGCCGCGACCATGCTCCAGCTCAACCTGCGCCTGGCCCCGGAGGATCTCGCCTACGTGGTCAGCCACTCGAAGTCCGACTGGATCTTCGTCGACGAATCGCTCCTGCACGTTGCCGAGTCGCTGGCTCCGAAGCTCGACGTCAAGGGCTGGGTCGTCATGACGGACAAACCCGCCTCGGAGATCGAGACGAACCTGGACAATGTCGTCTTCTACGAGGACCTCATCGCCGACAAGCCCGAGACCTACGACTGGCCGGTCATCGACGAGACGACCGCCGCCTACGCCGGATACACGACCGGAACCACCGGTCGTCCGAAAGGCGTCTACTACTCCCACCGGTCGATCTATCTGCACACCATGGGCGGACTGGCCGCACTGCATGCGGACTTCGAAGACTGCGTCATGCCCATCACCCCGATGTTCCACGTCCTGTCCTGGGGATTCCCGCAGAACGCCGTGGCCGCCGGTTCGAAGCTCGTGCTGCCGGGCAAGTTCGCCGCCGAGGAGTTCGGCGCCATCGCACAGGCCTTCATCGAGGAGAAGGTGACACTGGCCAACGGCGCTCCTGCGATCTTCTCGCCGATGCTGGCCATGATGAAGAAGATGCCGCAGGCGCCCGACCTCAGCGGCGTCCGCCTCGTGTCCGGTTCGTCCGAGCCGCCGCTGTCGCTGATGCGCGGGTTCAAGGAGATCACCGGCGCCGAGGTCATCCACGGTTACGGTGCCACCGAGACCACGCCGCTGGCGACGACGAACTGGAAGCTCAAGCCCGGCATGGACCTCAGCGAGGAAGAGGGCTGGGACCTCAAGCGCAGCCAGGGCCTGCCGATCATCGGCGTGGAGATGAAGATCGTCGACCCGGCAGGGGAGGAGCTGCCCCGCGACGGCCAGTCCATGGGCGAGATCCTCATGCGCGGACCGTGGATCACCGAGTCCTACTACAAGCTGCCGGACAATGCCGAGAGGTTCCTCGACGGCTGGTGGCGCTCGGGCGACGTCGGCGTCATCGACGAGCACGGTTACCTGAAGATCACGGACCGGCTCAAGGACGTCATCAAATCCGGTGGCGAATGGATCTCGTCCATCGACATGGAGAACGGAATCCTCGACAACCCGAACGTCAAGGAGGCCGCGGTCATCGGCGTTCCCGACGAGAAGTGGGACGAGCGGCCGATCGCTTACGTGGTGGCCAATGACGGCGCCGAGGTGACCCGTGAGGACATCATCGCCACCCTCGGTGAGCGCTTCGCGAAGTGGCAGATGCCCGATGAGGTCAACGTCGTCGATGAGCTGCCGCGCACCTCGGTGGGCAAACTCGACAAGAAGCTGCTGCGCAAGAACTGGGACGAGAGGTGAGCTGAGCGGAACTTCGCTCGAAACACCGGCGGAGCGCCGAGACCACGGGTGCACAGGGGTCTCGGCGCTCCGCCGTTGTCTCGGTGAAAGAGGTTCCCCGCAGAGGAAGGGCTGGCTCAGAACAGAAGTCGGCCCTCAGAACGCTCAGGGGTGGTGGAGCAGGTAGGTTCCGCCTTTGAGGCAGGTGTCGACGACCCAGCCGTCGGCGATGAGGCCGGTGAGTGCCTCCCGCAGCGCGAGCCGCCAGCGACTGGCCAGCTCGGCGTCCTGACCGCGCAGGTCCTCGATGTCCGAGGGGAAGTCGAGGGTGACGAATTCGGTCTCCTTCGGCACCTCGCTGAGCAGAGGCGTTCCGTCCTCATCGGCGCGCAGGCAGGAGAAAGCCGAGCCAGGATCGGCGGTCGACACGCGTGCGGGCCGGTCGAGAGGCCAGGAGACCATCATGCGATCACTGGCCTGGCCGGAGTTCACTCCGTCGCGCATCTGGCCGTAGAAGTCCTCGAGGTATTCGACCATGGCGACACCGAGGCGCTGGAAGTTGAAGTAGGCGTTGCGCGCCACCAGCGGATCGAAAGTCCAGGTCATCTCCGTGATGCCGAGATTGAGACACCACAGACGCTGATGCAGCTTCATCGCCGATCCGGCACCGCGGCCGATGACCTGATGCCGCACGCCGGCGATGTGCGAATGCATGACAGTGCCGAGGGGCTGACCGAAGAAGCCGATTGTCACGCCGATCATCTCATCGGGTTCGTCGACGCTGTAAGCCGCGGAGACGTAGTTGCCGGCGTGCGCGAAGGCGATGATGAGGCTGGGTTCGAAGACGTTCGCACCCGTCTCGTCGACGTTCCAGACCTCGTCGAGCAGCAGGGACGCCCTGGCCGCCTCGGTGGGGGTGTGGATCTCCCGCACCTCGATGCCTGCGGTCTCGGCCGCGGCGGCGTACTCGTCCTCGGCCAGAGCAATGATCTCCGAGTCCACTGTTCTCAGTCCTGCGTTCGCTGTCATGGTGACATTGTGCCACCGAAGCGTACGGTCCGGCGGGCGCACACGGTCACGATTCGCACGCGGACCACGGGCCTCCCGCACCCCCTGAGCACAGGTATAGCCTGGAGGCATGAGCACTGCAGTCGCTGTCATCGGTGCCGGCACCATCGGCCGGTCGTTCGCCTATCTCTTCGCTCGCAGCGGATACACGGTGCGGGTCTTCGACCCCCGCGACGATCTCGCCGAGGTGGTCGCCGGGCTCCAGGCCGATGTCACCGCCGATGCGTCCGCCCGCGGCGAGGTGGCGTCGCAGGTCGGGACCGTCGAGGAGGCCGATACCGTCGAGGCCGCGGTCGACGGCGTGAGCTTCGTCCAGGAGTCCGGACCCGAGGACCCCGAAGCCAAACCGGCGCTGTTCTCCCAGATCGCCGAGGCGGCCCCCGCCGATGCCGTGCTCGCAACGTCCTCGTCGACGATCCCGGCATCATCCATCGCCGAGCACCTCGACGCTTCCGCGGCGCCGCGGGTCATCGTCGGTCACCCCTTCAACCCGCCGCACCTCATGCCGCTGGTCGAGATCGTGCCCTCTCCGGTGACCTCGGCGGAGACGGTCGCCTCCACGGTCGAGTTCTATCGCAGCTGCGGTCGTGAACCCGTTGTGCTCAAGAAGGAGGTCCGCGGCTTCGTCGGCAACCGCCTGCAGAATGCGCTGATGAGAGAAGCGATCTCGCTCGTCCAGAACGGGGTGGTCTCGGCACCCGATCTCGATGCGGTGATGAAGAATTCGCTGGGTCTGCGATGGTCGGCCGTCGGCCAGTTCGAAGGCATGCACTTCGGCGGAGGAACAGCGGGGATCCGCGGCTTCATGGACCATATCGGTCCCGCGTTCGCCGCGATCGACGATCTGCCCGTTGATGTCGATCCCGCGGCGATGGGCGAGGTCTTCGCGCAGGTGGAGCAGGCCTATGGGCCGGCCCCGACCGCGGCGGCCGCCGAGGCCCGCGATCGGATCCAACGGGCCGTGCTCGACGCGCGCGGCCTCGATCACTGACTTGCGGTGTACGACGGGATGGGCCGTGCGCGTCCGGTCCCGATCACTGGCGCCGAGCCCTCAGGCGCAGAGCTTCAGACCGCGGCCTGGTAGAAGTACGTGGTGCGCTCGGCGATGAGGCCGTCGGTGTCGAAGAGGAAGAAGTCGGCGAATCCCACCGAGGTCTCGGACCCGTCCTTGAGCCGGCCGTTGAACACGCCTCGGCTCGAGGCCCTGTCACCTTCGACGAGGATCTCCTGCAGGGAGTGCGCTCCGGATTCGATGACCCGCTCGCCGTGGTAGAAGTCCGTGATCTGCCGACCGACCATCGTCGGATAGCCGGGGCGGTCATAGCTGGCATCGGCGGCGAACAGTGCCGAAGTGGCGTCCGCGTCTCCTGCATCGACGGTGGTGTAGTAGCGCTTCACGAGTTCAGTCACACTGGCCATGCTCTTACCGTAGCAGTGTCGACCTGCTGATGATCGTCCGTCACACTGCAGAACGTTGCAGCGCAAGCCGTCGCTGGGCAGAACGTCGCAGCGCAATCCGTCGCAGCCCCCAATCGTCGCAGAGCAAGCGTACGCAGCGCACAGAGAGCGCCGGCGAACTGACAAGATGCTCAAGAAGTTGCCCCGGAGGTGATTGAGCGTTGCCGCCGCGGGGTTTCGGCCATAGCGTGGGAGGAGACTCCCGAGCCACCCCGAAGAGAAACGAGGACAGTCATGACCACCGTCTACCGCGTGACCAACCCGGCGACCGGCGAAGTCGCCGAAGAGTTCGCCACCGCCACCGATTCCGAGATCCTCGCCGCTCTCGACCGCTCAGCGACGACCTTCACCGAATGGAGCCGGACGCCCGTGGCCGAACGCGCCGCGATCCTCGCCCGCGTCGCCGAGATCTACTCCGAACGCGCCGAGGAGCTCGCTGAGGTCATCAAGCTCGAAATGGGCAAGGCCGTGCCCGAGGGCAAGGGCGAGGTCGGGCTGTGCAGCCTCATCTACAAGTACTTCGCCGACAACGCCGAGGCATTCATGGCCGATGAGCCCCTGCGCGGACCCAAGGACGCCACCGCGATGATCCGTCGCAAACCCGTGGGATCGCTGCTGGGCATCATGCCCTGGAACTTCCCCTATTACCAGGTCGCCCGCTTCGCCGCGCCGAACCTCGCCCTGGGCAACACGATCCTGCTCAAGCACGCCCCGCAGTGCCCGCGCTCGGCGCAGATCATGGAGGAGATCTTCATCGACGCCGGTCTGCCCGAAGGCGCCTACATCAACATCTATGCGAGCAACGAGCAGGTCGCCGACATCATCCTGCCCGATCCGCGCAACCACGGTGTGTCCCTGACCGGCTCGGAACGCGCCGGTGCGGCAGTGGCCGCCGAGGCGGGCAAGAACCTCAAGAAGGTCGTGCTCGAACTCGGCGGCTCCGACCCCTACATCCTGCTGGATTCCGAGGATGTGAAGGAGTCCGCGAAGACGTTCTTCAAGACCCGCATGGGCAACACAGGTCAGGCCTGCAACTCGCCCAAGCGCATGATCGTCATGGACGACCTCTACGACGACTTCGTCGCCTCCATCACCGAGGAGGCCAAGAAGAGAACCCCCGCCGACCCGGGCGAGGACGGCTCCCGCCTCTCGCCGCTGTCGTCGGTGGCCGCCGCCGACCGCTTCATCGAGCAGGTCCAGGACACCGTCAGTCAGGGAGCGACCCTGCTCGCCGGAGGCAAGCGCTACGAGGGCGGCGGCGCCTACGTCGAACCCGTCGTGCTCACCGATGTGAAGAAGGGGATGCGCGGCTACTACGAGGAGCTCTTCGGCCCGGCCATCATCGTCCACCGGGTCAGCAGTGAGGAAGAGGCCGTCGAGATGGCCAATGACACCCCGTTCGGCCTCGGCGCCGCTGTGTTCTCCCGCGATGTCGAGAGGGCCGAGCGCATCGGTGCCCAGATCGATGCGGGCATGGTCTTCCTCAACTCGCCCGAGGGCACCCGAGAGTACCTGCCCTTCGGCGGCGTCAAGCGCTCCGGCGTCGGACGTGAACTCGGACCGCTGGCCATGGACGAGTTCGTCAACAAACAGCTCGTGTACAAGCAGCACTGATGCGCCCAGCTCCCGACCGGTCGCACTGATCGGCACCGGTTCGGGCGGCTCCCTGCTGGACTGCCGGGCACCGCTCACTCAGGGCGCTGTTCCCTATCGGGGGACAGCGCCCTGATTGTATGCTGAGATGGTACACAGCTAACTCTCAGCGGGAGGTCTCCCCATGTCGGCACCGAAGCCGTCGACCCAGGTCAACGCCGCAGCCTCAAAAGGGATCATGCGGCCGGTCAACCGGTTCCTCGAACAATGGATCCCGTCGGCTCTGACCTTCGCCATCGTTCTCACCCTCATCGTCGCGGTCCTCGCGCTCATCTTGACCGATGCCGGCCCCGGCGAGGTCGTCATCGGCTGGGGTGATGGATTGGCCGGCCTGCTGGAGTTCATGACGCAGATGTCGCTGATCCTCCTGCTCGGCCACATCCTCGCCAACACCGGACCGGTGCGGAAACTGCTCGCCCGACTCGCCCGCGTACCGGGCAACCCGACCTTCGCCTACGTCTTCGTGTTCCTCGTCGCCGCGCTCGCCAGCCTCATCACCTGGGGACTCGGCCTCGTCGTCGGGGCGCTGCTGGCGCGCGAGATCGCAGTCCAGTCGCGCGAACGCGGGATCAAGGTCCACTTCCCGCTGCTGGTGGCCGCCGGCTACTCGGGATTCGTCGTCTGGCATATGGGGTACTCGGGCTCCGGTCCGCTGACCGCGGCGACCCCGGACTCCTTCCTCTCCGAGTCCCTGCGCGGGAAGACGGTGCCCGTGACCGAGACGATCTTCTCCGGGTGGAACATGCTCGCCGTCCTCGGCGTCATCGTCGTCTGCGGCCTCCTCTTCCTCCTCATCGCACCCAAGCCCGGGGCACCGGTCTACGAACTGCCCGCCTCGGTGACCTCGGAGAAGCAGACCGAAGTCGACGAGGAGGTCATCACCCCTGCCGACCGCATCGACGCCTCACGCATCCTCACCCTCATCGTCGGCCTCGCCCTCGTCGTCTACCTGGTCATCCACTTCGCCCAAGGCGGGGGACTGACGCTGGACATCGTCAACTGGTCGTTCCTTGCGCTCATCCTGCTGCTCGTGCGCAACCCGTTCGAGCTCATCCACCTGACGAAGGAGGCCGCCTCCAACGTCGGTGAGATCCTCCTGCAGTTCCCGCTCTACGCCGGAATCCTCGGCATCATGTCCACCACCGGTCTCATCGCCGTGTTCTCCGACGCTCTCGTCTCGATCGCCAGTCCCACCTCGTTCGGTGTCCTCGCGCTGCTCTCGGCCGGTCTGGTCAACTTCTTCGTCCCCTCCGGAGGCGGCCAGTTCGCCGTGCAGGGTCCGATCATGCTCGATGCCGCGAATCAGCTCGGCGTCGACCCGTCGATCGCGATCATGGCCGTGTCCTACGGCGATCAGTGGACGAATATGCTGCAGCCGTTCTGGGCCCTGCCGGTGCTCGCGATCGCCGGTCTGAAGATGCGCGACATCCTCGGCTACACGGTCGTCACGTTCCTCGGCTCGGGGGCGGTGATGGCTCTGGCGCTCTTCCTCGTCTCTCTGTGACGCCCGCCTTGTGACTGCTGCCGAGCCCGGTGGGACAGGCGCAACCTCCCCTGTGCAGTGCGACCGCCCGGGAAAGTGACCGTAAGTGTCTCTGTGGTAACCTCCACTGTTGGCCGTCCCCTGAGCGAGGGAGGCCGTCGAGGTTCGAACCCTCCACTACGCAACAATCGTTGATCATGCCCGGTTGCGCATGCTGTCCGACCGGGACCGATGCCACGACGCCACCGCGTCCGGATAAGGAGCAGAAACATGTCAGCATCAGTCGATAGATCTCTCAGCGGGTCGAAGGGAGACGCCAAAGCCTCGCTGCCGCCTGTGAACAAGCGGGTCTTCATCGCCGCGGCGATCGGCACCCTGGCCATCACCGTGTGGGCGCTGATTGCTCCATCCAATGCAGAATCGGTGCTCGGCGCCGTGGTCGGGTGGACCTCCGACTGGTTCGGATGGTTCTACGTCCTGCTCGTTCTGGCCGTGCTCGTGTTCGTCATCTACCTCGCGGCCTCCCGCTACGGGAACACGAAGCTCGGACCCGAGCATTCGAAGCCTGAGTTCGGGCTCGTGGCCTGGGCCTCGATGCTCTTCGCCGCCGGCATCAGCACCGACCTCATGTTCTTCGCCGTGGCTGAGCCGGTCACGATGTACCTCGCCCCGCCGAGCACCGAGCCGGAGTCCGTCGACGCAGCTCGGGAAGCGACTGTGTGGGCGCTGTTCCACTATGGCCTCAGCGGTTGGGGACTCTATGCACTCATGGGCATGGCCCTGGCGTACTTCGCTTACCGGATGAACATGCCGCTGGCGATCCGCTCGGCACTGGCCCCGATCTTCGGCAAACGCGTGCAGGGCACTCTGGGCGAGACCGTCGACCTGGCCGCCCTGCTGGGAACGATCTTCGGTGTGGCCACCTCGTTGGGAATCGGCGTGGTCATGGTCAACGTCGGCCTCAACACGGTCTTCGGCGTACCCATCGGCGTCGGCACTCAAGTCGGAATCGTCGTCGTCGGCGTCGGCGTCGCGACGCTGTCAGCTGTCTCGGGCGTCGACAAGGGCATCAAATTCCTGTCGATCCTCAATGTGGTGCTTGCGATCGGGCTGAGCCTGTGGGTGCTCGTGGCCGGCAATACGAAGTTCCTGCTCAATGCCCTCGTGCTCAACGTCACCGACTTCATCCGCCTGTTCCCGAACATGGCCGGACAGACCTTCGCATTCGAGGACACGGGCACCTGGATGACCGATTGGACTCTGTTCTTCTGGGCCTGGTGGATCGCCTTCGCCTCGTTCGTCGGGCTCTTCCTCGCCCGCATCTCCCGCGGCAGGACCATCCGCCAGTTCGTGCTCGGCACCCTGACCATTCCGTTCATCTACATCTTCATGTGGATGTCGATCTACGGGAACTCGGCGCTCGACCTCATTCGCAGCGGCGACAAGGAATTCGGCGAGAAGACCATGCTCAACCCCGAGGGCGGGTTCTACGAACTGCTGTCGAACTACCCGGCGTTCGCCTTCATCGCCGGTCTGGCCACGCTCACGGCGCTGCTGTTCTACGTCACCACTGCGGACTCCGCGGCCCTGGTGATGGCGAACCTGTCGTCGAACCTGCGCAATCCGCAGGAGGACGGCCGTGCCGGACTGCGCATCTTCTGGGCCCTGGCGACCGGTGCCCTGACCGTGGCGATGCTGCTCGTCGGCGGCATCGGCGCCCTGCAGAATGCGACGGTGATCATGGGTCTGCCCTTCGCCTTCGTCGTCATCCTCGTCATGATCGGCCTCTACAAGGCGCTTCGGGTCGAAGCGAACAGGGTCGACAGCGTCGACACGAGCCTGCCCGCCTCGCTGGCCCGCCGCTCCCGCGGGCCCGGGAACGAGACCTGGCAGAGGCAGCTCGGACGGGTGCTGTCCTTCCCGAACGCCTCGCGGGCCCGCGAGTTCGAACAGCAGGTCCTCATCCCGACCCTCGACGAGGTGGCCGCGGAGATGGAGGACCGCGGCATCAGCTCCCGCTGCGGTCGCGTCGATTCCGAGGGAGCGTTCGTCGACGACGGCGAACTCATCCAGTTCGAGGTCGACGGCGCAGGGGAGTTCCCGTTCCGGTACCAGATCTGGCCGCACAAGGTCAGTGTTCCCTCGTTCGGCGGGGTCGTCCCGCGCGGCACCGAGGACTACTACCGCATGGA
Source organism: Brevibacterium renqingii (assembly GCF_017808095.1). NCBI lineage: Bacteria > Bacillati > Actinomycetota > Actinomycetes > Micrococcales > Brevibacteriaceae > Brevibacterium > Brevibacterium renqingii. Next base: position 778,719 of record NZ_JADBHG010000001.1, on the reverse strand, counting down.
GGTCTATCTCGACGGCGGCGCCGGCCAGGGCTACGACATCATGGGCTACTCGAAGGAGCAGATCATCGATGACGTGCTGGACAAGTACGAACGCCACGTCGAGTTCCTGCAGCTGCAGGAGAACATCGCCCACGGAGAGGACTGAGGCCCTCAGCCGGCGAGCACCTGTCGCAGGGTGCGGGCGACCGACAGGGCGGTGAGCCCGCTTGTGGCGGGGTTCTCCGGACTCGGCGTCGACCGGATGTCGAAGGCGAACTCGCCTGCGGCACCGGCGGCGCGGATCCGGTGAGTCGATCTGCTCTGCCCGGCGACAGCGTGGAGCTCGACCCGCACCCGGCGCAGGGAGGCCGCGAGCAGAGCGGCGTCGCTGCGGGAGGAGGCACTGCTCTGATCGGTGACGCTGTCCGCATCGGTGGCAGTGTCTGCGCCGGTTCCGATGTCCGGCAGCCCGCGCGTGGCCCACGCCAGCGCCACCGCGATATTGACGTTCGCGGGAAACTTCTCGATCGCCTCGGCGGGGTCGCCGGCGAAGACCGTCAGCGGACCGTCCTCGGGACGAAGCTCGCGCAGCCTGTCGGCCTCTGCTGTGGTCATCCACGGTCGGATCAGACCCGTGGCCTCCTTCGACGTGGTGATCTCGACCGTGTCGAGCGCATCGGCCTGCGCTGCGGCTTCGAGCACGTCGAGACCGCCGATGGCGCCATTGGTCACCAGCAGTCGACCGGGTCCGGCGAGGAGACCCGCGCGTGTATCGGGATCGGCCAGCGCTCCCACGCTCGTGAGGACCAGGGGCCGGCCCGCGACGACGACGGCCGGACCGAGCTCGGCGGCGGCCGGCACTCCGGCGCATTCGACGACGACATCGAAACCGGCGAACAGCCTCGGCGAGGGTGACTCGGTCACCGTCTCGGACAAGCGATCCGATGGTGCACCGGAACGGTCGGAGAGGGCGGCCAGGTCGACGATCTCAGCGCCGTGGTTCGGACGATCCGCGTGTTTGGACGGATCGGAGACGAGGGCAGTCAGGTGCACAGTCCCGGCTCCGAGTTCGGGCGCGAGCAGCTGAGCGACATGGCGACCGATGGCGCCGAATCCGAGGAGCAGCACAGTGGTCATGGCCGCACCCTAGCCGAGCCGGCTGACAGTCGGGTCAGTGCGACGCGATACGGTTGCAGGATGGACGAGGAACCACAGGCGAACGCAGGCGGCGCAGTGGTCGGCGAGGACGGGAAGGCCCGCACCCCCTGGGCCTACGGTGATCCGATGCTGCTGAGCTACTACGACACCGAATGGGGCATGCCGATCCACGACGAGGCCGGACTGTTCGAACGCATGAGCCTCGAAGGCTTCCAGGCCGGCCTGTCCTGGCTGACGATCCTGAAGAAGCGGGAGCGATTCCGCGAGGTCTTCGCCGGGTTCGACCCCGAGGCCGTCGCCGAATTCGGTGAGCCCGAGGTCGATCGGCTGCTCGGCGATGCCGGGATCATCCGTCACCGCGGCAAGATCGCAGCCTGCATCAACAACGCCGCACGCGTGCTCGAACTGCGGGACGAGGGCGGGCTCGACGAATTCCTCTGGTCGTTCCAACCCGCCGAGACTCCGCGACCGCGCACCGTCGCCGAGATCCCGACCACCGGAGCGGAGTCCGAAGCGCTGTCGAAGGCGCTGAAGAAGAAGGGGTTCCGCTTCGTCGGACCAACCACGATGTATGCGCTCATGGAGGCTATCGGAATGATCGACACCCATCTGCTCGACTCCCACCGCCGAGGTGCCTCCGGGGTGTGGTCGGCATGAACGACATCCGTGTCTCCGCGCTCGTCCTCCTCCATCCGCACAGGGAGGAGCTGCTCATGGTCCGCAAAGCCGGCACCACCTCGTTCATGCTCCCCGGCGGCAAACCCGAGTCGGGGGAGTCCGCCGAGGAGACCATCGTGAGGGAGATCGAGGAGGAGCTCGGGCTCGGACTGCGTCCGGATCGGCTGCGGGCTTTGGGCACCTTCACCGCCGTTGCTGCGAACGAGGCCGACCACCGGGTCATCGGCGATGTGTTCTGCTATGAGGGTCTTCCGGACCGGTTCGACGTCGACGACATCCGGCATCTGGCCGAGATCGCCGAAGCCGGATGGTTCCCCATCGACCCGCTGCCCGCGGACACCGCCGCCCGTCAGTTCGCCCCGCTGACCCGTGACCAGGTGATCCCCGCGCTGCATGCCGCCGGCCGGCTCGCGGGCTGAATCGCGAGGTCCACTGAGGCCTGCGGGCCGAAGCCGAAGTGCGGCTGAAGCCCCGCAAACCGGTGAGCCGCGAGGTCGGTGAGCCCGAGGTCGGTGAGTCTCGGCCGGGCGTCTGCAGAGGGCAGCGCTGCGGGCGGCACCGTCATCAGCCCATGCGACGCTGGAACTCGAGGTCGAGTGCGAACAGATGGAGCGCATGCACCAAGGCGAGAGCGGCGATGAGGAAGCTGAGGACGATGTCGAAGACGCCGAAGTCCGTGAGCGCCGGCGGACTGATGTAGCCAGGGGACTGCAGGAGTGTGCAGCCGATGACGACCGACCCGGTGAGGATGGCGATGAGCCCGGGGACCGTTGTTCTCCCGGCCGTCGCCAGGCACAGCAGGCCGGTGGTCAGGAGCAGCACGAAGAGAGCGAAGACATCGACGCCGCGACCGATGACGAGGACTTCCTGCCAGAGGTTGCCGTAGGTGGTCGTGCTCTCGGCCGCGGGGGAGTAGTAGGGGAAGAACGACGCGGTGATGACCAGCAGAGACAACGGTCCGTAGAAACGGGCGTAGACGGAGTTCGTCCTGCGGATCCGGGCAGTGAGTTCTTCGACTCTGGTGGTGCGTTCGGATGCGACCGTCGACGGTCCTTCGTTCTGGGGCTTCACTGCCGGCTGCTTTCGAGATCCCCGGTGCCGGGAATGAGCGCGGCAAGGCCGACGATGGGTGACGTTGTCTTGCCGGAGCCGGCGATGGGTGACGATGCCAGGACGACGAGTGCACGTCGGAACGGCATGAGCATCGGAGTCCTCCAATCACGGGATGAGCAGAGCAGGCGAGACGAGCAGAATGAGAATGGGCGCGCTCGCAGACGGTTAGCCGAAGTTGAGTGCACCGGCAGCCGAAACATATTCTGGAAATTTACAGCCGGGTGTTAGGCAGGAACAAGGAATAGGTGAGACTCAACCGCCATGCCCGCCAAATTTCACGCAATCGCACAACAGGTTCTAATTCCGATTGTGCTTTTCAGCCGGATTTGTGCGAACTCGGAACCGAATGCTCGGAATTGCCGCTCTCCTGCGCCGCACGCCCGAGGCTGTATGAGAGCTCCTGCAGGCACTCACGGAGCTCTGGGCTGTCGACGACGGTGAAATCGAGGTCCAGCCGCGCCAAGGACAGAGCCATGGTCAACACGTTCTGCCCGCCGATGGTCACCAGCGAACGTTCGCCATCGAGGGGTTCGACCGTCCCTTCGGCGGAGGCGAGCCTCGGCGTCACCTCGGAGGCCGGTGCATCGACGATGACCGTGGCCGAGTGCCGCCAGCGGCGGCCGGAGATGTGCCTCTCGACGTACTCGCCGATGTCCTCGGCAGGGAGCGGGCGAGGTTCGAAGCGGGGACCGCTCGGGGTCTTCGGCGAGATGCGTTCGGCGAGGAAGATCCGCCAATCGCCGGCGTCGGGGTCGAAAGTGAGCAGGTACCAGCGGTGCTGGCGGTTGACGACCCGATAGGGCTCGACCTCGAGGTGGGTCTCCCTCTCCTCTGCGCGGGCGACGGGGCCGTCGCTGTGATAGACGAAGCGCAGGCGTTCGCGGCGGTGGCAGTGGTCGATGAGTATGACGATGAGATTCGGATCGACGATCGGCATCGGCTGATTCCCTGCGACGGGAACGGTGAAGTGCGCGAGGTTGTGCACCCGGGCGCGCACCGCGGCGGGGAGGATGTTCTCGAGCTTGGCCAATGCTCGCGCCGACGTCTCTTCCATACCGCCGATGATGCAGCTCAGTCCCGAATGCAGACCGACGGCGACAGCCACCGCTTCATCGGAGTCGAGCAGCAGAGGAGGGACGGCCGAGCCGTAGGGGGCGAGCCGGTAGCCGCCCTCGTTTCCGCGTGTGCCTTCGATGGCGTAGCCGATTTCGCGCAACGCCCCGATATCGTTCCGGACGGTGCGCGGACTCACGCCCAGACGATCTGCCAACTCCCCGCCCGACCAGGTGCGGGGCACCATCAGCAGTGACAATAACCCGAGCATCCGTGCTGCAGTCTGTGACATCTTCAGCTGTCTTCCGACGTTTAGGAAGACCTCCTGCCTGATCTCAGAATAGCATCGTGCAGATAATTTCGGGGCTGGTCGAAACAAAGAGGTGGCCGCCCAGAATTCGGAGGAACAAAGAGGTTTATGCGAAATCAGCAGAATACTCATATTGTTTCGGCTCCTGCGAATCCGGATCCTGCGAATCCGGAGTCGGAGTTCGTCATCCGTGATTATCTCGGTCTCTATTCGTCTGCGCGGAAGAGGGACAAGGGCTGGATCCTCGATGAGATCATGATCCTCACGGGCTGGTCGCGTGATCATGCACGGCGTCGTCTCGCTCAGCTTGCCGCCAGCGAGGACGGCAGCGGGCCGGCAGTGGATGGGGCGACCGGCCCGCAGCTGAGGTGCTGCAAGTATTCGGCCGAATCCCGCGCCCTGCTCGTCAGGGTCTGGGAGTGGTCTGGATATCAGAGCGGCAAGTACCTCGCTGCGGTGATGCCCTCTCTGCTCGACGCGGCGGAGCGACATGGGGCACTGGTGCCCGGACGCGACGGGTACAGCAGGCAGGTCCGTGCCGAACTGCTGTCGGTCAGTCCGGCTTCGATCGACCGGTATCTGCGCACCGCCCGGGGCAGCGACTGCTTCGAACGCAGGGTGTCGACGAAGCGGTCCACCAATCCCAGTGTGGGGTTTCTCGACCTCGCTTCCGGGGCGAACGAGGCGGAGCCGGGCTTCTTCCTGGTCGACACCATCGCCCACGCGGGCCCGACCCGGCCGCGCAACTGCCTCTTCACCATCAACGCCACGTGTCTGCACACGGGATGGGTCTTCACCCGCAGTCTTGCGGACAATGATGCCCGTGCCACCGTGGACCTGCTGGCGTGGTCGCTCGATGAAGTCCGCGGCATCCCCTTCTGGGTGAATGCGATCGAGCTGAGCAACGAGGCGGCTGCCGTCCACGAGGCGGTCGGTCAATGGGCCGATGGCCTGGACATCCACTTCAGTCCCGTGTTCAAGGATCATCGCCGTGATCGCCTGCCCGAGGCCTCGCGCCATCAGCATCTCGTCCACGAATACGGCAGCATCCGCCGCTATGACACGGATGAGGCCAGATCCGCACTCAATGAGCTGTGGCGGACTGTCGGTGACCGTCTCAACTACTTCACCCCTACGCGCAAGCCCGTCGGGTGGGAGGATGACGGTCGCGGCGGGCACCGGCGCATCTACGACGAGCCGAGCACGCCGTTCCAGCGGCTGCGGGCCGCCGGAGTGATGTCGCCGAGGCAGGAGGATGAGCTCATCGAGTATGCGAACGAGCTCGATCCGGCGTCGCTGACCGAGGAGATCGTGTTCTGGCAGAAGCGGTTGCGGGAACTGGCGGCCTGACAGCGACGAGGCTGAGTGGAATGGATGTCGTAACCTCGGACTATGAGCTCTGTTCCCCACAGCCAGCGGACCTACACCCCGGCCCTGCTGGGCCTGGTGTGGTCCGCCATGTTCGGATTCTCTGCCTTCTTCTTCAGCTATTCGACGATGGTCACCATCGCCGCGGCGAACGGACTCTCAACGGTCACCGGCGGTTCCGTGCTGACGACGATGATGATCGGCGTCATCGCCGCTCAGCCCTTCGCGCCATGGGCCGGGCGAGTGTTCGGGTTCAAGGGATCGCTGCTGTTCGCGATCGTCCTGCAGTTCCTCGGTCAGCTCCTCGGCCTGTTCGTCGCCCCGGCCCTGCTGGCGCTCGTGCTGGCAGGCGTCTGCGGAGGTCTCGGCTTCGGACTCTTCGTCGTCCTCGCCAATGCGGCAGTGCCTGCGACGACGCCGGCGGGTCGGATCGGCAAGGCGCTCGGGTTCTTCGGCGGGATCACCTCGTTGGCGGCAGCCGTCGGCGCGCCATTGGGACTGTGGTTGGTGGAGACGATCCCGATCTGGATCTTCCGAGTCATCGTCTGCGCCTGCCTGCTGCTGGCCGTGCCCACGGTGGTGAAGTTCGTGCCCGGCCGGTCGCCTCGGCGGGAGAACAGGGAAACGGACGCGTCGAATGCCGATGACGATGTCAGCATTCGATCCGGACGCAATGAGCAGCGGAGCCTGCGGTGGGCGGGGCGCCGGGCGGGCGAGGTCCTCGGCCTCGTCCTCATGCTCTCACCGTTCCTCGTCGGCATGGTCGTCTTCGGGCTCATCGTCGGCTTCGGCCCGGGTGAGGACGTCGCCGGAGCGGCTCTATTCATTGCGGCCATGCAGGTCTCGGCGGTGATCGGGCGCTTCGTCGCCGGTGCTGTCGCCGACAGCTTCCCGCCCTTCGCTCTCAACGTCCTCGGCCTCGCGCTCGCCGCGATCGGTCTGGTCTGCGCCGTGGTGCTCTACGGTGGGTTCCTGTTCGTGGCCATGTTCATCATCGGCTTGGGGCTCGGCACCATGCAGTCGGCGAGCCTCGTCATGGCCTTCGCCGCGGTCTCTTCGCCCAGCCGCGCCAGCGTCGCCTGGAACATGAACTTCGACGTCGGTCTCGCCATCGCCGGTGTGCTCGGCGGCATAGGCTTCACCTACCTCGGTTCCGCGTCGACGTTCCTGCTCTGTGCGCTGCTGCTGATGCTGGCCGGCGCGCTGTCGTGGATCGCCCGGACCGTGGAGTCGCGGCGCCTGCAACGCAGCTGAGGGGTGCGGCGGATGGCTCGCAGAAGGAGGAGCCAACCTCTGGGAGGGCGGCGAGCTGTCGGATGAACGGCGGTCGGCGACCGGACTCGATCAGTGCTGCTCGGCATCGTCGTCCAACCGGCCCAACAGTCCGGCTGCGGCCCGCGTATAGTCGTCGATCCAGCGATCTGATCGGCAGGGGAGCCAACGCCAGCCGTCGGGCTCGCCCGACTCTGCGGCCGGTGAGCAGCTCCGCCCGCTCGAGCACTCGAATATGCTGCAGAACGGTGGTGCGATCGAGAGCGGGAAAGGCTGGCCAGGACTCTGGTGGAGATCACGGAGAGGTCGTGGAAGCTCACCGAAGGCGGAGCGCAGGGGGCATTCGGCAACTGCATGGGCTGGACCGGGATGCTGTCGGCGCTCAAGGTCTGGATCGAACACGGGATCAACCTCCGCGAGGGCTACTACAGTTAGTCCTCGCGATTGTGCGCCTTTTCTGCCGGAGGTGGAGTTCGCGCGCCTCGGGGACTCCGGGCCCGGAGTCCGCGCAGCTCAGGGACGAGCACTGCGGCGACGGCGGCGAGGAAGATCAGCTGCAGGACGGTGCGCGGGAGGAGCGTGTCGTCCCAGGGCGGATCCTCTGCGCTGAGGGCCAGATGCACATTCGCCGGAAACATGAGAAGGAGCATCAGGCCCAGTCCGATCGCTGCCCAGATGCGCGTCGGACGAAGGAGGAGCCCTGCGGCGCCGAGGACCTCGAGGATCCCGGTGATTGTCACGAGTGCCGCAGCGGCCGGAAGCCAGGGAGGGACCATGGCGATGAGAGACTCGCGCATGCCCACGAAGTGAGAGATGCCCGTGACGGTGAACATCACTGCCAGACCCCACCGGATCGCCACCGGCCAGGGCTTGAGTCCTGGCCGGGCCAGATGCCCGATGGCGCGGACGAGTGCGGTGGTCAGCAGCAGGAACAGCAGCGGTGCCACGAAGTCCTCCCGGAGCAGTGCTGAAACGGATGACAAAAGCTTGTCACTGACAAGATTGGCATCTCGAGAGTATCTTGTCAATGAAAAGTTTGCTCGGGTAGGATCGGAGTGTGACGTATCATCATGGGGATCTGCGGCGGGCGCTGCTGGCGCAGACCGCCTCGGCGATCGCCGAGGACGGCGTGGCGAGGCTGAGCATGCGTGCCCTTGCGAAGCGTGCCGGTGTCTCGAATGCGGCGCCGACCTATCATTTCGGCGACAAGGCCGGGCTGCTCACCGCACTCGCGGCAGAGGGGTTCGACCTCTTGGCCGAGGCGATGGCCGATGCCGGCGACGGCCAGGGGCACGTGGCGCGAGGGGTCGCCTATGTGGAGTTCGCGCTGAGGTGTCCCTCGCATTTCACGGTCATGTTCCAGCCGCGGCTGCTCCACGACGATGATCCGGAGCTCGTGGCCGCTCGGCAGCGAGCGTGGGGCGCGCTCTCGGTCGGGGTCGATGAGGTCCGGTCGGGACCGGATGCCGACTTCGGAGTAGCCTCCTGGTCGCTCGTCCATGGCTATGCCACCCTCGTACTCAGCGGGGCGATCGAGCCCGACGATGCGCTCAGGCAGGCTCGCGCCGTGGCGGCCCATCTGGTGTCGGAGGCAGACGGACGAACCTGAGTCCGCGGATCGGTGATCTGTTTGGGCCCTCGGCTCAGCCGCCGGTCTGCATCCGAGGAGTCAGCGACCCGTCGACTTCTTCTGCCCCGGCTCGAGGCCATGGGAGTTGCGGCTGAAGAATGCTCCGATGATGCCGAGGATCCCGACGCTGGCGGCGACGAAGAACGCGACATTCGCTCCGTGGATGGGACCGGCTGCACCGTAGGTCTCGGGATCGCGCGCCGCGGAGGCCATGATCGTCACCAGGGCAGCTGTGCCGACCGAAGCGGCGATCTGGCGCATGGTGTTGTTGAGCGCGGTGCCGTGCGGGATGAGATGCGAGGGCAGCTGGTTCAGTGCCGCCGTGGTCACCGGCATCATCACCATGGCCACGCCGAACATCCGTACGGTGTTGACGATCGCGAGGTAGAGGAACGAGGTGTCGGGCTCCAGGCGGGCGAACATGAACGTCGTGCCCGTGAGCAGAGCGAAGCCGGGCACGGCCAGCCACCTCGCGCCGATCGCATCGAAGACGCGACCGGTCACCGGTGACATCAGTCCCATCACGACTGCGCCCGGCAGCAGGGCCAGGCCAGATTCCATGGCCGAGAACGTGTTCATGTTCTGCATGTACAGCGGCAGGACCATCATGCCGCCGACCATGACGATGAACACGCACATGCCGAGCAGGGTGTTGAGGGTGAACATGCGATAGCGCAGGATGCGGAACTCGAGGATCGGCTGCTCGAGCTTGAACTGGCGGAGGATGAAGAGCGTCAGTGCGATGGCTCCGATGACCAGGGGGACGAGCACCTCGCCGCTGACCCATCCGGCGTCACCGGCGGTGCCGAAGCCGAAGAGCAGGCCGCCGAAGCCGAGTGTGGAGAGGATGATCGAGAGGACGTCCAGGCGCGGGAAGGTTCTCTCGGTGACGTTCTTGAGCATGAAATAGGCGATGACGAGGTCGATGATCGCAATCGGCAGCATCATGTAGAACAGGGTCTGCCAGGGCAGGTGGTCGACGATCCAGCCCGAGAGGCTGGGGCCGATGGCCGGGGCGAAGGCGATGACGAGGCCGAATGTGCCCATGGCCGAGCCGCGCTTATCCACCGGGAAGATCGCGAACAGGATCGTCTGCATCAGCGGCATGATGATGCCGCCGGCCGAGGCCTGGATGACGCGTCCGATGAGCATCACCGGATAGACCGGAGCGATCGCGCAGATGAGCGTGCCGACGATGAACAGCCCCATGGCAGTGAAGAACAGGCCGCGCGTGGTGAACTTCTGGATGAGGAACGCGGTGACCGGGATCATGATGCCGTTGACGAGCATGAAGCTCGTCGTCACCCACTGAGCGGCGCCGGCGGTGATCTCGAAGTAGTGCATGAACGCCGGCAGGGCGGTGTTGAGCAGGGTCTGATTGAGGATGATGACGAACGCGCCGGAGACGAGGACGGCGAGGACGATGTTCCGGTTGATCGGGGCGCCCTCTGCTGCGTTCTGCTGGCTGCTGTCTCCGTTCGTCAATGGCATCCCCTCGCCCGTTCATTCGCTGCGTATCGTCTCTCAGGCCAGCGGCGACGGCTTCACACCGATCCGCTGATCCGGCCCCTCATTGCGCACAGAATTTCAATTCCCAAGTTATATAACTGTCTCATGCAGTCTAACGCACGGCCCCCGCCGAGGCGGCCCCGGGTTGGTGTGATTTCGTCAACGTCGATGCCTCAGTGGAGGGCGTCGGCACGCGGGCGGGTTTCGAAGGAAGAAGGCGGAGCTCTGCGTTGCGCAGATGGGGGAGGGCGCGGTGCGCGGTCGCAGCCATTCCGTTCAGCCATGCCTCGGTGATCTGCAGGACATCCCCATGTGCCACGAGGACGATGTCCGAGGGCGCATTCGCGCGCAGCAGCTCTTCCACCAGGCTGCGTGTGCGGAGCGCGACCTCGGCCGGCGTCTCGACCCCGGACGGAAGGGGGCCGCCATGCGTATCCGCGGCCCATACCCCGTCGTAAAGAGCGGAGGAGCCTCCTTCGAGCGATCCGAAGTCCCGCTCTCGCAGGCGGGTGTCGACGCGGGGCTCGCCCGTGCCCCAGATCTCTGCGGCGATCTCAGCGGTCTCCCGTGCGCGTGCGAAGTCGCTCGTGACGACGAGTGCATCGACCGCAATCGGATTCGCTCGCGCGCTGGCGGCGGCCTGTTCTCGGCCCAGCTCGGTCAGCTTCGCCCAGACGAACGCCTCGGTACCCGGACGGCTGACGATGATGCCCTCCTGATTGGCACGACTCTCGCCGTGTCGCAGCGCCCAGAGCCTTGAGGCGCCGTTCTGTCCATTCGACAATGCTGATCAGCTCCTGACGTGTCGGTTCTGCTTTCGACGGTTCGGTGCTCGGCCGTCTCTTGCGTGAGTATGGCGTGGGGATGAATTCTCGTGCAGCCCGTGGATCTCGCCCCGCGACCGCTTGTGCGGCTCGCTTTCGCCAGTGTAGCGTTTAAATCGATTTAACAGCCTGGTTTTCGGGACGTTGTGCGTCCCGAAGCGCGCTCAGAGACGACGAGGTGGCAGGACATGAATTTCGACGGCTTCGACAGCCCCAAGACCAAACGATTCCAACGGAAGGTGACTCTCCTTTCTGCAGGCGGAACCTTTCTCGACGGATTCGACCTGACCGTCATCGCAGTCGCTCTCCCCATGATCGCCAATGAATGGGACGTCGGTGCCTGGGAGAAGTCGCTGATCACCAGCTCGGCGATCATCGGCTCATTCATCGGCGCTGCCGTGCTCGGCAATCTCACCGACCGGTTCGGACGCAAGGCGATGTACGTCATCGACCTGCTCGCCTTCGTCATCTTCGCGGCGCTGACCGCGTTCTCCCAGGACGTCTGGCAGCTCATCATCTTCCGGTTCCTGCTCGGCGTCGGGATCGGAGCCGACTATCCGATCTCCGCGACCATCGTCTCCGAATTCGCCTCCAAGAAAGGGCGAGGGAAGCTCTCCACTTCCCTCGGCGCAATGTGGTTCGTCGGTGCTGTCGTCGCCTATCTCGTCGGACTCGCAGTGCTGCCGCTGGGAGACTTCGCCTGGCGCGCGCTGCTGCTGGTGGGAGCGGTCTTCGCGCTCGTCGTCTTCATCTTCCGCGTGCAGCTCCCCGAATCGCCGCGCTGGCTCCTCGCGCACGGGCGAGTCGAAGACGCCAAGAACGTCGTCGAAAAGGTCACCGGCGTGCGCCCGACCCAGGCGGAGATCGCGGTCGACGACCAGCCCAAGCCGGGAGAGTCCGCGAAGCTCTTCGTCGGCATTCAGCGCCGACGCACCCTTTTCGTCTGCGGGTTCTGGTTCTGCTACGCCACCGCCTACTACGGAATCTCGATGTACACACCGACCATTCTGGAGCCGTTCACCAGCGGCTCCCACGTCAGTGTGATCATCGGGTCCGGAGTCATCGCGCTCCTCGGGCTGGCCGGTTCCGTCATCGGCATGAACCTCGTCGACTCCTGGGGACGGCGTCCGCTCATCATCACATCGTTCGCCGGTCTCACAGCCGCCCTCATCGTGCTGGCATGCGTTGTTGGGCCGAGCTTCGGCTTCCTCGTCGTTCTGTTCAGCATCGCCGTCCTGTTCGCGAACTCCGGCGGCGGCATCCTCAACTTCGTCTACCCGACCGAGCTCTTCCCGACATCTCTGCGGGCGACGGGATCGGGCCTGGCGACCTCGGTGAGTCGCATCGGATCGATTCTGGGCGTGCTGGCGTTTCCGAACCTTGTAGCTGCGTGGGGGAACAACGCGGCGCTCTGGGTATTCGCCGCCGTCGGCGCGGCCGGTCTGCTGATCTGCGTGTTCATGGCTCCGGAGACGAAGAACCGCAGCCTGGAAGAAATCAACCTCGAGGAGGCCGCCCGTGTCTGAGCAGAACAGTCTCCCAGTGGTGACCTCGGTCGAATCGACGCTGGTCCCCGGCGAAGAGCGACCGTACCGTCGGCTGCACCGCGGCCCGGGCGAGCCTCACCACGAGCGCCGAGACCTGATGCCGGAGGGCTCGGTCGGAGAATCGAGAGCCGATGAGAGGTCGATGGCCGGACTCATCCATTTCACCGACTTCCAGATCGCAGATCTCGCCTCTCCGAGCAGAGTGGAGTTCCTCCAGCGGCTCGTCGGGGAGAAGGACTGGGAGCGGATGCTGCCCGCGTATCGCCCACAGGAATTCATGTTGGCCCAGGCGATCGAACTCATCGTGCGCAGCATGAATGCCTTCGCCGCGGAGGATCCCGAGAGGTGGGCTCTCGCGCTCACAACCGGCGATAACACTGACTCGGCACAGCACAATGAACTCACCACGTTCCTCAGCTGTCTCGAGGGCGGGCGGATCGAACCCGCCGTCGGCACCCGGGGATTCTCCGATGCCCCCGTGGGCCTGGGCGACGACCATTACTACAATCCGGAGCCGTGGTCGGAGGACGTCTGGAAGTCAAGCCTCGGTCTGCCCACGTATCCCGGCGCAGTCGCCGCCTCGGCGCAGCCGTTCGACGCCGTCGGCCTGAAGGTTCCCTGGCTGAGCTGCTTCGGCAATCACGACTGCCTCGTGCAGGGACGTGCCGCACGACCGGAGGGCTACGACGAGATCCTCACCGGTCCGTCCAAACCGGTCGACCGTCCCGCAGACGCTCCGAGCGGTGACAAGCTCTCCGCCTATGTCGAGGACCCCACATGGGTGTCGACTGGCCGCGCTGACGAGATAGAAGCGCGGGACGACCGCCGAATGGTCTCGAAGCGGGAGTACATCGAACAGCACCTCGCCGCTCCCGGGACGCCGAGCGGCCACGGCTTCACCGCGGACAACCTCGCCACAGGGCATGCCTACTATGTCTACGACGGGCTTCCCGGGATCAGGATGATCGTCTTGGACACCACCAATATCGCCGGTCACGTCGACGGCTGTGTCGACGATGCTCAATTCGCCTGGCTGGAAGAGAGACTGACCGAAGTGCACAGCCGCTATCGCGCGGTCGATGGGAGCACTGTGCAGGCGAACGGTGAGGATCGCATCGTCGTCATCGCCTCCCACCACGGCCTGTCGACGATGACGAATGACTTCGGTGGCGAAACGTCGCCTGACGGTGAGGAGAACGGAAAGCGTCACCTCGCCGCCGACGTCGAGGAGCTGCTCCATCGGTTCGGCAATGTTGCGCTGTGGCTCTCGGGCCACACTCACATCAACAAGATCACTCCGCGTCCGGGAGCGAGCGGCGGATTCTGGGAAGTGTCGACTGCGTCCATCGCAGAATGGCCGGTGCAGTTCCGAGGCATCGAGATCTTCGCCGGCGCCGAGGCGATCAGGGTGCGGACCACGATGGTGGATTCGCAGGTTCCGGCCGCGCCGGACGGCTCTCTCGATCTGGTCGATCTGGCGTCGTTGCATCGGGAGATCGGCGCAAACGATCCCGGCTCCGTCGGCGGTCTCCACGCGCAGGGCTCGCCGAACGACCGCAACCAGGATCTCCTTGTCCCGGTGTCGCCCGAGCTGCTGAGGTCCTTGGCTCGGGAATCGCGATGAGGCGAGAGTGCTTTCCGCCTGCTCCGCGGTGATGAGAAGATGAACCGTCGAGACGAGGAGGATGGAGTGGCATCAGGGCGCTCTGGAGCACGCGCGGGGCGACGGCCCACAGTGCGGACGGTGGCTGATGCCGCAGGAGTCTCGCCGTCTCTCGTCAGCTTCGTGTTCAACGAACGTCCCGGGGTGTCCGAATCGACGAGATCACACGTCCTCGAAGTGGCAGCGGAACTCGGCTATCAGCCCGATCCGCGAGCACGCGAACTGCGCACCGGCAAAGCGATGACGATGGGGCTGGTCGTCCGCAATGTCGCGAATCCGTTCTTCAACGAGCTGCTCATGGGGATGCAGGAGAACGCCGAACCGGACGGCGTCTCCATTCTCGCCACTGATACGCAGTTCGATCCGGCACGGGAGGACGCACATGTCCGATCGCTGGCGTCCCGGAGACCTGCCGGGCTGGCGATCGTGCCGGTCGGCGACGCCGCCGCGGTGAAGCTCTGGCAGAGGCTCCAGCCGGACACGCCCCTGGTCATCGTCAATGCCACCCTGGCCGCCGCACCGGAGGTTCCCCACATCACTCCGGACGACGTCTCCGCGGTGCGTCTGGCCTTCGACCATCTCCAGAACCTGGGACACCGTCGCATCGCCCTGCTGTCGGCACCGGCCGATCTCATGCCCGATCGCGATCGCTTCGATGAGTACCTGCGTCTGTGTTCGGTCCGGGGCCTGGATCCGATGCCGATTCATGCCTCTCTCCGCGGTGACGGGCTGACCGACCACTTGAGAGACGTGCTCGCCGCTGCGCCGGGTCAACGGCCCACCGCCATCATCACGAACTCGGACCACACCGCCGCCTACGTCTACCATGCGGTCAGACAGCAGGGGTTGTCCGTCGGAACCGATGTCTCCGTGGTCGGTCATGACGACTTGTCGACGTCGGCCCTGCTCCAGCCGGGGCTGACGACGATCAAAGCGGATCTGCGCGAAATGGGTCGGCAGACATACCTCCGACTCACCGACTCGACCTTGGGCAACCACCGCGAACCCGTGACGCTCGTCGTCCGCGGATCGACGGGGCCTCCTCGGCGGGCCTGAGATCATCGGCCCCGAGCGTGGGGTCACGGTTGTCTCCTGCGGGCACATCCGGCCCGATCCGGGCCGGCATTTCGAAGTGGATCCACCCGCAGGAGACATCGATGACGCCGCGAGCCCCGCGCGAGCCGCGGCTTCAGGTCAGCCGCGTGGGCGGTGACTGCGTCTTCGTCGGATCGGTCTCCGGAAGGTCGCCGAGGACGGCGTCGATGCGCGCGAGCACCTCGGCGTCGAGCTTGACCCCGGCGGCGCCGACGTTCGATTCGATCTGCTCGGGGCGGGAGGCTCCGACCAGTGCGGTGGCGACATTGTCGTTCGCCAGCACCCAGGCGATCGCGAGCTGCGCCATGGTCAGGCCCAGATCGGAGGCGATCGGCTCGAGCCCGGCCACCGTGTTCAGGGTGTCGTCGTTGAGGTACCGGCTCTTGATCATGTCCGCGCCGCCGCCCTTCTCATCGGTGGCGCGCGATCCCTCGGGGAAGGCCTGACCCGGCTTGTACTTGCCGGTGAGCACACCCTGGGCGATCGGGGACCATACGACCTGGGAGATGCCCAGTTCCTGCGAGGTCGGGATCACCCGTTCCTCGATGACGCGCCAGAGCATGTTGTACTGCGGCTGATTCGATACGAGCTGGATGCCGAGGTCGCGAGCCATGTGATGGGCGGCTCGCAGCTGATCGGCGTTCCATTCGCTCACGCCGATGTAGAGAGCCTTGCCGGCACGCACGATATCGGCGAAGGCCTGCATGGTCTCTTCCAGCGGCGTCTCGTAGTCATAGCGGTGAGCCTGATAGAGGTCGACGTAGTCGGTGCCGAGCCGACGCAGGGACCCGTCGATCGACTCCATCATGTGCTTGCGCGACAGGCCGGTGTCGTTGTGGCCCTGCGGTCCGGTCGGGAAGTAGACCTTGGTGAAGATCTCCAGCGATTCGCGCCGCTGTCCGGCCAGCGCATCGCCGAGGACCTGCTCGGCCACCGTGTTCGCATAGACGTCGGCGGTGTCGAAGGTGGAGATGCCGGCGTCGAGGGCGGCATGCACGCACTTCGTCGCCGTCTCGTTCTCCACCTGCGAGCCGTGGGTGAGCCAGTTGCCGTAGGTGATCTCGGAGATCTTGAGTCCGCTGTTTCCCAGATATCTGTGCTCCATGGCTTCAGCCTACGACGGCCCACAGCCTCATGAAACCCCTCTGAACACCGGCCTCAGTCCTCGAGCAACCCGCCGGAGTCGCGGCCCGGGGTCGACGGGGCGGCGTTTTCGGAGATGTGGCCGCGCAGAGTCCGGGCGAAGGACTCGGCATCTCCCGAGCGCAGATGGCGAGTCAGCGCCTCGTGTTCGACGATGATCTCCTCGCAGCGTGCGAGCAGGTGGCTCCTGGCCATGAACAGGGTGAAGCGGTGACGATCGGACAGCTGCGAGTACATCTCGAGCATCACTCGGTTGTCCCCGGCTTCGACGAAGCCGCGGTGGAAGGCGAGCGTGAGGTCGATGAACCGGGCGATGTCCTCCTCGGCGAAGGCGGCACGCTGCTCGACGATGGACTCCTCGAGGCGATCGGCCAGACGCTGCCGGAGGGCGTCCGGGGCACGGTCGACCGCGGTCGTCTCGAGGACGTACCGTGCGTCGGCGAGTTCGGCGATCGTGCGCGCATCGACGCCCTGGACGATGGCCCCGCGCTTGGGGTAGATGAGGATCCAACCCTCGTCCTGCAGTCTGGCCAGGGCCACGCGCACCGGGGTGCGGCTGACTTCGATCTCCGCGGCCAGGGCCGCCTCGCCGAGCATCGTCCCCGGAGCATGGACGCCGTTGAGGATCTGGCTGCGGATCACCCGATAGGCACGTTCGGCCGCGCTCAGCGTCTCCTTCTTCGCACTCATCAGTGTCCTCCGCTCATTCCCCGGCCCGGGAGCGCTCGGCCGCCGTCTCCTGCTCCGTCGGCTCGGCGGCCGCTGCAGCGCCTCGGCCCGGCCAGCGCATGTGCGGGACGGCGCGGATGGAGAAGCCGACGGCGATGACCAGGACGAATGTGGCCATGAGATTGATCCAGAGAAAGCCGCCGGCACCGAGGACGGAGCCGGCCATGGCGGCCATGACCGCCCCGCCGAGGTTCATCGCCGAATCCGAGGCGCCCTGCAGCGGCACCTTCGCATGGGCCGGCACCGAGGCGGTCAGCAGAGCCGAGCCGCCGATGAGGAACATCGACCAGCCCACTCCGAGCAGGGACAGGGCGATGCTGAGCAGGATCATCGATGACTCCGGGGCTACCGCATCGATGACGCCGAGGACGATGGTGAAGGTGAAGATGCCCGCGCCGCCGGCGATGACGAGGCCCGGCCCCCATTTGTCGGCCATCCAGCCGAAGACGGGGGAGAGGGCATACATGCCGGCGATGTGGATGCTCACGACGATGCCGATCGCCCCGAGGCTGAATGCCTGGTGGTCCATGTGCACCGGGGTCATGACCATGACATTGGTCATCATCATCTGACCGGCGATGATCGTGATCATCGCGAACAGCGGCACCGGTCGGCCCACGGCGAAGCGCAGCGCTTCGCCGAGTTTCATCGGCGCGCGGGCGGCGTCGGCGGTGGTCGCAGTCGCCTCGGTGGCGGTGGACGCGGAACCGTTCGCCGAGGAGGCCGTGCCGTCCGC
The DNA here is from genome assembly GCF_017808095.1 of Brevibacterium renqingii. Classification (NCBI taxonomy): domain Bacteria; kingdom Bacillati; phylum Actinomycetota; class Actinomycetes; order Micrococcales; family Brevibacteriaceae; genus Brevibacterium; species Brevibacterium renqingii. The sequence continues at coordinate 760,912 of NZ_JADBHG010000001.1, read as the reverse complement.
ATCGTCGTCCTCGTGGCCGGGGTGAGCGGTTCCCGCGGTGACCGATTTCGTCAGCGTCGAGGCCGACAGAGTGGCCAGGGCGAAGGCGACCATCGAGATGAGGTAGGGGCCGGCCAGACCGTTCATCCCCAACGACTGGCCGAGGTGGGCCCCGGGCGCTGTGAAGCTCGGGCCCATCACCGATCCGATGGTCGTCGCCCACACGACCAGCGACATCGCCCGGCCCGCCGCTGCGGGATCGGCGAGATCGACGGCGGCGTAGCGTGCCTGCAGGCCCGAGGCGGTCGATGATCCGCACATCATCATGCCGAGCATGAACAGCGGAAGGAACTGGAGTGCGACGCCGATGAGGACGACGACGGCACCGAGCGTGCCGATGCCGAAGCCCAAGGTCAGGGCCGTGCGGCGGCCGGACCGACCGGCGAGGACGGCAAGGGGATAGGCGATGAGTCCGGCACCGAGGATGACGCTCATCTGCGCGAAACCGGCCATCGAGGTCTGCCCGGAGATCTCCTCGGCCAGCAGTCCGCCGACGGCATAGCCCGAGGCGATTCCGGCTCCCGAAAGGAGTTGGGCGGTGATCAGCTTCGCCTGTTCGCGAGCACGGCTCGTCATCGATGCCTCGTCTTCGTTCTCGGGGTTGGAGTGTTCGGGTGGTGCCGGGCACGCACGGCGTCGGGCTGGGCGTGCACCAGCCCAACCTATCTTGCATGCATCTTGGATACAAGATGGAACGGAAGGCTTCACCGAGGACAGGGGGTCGTCGACGGTCCACAACGGCCTGAGTGTCGGAAGGTGGGCCGGGACTATTGGAAAGTGGACGGGGCGCGGCCGATCTCGCGGGAGAATGCGGCCGAGAACGCCGCCGGTGAGGAGTACCCCAAGCGTTCGGAGACCTGGGTGATCGAATGGGTGCGCAGCAGGCGCAGACTCACCAGCACTCGTGCTCGCGTCCGCCATGCCGCCGGGCTCATTCCGATCTGCGTCCTGAAAGCGCGATCGAGGCTGCGTTCGCTCATCCGCAGCTCCTGTGCCCAGTCCCGGTTGCTCAGCCTCAGGCTCGGGTGCTCGAGATAGTCCGTGCAGGCCTGGCGCAGAGCGGGATCGCGGGGGAGGGGGACCTCAAGCGGCACCGCCGAGGCACGCTGGAGTTCGAGCAGGGCGAGGGCGAAGACGTGGTGCTGGTGGGATGACATCGACTCGGTGAGTTCGAAGGAGTCGGCCGAACGCAGCAGCTCGCGCAGCAGGGGCGTGACCGTGATGACCGTGCATCTGTCCGGCCACCAGGGAACACTGGTCGGTTCGATGTAGAGGCTCCATGTCGTGACGTCGAGGAACCGCACGAGGTGGTCGGTCCCGGCGGGGATGAGCACGGCCTGGTGGGTGGGAACGGTCCACGAGCCCTCCTGGGTCTCGACGAGCATGACGCCCGTCGAACCGTAGAGCAGCTGCGCCCGACGGTGCCGGTGATAGGGCAGCACGGTGTCAGGCGGATACCGGGTCCCGACCGGCAGCACCTGCCATGGGTGGGAGTCGACGTCATCGATCGCAGGAGTGCGCACGGCTCGATCATAGTGGCGAAGTCTCGCAAGAACACGACAGACTGTCGATTGCCGGCCTGGCGACGGTGGGTTGGAATGGACGAGTGGAATTTCTCGGACTCATCCTCATCGGCTGCCTCGTCGGTCTGACGACGGTGCTCTTCGGGTTCGGCGGCGGCTTCGTCACGGTCCCGATCATCACACTCGTCGATGCGGACCTCGGCGGCGACACGGCGCGGGTGGCGGCGGCCACCTCGGCGCTGGTGATGCTCGTCAATGCCGTCGTCGCGACCGTGTCGACGAAGCGATCCACTCTTGCCCACCTCAAGGGACGGTGGTGGCTGCTGGGGCTGCTGGGCCTCGGCGGGGCGCTCGGGGCCTTCGGCGGCAGGTTCGCCCCGGAAGCGCTGCTGCAATGGGGGTTCGTCGCCTATATCGCGGCCACCGCCGTCGATCTTCTGATGCGGCCGGGGTTCTTCCGCCGCCGCGCAGCGGTCATCGAGGCCACCAGCGAAGGCGGGCGAGGGATCTCCGCGGTATGGGGGATTCCGATCGGCGGCCTGGCATCGTTCCTCGGCGTCGGCGGCTCGGTGATGACGGTGCCGATGATGCGCCGGTCCGGGGCGACGATGACCGTGGCCACAACCCTGGCCAACCCGCTGACCTTGGTGATCATGTCTCCGGCCGTGCTCGTGACGATTCTGGCACCGGCCTCGATCGAGGCGCCGGGCATCGTCGGGGCCCTCGACCTGTTCTCGGCTGTTGCACTGCTCATCGGAGGGCTGCCGATCATCGTCTTCCTGCGCCGGAGGGTGCCGAAGATTCCGGAGCTCCTCCATGCCTGGGGCTATTTCATCCTGCTCATCACCGCCGGGGTCGTCGTCGCGGTGGCATGACGCCGGTCATTGCCTGCTCGTGCCCGCCGAGGGGACCACTTCGCGTCGACGGGACCGATTGTGAGGAGTCCTCTCGACGCGAAGTGGTCCCCTCGATGACGCGCGGCCCGTCTCAGCCGTCCCAGCGCCGTTTCCGCAGCACCGGCGGCAGGCCGAAGTAGATCGGCGGGCGAGCGGATGCCGAATCGCCGGCCGCACCCGGATCGCAGCCATCCGCCGGTCCCAGCGCCCACGCGCTCTCCCAGCTGATGAGTTCGCCGGCATGGCAGACGGGGTCGCCGCCGCTCGAGGGCGGTTCGGCCCACAGCCACATGTTGATCCCGAATTCGATGAGCGTGAGTCTCTCGGCCTCGCGGTCGGAGTTCTCCTTCACGAGGGCTCGGCGCAGCCGCTCCGAGGCCTCCTCGAGCTCGGTCCATCCGTCCCGCCGGTGCGGCAGGAACACCCACGTCCCCGCGGGGACCCGTGCCGGCACGAGCTCCTCGAGTCCGATGACCTCGACCGAAGGAGCGTCGGCATTCTCCAGCAGTTCGCCGAAGCACGCTCGGGCGACGTCGGGGGAGGGCGCGACGATGAGCACGTGAGCCGCCTCGGCGCGCACCTCCTCGAGGGTGAGGTGGGTGAACACGTTCGCTCGCATCTCCGCGAGCACCGGCGTCCAGTGCCCGGGCACGGCTGCCGCGGCGAGGAATCGGCTGGAGCGTGGTCGCTCCTCATCGTGGCGCATCGTTCCTCCCCTCGCCGAGGCCGGTCATCGTCCCCTCCCATCATGCCCCTTCACCCCGCCGGCGGCCACGACCGCGTGCCGTAACGAATCGATCACGTCGTCCGCATGAACGGCGTCGCCGGTGCACTGCGGGTTTAAGATCGTCCAGGTGGATCGGGAGTCGGCAACTGGGCCGACCTCGATCCACGACCGTGTTCATACTCCACCTGCCGCTTGGCTCCGAACATCACGACGGGAACCCGATGCCATCCTCTTCCCCCTCTGACCTCGCCTCGACGCGTCTGTCCGCTCGCGTTCTCCTCGCGCTCGTCAGCCTCCTGACCATCGCCCTTCTGGCCGGATGTGCCGAGGGAAGCGATGCGAACGCCGGGGGAGATGAGGTCTCGTGGTCGACGGAGGAGGACCCGACACCGCAGGAGACCCAGGATTCCGGTCCGGCCGAAGACGCCGAGGCGGCCGTCGACGAGGGCGAAGACGGCACGGGCACCGAGGACAGCGAAGAGGTGGGACGCGCCGGCGGCTCGGCGACGGGCACGGCATTGGCGATGCTCGACGAGCTCGCCGTCAAAGGGCGCGCACCGAAGACCGGCTACGATGCGGACCTGTTCAAATGGCGCTCTGATGCCGACCACAACGGCTGCGACACCCGCAACGATGTGCTCCGCCGCGATCTGACCGACATCACTCTCAAGGCCGGGACCAAGGGGTGCGTCGTCACCGCCGGTACCCTCGACGACGAATACAAGGGCGAGAGCTACGCCTTCGACCGGAGCCCGAACAACATCGACATCGACCACATCGTCGCCCGCTCGAACGCATGGCAGACCGGGGCGGCGAAGTTCGACGAGGAGACCCTCAGGGAATTCGGCAACGATCCGCTCAACCTCCTCGCTGTGAGCTCGAGCCTCAACCGGCAGAAGGGCGACGCAGACGCCGCGACCTGGCTGCCGCCGCACAAGGCCTACCGCTGCGAGTACGTGGCTCGTCAGATCGCGATCAAGCACAAGTACGAGCTGTGGGTCGTCAAGGCGGAGAAATCGGCGATGGAACGTGTGCTCTCCTCCTGCGACGAGCAGCCGGCGTTCGCAGACGACGTCTCCTGGCCCGGTCCCGGCGACGGCGACAACGTCACCACGGAACAGGAGACGAAGAAGCCGGCGGAATCGAAGTCCGAACGCTCCTCCGGTTCGACGTATTTCAAGAACTGCGCCGCCGCGCGAGAGGCCGGCGCCGCACCGGTCCGCGAAGGCGATCCGGGATATGGCAGGCACCTCGACCGTGACGGAGACGGGATCGGCTGCGAATAGTCGCCAGCACTGACCGGTCGGAGGCTCCCCGGTGTGTGCTGGATCTCAACGGCTCGGTAATCTGAGTGCTGACCCGTTGCTCTGACGCTCTGCTGCTGTCAGGGCCTCAGCCTGTGTCGCCGACGATGAGGAGACCGACCATGTCCGGACTGGACACCGCCCTGACACCTCTGCGCTTCCTCGAGAGGTCCCTCGAAGCCCACCCCGAACGTGAGGCGATCATCGACGGGCCCCGGCGCTTCACCTACCGGCAGATGGCCGACATCGTCCAGCGCCTGGCCGAAGGGCTCAAGCGCCGCGGACTCTCCGACGGTGACACCGTGGTCGTGCTCGCGCCCAACAGCGCCGAGGCGCTCATCGCCCACTACGCGGTGCCGCTGGCCGGTGGTGTCCTCGTCATGCTCAACACCCGCCTGGCCCCGCCGGAGGTCGACTACATCCTCGGCCACAGCGAGGTGAAGTTCCTCTTCGGCGATGCCGGACTTCTGCAGCCGGTCGTCGACGCCGGGGCGGCGAGCGGAGTCGAAGCCATCGTCGTCCACCCGGACGAAGACGGAGCACCGGGCGAGCTGAACTCGACGGATGGTCGGGTCGAAGCCTATGCCGACTGGGCCGCCTCGGCGCCGGAGAGCCCGCGGGTGTGGGAAGTCGAGGACGAAACCGCGACGATCACCGTCAACTACACCTCGGGCACCACCGGCCGGCCGAAGGGCGTCATGTACACCCACCGCGGCGCCTACCTCAATTCGCTCGGGGAGGTCATCACCCAGGACTTCGCCCCGCTCACCCGCTACCTGTGGACGCTGCCGATGTTCCACTGCAACGGCTGGTGCACGACCTGGGCGCTGACCGCGGTCTCGGGTACGCACGTGTGCATCCGGGCCGTGCGCGGCACCGAGGCCTGGCGGCTCATCGACGACGAGAACGTCACCCGCATGGCCGGCGCCCCGGTCGTGCTCAACACCGTCGCCGGGGCCAAGGAAGCCCACGACATGGGCGGCGCGCTGTCGATCACGACCGCCGGAGCTCCGCCCTCGCCGACGACGATCGCCCTGCTCGAAGACCTCGGCATCGAGGTCATCCACGTGTACGGGCTGACCGAATCCTACGGACCCTACTCCTCATGCGAACCGCAGCCCGACTGGATCGGCCTGCCCGTCGACGAGCGCTCGGCCCTGAAATCGCGGCAGGGGATCGGCATGATCAGCGCTGACCGTATGCGCGTGGTCGAATTGCGCGACGATGATGTGCTCGACGATGTTCCGCGCGATGGGGCGACGATGGGCGAGATCGTCATGCGCGGCAACAATGTCATGAAGGGCTATCTGGGCGCCCCGGACGCCACTGCCGAGGCCTTCCGCGGCGGCTGGTTCCACACCGGTGATCTCGCCGTGATGCACCCGGACGGCTATGTGCAGATCCTCGACCGGGCCAAGGACATCGTCATCTCCGGAGGCGAGAACATCTCGACGATCGAGGTCGAACAGGCGATCGTCGCCCATGACAGCGTCGCCGAGGCGGCGGTCGTGGGCATGCCCGATGAGAAGTGGGGTCAGCGGCCGCTGGCCTACGTCGTGCTCAGATCCGGCGCCGAGGTGGACGAGGCCGGGCTCATCGCGTTCGTCAAGACCCGCATCGCGTCCTACAAGGCACCGAGCGCCGTCGAGTTCGTCGATGTCCTCCCGACGACCTCGACCGGGAAGATCCGTAAGAACGCACTGCGGGAGCGGGCGCAGGGATAGACCCCGCCGGCCCAGGACAGGCAGCTCTGGCCGGCGAGGTCGGTGCTGCCCGGCCCTGCCGGCCTACCGGCTACTCCCCGGCGCTGGGCAGGGGGACGTTCTGCAGGCGCAGCTGACCGCGGGAGAGCTGCTTGCCCGTGGCCGAATCGCTGATGACGACTTCCCACAGCTGCTGGGTCCGCCCCTGGTGCAAGGCGCTCGCTGCGACGTCGACCCGGGCGCCCGTGCTGGGGCGGAGGAAGTCGGTCGCGTTGTGGACGCCGACGGCGAACTGCCCGGATTCGGCCACGGCGAAGCTGCCGCCGATGCTGGCGGCGCTTTCGACGATGGAGGTGTAGACGCCGCCGTGGACGACGCCCCATGGGGTGTGGTGGTCCTCACCGAGTTCGGCATGTCCCCGCACCGAGGTGGTCGTGACCTCATCGACAGTGAATCCGATGGCGTGGACGAACCGACTCGAGCCCTCCATGGAGACGCCGGCAATCGAAGTGTCCTGTGTGCTCATGGTGCCCCTTCGGTCTGGCTGAATGTTCTTGAGTCAGCCTACCGGTGCTGATCGGCGTCGTGAGCTCGTCGAATGCGCGGGCGGCGGGGAAGGGCCGATCAGGTCCTGACGCCCTATCCGATGAGGCTCAGGCACTCGGTGATGATGCCCGAGAGCCTGCGCGTGTTCGCTGCGAGCTCGGAGCCGGCCGGACTCTGCGGAGTGGCCAGCAGGAGCGAGCGGGAGAAGGCCGGATCCTCGATCGGCAGCAGGGCCACTCCCGGATGATGGCCCATCGAGGCCAGCAGCGGGACGACGCCGATGACCATCTCCGCGGCGATCATGCCGAGCATCACCGAGTAGTCGTCGGTGCGGAACTCGACCTCCAGCTGGTGACCTGCGGCCTTGAAGGCATCGACGACGATGATGTCGATCGGGTCGTCCCGAGTCGACCCGAGCAGCCAGTTCTCGTCCTGCAGCCCGACCAGGGTCTCCACATCGATGGACTCTCGGCTCGCAAGAGGATGGGAGGCCGGCAGTGCCAGGTGCACGGGTTCGCGGAACACCTCGGTCGTGCTCACCGTCTCAGTGAAGGGCAGGTCGTAGCCGGGCACCGAATAGAGCAGCACGGCATCATAGTCGTGCTGGTTGACATGAGCGACGAGCTGATGGATCTCCTCGAGGGTGCTGTCGATGTGCAGCCCGGCGAGCTTCGACTTCTTGACGATCGAGGGCAGCAGCGCCGAGGCGGCCGTGGGGAAGGTGCCGAACTTCATCCGCGACAGACCGCTCTGTGCATGCGCGCGCACATCGTGCAGAGCCCGCTGTGACAGGGTGAGGATCCGCTGGGCCCGGTCGAGCATGATCTCCCCGGCCGCCGTCAGCGTCGACCCCCTGGTCGAGCGCTCGACCAGAGTGGTGCCGCAGAGTCTGTCGAGGTTGCGCAGGTGATAGTCGACCGAGGGCTGGCTCCAGCCCAGCTGCTTGGCCGCGCGGGCGACCGAACCCGTCTGAGCCACGGCGGTCAGGGCCTGCATCTGACGAAGATCGAGCATGCCCCGATCCTACGCCGTCGCAGCCCTTCGCTCCATACGCTCTATGGAGCGAACCAGGGATCTGGGGGATTCCTCCCATGGATCTGATGCGTGACGATAGCCCTATGTTGGAATCGCTCACGGACACATCAGGCGCGCAACACCGCCTCGGGGACCACCACCGCTACCGTCTCGACCAGGACCAGGCTCCGTATTCGGCGGCCCTGAGCGCACTGGCGGCCCGCGATTCGATCAAACTCATGGTCCCCGGCCACGGCGGCACGGACGCCGGCATCAGCGACCTGCTCACCGACTTCATCGGCGAGAAGGCCGTCAGCCTCGACGTGCCCATGCTGCTCGAGGGCATCGACCTCGAGGACGACTCCCCGTTCGCCGACTCGCTGGCCCTGGCCGCCGATGCCTGGGGAGCCCGCCGCACCTGGTTCCTCACCAACGGCGCCTCCCAGGCCAACCGCACCGTCGCGCTCGCCGTCGCCGGCCTCGGCGAGAACGTGCTCGCCCAGCGCAGCGCCCATTCGAGCTTCAGCGACGGAGTCGTGCTCGCCGGCCTCCACCCCAGCTACGTCCTGCCCTCCGTCGATTCCGCCAACGGCATCGCCCACGGTGTCTCCGTCGCCTCCCTCGAAGCGGCCCTCGGCCTGGCCGAGGACGAAGGCCGCCCTGCCTCGGCGGTCTACATCGTCTCCCCGAGCTACTTCGGCTCCGTCGCCGATGTCCGCGGCCTGTCCGAGGTCGCCCACGCTCACGGGGCGCCGCTCATCGTCGACGGCGCGTGGGGCCCGCACTTCGGTTTCCACCCGAGCCTGCCCGAATCCCCGGCCCGCCTCGGCGCCGACCTCGTCATCTCCAGCACCCACAAGCTGGCCGGTTCGCTCACCCAGTCGGCGATGCTCCACCTCGGTGACGGGCCCTTCGCGGAGGTCCTCGAACCCCTCATCGCCCGCGCGATGACGATGACGGCCTCGACCTCCTCCTCGGCGCTGCTCATGGGCTCACTCGACATCGCCCGGCGCGCCCTGGCCACCGGAGAGGATCGGATCGGCGCCTCGATCGACACGGCGCTGCGCTTCCGTGAGCTGCTGGCGACCGATGAGCGCTTCGCCGACGTCGGCGAGGGTTTCGGCGAATTCCCCGACATCGCCGCGACCGATCTGCTGCGCGTGCCCATCGACGTCTCCGCCACCGGAATCAGCGCCCACTGGGTCCGCGACAGGATGATGACCGAGCACGATATGTACTTCGAGATGTCGACCGACACCACGCTCGTCGCCGTCATCGGCGCCGGCAAGACCCCCGACGTCGACGCCGTCTTCGCCACCCTCGTCGAAGTCGTCGAATCACCCGAGGGCCGGGCCGAGGCCGCGCGAGGAAACGCGCGGACGGACTTCCCCGAGTTGCCCGTACCCGGACGGATGCGGGTGCGCCCGCGTGAGGGATACTTCGCTGCCACAGAGATCGTGCCGGCCGCCGAAGCCGTGGGCCGGATCTCCGCGGACTCGCTGGCCGCCTATCCGCCGGGGGTCCCCAACGTCATGCCCGGAGAGGAGATCACCGCCGAGGTGGTCGACTTCCTCACCGCTGTCGCCGCCTCCCCGTCCGGCTTCGTCCGCGGAGCCGTGACCTCGGCCGTCGACAGCTTCCGGGTCCTCGGAGAGGCGGCATCGCTGCCGAAGGAGGAGTCCCCCCATGCTTGATCTGCTGCTCACCGACGCCCGTGTGCGCACCTTCGATCCGAACCGGCCCTGGGCCGAAGCGGTCGGCATCGCCGGCGGACGCATCGCCTACGTCGGCGATGCCGCGGACGCTCCCGCCGCCCGTGAGACCCGCCGCCTCGGCGGCAATCTCCTCACCCCGGGCATCATCGACAGCCACAATCACCTGCTGCTCGGCTTCGACCCCGACGCCGTGAGCCTCGAAGGCGCGGAGACGCTGTCCGAGGTGCGCTCGCGCATCAGCCGCCTCGCCGCCGAACGACCCGATCTCGACTGGGTGTGTGCGGAGAACGCCGTCTACTCCATCGTCGACGACCGCCGCCCCAACGCCGATGACCTCGCGGGACTGACCGACCGGCCGATCTTCGTGACCACCTACGACCAGCACTCCGTATGGCTCAACGACGCCGCCCTGACCGTTCTGGGCGTCCACGACGGTGCCGACATCGCCTGGGGACGGCCCGAACGAGACTCCTCGGGACGGGCCACCGGCTGGGTCACCGACTTCTACACCTCGGCGATGACGAGCGCGGGCCTGGCCGCACTCCAACGCGACATCCCCATGTACTCACCCGAACGCCGGTACAAGAAGATCCTCGGCAGCCTCGACATGGCCACCCGCTCGGGCATCACCACGGTCATCGAACCCCAGGTGCCCGTGGCCGAGATCGGCCTGTTCGAGCGCGCATTGAACGAAGGCCGGCTCTCCTCCCGCGTCATCGCCGCTCTCTTCCATCCCGTCGACTCCGCCCCCGAGTTCCGCCAGGAGCTGCGCACCGCCGTCGACGAGGCCCCGCGCAGCGACCGCCTGCGCTTCGGGCCGATCAAGCTCTACGCCGACGACGTCATCGAACCGCACACGGCCTGGATGCTCGACGACTACGCCAACCGGCCCGGACTGCGCGGCCACCCCTCGGCCCCGGTCGGCGAACTCAGCCGCATCGTCACCGAACTCGACCGCCTCGGCTTCCAGACCCACACCCATGCCACCGGCGACGGGGGAGTCCGGCTCGCCCTCGATGCCATCGCTGCGGCACAGGCGACTAACGGCACCCGCGACCGCCGTCACGGGATCGTCCACGTCGAATGCCTCGACCCGGCCGACCTGCCGCGGTTCGCCGATCTCGGCGTCACGGCCGCGATGCAGCCCCGCCACGCCTCACCGGACCTCATCGAAGGCACCTGGATGGACAACGTCGGCGAGCAGCGCTGGGACCGCGCCTGGCGCGTGAAGTCACTCATGGACAGCGGAGCCCATGTCGCACTGTCGAGCGACTGGCAGGTCGGGGAGATGGATCCGCTCGTCGGCATCTACTCGGCACTGACCCGGGCGGGACTCGACGGGACGAGCTCGTGGACACCCGATGAGATCATCACTGTCGACCAGGCCCTCTTCGGTTACACACACGAAGGTGCTTGGGCCTGGCATGCCGAGGACCGCCTCGGCATCATCCGGCCCGGAGCCGACGCCGACCTCGTCGCCTGGTCGGCCGACCTCTACGGCCTCGATCCGTCCGCTCTGCTCGAGCAGAGGGCCGACCTCACCATCGTCGGCGGACAGATCGTCCATGACACCGGTGCCACCGGCGGCGACCAGGGCGAACAGGGACTCAACCGCATCGACATCGCGGCGAAGACTCTCAATCCCGACCGCAGCTGCTCGGGACATGGGCACTGATGATGGTACTTTGTTGTTGAACCACTATTCAGTTAGGAGATCGATGTCGATCAAGGAGTTGTGTCAGCGCAACGTCGAGGCCGCCGAGGAGGCTCTCCTCGGGATCAGCCACCGGATCCATGCCGATCCGGAGCTCGGGTTCGAGGAGTTCCGAGCAGCCGAGCTGCTGAGCACTGAGCTCGAGCAGCGGGGGTTCGCTCTCGAGCGCGGGCTCGCCGAGATGCCCACGGCCTTCAAGGCCACCCTCGGCGACGGTCCGCTCACCGTCGGCATCTGCGTCGAATACGACGCCCTGCCGGGGATCGGCCATGCCTGCGGGCACAACGTCATCGCCGCGGCCGGGATGACCGCGGCCTTCGGGCTGGCGCCGCTGGTCGATGAGCTCGGCATCACCCTCGTCGTCTTCGGCACCCCGGCCGAGGAGAACGGCGGAGGCAAGGTCCTCCTCCTCGAGGCAGGAGCCTTCGACGGCGTGGATCTGGCGATGATGGTCCATCCCTCGAACAAGGAGCAGTCGCGCACGCACTGCCTGGCGATCGGCGAGCTGCGGGTCCGCTTCATCGGCAAGAACGCCCATGCCTCTGCGGCCCCTTATGAAGGCATCAACGCCGCCGACGCCGCGACTCTCACGCAGGTGGCCGTCGGCCTGCTGCGGCAGCAGCTGCATCCGGGCGATCAGATCCACGGCTTCATCTCCCACGGGGGCGAGGCCGCCAACGTCATCCCCGCCGAGACCGAACTCGTCTTCAACTTCCGGTCCCCGAAGCTCGAGACCCTCAACCGCCTCGAGCAGCGCATCCGCGCCTGCGTCGAGGGTGCGGCCACGGCGACGGGTTGCCGCTTCGAGGCCGACAGCGACGCTCCGGCGTACTCGGAGTTCAACAACAACGACGTCCTCGCCGATCTCTACAAGGCCAACGCCGAGGCGCTCGGACGGGTCTTCGACCACGAGGACGACACCTCGCCGGTCGGATCGACGGACATGGCCAACGTCTCGCGCGTCGTTCCCGCGATCCACCCCATGATCGACATCGACTGCGGACCGGCAGTCAACCATCAGCCCGAGTTCGCCGCACACTGCGTCAGCGCCCCCGCCGATCGCGCGGCGATCGAAGGCGGGCTGTCGATGGCGTGGACGGTAATCGATGTCGCCACCGACGAGGAGGCTCGGCGCAGCTTCTCCGCCGACCGTCAGCATTCGCTGGCGGACTGAAACGAACAAAGGAGTTCACCTGTGAAGTACTGGCTCATCGGATCGATTCCGTTCATCGGGGTCTTCCTGCTCACCTGGCTGCCGTTCATCAACGGCCCGCACCTGTGGTTCGGCATGCCCGCGATCTTCGTCTGGCTGACTCTCTTCAGCACGATTCCGGTCACCGCGGTCCTCATCTACTTCGAGAAGACCCGCCGCGACCTCGGGGGTGACGACGAATGAGCATGACAGTCATCGTCGGCCTCCTCGGCATCGTCCTCATCGCCGCCTTCGGTTTCATCGGACGTCGACGTCCGGTGAAGAACATCGAGGAGTGGACCGTCGGCGGACGCAACTACGGCGTCCTCACCGCCTGGGTGCTCCAGGCAGGCGAAACCTTCACGACCTTCACCTTCCTCGGCACCGTCGGCCTCGTCGTCTCCATCGGCGCCTCGGCCTTCTACTCGATCCCCTATGTGCCCCTGGCCTACATCGCCATGTACTGGGTCGGTCCGAAGCTGTGGCGCAAGGCGAAGGAGATGGGCTATCTCACGCAGGCCGACTTCCTCCGCGGCAGTTACAACAGCCCGACACTCGGCTGGCTCACGGCCTTCTTCGGCATCCTCTTCCTCCTGCCCTATCTGCAGCTGCAGATCACCGGACTCGGCATCGTCATCTCAGTGGCCACCGGCGGTGAGATCAACGAGAACTTCGCGATCGTCCTGTCCTTCGTCCTCGTCATCGGCTTCGTGCTGTGGTCGGGCATCCGGGGAGTCGCGCTGACGTCCTACCTCAAGGACGCGCTGATGATCGTCGTCGTCCTCGGGCTCACGATCGTCATCCCCTTCCACTTCCGCGGCGGCCTCGACTTCGGCGTCGAAGAGGTCCTCGACAAGATGCCCGAGATGCTGTCGGTCCAGCCCGGCGAAGTCGGCATCCCCTGGGTCGTCTCGAGTATGGCCATCAGCATCATCGGTGTGATGTTCTACGCCCTGCCCCACACCTGGCCGGCCCTGATGTCGGGCCGCAGCGAAAAGGTCGTGCGCCAGAATCTCATCTACCTGCCCATCTACAACATGCTCGCCTGCATCCCGATGCTGCTCGGCTACACCGCGATCCTCGCATTCGGGCTCAGCCAGGACGGCGATCTCGCGATGCTGAAGATGGCTGCCGCGGCGCTGCCGGACTGGCTCACCGGAGTCGTCCTCGTCGCCGCTGCCTCGACGGCCATGGTTCCGGGTGCTGCCCTGCTCAACGCCATCGCACCCTTGGCCGTGCAGAACGTGTTCATGATCAAGGGCGATAGGAAGAAGATCGCCTACAACCGGATCTTCGTCATCGTCTTCGGTCTCGGCGCGCTCGTCCTCGCACTGACGATGCCGAATCTGCTCGGGATGATGCTTCTGCTGACCTACAGCGGTTCGACCCAGGTCGTGCCGGCTATCATCGGCGCGGTGATCCCGCGGATCACGCTGCACAAGGCCTCGGTCATCAGCGGCCTGTGCTCGGGGCTGTTCATCGTGCTCCTGTTCACGTTCTCGCCGATCCACGGCCCGAACATCAACGAGGGCATCAGCGGCCTGGCTGTCAACATCGTCGTCCTCGCCATCGTCGAGATCGCGATCCGAGCGACCCGTCCGCGCGTTCCGGTGGCTGTGCCCGAGAAGGCCGAAGAGGTCGTCTGACCGACTGCTGCCGCCGCAAGGTCCCTGCCGCCGGCACCGCACCGGTTCCCGCCGCCCCGCACCGTGAGCATGCTCTCGGTGCGGGGCGGCGGAGGTTCAGGCGAAGATCGCGAGACCGAACACGACGAAGATGATGAGGTGGGCGACGCCGTGGACGGCGGTGACGCGTCTGCCCGCGAACGCCGTGATCGACACCAGGAGGGTGATCCCGAGCAGCAGCAGGTTGATCGGCGATTCAGCGAGCACGATCCGCTGATCGGTGAGCATGCCGATGACGAGTACAGTCGGAATGGTCAGCCCCACCGTCGACACCTGGGCCCCGTGGCACAGATTGCTCATCCGCTGGATCTCGCCGTTCCACGCAGCCCGCACCGAGGTCAGCGTCTCCGGCAGGAAGACGATCATCGCGATGATCACCCCGGACAGCGCCACAGGAGCGCCGAGGCGGCCGAACCCGTCATCGAGCAGTGCGGCCATATCGTGGGAGAGCAGCACGATCGGCAGGACCGTGGCCACCAGCAGTGCCAGGCGGAGGATGATCTCGAGACGATGGACCGAGAGGATCTCGACGATTCCCTGCGGTTCGGTCCCCTCCCCGACAGCCGCCTCGGCGGGGGAGGTGCGCGGGGCCGATGGTCCGGGTGCGACGCGGGGATCGACCTCGATGAATTCCCGAGCCTGCGGGCCCATCTGCCGGTAGAGGAAGAAGACGTAGATGCCGACCGTGGCGATGATGATCGGAATCTCCTGCCAGGTCTCATAACTGCCGCTTGAGCCGATGAGCGCAGGTACGGCGAAGGCGAGGGCGACGAGGACGATGATCATCGACAGGTAGTTCGAGACGCCGGTGCGGTTGTGGACCATGCTCCCGTGACGCCATCCGCCGACGAGCAGACAGAGACCGACGACCGCGTTGAGGATGATCATCGATACCGCCATGACCGAGTCCCGCGCGATCGTGGCGTGGTCGCCGGGACCCAGCAGGACCGCGGCGATGAGGATGACTTCGATGAGGCAGATCGACAGGGTGAGCACGAGGGTGCCATAGGGATCGCCGAGGCGACCGGCAAGGTGCTCGGCCTCGGTGACGACGCCGAAGGCGCAGACGAGGATGACTGCGACGATGACGACGAGCGCGGTGACGAGAACGGGCCCGGCGACCGGGGGATCGAGCAGTGACCCAGTGAGCTGGATGGCGATGAAGGCGCCCCAGCCGAGGACGAGGCGAATGATCGCAGTCGGCGTGACGATGCTGCGGAGGGCCGCGGACATGAGGGGTGTTTCCTCTCTCTGAGGCCGTCCTCATCGTGACTCTCACGCGACCGGGTCGTCCCGGCCGGTTCCTTCCGCTTCCAGAGTATCCATCGGGTGCGTGCCCCTCAAATCCGGGAGCTGCGGCCCCGCGGGCTCGGCTGCGGAACCGGCGGCGAGAGACGATCTGGTCGAATGCAGCGAAATCCGTGTGCCCGTTGCTCTCGACTGCGCCGAGGAGCTGTGGAGATAATTGGCCATGACTACGTTCGCTGGCGGCGAGGATCTCTCGGGCGCTGTTTTTGTCGATGCAGACCTGCGCGGCGCCAAGTTCGTCGAATCAGACCTGTCGAGGGTCGTGATCCGCGGGTGCGACGTCGGGGGAATGGAAGTCGACGCTCCGTGGCTGAGGTTCGGTGAGCCGATGATCGTCAACGGAGTCGATATCGGGCCGTTCGTCGAAACGGAGCTCAACAGGCGCTTTCCGGGACGTGAAGAGCAGACGGCTGAATCACCGGAGGCACTGGTGGAGGCGTGGGCCAAGCTCGAGACAGCGTGGTCTGCTGCTGTCGAACGCGCACGCACGATGCCGCCCGGTGCCGTCGACGAGACAGTGGCCGGGGAGTGGTCGTTTGCGCAGACCCTTCGTCACCTCGTCTACGCCACCGACAAGTGGCTTCCAGGCGGCGCACTGCAGTCCGGCAAGGACCCCCATCCCCTCGGGCTGAACCACGCTGCTGTCGACGTCAGCGCCCCACCGTCTTTCGAAGAGGTGCTGTCCGTTCGCGCCGATCGTCAGGCCCAGGTGCGTGCATTCCTCGCGGCCGCGACGATCCGACTGCTCGACGAGGAATGCCCGAGTCCGAATGATTCGTCGCAGCCGGAGACCGTCCGCAGGTGCGTGCAGGTGATCCTCGAGGAGGAGTGGGAGCACCTGCGGTTCGCGACGCGCGACCTCGATGCACTCGATGCCGGGGCGTGTGAATCGGGCGAACCGCCTCCTCGGCGCCGATGAACTTCGCGCTTGCAGCTCTGGTCGAGCGGGTCAGCGCCCGTCTCGAGGGTCGCCGGAGCGGTCTGCCTCAGGCCTCGGCCGAGACCGATCTCGCTCCTGAGCTCCGCTTGCCGCGGGCGCTCTTTCTGCCGGTGGAAAGGAGGCGGTCGATGCTGAGGCGGCCCGGACCTGCGGCTGCGATGAGCAGCGCTCCGGCCGCCAGCGCTGCGACGAGTTCCCAGCCGCCCTGATCGACGAATGGCACGGGCATGAGGTGGACGATGATGAGTGCTCCGATGAGGTCTGCGGCCAAGAGGACGCCGACGAGCGGAGTCAGTGCGCCGAGGATGAGCAGCGCGCCGCCGATGAGTTCGACGAAGGTGGCAAAGGGTGCGGCGATGTCGGGAAGGGGGACTCCCATCTGCGAGAACGATTCAGTGGTTCCGGCCACGGTCCACTCGTTGAATTTCTGCCAGCCATGCGCGATGAAGATGGTGCCGAGGCCGATCCGGGCAATGACGGTGATGATGTCGCGGGCGATGGTCGGGAATCCGGTCGTAGCGTACACAGCGTTCTCCATGATTGGTTGAAATTGCAATCACACAGTATTGGCCGAGTATGACAAGACGCTGGGTGCTATTGAGCAGTCGCAGCGACCAGCCGGACCGCCCCGGCCCACCGCTCCCGGTCGGACGGCTCCCGACCGGGTCCGTGAGCGAGTGTGCGGGTCATTGGGCGATGATCGGCGTGCGCCTCGGAATGCGCGAGCCCTGAGTGCAGGAGCCGGTCAGAAGCCGTAGGCGGCGTCCGCGGCCTCTCGGATCTCCGAGTAGGTGCGCGTGAGCACGATCGTGTCCTCGGCGAGTCGGTCGAGGCGCTGGATCACATCGTCGTTGACGATCTGATTCCGATGCAGATCCTTCTCCTCGACGAAGGCGTAGGGCTGGACGACCTGAGCCTTCATATAGGACAGGATCGGCTGCAGATGCTGCTGCGGGATGAGGTAGTGCTTGGCCGAACCGGCCGTGGCGACCATGCTCACCACCTTGTCCCGGAAGGCATTGACCGGCAGCAGATCGAAGACGTTCTTCAGCGTCGCAGGGATGGAGGCCTGGAAGATCGGGGTGCCGATGATGATCGCATCGGCCTCCATGAGGGCACGAGTGATGCGACCGGTGTCACCCGTGTACTCGGTGTAGTTGCGACCGTCGCTAAAGACCATGTCGACCTCGGCGAGATCGATGAGTTCGATCTCGACCTCGGGCTCCTGCTTCATCACGGACTGCGTGATGTACTCCATCACGGTGCGTGTCTTGGTTCCGACGTTCGAGCCGGAGAGGGCGATGACCTTCATCAGTTAAGCTCCTCTGTCTTCGTGGCTGTGTACTTCTTCGCGGCCGGGATGATCTCCGAGCCGATGGTCTCGATCTGCTTCATCACCTTGTCATAGGGCATTCCGCCGAAGTCGATCTGCGCCAGGTAGCGCTGATGGCCGAAGACCTCGTGCTGGTGGAGGATCTTCTCGATGACCTGCTGGGGACTGCCGATGTTGACGATGCTCGCAGGGTCAACGCTCTGGGCGAAGAGCTGCTTGGGCATGCCCTGACCGTTGACCCGCTTCATCCCGTCATTGACGTGAGGGTAGAGGTCCTTGAGCGCCTCCTGCGAGGTCGGTGCGGTGTAGAGGAACCCGGCAGTGGCAACCGGCAGGGCAGCAGGGTCGTATCCCTGATGGCGGGCAGCCTGGCGGTAGGCGTCGACGGTCGACTTGAACACCGAGGTGGTGCCACCCAGATGTGCCATGACCATGGGCACACCGGCCAGGCCCGCCTTGATCGCGCTTGCCGGGGCTCCGCCCACGGCGCGCCAGATGGGCAGGGACTCCTGCGCGGGGCGGGGGAGGACCTCCGCATTGTTCAGAGGTGCCCGGAACTGTCCGCTCCAGGTGATATGCCGATCCTGGTTGATCTTCTGGAGCAGATCGAACTTCTCCTCGAAGAGCTCCTCGTAGTCGCGCAGATCGTAGCCGAGCAGTTCGAACAGGCCCACGCGGGAGGCGCGGCCTGCGACGAGCTCGGCGCGTCCGCCGGAGATGAGGTCGAGGGTGGCGAAGTTCTCGAACACCCGCACCGGATCCGAGGTGCTCAGAATCGTCGAGGTGCTGCCGATGCGGATGGACTTCGTCGCCTGGGCGATGGCGCCGAGGATGACGGCGTGGGCCTGGGAAGCGAAGTACTCCTGATGGCTCTCGCCGAGGCTGAAGAAATCGAAGCCGGCAGCTTCCGCGGCTTCGGCGTAGCCGATGAATTCGCGGATGCGCTCTTCGGCGCTCACCCGTGTGCCGGTGACGGGGTCCGGCAGATGGTCGCCGAGGGAATAGACCCCGAACTGCAGGCCCTCACTCGGGTCGATGTTGAGCTTGTCCATCATATTCATGGCCTCGGACATGGCGGTTCCTCCTGTGCTGAAAACGTCGCTTGCCATGTCAACTGAGAGGGCTCGAGGATTATTCCCGCCATTCCGCTCGGAATCATTCTCCCGGCTGGGAGTCTTGGCTGCGGCGGGCGCGGCGCGCGCGGCTGGAGTCGTAGAGCTTCTTCATCAGCGTGTGCAGCTGCCACTTCTCGTCCTCGTCGAGCGCATCGAACATCGTCGACTGCTGCGCCACCTGCGCAGGGTAGGCACGTTCGATGATCTCTCTGCCCGCCTCGGTGAGCGAGATGTGCTTCGTCTTCCACTCCTGCTCGCGGCGGATCAGCCCTTCGCGTTCGAGGCGGGCGAGCATGCGGGAGATGCCGCCGCCGCTGACGGTCAGGCCGTCGGCGAGATCGGACTGGGTGATCGGCTGGAAGTTGCGGATGTGGGCCAATGCTTCGAACTGGGCGACGGTGAGCCCGAACCGGTGCAGGTGCTCATTGGACAGACGGTTGCTGTTCTCGACGAAGCGAACCATCCGCAGCCAGATGAGCGTGCTCAGCGACAAGTCCTCCACTGTGCCTCCTCGTGCTGCGCCTTTCGCATGGGGCGATGCTCGACCGTCACCGCTCGCGGTATCTCAACACATCGATCATACGTGTCAGTCGAGGACCGGCAGGCCCGCTGGTCGCGCGGTCATGCGGCCGGGCTGAGGCGGGTCAGCCTCGGCGGCGGGACTCGACGAGGTCGAGGACGAGCAGGGTCAGCCCATGGCCGAGGAGCACGGCGGCGCTGAGGAAGCTCAGGGCGACGTCGAGGATTCCGGCCTCGGTGAGCGCGGGCTTGCGGTGGAAGCCGGGAGCGGTCAGGAGCATGGAGCCGATGATGATCGCCCCGATGGCGGCAGCGATGAGCCCGGCCGGGCCGAGCTTCTCCAGCGCTGCCACGGCCAGAAGCACGATGACGACGAGGAAGATGAGCACGGCCGCGACAGCGTAGCTGTGACCGGTCCGGGCCACCTCCTGCCAGAGACTGCCGTACGGATCCGAGCTGTCGGGTTCCGATTCGTAGTAGGCGAAGAACGTCAGAGCGAAGGTCACGACGCTCAAGGGCGCATAGAAGCGGGCGCAGGCAGCACCGAGGCGCTGCTTCCACGCGTCGATCTCGGTGCCCTGACCTGTGGTGATCGCCTTCGGAGTCGTCATCGGATCCTCTCTCACGTGTCCGGTTCTTCGGATACCATCGTCCGGACCCGGCGGTGAGAGGGCAACGGTCGACGAGACTCATGTCGATGCCCGCGAAACCCGGCTCTCGCCTCGAGACTGGTCGTTCTCGCCGGTTTTGGGCGGCGAGTCCGGACCAGGAGGGACCGGCGGACGTGCCGCATTCCGTTCGGAGTCGCGGGCGAAGGCGAGGACGATGCCGACGCCGGTCAGCGTGGCGACCAGCGACGAGCCGCCGTAGGACACGAGCGGCAGCGGCACCCCGATGACCGGCAGCAGGGTCGTCACCACTCCCATGTTGATGAGTGCCTGCCCGACGATCCAGGCGAGGACGGTCGCGCCCAGGATCTTCGTCCGGCGGTTCCGGCTCATCAGTGAGGCACGGATGAGCCCGACGGCGATGAGACCGAACAGGGCCACGACTGCCAGTGTTCCGATGAGGCCGATCTCCTCGCCGACGATCGCGAAGATGTAGTCGTTGTGGGCCTCTGCCAGCCAGAACCACTTCTCGCGGCTGGCCCCGAGACCGACTCCCGTCCATCCGCCGGAGGCGAGGGCGAACAGGCCGTGGTTGGACTGCCAGTGCTGGCCGAGTGCCTCGGCCTCGCTCTGGGAGTCACCGGCGAACATCGCCCGCACCCGCGCCATCCGATACGGGCTCGAGACCACCAGCAGTGTGACGCCCACGGAGATGACGCCGAAGGTGATGACGAAGTACCGCTTCGGCACCCCGGACACGAACAGCGCCGCCAGCCCCATGAGCATGAGCACCAGAGTCGTGCCCAGGTCGCCTCCGATGAGGATGAGCCCGGCTGCGACGATGACGGGACTGAGAGTGAGCAGGAGCGTTCGGGGACGGTAGCGCTGGGAGGTCAGACGCGTGAGAGCCACGGCGAACCAGACCGCCAGGATGGGTTTGAACAGCTCCGACGGCTGCGCCTGCAGGCCTCCGATCCGCAGCCAATTCGTGCTTCCGTTGACCGTGGTCCCCAACCCCGGCACCAGCGGGAGAGCGAGCAGCAGCAGACCGGCGCCCATCAGCGGCCACGCACACCGCTCCCAGACCCGGACCGGGGTGAGCGCGGCGAGGACCATCATCGTCAATCCGGCCACGGCGAAGACCGCCTGCCGCGCGAACACGGAGAAGGAGGAGGCCCTGGACCCGTCATACGAAGTGATCGACGTCGCCGAGAGCACCATGAGCAGTCCGAGGCCGACCAGGCACAGGCAGGCCGCGACCAGCATCGTCGTTCCCGGCAGCAGGCGCGGAGGTCGCCAGAGCATCCTGCGCAGGAAGCGCGTCTTCGTCGTCGACTCGGTGCGTGCCGAGCCCATGCTGCTTTCCCGACCGACCATGAATCCTCACTGATCTCGTCCCGCTGTGACCGACCACCATTTCAGGAGTCCGCCAAAGCTGCAAGTCCAGCTGTAGTCAGATTTCGGCCGGAACGTGCAGAGGCGTGGGACGTACGATGGAGACGTGAGCACTGCAACGAACGTGACCGACTCCGCCGACGACGACCGGGGCGATGTCCTCCTGGGCACCGGGCGGTCCGCCGCCGTCATCATCGCCTCCACCTCGGCGGCCAGGGGAGAGGCGGCCGACACGACGGGGCCGATCCTCGTCGACTGGCTGCGCGCTCGCGGCTACGAGACCCCGGATGCCACGGTTGTCCGCGACGGCGAACCCGTCGGCGAGGCGCTGCGCGAACTGCTCATCGACACCCCCGCGGACGCGCGTCCCCGGGTCATCGTCACCAGCGGCGGAACCGGGCTAGCCCCCGATGACCGCACCCCGGAGTTCACCGCCGAACTGCTCGAGCGGCAATCCCCGGGCCTGATCTATGCCATGTGGCGCAAAGGGCTGGAATCGACCGCCTCGGCGGTGATGAGTCGCGGAGTCGCCGGCGTGCGCGGACGCAGCTTCGTCATCAACTTCCCCGGCTCGAAAGGCGGAGTCAAGGACGGAATCACGGTCATCGACGAACTCCTCGAACACATCCAGACCTCCGTCGAGGACACCACCGATCACGGTCCCCGCGTCTGAGGCATGTGCTAGGAAGGAAGCATGACTGCCCTGCCGGATTGGAACCCGCGGGGACCGCGGGTCCGACGCGATCCCATTGCCGCCTATGACGAGATGCGCTCCCAGTGCCCGGTCGCACGGGGCCCGAGCGGAGCGTGGACGCTGTTCACCCACGCCGATGTCACGGCCGCGGCAGTCGACCACCAGACGTACTCGAACGCGGTGTCCGCTCATCTGCAGGTGCCCAACGGACTCGACGAGGCGGTCCACACCGCGTTCCGCTCAGTCGTCGACCGCTATTTCACCCGTGAGCGGATGAGGGCACTCGAACCGGCGATGGAGCGCGTCGCCGCCGACCTCGTCTCCCGGCTCGAGATGCCGGGTGTGATCGACGCCGTCGCGATCGGCTCCCGCTTCGCCGTGCGAGCGCAGAGCATGTGGCTCGGCTGGCCGGCAGCGCTCGAAGAGGAACTGCTGGAGTGGATCGGGGACAACCACGCCGCCACCCGGTCTCGGGACCGGACGCGCACGGCCGCAGTCGCCCAGCGGTTCGACGAGATCATCCGCAGCCTGACCGACTCCCGCCGGAAAGCCGGCGATGCCGCACCCGATGACGTCACCACCGAGCTCGTTCGGGACCGAGTCGACGGCAGACCGCTGACCGATGAAGAGATCGTGTCGATCCTGCGCAACTGGACCGGGGGCGACCTCGGCTCGATCGCACTGTGCACCGGCGTCATCCTCAACTACCTCGCCGAGCACTCGCACGTGCAGGACCGGCTGCGCTCCGGCATCTCGACCCGCGAATTCGATGCGATCCTCGACGAGATCCTGCGCATCGACGATCCCTTCGTGAGCAACCGGCGCGTCGTCACAGACACCGTGACGGTCGGAGATCGGACGCTGCAGGCCGGAGACCGGGTCATCCTCAACTGGACGGCGGCCAACCGGGACCCGCGCATCTTCGGCGACTCCGAACAGTTCGAGCCCGAGACCAACGCCCCGTACAATCTCGTCTACGGCATCGGCAAGCACGTGTGTCCGGGCAGGCCGCTGGCCACGCTCGAGCTGCGCGCGCTGACCCGCGCCGTCCTCGAGAGCACCTCGCGGATCGAGTCCGATCCTGAACGACCGCCGCAGAGGGCCCGGCCGCCCGTCGGAGGGTTCGCCACCGCTGCGATCCGCCTCGTCTGACAACCTTCGGAAAGAGCGTGGGACAATGTGAGTGGCAGGCTCGCGGCCAGAAGGAGGCACGGGCTGTGAGTACCCCGGAAGTCGCCGGTCCCGACGACGGATGAAGGATGTGAACAATGCAGATGCGCAAGGCGGTTCGCGCCAGAGTCCACAAGTTCGATGCCACCGGCGAGACCTCGGCCGGCCCCGACTCCCTGGCTGGGGAGGAACCGCTGGAGATGCAGCTGGACGGTCAACAGTACACCGTGACCATGCGCACCCCCGGCAACGATGTTGAGCTCATCGCCGGGTACCTGCTCTCCGAGGCGGTCGTGACCGCCATGGACGACATCGAGGAGATCAACTTCTCCGCCGGCATCGCCCCGGACGGGACCCGGAACTACAATGTCGCTCGCGTGCGCCTGCGTCCCGGCGTGTGGAGCCCCGAGTCGGCACCGCCCCGGAACGTCTACACCTCCTCCTCGTGCGGGATCTGCGGCACCGCTGCCGCCGATGCGGTGACGAAGACCTCGGCCTTCCCGCTCATCCCCGCCTCCTGCCATCTCGAGGACGACGAGGAATACGAGTTCCCCCAGCTGATCTCCGCCGCCCGCATCGGGCAGCTGCCCGACCGGCTGCGTCAGACGCAGGAGATCTTCGACAAGACCGGGGGAGTCCATGCCGCTGCACTCTTCGCCGTCGGCGAGGACCCGGGTGCTGAACCCGAGCTCCTCATCGCACGCGAGGACGTGGGCCGGCACAACGCCGTGGACAAAGTCATCGGGTGGGCCATGGCGAACCATGAAAAGGGTCTGCCGCTGCGGTCGACGGTGCTGCAGGTCTCGGCCCGCGCATCGTTCGAACTCGTGCAGAAGTGTGCGATGGCCGGCATCCCGATGATGTCGGCGGTCAGCGCACCCTCGGCGATGGCCGTCGATTACGGTCGGGGCGTGGGTGTGACCGTCATCGGCTTCAACCGCAAGGGACGGTTCAACGCGTACTCGTACCCCGAGCGCGTCGCCTGACCCGGCCCGCCGATGTGCGGGGCTCGAGCGCGGACGGCTGTGCACAAGACCGGCCGTGCACGTATGCGCACGGCCGGCCGGGTAACAGAGGTCAGTAGCGGAATGTCGCGATGACCTCGTCGGGGCGATCCTCGTCGCCCAGGGTCCGCAGGGACGCGGAGGTCCGAATGGTCGACAGGACCGCGTCATTGGCCAGCACGTAGGTGTCGGCCGACTGCCGTCGGATCCCGATCCGGGGAAGGTAGAGCGTGTCGATGCGGCCCTCCTGGCCGGCATGGGCGATCTCCGCAGGGTCAAGTGAACCCTTGCCGTTGTGGACCAGCGACATCGCTCGGTCACGTTCGACAGACTCGCGGGCGAGCTCACTGTCGTTGACCAGTCTCCACGCCGCCGAACGCAGATCCTCTGGCTGGGAGTGCTCAGGGCTGCCGGGGATGACCTGGTCGTGGATGACCGGATAGGGGCTCGCTTTGCGGAAGATCGGCAGGTATTCCGCCACCGAGGCGAGCACCAGAGGCTGCGACCGGGCGGTCCCGAGCTCGGCACCGACCGCCTTGCCCACGGCACGGATGAACTTCTCGGTGAGCATCGACTCGGTGTCCGCGGTTCCGCCCTGGCCGTAGAAGGCGGCATCACCTCCGCCGACGGCACGGAACTGCAACGACTGCTCGGGAAGATCACCGACCACCTCGTCGAAGGACTCGGGGATGGAACCGAGCGGCAGCTGTTCGATGGCATTGCGGGTAGCGTCGAAGAGGCGCACCGAATTCTTCGCCAAGGCGAGGATGTAGCACTTGCCGCTGGACTCGAGGACCGGGACCAGGGGCAGCACGTCGAAACGGCTGTCGACGACGACGGACTGTTCGACCTCGATCGGAATCCTCACCGCCGAGTGGAAGCCCGCCTCGGCGAAGATCGCCAGGCCCCGGCTCTGCTGCCTCCAGTACGAGGAGTCCGAGACGAGTTCGCGGATCGGGGACAGGATGGACTCCGTCTCGCCATTGCTCGTCCCGAGCTCATGGAAGCGTTCGGCCGCGTGGTTGATCTGGTTCTTCAGCACCGTCGCCGAGCGATCTGCTTTGGTGCCGGTGACATCGGTGGGAACGTAGAAGCTGGCTTTGGGCCCGGTCCCCACCTCACGTGAGAACAGGTCGGAGAAATCGAGCGGATCGATGATTCCCTGGGCAGTGGTAGTCATGAACAGAGGCCTCCTTGACGGTGGATCACGAATGTCCCTATCCTTTCCCGAGCCTACCTGACCCGGGCTGCAAATGGGCACGTTCGACAGGACGAGGATGCTCATCGGCCCCGATCAGCTGCAGGATCTCCTCGACCACAACGACTGCGGCCCGTCCTGTCCGCGCGCTGAGCACGCCGACCGTCCGCATCCTCCCGCCGGTTACGATGCTGAACTGAGGCGAGCGGACGAGAGGGCGTGACAGATGACCAACAGTGAGCAGAAGGCCCCGGGAGTCGGACTGCTGACGGTCCTCCTCGGCGCCGTCGCGGCCGGGCCGATCCTGCTCTACGGGCTCAGCGCCACGAGCGATTCGATCATCGCCGAGCTCGGCATCTCCGAGGCTCAGTTCGGACTGCTCGCCACCGCCTGCTTCGGCTGCGCGGCGGTCGGCAACGCCACCCTGGGCAGGCTCGCCGACCGGCATTCCGACCTGTCTCTCATGGCCTTCATCTTCGTGCTCAGCGCCCTCGCGCTGCTGCTGGTGGTCGTGCCGGCCGGATTCGGGATGCTCCTGCTTGCCGCGAGCCTCGCCGGCATCGCCCAGTCCTTCCCCAACGGGGTGACCAACCGCATCCTCCTCGAACGTGTTCCCACGGCGAAACGGATCGGCTGGGTCGGCGTCAAACAGTCCGGAGTCCAGGTCAGCCAACTGGTCGCGAGCCTGGCCTTCCCCGTACTCGCGATCGGCATCGGCTGGCGGGGCGCGGCGCTCGCCGTCGCGATCATTCCGCTGCTCCTGCTGGTCATGACCTGGCAGGCCCTGCGCACCACCCCGCTGCTTCCCATGGCGAACCCGGTCGGCGGCACCACTGCCGAGGCGGACGCCCCCGACACCAACGCCACCACCGACAGCGGCGACGCCACCGTCCCCGCCGAGGCGACCGACCGGAGCCCGACCCGGCCCGCCAGACATCCGGGTATGGTGTGGGCGCTGGCCGCCTTCGGCCTGCTCAACGGCGTCGGTGTGCAGGCGACGAACGTCTATATGCCGCTGTTCGCCGTCCGCGAGCTCGATTTCTCCCTCGTCCTCGGCGGTACCACCGCTGCGCTGGCCGGAGTCGTCGGGGTCATCGGCAGAGTGAGCTGGGCGCGGCGGATGGCCAAAGGGGCCTCGGGTCTGCACCTGCTGCTCATCCTCGCCCTCATCGCTCTGCTCGGGGCCGGACTGTTCCTCACCGCCGGCACGTTCCGGTGGTCGGTGCTGCTGTGGATCGCCGTGGCACTGCACGGCATCTCCGCGCTCGGGGTCTCCGTGGTGCTCATGTCCGCCCTGATGCGCGTGATCCCCGCCTCCTCGATGGTCTCGGCCAGCGGCATCGTCACGGCCGGCATGTTCTTCGGCTTCGCCCTCGGCCCTGTCGGCATGGGCCTGCTCGTCAGCTCAGTGGGAGGTTTCCCGCTCGGCTGGATCGCCGTCGGCATCACCTATCTGCTGTGCACGCTGCTCGCCCTCGTGCTCCTCCGTGCGAACTCCCGAAGCAGGCAGTGACAGCAGCCGGTGAAGACCCCCTGTCCTGAACGCAGGCAGTGCTGTCCGCCAGCCGTCGGTGGCCGACCGCAGCCCCTACTGGGTCTCGGACTCCTCGACGACCCGGTCGGTGGCCAGCAGGGTCCGATCACCGGCCCTGACGGTGCCCAGGCCCTCGGCGGTGAAGACATCGGGGATGGCCACGACGCCGGATCCGTCGGCACGGTAGCCGCGGGCCAGGCTGCCCGTGGTCGCATTGTGGACACGCAGCTTCCCACCCTCGCGCAGGTAGAGCAGACCGCCGGCGGCTGCCTCGAGGTGCACGGATTCGGCGACCGAGACTGGCAGTTCGTGTTTGCCGAGATCGTCGATCACGGTCAGCCCGTTCTTCCCCAGCGTGACCACGGACTGCGTGTTCGCGTCCCGAGCGACTCCGCGCGCGTCATCGTCGAGGAGGTCGCCGGAGTCGCGGTCGAACACGGGTCCGGTGCCATTGCCCGCATCGAGATGGATGAAACCCTCAGCGGTGGCAGCACCCGGGAACGGTCTGAGGTCCGCGGCGTCCCAGCCGTTGTCGGCCAGGGAGTGCTCCCACACGGTCGTGCCGTCTTCGCTGGCCACCAGTCGGTCGTCGACGATATCGAGGAACAGGCCCTGATACTCGCCGAGGTGACGCTTGCCGTCCGCGTCCTCATCCCTCGGCTCCCCGGTAGTCGGGTCGAGGGCGAGGGACTCGTCGGCGGGCGCATCCTCGGCGGCGAAGATCGTGCCCGGTCCCCGCAGCGGACCCGGCACCTTGACCGGGCCCCAGGCCTTCTTCCCCGTGCTCAGCTCATAGGCGGTGGCGGTGACGTCGGCCTCGCAGTCATTGCTCGACGAGGAGTCGGTGAGCACGGCCAGCGGAGTCGACTCGGGTGTGGTGACCGTGAAGCCGGTGCATCCGCTGGGGCGTGCGGCCTGCCAGCGGCTGACGCCTTTCGTGTCGACGGCGGAGAAGGTCAGCGAATCCTCCCCCGAGCGAGCGGAGAGGAAGACGGAGCCTGCGGATCGGACCGGCAGGTCCCAGCCGGGTTCGACGAGTTCGAGCGGTTCGACGATGAGCGGAAGCTGCAGGTCCGAGGTCTTCGCGGCCTTCAGCTCGGTGTCGACCTGCTCGGGTGAGCGGTCGAAGTCGTCGGGAGCCCCACCTCCCGAACACCCGAGCAGGGTGAGAGTGAGAGCGGCGGCCCCGGCCAGGGCGGCAGTGAGTCTGCTGCGGTGCATCGTCTCAGTGCCTCGCCTTCGACCGACGCGGTTCATCCCGGACATCCTCGGCGCTCTTGCGTGCCCGACGGCGTTCGTGGAGGTACCACCAGAGGAGGGCGAGTGCCGCGAGCACGCAGATGACGATGATGTCGACGGTGGTCGAGGACCAGGAGCCCACCCACTCCTGCATCCGGGCGAGAGAGCTCGTCGAGACGAGTGACGGTGCCGAGACGAGGCCGTTCGTGGTCCAGAAGAGGACGCCGATGGCGATGAGCAGCAGACCCGTGACCATGGACACGACCGGCAGCTGCCGACCGAACAGAGTGACCGAGCCCCCGCGCAGAACGGACCTGGCTCGCTTGCCCAGGCGGGACCAGAGGGCGGCGATGGCGAACAGGGGCACCACCATGCCCGCGCCGTAGATCGCGAGCATGATCCCACCGAGGACGATGCTGCCCTTGGCCGCGGCCAGAGTGAGCACAGCGCCGAGGATGGGGCCGGCGCAGACTCCGGCGATTCCGCTCGTGGCTCCCAGGAGGAAGGTCTTCGTCCAGCCCGTCGCCGTCGCGGAACGGGTGCGGGCCGCCTCGGCGCCGGGCAGATACCGTGCCGGATCGAATCCGAACCCGAAGAACTGCACGACGCCGAGGACGATGAGCACGATCGAGGCGACGATGATGATCTGCGTGCGGTGAGCGGTGAACATCGCACCGAGCGTGCCGGCTCCCATCCCCAGGGGGATGAGCACGATCAGCATGCCCACGTAGAAGACGAGCCCGTGCGCGAGCAGTCGCGATCCGGAGCCGACCGTGGAGCCGAAGAAGGCCGGCAGCAGCAGGGCAGCGCAGGGGCTGAGCAGGGCCAGCACTCCGCCGAGGAAGGCGCTGAGCAAGGTGATGTCCATCAGCTCTGTCCTTTCTTGGCCTCTTCGATGGCGTCGACGAAGACCGATGTCGGTTGGGCGCCGACATAGGGTTGGCCGTTGAGGAGGAAGGTCGGGGTGGAGAAGGCGCCGAGATCCGTGCCCATCTTCTCGTTCTCGGCGACCGCCTCGGCGGTCTTCTCGGAGTTCATGTCGGAGGTGAACCGGTCGATGTCGAGGCCGATCTGCTCGGCCACCTCGGTGAGGGCTTCGGGCGTGAGCTCGTCGGGGGAGCGGGGCTCGCCGTCGGAGAAGAGGGCGTCGTGGAATTCCCAGTGCTGGTCCTGCAGCGCGGCCGCGTAGGCGGCCTTCGCAGCCTGCTTCGACGCGGAGCCGAAGACATTGACTTCGCGCCATTCGATGCGCAGATCGCCCGAGTCCACGTAGTCGAGCATCTTCGGCAGTGTGTCCTGCGACCAGGCGGCGCAGAACGGGCACTGGTAGTCGGAGAACACGACGAGGGTCACCGGGGCATCGCTCGGACCGTCGGCGAGGGGGTCGTCGGCTCGGTCGGAACCGCTCGTGTCGACATCGGCCTGTTCGGGATCCTCGACCTCGGTGACGACGACATCGGGTTCTCCGGGCTCGTCCGGGGTCGCTGTGGAATCGGCGTCCTGGCCACGGTCGTTGAGGAGGATCATCGCCACGAGGGCGATCGCCACTGCGATGACCGCGGCGGGGATCCACCAGCGGTACTGCGGGCGCGGCGCCGCATGCTCGGCCATGCTCTCACTCCTTGATTACTAAGATGCTTAGTAAACTATAGATCATCGTTTCCCCGAGTCGAAAACCCATCTGCTCCCGGCCTCATCCCTCGTCCGGGACGAGCAGAGGGCTGTCGGGGTCGCCGACGAGGCGCGCGCCGGATTCGGCGATATGGTGCGGAGCACCGAAGCGTCGGACATCCTCGGGCTCCGCTCGTCCTTCGACGATCTGCCCGTCGGAGGCCGCCCTCGTCTCCGTGCCGTTCGTCTCATGGCCGGTGGCGGCTTCGATGACGAGCCGGCCGGCGCCGACGGCCGAGAGCTCGGCGTCGTCGGCCAGTGGGGCGTCCCAGCGCTTCGTCCCGTCGGGATCGAAGCCGTGCAGCTGAGAATCGCTCGTGACCAGGGTGCGGCTGTCCGCATCGTAGCCGGCGGCGTCGACGCCGGTGGCGACAGCCGAGCCCGAGCGGAGATCGATCAAGGTGCGCTGCCCGTCGCCGGCGCTGCCCAGAAGCGCATGCGAACCCCCGATCGCCTCCCACGGCGCCTCGCGGGCCTCGTCGACCGAGACTCCCAGGTCCTGCGCGTCGCGCGTCCAGAGTCGGTGGCCGTCGAGATCCTGCCCGATGAGTTTCCCTCTCTCGGCGAGGACGAGATGGCTGCCTAGCAGCGTGATCACCCGCGGTGAGCCTGCGTCCTCGACGGCCAGTCTCTTTCCGGTCGCGGGGTCGAGGGCGGTGCGAGGGCCTCCCTCGCCGATGAAGTCCTGCGGCGGGCCGGCGAAGACGAGGCCGCTGCCGAGCAGGGGGCCGGGCACCTCGACAGGACCCCAGAGCTTCTTGCCGGTAGTGAGATCGAAGCCCGAAGCCGTCGTCGCCAGCGAGTCGTTCGATACCGACTCCTGGTCCATGAGGACGGCCACCGGTCCGGTCTCGGACTCGCTGACGCGGAAACCGGAGCACACGCGCGGCCGCAGCGCCGTCCACAGGACCGTCCCCGCGGAATCGACGGCCCGGAATTCGAGGTCCGAGTCCTCCTCATGCAGCGACAGGAACACGCCGTCGGCCTCTTGGGCCGCCGTGTCCCAGCCGGGATCGACGACGCCGGTTCCGTCGGCCCCGGCGCCGGACGGATCGTGCATCTCGGCCGGGTCGAGTGTCTCGGCTGGTGAGTGCACGGGTCTGGGGTCGGACGATTCGCTGTCCGCGCCAAGGCCCGTGCAGGCGGTCAGTGAGGCCAGGGTGAGCAGGCAGGCGGGCAGGATCATCACGCCGGCTGCGGGGTGCCGCACGCCTCAGCCCTCGGCTCGGGCGAGCGCCTCGTCGACCGCGTCGGTGAATTCCTGCGTGGGCTGGGCGCCGAGCAGCGGCTTTCCTCCGATGACGAAGGCCGGTGTGCTCGAGACGCCGATCGACTGCCCTTCGGCGGCGACGGCGTCGAACTCCTCATGGGCTTCGACCGAATTCATATCCTGTTTGAACTGCAGGGGATCGAGACCGAGATCCTCGCCGAGGCTGACGAGCGAATCATCGTCGAGCTGCGATTTCGGGCGGTGTTCGCCGCCTTCGAACAGGGCGTTGTGATACTCCCAGTACTCATCCTGCTTGCCGGCGGCGAACACGGCGCGCGCGGCCCGCTCGGACTCCTCGCCGAACACTGCGAGGTCGCGCATCTCGATCCGCAGGTCGCCGGAGTCGACGTACTCCATCATCGCCGGCAGGGTGTCCTCGTTCCATGCGGCGCAGTAAGGGCACTGGTAGTCCGAGTACATGACGAGGGTGACCGGAGCGTCGACGTCGCCGATCGCGCTCATCTCCTCGGAGTCTCTGTGTTCGACGAACGACAGGTCGACGTCGTCCCCGGAGGAGTCGGTCTGCGAACTCGAGCTCTGCCCCTGGGCGTCGGCGTCGGAGCCGCCTTGGTTGGCGATGACGATGCCGATGAGCACGGTCGCAAGGATGATGACGGCGACTGGGATGAGCCAGAACATGGGGCCGCGTTCGGTGCGGAGCACACATACCTCCGGAGGATGGGGCGGTCGGTGTCATGGTCGGGTCGAAGACGACCACATTTACTATCCTGCATAGTATACTAACGATCATAGTAGACTCATCTCCACCACGATCTTCCGGATCCGCGACGTCTTCCAGAAGGGAATCCATGTTCGTCGACGCGCTCAGAGACGCCTACCGGGGCCTGCTGCTCTGGGACCGCAGGCGCATCGGTGTGGCGGCGGCCGCAGCCGCGGGGTCTGCCGTGATCATCGGGCTTGCGACGGTGCTCATCCCCAATGCGCTCTTCTCCCGCGACATCCCGCCCGTGTGGTGGGACTACCCGGTGTGGATCCTCACGGCGATGCTGCTCGGAATGCTCATCGCCAGCTATGTGCGCGGCCCGGCCCCCGACTCGGAGGAAGAGGCGAGCGACCCGGACTCCGCGCCGGGGGAAGGGGCGCGCGGCCCGGAGACCGCTTCCGAGGGGCGGTCGGGTGTGCTCGGCGGCGTGGGCGGAATGCTCGGGTGGTTCGCCGTCGGATGCCCGGTGTGCAATAAGATCGCACTGCTCGCCCTGGGCTACACTGGCGCCTTGACCTACTTCGCGCCGCTCCAGCCCCTCCTGGCCGCAGCTTCGGTCATCCTCCTGCTGGCGGCCGTGATCACCCGTCTCAAGGGCCAGTATTCGTGCCCGCTTCCCTCGCGCGAAAGGAGCGCCCGCTCATGACTCACAGCGACGACCGGGGTGCGAACTCCTCGCCGGTCCGCCTCGGCGCCCTCGAGAAGCAGGTGATGGGGCTGCTGTGGGACCACGAACCGCTCACGGTTCGGCAGATCATCGAGTTCTCGGAGGCCGAACCCGCCTACACCACCATCGCCACCGTGCTGACCAACCTCGAGCGCAAGGGCCTCGTCAGGCGTGAGCGCGTCGGCCGCTCGGTTCTCCACGCTCCGGTCGTCAGCCGTGAGCAGCACACGGCGCGGACGATGCAGGCGGCCCTGGTCGACGGCGGAGACCGGGCGGCCTCGATCCTCCATTTCGTCGAGGGCATCGATGCCGCCGACATCCAGCTGCTGCGCGACTACCTCGACGCGAAGGATGTCGCCGAATGAGCCTGCTGATCGGCGGTATCTGCGTCGCCGTCCTCGCCTTCGTCCTCGCCTGGGCCGGTCCGGCCCTCGTTCGCGCGGCCGCGCCGGTGCTCATGCGGGTGCCGCGCCTGGCGGTGTTCGCGCTGCTGTCCCTGCCTCTGCTGTCCTGGGCCGTGGTGTCCGCGCTCAGCCTCATGGCGGCCTGGCTGCTCAAGGGCCCCGATGTGCTGCCGATGCCCATCGGCGACGTATGCCAGCGCTGCCTCATCGCGGCGAACCCCTTCGGCGGTGCTCAGATCGACACGCTCGTCCCGGTCATCCTCTTCCTCCTCCTGCCTCCGGCCGTCTCGCTCGTATTCCTCATCCGCGCAGGTCTTCAGGCCTGGCGCCGGCACCGCGAGAACGCGGAGACGGCTCGCCTCCTCGGCCGGCAGGCCGTGGACGTCGAGGTGGCCGGCAGCACCGTCAAGACCGTGACCGGGCACCGACATCTGGCGTTCTCGCTGCCTCGCAGGTACGGGGGAGTGGTGCTGTCTGCGGATCTGTGTGCGGCGCTGGAGCCCGGCGAGCTGAGGGCGGTGCTCGAGCACGAGAGGGCTCACGTTGATCAGGGCCACCACGCGATCATTGCCCTGGTGGACGCCTTCGTGCGCCCGCTGCGATTCATCCCGCTCTTCGCCGAGGTCGCCGCCTCGGTTCCGCTCTACCTCGAGATCGCGGCAGATGACCGCGCGCGGAAGGTCGCGGGGACTCCCGCGCTTGCCGGTGCCCTGCTTAAGATCGGGCCGCAGGTGGGAGGCGACAGCCGCCTCGGCGGTTCGTATGCGCTGAATATCGCCGGGCCCGACCGGGTCCGGCAGCTCGTCGCCCCCGTGAGGATGTCCCCGGGGCTGTTGCCGACGGCCGCTCTGAGCAGTGCGCTGGCCGCCTTCGGCGTCCTCTTCTCCTCGGTCATCGCCACCTATGCCGGCGTCCTGCTCGCAGGCTGCACACTGCCCTGACGGTCCAGGCGCCGTGGGAAGCGGTCAAGCCGGAGTCTGTCTTCCGTCCGCACTCTCACGGTCGCAGCTCTTGACCGACGCTGCGGGCGTACCCCTCCTTGACGAGGTCGAGGTGGGTCCACGAGTCCAGGGAGGCGACCTCGGCCAGGCTGCGCAGGGACTCGACTGCGGCGAGGACTTCGCCGGAGACATGGCCATGGACGGTGGCGATGAAGTCGAAGCTGCCGTGGGTACGAGCGGCGAAGTCGATGGCCGGTGTGGACAGGATGAGCTCTCGGATTGCGTCGAGGTCCCCGCGGGCTGAGATCCCCAGGCCGATGGAGAACCGGCTGCGTGAGATTCCGCCGGGACGGATCGCCGAGATGCGGATAACGCCTGCGTCAAGGAGCTTCGCCACCCGCTCTCTTACTGATGAGGGAGAAAGATGGACCTCATCGGACAGGGATTTGAAGCTCGTGCGACCATCGCGCTGGAGCATCGCGATGATGGCGATGTCGATCGGATCCGGCGAGACGTCCTTGCGCGCGTTCGAGACGAAGAAGCCTTTGAGCACCTCAACATAGGTGGTCAGACGGATCGAGCGGACACCGGGGATCGCGCGCACGGCAGCGAGCATCTCGTCGAGTTCGCCGAGATCGCCGTGTCGGAATTCGACGACGATCGGGCGCATGCCGCTGACCAGGGAGACCAGCACGGCGTCGGAGTAGTCGGCGATCCGGTGCGCGATCGGGGCCGCTGCCCCCTCGACATCGAGCATCGCATGGACGAGTACCTCGTGGCCGGCGAATCCGGGGTCCACCGCCGCCACGACTTTGACGCCCTCCTCGTCGATGAGGCGGCGCACCCGCTGCGAGGCGAGATCACGCGAGATCCCGAGCATGCGGGCAAGGTCGAGAATGCTCGCGCGACCGTCGGCCTGCAGCGCTCTTACGAGAGCAGCATCGAGGTCACCGAAGTCCCGCTGAGCGTCAGTGCCCTCCGAGGACGTCATCGGCAGGAACCTCTCATTCGTCATCTGCGGCGGCTCGGAGCAATTCCGAAACCATGATTCGGTTGATTCTAACTCGCAGAAAGTCGGTTGCATGCCGTCCTGAGCAGAAGATGTGAGCGAAACGTCGAAATACATCGTCAGAAGCGCGGCCAAATATGGTTCAGGGCCGGTCGCGCCTCTGTTGAACATGTGCAAAAACACCTATATTCGGCGGAGGCACACAACATGCCTGCGAATCACATTCGAGCAAGGGAGCTCCACATGCCTTCCACGCACCCGGGCCAGGCCAAGACACATCGCAAAGCACTGAAATCGGGCTTCGCAGCCGCCGTCGGCACCACCGTCGAATGGTACGACTTCTACGTCTACGCCACTGCCGCGGCCATCGTCTTCCCCCAGGTGTTCTTCCCCGAGGTCGACAGATCGCTGGGAACTCTCGCCTCCTTCGGCACCTACGCCGTGGCCTTCTTCATGCGTCCTCTGGGCGGAATCATCTTCGGACACGTCGGCGACCGCCTCGGTCGCAAGCCCGCATTGACGATCACCCTGGTCATCATGGGTGTGGCCACCGTTCTCGTCGGCTGCCTGCCCGACTACGCCACAGCCGGAATGCTCGGCCCAGTCCTCCTCATCGTTCTCCGGATGTTCCAGGGACTGGCCGTGGGAGGCGAGTGGGGCGGAGCGAGCCTCATGTCGGTCGAATCCGCGCCCGAGAAATGGAAGACCTTCTACGGCGGGTTCACGCAACTGGGAAATCCGCTCGGTGCCCTGCTGTCCTCCGCGGCCTTCTGGGGCTTGGCCGCGGCCGGTGACGATGTGCTCATGACCTGGGGATGGAGGATCCCATTCCTGTTCTCCGTCATCCTCATCGGTGTCGGCAT
This sequence comes from Brevibacterium renqingii, assembly GCF_017808095.1. Classification (NCBI taxonomy): domain Bacteria; kingdom Bacillati; phylum Actinomycetota; class Actinomycetes; order Micrococcales; family Brevibacteriaceae; genus Brevibacterium; species Brevibacterium renqingii. The sequence goes on along the minus strand of NZ_JADBHG010000001.1, from coordinate 725,248 downwards.
CTGGGTGCGGCTGCGCATCGAGGAGACACCGGTATTCGAGCAGGAAGCCACGCGGGAGAAGGATTCGACGCCGATCCTCTACGCGTTGAAGTTCAATTGGCTGCCCATCCTCATGGGTATGGGAATCATCGCCATGTCCTCGGGCGGCTACGTCATCGCCACAACCTTCGTCCAGAACTATGCCACCGGACCCGATGTCGCCATCGGTGCCGACACCATCCTCGCGGCCATGACCGTCGCATCCTTCGTCGAGGCGGCTGTCACCCTGCCGTTGGCGGCGCTCGGCGACAAGTGGGGAGGCAAGATGCTCATGTACCTGGGCATCGGATTGTCCTTCGCCACCATGATTCCGCTCATCCTCTCCATCGAGGCCGGCAACGTCGCCGTGATGTTCGTCCTCGTCTCCGTCGTGCGACTGACGCTCTCGGGTGCCTGGGCCCCGCTATCGGCCCTCATGGCCCACATGTTCCGACCGCAGGCTCGCTACACCTCGATGTCGCTGTCCTACGGTCTCGGTGCAGCCATCTGGGGCGGACTCTCGCCGGCGATCGCCAGCGGGCTCATGGCCTGGACGGGCAGCATATGGTCGGTCGTCGCCTTCTTCGGACTGCTCTCGGTCGTCGCCTGGCTCGGCACGGCCTTCGCCCCACAACACCGGGATGCCGTCGACGCGACAGCACGGACCACTGATTCGACCAAACAATCCCTAGGAGATCACTGATGCGCAGACTTGCCACCTTCGACGACCGCGATTCGCAACCGACGATCGTCACTGCCGATCACATCCACACCGTCCATGACGCGAATCCAAGCGCAGAGGCGATGTTCATCGCCGGGGGAATGATCAGGGCCATCGGCTCCCGCGCCGAGGTGGAGGCGGCGGCATTCGGGTCCGACCCTGTGCGCATCGACCGGCCCGGGGCCACGATTGTGCCCGGCTTCGTCGATGCCCATGCCCACCCGCTGATGTACGGACAGATGCTCACATGGATCGATGTCTCCCCGGACAAGGCAGGCTCGATCCCGGAGATCATCGAACTCATGCGCGAGGGCGCGAAGAGGCTGCCCGCAGGAACACCGATCCGGGGGTACGGCTACGAGCAGCGCAACCTCGCTGAACGGAGGCACCCGCGCAAGGAGGAGCTCGACGAGATCGCCACCGACCGCGAGGTCTACATCATGAACTCCTCCGGGCACGGGGGAGTGGTCAACTCCTTCACCTTCGAGAAGTTCGGCATCACGAGGGACACGCCGAATCCCGAAGGCGGCGAATTCTTCCGCGACGCCGACGGTGAGCTCACCGGTGAACTCTCCGATGCCGCCTGCAATGTCCTCACCGGACTTCACGGAGTCAAGATCGGCCATCACGGACCGAACTTCCACCTCGGCGACGAGGCGGCCGAACACCAACACCAGCTCGACCTCGTCCAGCGAGAATTCCTGGCGGGCGGCGTCACCGCCATCGGCGATGCACAGGTGTCGAAGCGCGAATTCGCCGCCTACCTGGCGATGGTCGACCGGGGAGCGCTGGACATGCGGGTGTCCATGTACTTCCTCTCCCACCTCCTCGACCAGGTCATCGACCTCGGCCTGACCGGTCCCTTCGGCAACGCCTTCCTCTCAGCGGCCGGGATCAAACTCTATGCCGACGGCACCCTTGGCGGCTGGACGGCCTACTTCCCCGAAGGCTATGTGGGCGACCCCTGCCGCACCGGCCAGCTCTACCACGACCCCAGGGAATACACCGAGCTGCTCTCCCGCGCCCATGCGAAAGGACTGCAGACAGCCACGCATGCTCAGTCTCCGACCGCCATCGCCATGGTCGTCGACGCGGTTGAGAAGGCCTTGGGCGAGCGGCCGGACGCTGATGCCCGTCATCGGATCGAGCACTGCGGACTGCCGACCGAGGCAGACATCGCGCGGATGGCGGAGCTCGGCATCCGGCCGGTCAACCAGACACAGCATTACTACAACTGGGGCGAGGGCGTCGAACAGGCCATCGGCACCCCGGGAGAGCGGTTCAACCCCCTCGGCGAATTCCTCGCTGCGGGTGTCCCCGCCACCATCTCCTCCGACGCCCCCGTCGCCGAACCGCGACCGCTCGAAGCGATCCAGGCAGCGGTGACCCGAGTGACGCGGCGCGGTGCCAAGCTCGGATCAGACAGCCTGCGGATCACCGCCGCCGAGGCGCTGAGGGCACACACCCTGGAAGGAGCGACTTCGCTGGGCCGAGAGAACGAGTTCGGCTCGCTGACTGTCGGCAAACGTGCGGACTTCGTCATCCTCGACGCCGACCCACTGGCCGTCGACCCGGCCAAGATCGCCGGCATCGGGGTCCGTGAGACATGGGTCGACGGCAGCAGCCGTTTCCGGTCAAAAAGTGTCAGTACTAATGGTCATCGCAATCTGACGGAAGAGGCTTGAACTATGCACGCACAGCTGTTGAAGACGGAGAAGCGCAGAACCACGGGCTGGGTGGTCATGGAGGCACTGCGCTCCTACGGCATCGACACGGTCTTCGGGATCCCTGGAACCCACAACCTCGAGTTCTACCGTCCGCTCGAGGTACTGGGCATCCGCGCCGTCACGACCCGACACGAACAGGGCGCCGGATACGCCGCAGACGGGTGGTCACTGCAGACAGGGCTGCCGGGAGTCGTGCTCACCACGAGCGGGCCCGGACTGCTCAACGCGCTCTCGGCAGCAGGGACCGCCTTCTGCGAGTCCCGACCCATGATCATCCTCGCCCCCGGGCCGGCCAGAGGCGAGGAGTTCGCCGACGCGGGCACCTTGCATGAGACGAAGGACCAACTCGGGGCCGCCTCGGCGATCGTCGAATGGGGACGCCGGGTGAGCGCCGCCGACGAGGCGGTGACCGCCGTCCACGACGCCTTCGCACTCTTCGCCTCCTCGCGGCCGCGCCCGGTCTACATCGAGATCCCGCTCGACTTGCTCGACGAGATCACCGACCTCGATGAGCACCTGATCACGGCCCGCACCGCCGACCCCGTGCCCTTGCCGCCAGAGCAGAGCATCGCCGAGGCGGCGAACCTCCTTAACGCCGCCCACAGACCAGTGATCCTCGCCGGCGGTGGCGCACGCGGTGCAGCGGACCAGGTCCGGAAGCTTGCCGAACAGTTGGCTGCCCCCGTGGTCACGAGCCTCAACGGCAAGGGCATCCTCGATGAGCATCACCCGCTGTCGCTGGGGTCGAACCTGCGCCTGAGCCGCGTCCGCGAGCACGCCAGAAACGCGGACGTGCTGCTCGTCATCGGCGCGAAACTCGGCGATGCCGAGCTGTGGGTCGACCGCCTCGATGCGCAGGGCACAGTCATCCGGATCGATATCCTCGACACGCAGATCGACAAGAACCAGACTGCCGACCTCGGTCTCGTCGGTGATGCCGAAGCGGTGCTTGCCGCGATCATCGAGGAATCGGCGAGAGCAGGGGGCTCCCTGCTTTCGGCCGCCGAATCGACAGTCGTCGACCTGCTTGCGGCAGCGCGGAGGGAATGCGCCGAACTCTCTCCGGTCAATACCGCGGTCTCCGCCGACATTGCCTCCGCGTTGCCCGCCGACGCGATCGTCGCCACAGATTCCTCGCAGATCGCCTATGGGGGACTGTTGAACACGCTCAAGGTCCCGAGGGCGAATTCAACGCCGTACATGGGCACCTTCGCAACACTGGGTTACGGATTACCGGCAGCGCTCGGTGCGCGCATCGGCGCCCCTCATCGGCCGAGCTTCGTCGTCATCGGGGACGGCGCGCTGATGTTCTCCGTTCAGGAGCTCATCACAGTCGTCGAACAGGAGGAAGAGGTCACCGTAATCGTTCTGGACAACGGCGGCTACGGAGAGATCCGAGCTAACGAGGCCGACGTCGGCATTGCGCCCATCGGCGTTGACCTCGCCCAACCCGACTGGCCGGGTCTGGCGAAGGCGTTCGGTGGCGACGGCAGGCATGTGACCTCCGCAGTTGAATTGGCTGCAGCCGTCGACACTGCTCTCACTGCCGGCGGACTCCAGCTCATCCACCTTGATCTGGCCGAGTATACCTCTGAGGAGAACAAATGACAGATCAGCCGATTGCTGTATTCACCGACGTCGAGGACACAGACATCAGCCCTGCGGTCGCGATGCTCGAACTGGCCGGATTCGAGACCCGCGTGCTTCGAACACGCGATCCTCAGAAGATCATCGCTGGCGCCGCAGGGGCGCAGGCACTTCTGCCGGGCTACTCGGAGATCACTCGAGAAGTCATCGAGGCGCTGACTGACCTGCGCATCATTTCCCTGATGTCCATGGGTACGGACAGTGTTGACATCGAAGCCGCGAATGAATATGGAATCTGGGTGACAAACGTTCCCGGCGCGGCGACCGAAGAAGTTGCCACACATACTCTCGCAACCGTGCTAGCTCACCTGCGCCGCCTTCCGTTCTACACTGCCTCGGCGAACCCCACAGACTGGAACGCGCGGTCGGCAGTCGCGCCTCGTCGGGTGAGCGAGCTGACTCTGGGAATCATTGGTCTCGGCCGTATTGGACGGGAGCTCGCGAGGCAGGCGTCGGCATTATTCGGATCCATCATCGGCTCCGATCCGTACTTACCCGACACTGAGGCGGTTCGCACTGACCTTGATTCGCTGGGAGTGCGACGGGCCAGCCTTGACGAGGTTCGGTCCAGTGCCGATGTGCTCTCGCTTCACTTGCCTCTGACTGCGGACACGGAGAAGCTGGTCGACTCAGAGTTCCTCGACGGGATGGCAGAAAATGCGCTTATCGTCAATGTCTCCCGTGGCGCAATCATCGACCACGCAGCGCTGGCAGTCGCTCTCGACTCCGGTCGACTGGCGGGCGCCTGTCTCGACGTACTCGACATGGAGCCACCGTCTTCGGATCACCCGATGCTGGGTCGAGAAGAGGTCCTGCTCACTCCGCACATCGCGTATTTCTCTGATCGTACGGCTGCCGAATACCTGCGAATTCAAGCGCAGAATGCCATCACGCTATTTGAGACCGGGCAACCGGAATCGCCCGTGAACGCTCCTGTAGCTCGATCCGAAGGCAAGCATGACCTCACCTGAAGATTCAACTCAATCCCTTGAATGTGTCCTCCCCGGGGACGCCAAGGCGACCGCCAGGGCGTGGATCGCCGCACACCTCAATGAACTTACCGAATGGCACACCCACATCTGGGAGCTTGCCGAACCTGCCTGGCGCGAATACCAGTCCCAGGCCTGGTATGTGGAGACGCTGCGTGAAGCAGGCTTTGCTGTCGAGGACGGGTCAGCCGGAATGCCTACCGCATTCTGCGCCGAATGGTCCAATGGTGAGGGACCGACTCTGCTGACCTACGCTGAATACGATGCGGTGCCCGGAAACAGCCAGGCTGCCACGACGCATGAGCAGCCGCGGGCTGGGCTCACCCGCTTCGCCCCCGGGCACACCGACCCACACTCGGCGCTAGGGATCTCGACCCTCGCCGGTCTGTTGGCCACGAAGCATGCGATGGAGGTGCACAACCTCGGCGGCCGGTTGAAGTACACAGGCGAGCCAGCGGAGAAGATGCACGGCTCGAAAGTAGTTCACGGGCTTCGCGGTTATTACGACGACGCGGACGCGATCGTCTCCTTCCATCCCTTCTACATGCTGCCTCTGTGCAATACCGCGCGCTGGGATACCCACTGCGGTGCCTACTATTCGAAAGTGTACAGTTTCGTCTGCGACCACCCGGAGACGTGGCAGCTCTCGAGCGCTGACCCCAATTCACCGATTCCCGCGTCTCATTCCGCTGCCCGCGCTCCTGGGGCCAACGTGGCGCTGTCTCAGATGTACACAGCCAGCAGGACTATGCTCGACTCGATGTTGCCGGCCACGGGAGGTTGGAGCTTTTCTGACGCGATCCTCACCGACGGACAGGCCACGGCCGACAACTTGCCACAGCGTGTGGCTAGGCTGCAGTATTCGTGGCGAACTCCGGATGTCGAGATGGCCGAGCACGTGCTTGCCGTCCTGGACCGCAACGCCACTGCTGCGGCCACTATGGCTCACTGCGCAGTCGAGGATCGGTGGGTGGCCAGAAGCAGGCCCGGTCGGGCGAACCATGTACTCGCCGATGTGCTCTATGCCAATCTCGAACAGATTGGACCGCCGGAATACGGTCCGGAGGCGGTGGAAGTGGGAAAAGAGATCCAGTCCGCTGTCGGAATCGAGCCGATGGAGAACCCTTTCCTGGCCGCAACCGAACAACTCATTGAACCGCAGGAAGCCGAGCGCGTGCTACGTGAGCAGATGCCGGCGTGGCAGAGGAACTGGACCAGTGACGACTACGTCGAGATGTCGCATTACGCTCCACTGGTGCGCTTCTACATTGCACGACCTACGCTTGCCCCAACCGATGATGGGCACCCGTATCCGTCGTGGGCGATGAATGCCCTCGGAGGCATTCCCTCTACAATCACCCCGACGATCGAGACTGCCGGAAAAACGATCGCCGGGACGTTCCTCGATCTGCTGCAACGCCCGGGCCTGTTGGCCGACGCGAAAGCAGAATTCGACAGGAGGGTCGATGCTGAGCCAATGCCGCCCTTGTTGCCCGAAAATTTCACAGCACCAATTAGCTTGCCCTGGCCCGACTACACCCGGAACGGCTCTCGAGATTGGTAGGGGCATGCCGTAGCGCTCCGCTAGCCTCTTCGACTGCGAATGCCTCGGTAACGCTCGAGTGCCTCAGCCTCTGGCACGAACATCGGTTGTCAGCTGTGCTGTGAATCAATACGCCAGGGGTCCGTCACGCGGGAATCGATGAACCGCGTTTTGGAGTGAATTCGGGCCAAGCATACAGAGATCCATAACGCCCCGACTCTGGACAGATTTGACTCTCCTCCTTGGAGCGAAAAGAAGCGCCCATACTGCCGATTCTGGGAATGAATTGGGCCTGCTTGCCCGTTTGCCATCTTGAAACCCATAATAGAACGTATGACCGAATATGAGGCTCCGGACTGGCTGGTGCGGTACCGGGATTTCAAGGCTCTGTGTGCGAGTGTCTGCGGTGAGTACATCCGCTTCCATCTCACCACTGGCTGCGATCAGATCCGCTATACGCATTCGCAGCTCACCGAGAGCCTGCCGACCTATTCGTGCCGCCTCGAAGCCGAGGACGGTGCGGTGCTCGTCCTCGAACTCGTGGAATGGAGGCACCGGATGGACGAGGTTCCGGAGCTGGTGCGCGATTGGCTCGGAGAGCATTCGGACCTGCGTGGATGCAAGCCCGAGAAATCTCATTATCAGGGAGACCGCTACTGGTTCACCCGCTGGCAGGAGGCCAACCCCTGGTGACTGACGTGGCTCCGTCCTCGTCAGGTGAGGGGTTACGGGACCGGGCGGTGCCTGCTAGCGTAGCGGGACCCGTTCGCACTTGAATGCTCACCGGATGAGGAGGCTTGTCATGGAGGCCGAGGCAGTGCAGCCGATGGTGAAGACCTTCCGGGATGACATCGGCGTGCTCAACGCCCTGAACAAGTTGGGGTCGAAAGGCGTGCCGAAGGAATCCCTGCATCTGTTCGCCCATGACGAGGAGTGCACCGACTGCCTCGTCGGGGACGATGTCAGCATCGACCTCGGCGACATCGACGATCTCGTCGCCGAGCGGTACAACGAAAGGGGAGACGAGCTCCGTGAGATCTTCCGAAGCTTCGGCTTCGATGCGGACGAAGCCGATGAACTCGAGGCGAAGCTCCACGACGGGATGATCCTGCTCCTCATCGACGAACCGAAAGGATCGCAGAGGCACTGAGCGATCTGCACAGCGCAGGGTGTCTGCCCGATTCGCAGATTGTAGGGGCAACGGATGATCTGCGAAAGGGGCTGTTGGCCGCCCCGCGTGCCCTGGGACTGTGGTGCCAAGGTTCAGCAGCCGTGCAGCAGACGCGATACGAGACTGCGGACCGGAGAGGAAGGAGACGCTGTGAGCGCGAAGTTCAAGACCACGAATCCAGCAACCGGAGAAGTGCTCAAGGAGTTCCCGACTGCCGGCGACGAGGAGATCTCGGCCGTCATCGACGCCTCCGACGCAGCTTTCCAGACCTGGCGGACGACCGACGTCCGCGACCGCACCGCCCCGCTCGCGCGAGCGGCGGACCTCATGGACGAGCGCAGGTACGACCTCGCGGAGCTCCTCACCCTCGAGATGGGCAAACTCCGCGCCGAGGCAGAGGCAGAGGTCGAACTGGCGGCGAGGATCCTGCGCTACTACGCCGAAGAAGGGCCCATGCTGCTCTCCGACGAACGGCTCGAACCCGCCAGCGGAGGCAGCGCCGTGATGAAGTACGAACCCATCGGCCCGATCCTCGGAGTCATGCCGTGGAACTTCCCCTACTACCAGGTCGCGCGTCTCGCCGCACCGAACCTCGTGGCCGGCAACACCATCATCCTCAAGCACGCCTCGAACTGCCCGCAGTCAGCTCTGGCCTTCGAACAGGTCATGAACGACGCGCAGCTGCCGCGCGACTGCTATCGCAACGTCTTCGCCGACAACGATCAGATCCAGACGATCATCGCTGACGAACGGGTCCGGGGAGCATCGCTGACCGGCTCGGAAGGCGCCGGTGCGGCAGTGGCGAGCGGTGCGGGCAGCCATCTGAAGAAGTCGATCCTCGAACTCGGCGGAAGCGATCCGTTCGTCGTTCTCGATGCGGCGGATCTGGACGCGACCGTCACCGCGGCCGTGAAGGGACGGATGACGAACTCCGGGCAGAGCTGCATCGCCTCCAAGCGCCTCATCGTGGTCGACCATCTCTACGATCAGTTCGTGGATCTGCTGACGGCGAAGATGTCGGAGTTCGTCGCAGGCGATCCGGCCGACTCCGTGACGACGATGGCACCTCTGTCCTCCGAACAGGCCGCCCAGGACCTCATGGAGCAGGTCGAGGACGCGATCGACCACGGCGCGAAGGTCCACACCGGCGGCCACCGAGTCGACCGACCGGGCGCCTTCGTCGAACCGACGGTGCTGACCGGGGTGACTGAGCAGATGCGCGCCTACTCGGAGGAGCTGTTCGGCCCCGTCGCGGTCGTCTACTCGGTCGCAGACGAGGATGAAGCCGTGGCGCTGGCCAATGACTCGTCCTTCGGGCTCGGCGGCACAGTCGTCAGCGACGACATCGAAAAGGCCCAACGCGTTGCCGACCGCATCGACACGGGAATGGTGTGGATCAACCAGGCCACCTGGACCGAACCCGACCTGCCCTTCGGAGGCACGAAGCGCTCGGGGGTCGGACGAGAACTCGGTGCTGAAGGCATCCGCGAATTCGTCAACAAGAAGCTCATCCGCACTCCCTGAGACGGCAGCGACCGACGTCCGAGACCTGGAAGGAGACAGATGGATCTCAACATCCGCGACCGCAAAGCCCTGGTGACAGGAGCGAGTTCGGGCATCGGCCTGGCGACGGCGCGCCAGCTGCTCGCAGAAGGGGCTGTCGTCGTGATGACCGGACTCGAGCCCGACGAGCTCAAAGCGGCTGTCGACGAACTCGCCGAATACAAGGACCGGATCTACGCCCACGACGCCGACATCGCAGATGAAGGGTCCGTCGACGAACTCGCCGCCGCGGTCGCCGCCGAGGTGGGCGACCTCGACATCCTCGTCAACGCTGCCGGCATCCACGGTGCCGGAGGACTGTTCCACGAGATCAGCCAGGAGGGCTGGGACCGGACCATCGATGTCGACCTCATGGGGCCGGTCCGTGTCACTCGTGCGTTCCTTCCCGGGCTTCGCCGAGGCGGCTGGGGTCGCATCGTGTTCGTGTCCTCCGAAGACGCGGTGCAGCCCTATGAAGAGGAGCTGCCGTACTGTGCGGCCAAAGCAGGCATGCTCTCCATGGCCAAGGGACTCTCGCGCACCTATGCTTCAGAAGGCCTGCTGGTCAACACCGTCTCTCCCGCCTTCATCGCCACCCCGATGACCGACGAAATGATGAATGAGCGAGTGCAGCGGAAGGGAACGAGCTTCGATGAGGCGATCGCCTCATTCCTGCGCGAGGAGCGTCCGTTCATGGAACTCGGGCGCCGCGGTCGGCCGGAGGAAGCGGCCCAAGTCATCGCATTCCTGTGCTCGGACGCCGCCAGCTTCGTCAACGGCTCGAACTATCGCGTCGACGCCGGATCCGTCGCAACGATCTAGGACGCTCGAGCGTCCCGATACCGACCGCACACACGCCAGAGAAGAGAAGAGGAGCATTCGACATGGACCAGTTCCGATATGTGATCATCGGCGGCGGAATGGCCGCCGCCTCCGCAGCGCAGGGGATCCGGGAGATCGACGACGAGGGAACGATCGCGATCATCAGCGATGACGTCGACGAACCCTATACCCGGCCGGCGCTGAGCAAGCGCCTGTGGACCGATGAGAGCTTCGCTGAGAGCGACAACTACTTCGACACCGCCGAGGCGACCGGAGCCCGGATCAGCCTCCGCACAGAGGCCACCGAGGTCGACTTCGAAACGAAAACCGTGATGACGACCATCGGCAGCTTCGGCTACGACAAGCTGCTGTTCGTCACCGGAGGACGCCCGAAGGGCATCGACCTCGACGAAGGCGAGCGGGTCATCTATTTCCGGGAATTCGCCGACTACCGCCGCCTGCGGGACCTCGCTGGTCAGAACTTGAGCATCGCGGTCATCGGAGGAGGCTTCATCGGCACCGAGCTCGCCGCAGCACTGGCTCAGAACGAGACCCGTGCGACTCTGATCTTCGACGATGAGACCCTCGGCGGCTCCATCTTTCCGCCGGACCTCGCCAAGCAGTTCCACGAGCTCTACCGCAGTCACGGGGTGACTCTCGTGCCGGGCACGAAGGCATCGGGAGGGCGCACCGAAGGCGAGCGTGTGGTGCTCGACTACGACGGCGATTCCCATGAGTTCGACGCCGTCGTCGTCGGCCTCGGCATCGAACCGGCGACCCAGCTCGCCGAGGACGCGGGACTGGACACGGACGACGGGATCATCGTCGACGACTCCCTGCGGACCTCGCAGCCGGACGTCTTCGCGGCCGGAGACGTCGCCCGCTACCCGGACAGGATCCTCGGCCGGCAGCGTGTCGAGCACGTCGACAATGCCACCAGCATGGGCACAGCGGTCGGACGGATCATGGCGGGAGCCGACGAGTCCTACACGCACACACCGTACTTCTACACGAACGTCTTCGACTTCGGATACCAGGCGGTCGGAGAGCTCGATCCCGCCCTGCGCACCGTCGAGGACTGGCAGAAGCCGCAGACCGATGGTGTGGTGTACTACCTCGACGAGGACGGGCGGGTCCGCGGAGTGCTCATGGTGAATATGGAGGGTCGGCTCGATGCGGCTCGGGAGGTCCTCGCCGAGGACTGGGCGCACTCACCGGGCGATCTCGTCAACAGGATCTCGTGAACAGAGCCCACTGAACAGAGACAGAGTCTCCTGAACAGAGTCTCTGTCCGACCGGTGCCGAGCAGACAGGACTGCCGAAGCCTACTGTGAGCGGTTCCGGAACGACGAAGGGTCGGCCGCGAACCAGTCGTGCGCCCACCCTTCGGGCGGTTGTGAGAGGAGCTCGCCCGGCTGCAGCCAGTTGTAGAGTTCGGCATATGAACGGTGCTCGGTGCGTCCGATGTTGCGCTGGAGCAAGTCCGGGGAGAGATCGTGGGGATCATTGACACCCATCGATGCCATGATCTCGACCGCCTGTTTCACGGTCGCTTCCTGATAGTTCTTCACGCGTATGCTCTTGTCCCCCACATGCAGGGCTCGCTGCCGCTTCGGGTCCTGGGTGGTCACACCGACCGGGCACAGGCCCGTATGGCAGATCTGAGCCTGGATGCATCCGACCGCCATCATCATGGCGCGCGCGGAGTTCGTGTAGTCGGCGCCCTGGATGAGGCGTTTGACCACATCGTTGCCGGCGGCGATCTTCCCACTGGCTCCGATGCGGATCCGATCACGCAGGCCGGTGCCGACGAGTGCGTTGTGGACCGTGAGCAGTCCATCGGTCAGCGGTGTGCCCACATGGTCCTCGTACTCCAGGGGAGCGGCCCCCGAACCGCCCTCCGCGCCGTCGACGATGATGAAGTCGGGGGCGGTGCCGACCTCGAGCATGGCCTTGCAGATCGCCAGGACGTCGATGCGCGAGCCCACGCACAGTTTGAAGCCGGCGGGCTTCCCTCCTGAGAGTTCGCGCATCTGCGCGATGAATTCGATGAGTTCGGTCGGCGTTGTGAACACCTTGTGCGCTGATGGGCTCACGCATTTCTCGCCTTCGGGGATGCCGCGGGTCCGGGCGATCTCCGCGTTGACCTTCGCCGCAGGCAGCACACCGCCGACTCCGGGTTTGGCGCCTTGGCTGAGTTTGAGGGAGACGCATTTCACCTGCTCCCTGGCGCTCTGGTCGCGGAACTGGGCAGGATCGAAGTCGCCGTCGTCGGTGCGTGCACCGAAATATCCGGTTCCGATCTCCCAGACCAGATCGCCGCCGTGCTCGAGGTGGTAGGGAGAGATCGCACCTTCGCCGGTGTCGTGGGCGAACCCGCCGAGGCGGGCACCTCGGTTCAGCGCCCGTACGGCGTTCGGTGACAAGGAGCCGAAGCTCATGGCCGAGACGTTGAGCAGCGACATGCTGTAGGGCTGCGAGCAGTCCGGGCCTCCCACTTCGACTCGAGGAGGCTGCTCCGGTTCGGGCACCGGAGCGGTGGAATGGAGGAGGTACTCGTAGCCGACGCCGTTGACGTCGCGTTCGGTACCGAAGGCCGTCTCCCCGTGGATTCCCTTCGATCGTTCGTACACGATGGAGCGGATATCGCGATCGAATGGTCGACCGTCCCAGTTCCGTTCGATGAAGTACTGCTGGAGTTCCGGCCTGAGCGACTCGAGCAGGAAGCGCAGATGTCCGACCACGGGGTAGTTGCGCAGAATCGCGTGCTTCTTCTGGACCAGGTCATGGACCGCCACTGCGATGATGGCCAGAACCACGCCGCCGAGGACCCACCACGCCCACGGTCCCACAGCGGCAGCCCATGCCATCGCCACCAAGGCGGCGAAAGTCGCTGTGATCGCCAGGAAACGTCCCATCGGATCTCCTCACCTATTCAATTGGAACTCAAGCCCTTCGGTGCGGCCTCCCGGCCCCCACCTCGAACTTACATCGTGGGGGCCTCCTGGGTCACTCTCCCGGCCAGTCGCCGGTGAGCTTTTGGAACACGCGTGCCCCGCTGCGGTCGACCGCCGCTTTGACGAGTGCGAAGAGCGCTCCCTGCAGCGCCGCGGCGAGAAGGACCTCGCTGAGTTTGAAATCCGAATTCAGCGCCTGGGGTGCGTCCTCGCTGTGCTCGGGGGAGACCCGCTTCCAGATCTGTTTGAAGACCACCCCTGCGACTGCGCCGCTGATGAGTCCGTTGAGCATGCCGATCGGCCGGTACAGGAGCTTGGCCGAAGTCGATTCCGTGTCCGAGGTGCGTTTCGCTGCAGTCATCTCTTGCCTTCCGTCGTTGCTGAGGGCAGCACGGTCTCGTGTCTGCCAGGCTTCTGCACGGTGCAGAAGTCTGCCCATGCGTGCCATAGGACACCCGAGATTACTGAGACGGCCCCGATGACAACAGGGGTACCGTGCCTGTTCGGATGCTGTTACTGTGCCCTGCTGTCCGGGCCGAACGACGCGCTCGGCCGGATCCGAATGACCGCTCGGCGGGCCAGTCGCCGAGGCGTATTCGCAGGTCATGGTTTCGAGGTCGGGACCGTGTCGCGGAGAAATGCGTGCGTCAGCAGAACCGATTGACGGTCTCTGGGGTCGCGCCCAGCATGGGAGACCAACGGTCGTGCGGGAGGAGCCGATGCATGGTTGATCGAATCGCAGACATCTGGGGTACGCGCACCCCGTACGCGCGTGAGGAGCAGTGGCCGAGCCGCGTCGACCAGAAACTGTCCGCCGAGCTCACTGATTCCGATGTCGATGAGTGGGTGCAGTCGGCCTGCGTGCTGTGCAGCAACGGCTGTGCCTGTGACATCGCCGTCAAGGACGGCGAGATGGTCGGCGTCCGGGGGCGAGAGACCGATGCGGTCAACCGCGGTCGGCTCGGCCCCAAGGGCCTGTTCGCGAGTTGGCAGGGGATGCGGAATCGGGCTCGACTGACACAGCCGCTCATCCGTGAGAACGGAGAGCTGGTGCCCACCGACTGGGAGACCGCGATGAGTCGGATCGTCGGACGCAGCACCGAACTGCTCGACGAGGTCGGTCCCCTCAGCCACGGCTTCTACACATCCGGCCAACTCTTCCTCGAGGAGTACTACGCCCTCGGAGTCATCGGCAAGGCCGGTCTGGGAACGCCGCATATGGACGGAAACACTCGCCTGTGCACGGCGACGGCCGCCGCGGCGATGAAGGAGAGCTTCGGCTCCGACGGGCAGCCGGGCTGCTATGAGGACATCGACTGCTGCGATGCGGTCTTCCTCTACGGACACAATATGGCCGAGACGCAGACGGTGCTGTGGGCGCGAGTGCTCGACCGGCTGACCGGTGCTGACCGTCCGGCACTCGTATGCATCGATCCGCGACGCACCGAGGTCGCCGATCATGCCGACGTCCACCTCGCGGTGCGTCCGGGAACGAATCTCGCCCTGATGAATGCTCTGGTGCGAGAGCTCTTCGTCAACGACTGGATCGACCGCGACTACATCGAGGAGCACACGCTCGGAGTCGAGGAGCTGCGCCGGGCCGTCGACGAGTGGACGCCGGAGAGAGCCGCCGAGGTGTGCGCAGTCGCGGCCGAGGACATCCGACGGGCCGCACAGATCTTCGGCACCTCGCAGCGTGTGCTCTCGACCGTGTTGCAGGGTTTCTATCAGGCTTCGCAGGCGACAGCTGCCTCCTGCCAGGTCAACAATCTCCATCTGCTGCGCGGCAAGCTCGGCACGCCGGGCAACGGGGTGCTGCAGATGAACGGCCAGCCCACGGCGCAGAACACTCGGGAGACCGGAGCCGACGGGGACCTGCCGGGCTTCCGGAACTGGGAGAACCCCGATCACATCGCCGAACTCGCGAAGCTCTGGGACGTCGACACCGATACGATCCCCCACTGGGCTCCGCCGACCCATGCGATGCAGATCTTCCGCTACGCCGAGCAGGGAAGCATCAAGCTCCTCTGGGTCTCGGCGACCAACCCCGCCGTGTCGATGCCCGAGGCCGAGCGCATCCGACGCATATTGGCCGAATCCGGCCTCTTCCTCGTCGTGCAGGACCTCTACCTCACCGAGACCGCCCGCTTCGCCGACGTCGTGCTGCCGGCGGCGGGGTGGGGTGAGAAGCAGGGCACCTTCACGAACGTCGACCGCACCGTCCACCTCGCCGACAAGGCCGTCGATCCGCCCGGCGAAGCGCGCAGCGATTTCGAGATCTTCCTCGACTACGCCACGCGGATGGGACTGTCGACCAAGAGCGGTCGGCCTCTCCTCGACTGGGAGACTCCCGAGGACGCCTTCGAAGCGTGGAAGGAATGCTCGCGCGGTCGGCTCTGCGACTACACGGGGATCACCTATGACCGTCTGCGGGGAGGCAGCGGGATCCCCTGGCCCTGCAACGAGGAGCACCCCGACGGACGGCGGCGGCTCTACGAGGACGGCTGCTTCTCGACCGGTTTCGAGGAGTGTGAGACCTTCGGCCACGATCTGCTCACCGGAGCGACCGTCGGACCGCTGAGATACCGCTCCATGGACCCTGCCGGCAGGGCGCTGCTCAAGACCGCCGAGTTCACCTCGGCGCCCGAGATCCCCGATGAGAGCTACCCTCTCCGCTTCACCACCGGGCGCACGGCCTATCACTTCCACACGCGCACGAAGACGGGGAGGAGCTCCCAGCTGCAGGGCGCCGCGCCCTCAGCCTGGGTCGAGATCTCCGAACACGATGCGCAGGCCTTCGGCATCGCCGAGGGCGACATCGTGCGAGTGGCCTCCCGCCGCGGTGAGATCCGCGTCCCGGCGCGAATCGGGTCTGTCAGCGACGGCACCGTATTCGCCCCCTTCCACTACGGCTACTGGGAGCGGCAGGAAGCAGGGGAGACTCGGCCGGAGGACGAGCCGACGGCTGCCAATGAGCTGACGCTCACGGAATGGGATCCTGTGTCCAAGCAGCCGCAGTTCAAGAATGCGGCAGTGCGCATCCAGAGAATCGCGGCCGGCAGCGGGCCGGCTCCTGCCCCGACGACGACGGCCTCGCGGCCGATCAGGCGTACATCCATGCCGCCGACCGTGGGCGGCGAGGACGGGCAGGCCGAGGAGCGGTTCCCCACCGACACCGTCAAGGAGGATGCGCTGTGAAGCTCCCTGTCTATCTCGGGATGGTCCGATCCGCGGAGTCGGTCCTCGCCTCATCGCTGCGGAAGATCGGTGATGGGCACGGCAGCGAACCGGACGTCTACTTCATCTGTCACACCCTCGCCGATCAATGCGAGGCGCACGAGCAGCTGCTGGCACCGATCGTCGATCGCTATGGAGAGCAGCCTGACGACGAGCCGGAGAGGCTTCACGCCGCCGAACTCGACGACACTCGCAGCGGTCCGCTCGGGCTGCTGCGTGACCTGCAGGACCTGCATCTGCTGACGACCTTCGTCGATTTCACCTACACCTTGGTGGAGCAGGCCGCCGCGGCGCTGCGCGATGATGAGCTGCTCGACGTCGTCGCCGACTGCGTGGGCGAGACCTCCACTCAGGCCGATTGGCTGCGGACGCGAGCGAAGCAAGCGGCGCCGCAGGCGCTCATCGCAGCCGAGTGACGGTCTGCGGATCGGTGACGGACTGGCCGACGACGGCGTTGAGGAATTCACACCCCCAGCGATGGGCGTCATGGTTCTCAACGGTTTCGACCATGGCGTCGATCCGGCGGCGCGCCTCCTCGTCGGACATGCTCAGCGCACCGGAGAGCGCCTTCCTGAGCCCATCGCCATCGAAGGGGTTGACCATGATGGCGTGCTCGAGTTCCGCCGCCGCCCCGGCGAACTCGGAGAGCACCAGGACTCCGCCTCGGTGACGCCGTGCCGCGACGTATTCCTTCGCGGTGAGGCTCATCCCCTCGCGCAGAGGCGTGACGAGGAAGATGTCCGCGGCGGCGTAGACCATCGCCAGCGACTCCCGCGAATAGGCGCCGCAGTGGTAGTGCACTGCGGAGCTGTGCAGTGATCCGAAGCGGCCGTTGATGCGTCCGACGAGCTGCTCGGCCTCGTCACGCAGCTGCCGATCGGAGTCGACGTCATCGGAGGACATCGCGAACTGAACGAGACGCGTCTTCCGTGGGTCGATCTCTCCGGTTTCGAGGAGAACCTCGTAGGCGCGCAGCTGATTGAGCAGCCCGGTGGTGCAGTCGAGACGGTCGACACTGGCGATGAGGGTCTGCGGAGCTCCGAGCTCTCCTCTGAGCTTCCGCGCGCCCTGCAGCGTCCGGGGCGCCTCCGCCATGGCAGCGAGTGCACAGGGATCGATGGATTCCGGGTAGGCACCGACCACGGTGCCCGTGTCACTGGGATCGACGCCGGTGAAGCTGTATGCGGCTTCTCGAAAGCTCTTGACATCGGAACCGAGTTGGAAGCCGATCACGTCGGCGCCGAGCATGCCGCGAATGAGATCGTCGCGGCGCGGCAGCTGAGCGACGACCTCCGTCGCGGGAAAAGGGATGTGGTTGAAGAACCCGATGCGCACATCGGGGCGCCGCTGACGGATCATCGTGGGGATCAGCTGCAGCTGGAAGCCGTGCACCACGATGACCGCCCCGGGCGCGGCGAGTTCGATCGCCTGCTCGGCGATCCGCGCAGTGGCCGCGGAAAAGGCACTCCACGATGAGCTGCCGAACTGCGCTCTTCCGTTCCGACCGTGATAGGCAGGGCGGAGACGGTCCGCGACGAGCGACTCATAGCCTGCGGCATCCGAGCCCAGATCGACCGGCACAACCGTCATCCCGTCCGATTCCGAGGGTGTCCGCAGAGAGGATTCGGCACTGCACGGACCGATCCATGCGCCGTGGTTGAGTCGGACGAACGGCGACAGCGCCGCAGTGAGCCGTTCGGCTTCTGCGCATCGCGCTCTCTGCGCGTCCGCGACGGGCAGGTGCGCGGCGACGACGAGGAATGGATACGGCGCTTGGGGCGGCCTCATGAACACGGGTGTCCTCACGTGGATGGGAGGCCGGCTTCTTGACCCACCATCACCTTACGTCCTGGACGAAGGATGGGGTGCTGGCCGATGCCGCAGAGACAGTGCCCGCCTGGACTCGAGTGGACGCACAATACTCTCCTTCCGCAGGGAACGCCATGCCTTGTAGCCTTTGCACAGCCTGCTTAAACTTCCTGGCAATCGTGTGAACTGCGACCCAGGAGGTGGCCATGAGCAAGGACATCGAGCTCGGAACGATCAAGACGGACGTGCCCGCCAGATTGGACCGCCTGCCATGGGCGCGATTCCATTGGATGGTCGTCGTCGGCCTCGGCAGCGTATGGATCCTCGACGGCCTCGAGGTCACCATGGTCGGCAACGTCGCCGCCCGAATGACCGAAGAGGGCAGCGGCATCGACATGACGGCCGGACAGATCGGCACTGCCGGCGCACTCTATGTGCTCGGAGCCTGCGTCGGGGCGATCGTCTTCGGCCAGCTCACCGACAGATTCGGCCGCCGCAAGCTCTTCCTCATCACCCTCATCCTCTACCTCATCGCCACGGTCGCCACGGCCTTCTCCTTCGCGCCCTGGTACTTCTTCCTCGTCCGCTTCCTCACCGGAGCCGGCATCGGCGGAGAGTACGCTGCGGTGAATTCGGCCATCGACGAACTCATCCCGGCCCGGGTGCGCGGACGCATCGACCTCATCATCAACGGCTCCTACTGGTTGGGTGCCGCCGGCGGCGCCGCGACGACGCTGTTCTTCCTCAACACGGACATCCTGCCGAAGATGATCGGCTGGCGGCTCGCCTTCGCCGTCGGAATGCTGCTGGCGATCTTCGTCTTCGTCGTGCGCAAGAACGTCCCCGAGAGCCCGCGCTGGCTGTTCATCCACGGACAGAAGGATGAGGCCGAGCGCATCGTGGGTGAGATCGAAGACGATATCGAATCCGAGACTTCGCAGACCCTGCCGCCGGCGGAGAAGACCATCACCGTCCGGCAGCGGAAGACGATCACCTTCGTCGAGATCATGAAGGTCGCCTTCAAGATCTACCCGAAACGCGCCATCCTCTGCCTCGTCCTCTTCGTCGGACAGGCCTTCCTCTACAACGGCATCACGTTCAACCTCGGCACGATCTTCAACGGCTTCTACGGCGTCGCCGCCGCCACGGTGCCGATCTTCATCATCATCTGGTCGCTGAGCAACTTCGCCGGGCCGGTCATCCTCGGTCGGCTCTTCGACACGATCGGTCGCAAGCCGATGATTTCGTTCAGCTACCTCGGCTCGGCCGTCGTCGCCGTCGTCCTCGCCCTGGTCTTCAAAGGCGCAGTCGGCGGAGAGTGGCTGTTCCTCATCGTCCTCGTCGTCTGCTTCTTCCTCGCCTCCTCCGGCGCCAGCGCCGCCTACCTCACGGTCAGCGAGATCTTCCCGATGGAGACCCGCGCGCTGGCCATCGCGTTCTTCTACGCGATCGGCACCGCCGCCGGGGGTATCGCCGGACCGCTGCTGTTCGGCGGCATGATCGAATCCGGTGAGCGCTCACAGGTGGCTCTGGCGTTCTGCATCGGAGCAGGGGTGATGGCACTCGGGGGAATCGCCGAGCTGCTCTTCGGGGTCAAGGCCGAAGGCGCCGACCTCGAGGCCATCGCGCAGCCGCTCACAGCCGAGGACGCGGAGAAGCCCGAGGAGACCGAGAAGCCGGCGACGAGCGAACCCTCCGCACCCGGCGGAGCCGGTTCACCGAGCCGTCAGGGGGCCGGTTCCGAAGTCGCCTCCCGTGGCAGTCGCCTGCGCCCGGGTCCGGGATCCGCCGGTGTCTACGCTCCGTGGCCGTCGGTGTCCTCTCGCGATGTTCCGCCCGAGGTCTCGGCCAATGAGGTCAACGGCATCATCGACTTCGTCCGAGACATGGAACCCGTGGGAGACGTCGAACTCTTCCGCGCCATCGGAGCACGGAGATGGGGCCCGGGACGCTTCCGCGGAGCGGTGCGCGAAGCGATCCGGCACGGCGCCATCCGTCGCAATCGCCGAGGTCGCCTGGAATACCGTGGGGACGGTCCCCGTCCCACGGACGAGGCTGGTCCCGCCGATTCCGAACGAGGCCGCGCCGATCGCGACCATGGAGAAGGCGCTCCGGACGACAGGGGCTGATCCCGCCGCTCGTCGTATGCGTGGAGTCCTCTCAGCGCCGGCTCTTCGCAGCTCCGCTCACAGCTCCGGTTCGTTCGTGAGCGGAGCCCGCGGGGGCGGGGGAAGCATATCGATGAGTTCGTTGACCGCCTCGGCGAGGATGTCGTGCTGATAAGGCGTCATGAAGTACGCCTCGTGGAGGTAGGCGTCGAGTTCGTATTCGGTGAGCTCTCCGCCGAGGCTGACGTAGTGCAGCCACACTCCGGTGAGGGTCACATCCCAGAACTCGACCGCCTCCGCAAGCTTCCTTCTTCTCACGGCTGCGCGGTGATCCGGAAATGAGGCATCGGGAATGGCCTGAATGGGGTCCTGATCGTCCATTTCTCTGCTGGCTAGTCTCGAATGGTCCGCAACGGGTGATATGTCTTCCCGCTGCTCGGATGATCCGCGCGGACCGTTCTCATCTCAGACGCTTCTTCGGCCGCCTCGAATCTGCCTGAAGTCTATGTTCTGCTTCCCGACTGCGGCCAGAGGCAGGCGGAGACATGTCTGCCGCTTCTAAATCCCCGCGAACTCGCACGCACTGCCCCTTTCGCAGGTATTTTCGTGAGGCCCCGAATCCGGTATCGCATCCGTGGCACGTCCAATAGCGTGAGCGGATCGGAAACGGAACGAGGTGACGATGAGCGAATTCGGCATCGAAGAGGAATTCCTCCTCGTCGATCGGCATTCTCTTCTGCCTGCTCGAGCGAAGAGCAGCCTGCAGGAAGTCGAGGACGAGGTGGTTTCGAGCAGCGGAGAGGTCTGCGCCGAGTGGCTGCCCGGGCAGATCGAATTCGCCACTCCTGTGCTGGCCACCGCCGCCGAGGCGTTCGAATCGCTGCACACCTTTCGCCGTCGGCTGTCGGCAGCGGCTCAGTCGCGTGGGTTGCTCGCTGTCGGACTCGGTGCGGCACCTCAGATCCCCGAGGCCTCGCTGGGAGTCAGTGACGGCAGCCGCTACCGTGAGTTCGCGGAGCTGGCGCCCGCGATCGCGGCCGATCAGTACGTCAACGGCATGCATGTCCATGTCGACATCCCCGACAGGGAAGCGGGCGTGAGGGCACTCAACGGCCTGCGCAGGTGGATTCCGGTGCTCACAGCCCTGAGCGCGAATTCGCCCCTGTGGCGCGGAGCCGACAGCGGCTTCGCCAGCTGGCGCTCGATCCACTACCGACGGTGGGTCGTCTTCGGCATCCCGCCCCATTTTACGGATCTCGACGACTACGATGCGCAGGTCGCTGCTGCCCTGCGTTCGGACGTGGTGTTCGACGAGGCGACCCTGGGCTGGCTGGTCCGGCTCTCACCCAAGCACACGACCGTCGAGATCCGGACCTGTGACGTGCAGCTGGACACCGAGACCACTCTGACTCTCGCATTGCTCATCCGTGCGCTCGTGGACATCGCGATGGACGACCCGAGCGCGGACTCGGAACCTGCGAATCTGCTGGATATCGCCCATTGGCAGGCTGCACGCTTCGGTCTCACGGGGCCGTTGATGGATCCGGAGACGGGGATGAGCGCACCGGCCGCAGCAGTCGTCCGAAAGGTCTTCGAGCGCGCACAACCGGCCCTGCTGCGCACACACGACGCCGACCGCGTTCACCATGGACTCCGGCGTCTGCTCTGTCAGGGCACCGGCTCCGAGGAGCAGCGCGGGGCAATGGCAGGAAAGGGGGTATGGGGCCTGCTGGAATTCGCCGGACACAGATTGACAGCCACTTCTCAGGATGAGCCCGAGTACGATGCCGCGGCACTCCGGAGCGTTTCTGACCCCCCTTGACGGAACAGGGGTGGCTGAACAGATGATTGTGAAAAGGGCAGATTGCCCTTGGCTTCCGCGGAAGCCCGCAGATGCGGTCAGGAATCTGCGTCGGCCTCGGACGACAGGCGGAGACGAGTACCGGATGCCCTCGTCGCGAGGCGATTTCCCTCGAATCAGTGATCAGCACAGTGGAGCTGTACCCCATGGCATGGCAATCCCAACCCTGGGGCTGCAGCCTTCCAGTTCCCATCTCGGCCCGTGCCCATCAGCACGGAGACGGAGGCAATGATGAACAACAAGATGAAACTCACCGGCCTGATACTGGCGGGCTATGTTCTCGGCAGAACCAAGAAGCTCGGTCTGGCTCTCACGGTCGCCTCGGCGGTCGCCGGAACGACTGCCGCGAAGAATCGCGACCAGCTGCTGGGCGGACTGAAGGATTTCGCTGATTCGTCGCCCGAGCTCAAGAGCCTCCAGGAGAAGATCACGGGTCGTCTGGCCGATTCCGGCAAGAGCGCGGCCAAAGCCATGGCGGCGAAGGGAGTCGACCAGCTCAGCGTCAAGCTCCAGGAGCAGACCGAGAAGATGAAGTCGACCCTCGACGATGCGGCCGACTCGCTCGATCCGGCCGTCGACGATTCCGAGGACGAGGACGAGGGCTCGCAGACGCAGGAGGACCAGGCGGACGAAGGTTCTCAGACCTCTGAGGACGAGGGCACTTCCGAGACCGCGGAAGCCGAAGCCGATCCGGAACCGCAGGAGCAGACGGAGGAGCCCCAGGCAGAGGAGGAGGCTCCGAAGAAACCGGCAGCCAAGCGCTCCTCGACAGGCAGCCGCTCCTCGAAGGGCACGCGTTCGTCGAAGTCCTCGACCGCTTCACGCGGCTCGCGCACGAAGTCGGGCGCCAAGCGCTCGACGACGTCGAAGAAAACGTCGACGTCTCGTTCCACCGCCAAGCCCGAGGAGGCCGGCGATGAGTGATGATTCGATTTTCGGAGGCCTCAAGCAGCAGGCCGGAGACTACGCCAAGACCTTGGGACGCAAGGCGATGAGTTCCGTCGGCGACAGGGTCGAGAAGATCGCAGACCGCCTCGACGGTGTGGGCGATACCCCTGCTCCCGCGGCTCAGGCCGGCGCCGAGGAGATCGCCGAAGGCAAGTCACCGGCGAAAGCGGCGATGTCTGCGGCGACGACCGGGATCAAGGACAAGATCAAGGGACTGTTCGGAGGCGGCTCGAGCGGCTCGGGCGGCTCCGGCGATTTCAAGTTCTCCAATATCGTGGAGACCGCCGAGGTCGGTGTCCCTCTGAGCGTGGCGTACAATGCCTTCACGATGTTCGAGGACTGGCCCGACTTCATGAAGAAGGTCGAGAACGTCGAACGCACCGATGACGTCACCCTGAGCATCAAGGGACAGGCCGTCTGGTCGCACCGGACCTGGGAAGCCACGATCACCGAACAGGTTCCCGATTCGCACATCGTCTGGGAATCGACGGGTGAGAAGGGCTATATCAGCGGCAGCATCTCCTTCCACGAAGTCGCTCCCAGACTGACCCGCATCATCGCGGTGGGCGAATACCACAAACAGGGCTTCATGGAAGGCGTCGGCGCTCTGTGGTTCACCGTGCCCCGGCGTTTCCGGCTCGAGCTGAAGTTCTTCGTTCATCACGTGATGAGGCAGATCATGCTCGACCCCGACAGCGTCGAAGGCTGGCGAGGTGAGATCCGCGACGGCGAACTCGTCACCTCCCATGAAGACGCCCTCGAAGAGGAGCAGTCCGAGGACGAAGAGTCCGAGGACCGCCCTGCGGAGGATGAGAGCGAACAGGACCAGCCCGCCGAGGACGAATCCGGCGAGGACGCACCCGCCGAGGACGAGGCGGAGGAGTCCGACGCCGAACCCGAAGACGCACCCGCCGAGGAGTACGAGGAGGAACCGGCAGAGGAATACGAGGACGAGGAACCGGCCGAGGCAGACGATGCGGAGCCCGCGGAGGACTTCGAAGAGGAGCCGGAAGCCGCTGACGAGTCCGAAGAGCCTGTGGAGTACGACGAATCCGAACTAGCCACCGAAGACGAAGAGGGACGCGGCTGAGCGTCCCCGACTGGGAAGTAGGCAAGGACAATGAGCACCAGCACAGTTGAACGTTCACGAGGCAGCTATGTCGACCGTCCGTCGTCGAGTTCGCTTGCGGACGTCATCGAGATCATCCTCGACAAGGGACTGGTCATCGATGCGTACGTGCGCGTCTCACTCGTCGGGATCGAGGTCCTCACCATCGATGCTCGCATCGTCATCGCCAGCGTGGACACCTATCTGCGCTTCGCCGAGGCGACGAACCGCCTCGATCTGACCCAACAGGGCGGTCGCGATCTGCCGGAGATGATGGGCGGAATGATGGAAGGCGGCTCCAAGGGCAAGACCCAGGGAGCTGTCGAAGGCATCAAGGACGCCCTTACCCCGGATGATGACGACTCCGATGAGAGTTCGAACCAGGAGAAAACGCGTCGCCGCACCAAGCGGCCGGCACGCAGCTCCTCGGAGTCCGAATGAGCGAAGAAGGCGCCCCCTCTGCAGACCGGTATCTGTATGGGATCGTGCTCGCCGATGCCGAGCTGCCGACCGGACCCGACGGCGTGCAGGGCAACGCCCTGACGGTCGTCGGGTCCGGGCCGGTGGCGGCAGTGGTGACCGAACTCGTGGATCCCGACATGCTGGGCACTCCCGAAGCGCTGCAGAACCACAGCGTCGTCCTCGACGAACTCGCCGAGAAGCAGCCGGTGCTGCCTCTGGCATTCGGCACTGTCGTCCCCGGAGAGACCGATATCGCCGATGAGGTGCTGGCTCCGCAGGCGGACGTCTTCGCCGAGGCACTCGGGCAGCTGTCGGGACTGTCGCAGTTCACCCTGAGGATCAGCTTCGATCGAGACGCGATACTGCGGGAGATCGTGCGCGGAAATCCCGAGGTGGCCGAGCTGAGGGAGAGGATCAGCGGCACGAGCGAAGACGAGACCCGGAACGAGCGCATTCGGCTCGGGGAGATCGTCGTCAAGACGATGGAGAACTGGAGGACGACGGAAGCTCCTCCGATCCTCGAACAGATCCGCTCCGTGGCCGAGGAGACCGCCATGCGCGAAGTCGGCCAGGCCGAGGACGTCGCCGAGGTGGCCGTGCTGATCCGCAAGGACACCTTGGACGAGTTCGACTCCGTCGTCGAAGGACTGGCGGAGGCGAACCAGGAGCGGATGAGGTTCCGGCTCGTCGGGCCCCAAGCGCCCTACGACTTCGTTCCCGAGATGTAGGTGAGGTCATGGGACTCCTGTCAGCAGTCTTCGGCGCCCCATTGGCACCTCTCAAGGGAACCGTCTGGGTCGCCGAACAGGTCAGAGGAGAGGCCGAGAAGCGCTATTTCGATCCCGGTGCCATCCGGCGTCAGCTGGAAGAGGTCGCCGAGGCTCGCGAGCGCGGATCGATCAGTGATGACGAAGCCGATGCCCTCGAGCGTGAGCTCGTCGGACGACTGCTCGAGGGCCGTCGGCGCAGAACCGAGGAGGACCGATGAGCGAAGAGCCCAGAGCAGACGAGAACTCTGCAGACGAGGCGGACACGACCGAGAAGCGCGCCCGCAAACCGAGTGAGAAGGAGAGCCGTGCGGAGGGAACATCCCGCCGACCGTCCGCTTCGGCTTCATCTTCACGCGAGAGGCCTGCATCGTCCTCAGCCAGGAAGAAGTCTGCGTCATCAGCCCGGGAGAAGTCTGCCTCGTCAGCCGGGGAGAAGCCGGAGGCATCCTCAGGCGAGAAGCCGAAATCGGCTTCGCCCTCGGAGAGTCGTTCTCAGGCCACGACCGGTAAGAGGATCTCTGCGGTCAAGGCCGTGAAGAAGGCGATCGAACAGTTCAGCACTCTCACCGGCAGGCCTCCGGAGTCCGTGGTCGGCACGCGGTGGAAGGACGACCACTGGTCCGTGCGCCTGGAGGTCGTCGAATCGCGACGCATCCCCGACAGTGCGGATCTGCTCGCCGAATACGAGGTCGAACTCGATGAGGACGGCGAACTCATGGCCTACGACAGAAAGGATCGCTACGTTCGCGGCCGGCCGAGCGAGTGACCGGAAGGGGCGATATGAGCATCATGAATCAGTCGAACGATGCGATGCAGCCGCAGCGCAGCCAGGAGGGCACGCTGCTGCACGTCGTGGAGACTCTGCTGGACAAGGGCCTGGTCCTCAACGCGGACATCATGGTCTCCGTGGCCGGCGTCGAGCTGCTGGGAATCCGGATCAGAGCCGCTCTCGCCTCCTTCGAAACCGCGGCCCGCTATGGGCTGGACTTCCCGGCCGGCACGGACCGGGACACCGTCGCATGGAAGGAAGCGGTCGAGCAGAAGGACACATGTCCCGAGTGCGGGAAGCGTTCCGAACTCGCCCAGCTGATGAACGACTACTGTCCCTGGTGCGGGTGGCAGAGCGCGCGCTCGAAGCGGATCGAGGCCGGGCAGTCAGCCCAATTGAACTCCGCGGATGACGGTGACACCTCCGCGGAGGAGTCCGCCGACTCCGCGGAGGAGACCGCGTCATCCTCCGAGGCAGCCGCCGCCTCGGCGGACGGTGCGGACCCAGCCGGCGACGACCGCTGAGGCGACCACATGACCGGAGACGCGATGCAGCCTACGCGCGACCCGCGTGCGACCCTGCCCGATCTCATCGAGGTGCTCCTCAACAAAGGGGTGCATCTCAATCTCGACCTCATCATCTCGGTCGCGGACATCCCGCTCATCGGAGTCAACCTGCGCGCGACGATCGCAGGCATCGAGACGATGCTCGAATACGGGATGATGCGTCAGTGGGACAGCGACACCCGCGAATGGGTGCAGAGAGCGGTCCGCACGCATCTGCCGATCGCCGACGACGAGGAGATCCTCGCGAAGATGGCCGGCGGGCACTATCAGGACAACTTCTACCGGACCTGGCGACCCGGCAGCGCTTATCTCACCTCGAAGCGTCTGATCATTCACCGGCGCGACCCGGCGGAGACTCTCTGGCAGGCGCGCCTGAACTCGATCGCCTCCGTCTCCGCCCTGCGCGAGTCCTCCATCGGAGGTGAAGAGCGCACTCGCATCCTCGTCCGACTCCAGGACGACAGCGAAGCGATCCTCTCGGCCCTCGAGCCCGACCGCCTCATCTCCCTGGTGCAGGCCCAGCTCGACCGTGCCGACGATACGGCGTCCTCGACTCCGGAGGCGAAGACGAGAGCGGACCGGCCCCTGCGTGAGGGCAGGATGTGGTTCCTCGAAACCATGGCGAGCGGAAGCACCTGGCGCGGCGGACAGGCGGCGCTGTCGAACACGGAGCTGACCTGGAGGTCCCCGATGGACGGGCGAGCCCGGGTGCGTATCTCGCCCGAGCAGCTGCAGGACATGCGCCGGGAGGAGCACAGCAACCCCACCGATGAGCCGCGGGTCCTCATCCTCGACACTGCGGACTCGACCATCACCCTGGCCGCGGACGACGCCGCCGCCTGGTCGACGGCACTCGAGGACTGGCAGACCGCGGCACTCGAGGACCGACAGTCGCCGGCGCTCGAGGCGACCACGCCGCCTGGCCGAAACCACGATGAACGTGCCGAAGAAGGAGCAGCATCATGGCGCTGAATGTCAATGAGGAGAGCCTCAAGCACGGGGTGCTCACCCTCGTCGTCACCCTCGTCGAGGTGATCCAGGAGGCCCTCGAGACCCAGGCCGTCAGGCGGATGGAAGGCGGGGACCTCACCGAGGACGAACAGAACCGCCTCGGCGAGGCTCTCCTCGAACTCGATGAAGCGATGGACCAGATCAAGGATCAGCACGGAATCACCGGGTCCGTCGAGGACCTGCACAACGGCCTCGACGACGTCGTCGATGAGGTCGTCGACAAGCTCATCAATCCGGCCAGATGGGCCGAGGAGAACGGAAAGGGCGTCGAATGAGCGAAGCGACGGAGATGCTCTACGTCTATGCCATCGTCCCCGGCGGCGACTACACCCCCGCCGTGACCGGCATCGACGGTTCCGAACTCCAGATCATCGGCCGAGAGGCGGGACCGAAGGCTGTGGTCCACCGGCACACCGCAGGCCCCTTCGACGGCCCCGACGAGGACGTGCGCAGGTGGGTGCTCGAACACAGCGAGGTCATCGATGACGCCTGGCAGTCCGCAGCGGCCATCCTCCCGGTCTCATTCAACGTCATCGTCCGCTCGGACCCCGACTCCGAGGCGACGGCGGCCGAACAGCTCCAGCACTGGCTCGACGACTCCGCCGACACACTCGGGAAGCGGCTGGAGGAGCTGCGCGACACGTCCGAGCTGCGCGTCGAAATCTCCCTGGACCGGGGCCTCCTCGAGGAGGTCGACGCAGAGGTCGGCGGGATGAAGGCGGAGATGGAGGGCCGTCCTGCAGGAGTGCGCAGACTGCTCGAGAAGCGCCTGGAGAAGACCGAGAAGGAGCTCGTCGACCGAGCCGCCGATGGCATCTATCCGGAGGTCAGGGCCAGGATCGCCTCCCACTGCCTCGACATCGAGGAGTATCGCTCGCCAAGCCGAGAACCCGGACTGACGCCGGTGCTCATGGCCTCCTGCCTGGTGCGGAGCACGGAGGTCACTGCGCTGGGAGCCGAGCTCACGGCGCTGCAGAAGGAGCAGCCCGCTCTGTCCATCCGCTTCCTCGGTCCCTGGCCGCCGTACTCCTTCGCCGACGTCTCCGTCAGCGACGACCGGGCATCGGCCACGCAGAACACAGACGCCTCAAGCACGGACGCATCGGAAACAGGCGCATCGACCACGAACCCACACGGGGAGAGAACATGAGAGTCGCAGTCATCGGAGCCACCGGGAACGTCGGCACGGCGATCCTCGAGGTCCTCGGCCGGACGCCCGAAGTCACCTCGGTGCTGGGGATCTCGAGAAGGATGCCCGACACCGAGGTCCAACCCTATGCCGGATGCGAATGGAGATCGATCGACGTCGCCGCCGCGAGCAGCGAGGCCACGGCCTGCCGCGAGCTCACGGAGGCGCTGACCGGGGCCGACGCCGTCATCCATCTGGCCTGGCTGATCCAGCCCAACAGCGACCGGGATCTGCTCCGGCGCGTCAACGTCGACGGCACCGCTCGTGTGACCGCGGCCGTGGCGGCGGCGGGCGTTCCGCATCTCGTCGTGGCCTCGTCGGTCGGCGCCTACTCTCCCGACGACAGCCTGGACAAGCGCGACGAGGAGTGGCCGACCGAGGGGATCCGCTCCTCCCACTACAGCGTGGACAAGGCCGCTCAGGAACGCGTGCTCGACAGCTTCTGCGCCGATCACCCCGAGGTCACGGTGACCCGGCTGCGCCCGGCGCTCATCTTCGGCGCCCCCGCAGCCTCGGAGATCCAACGCTACTTCCTGGGGACCTGGATGCCCGTGCAGCTGCTGCGAGCAGGCCGACTGCCGTTCCTGCCGCTGCCGGCGGGACTGCGCGGCGTCCAGGCCGTCCATTCCACGGACGTCGCACGCGCCTATGTGGCAGCCGTCGTCCACCGCCGTCCGGGAGCCTTCAACATCTGCGCCGATGATGTGCTCTATCCGAAGGATCTGGCCGAACTGCTCGACCACGGCAGACATATCCCGGTTCCCGACGGGGCAGTGCGGGCGGCTCTGGGCGTGGGACACAGCAGCTCCTTGGTTGCAGCCGATGAAGGCTGGCTCGACATGGGCCTGAACGTGCCGCTGATGGACAACGCACGAGCCCGTCACGAACTCGGCTGGGAGCCGGAATACAGCGCCATGGACGCCGCGCGCGAACTGCTCAAAGGCATGGCCGACGGCGAGGGCACCGCCTCCGTCCCGCTGCGTCCCCGCGATCCCGAGCAGCCGCGGCTGCGCACGAAGGACGGCAAGCACGAGCGGTCGGGAGCCGATCAGGAGCCCAGCGAGGTCGACATGGACCTCCTGGGCCTCTACCTCAGCGACCATTTCACCGGGGCCACCGCCGGGGCGGAGAGGATCGAACGGATGGCAGCCGACTTCGTCGATACGCCCGTCTTCGCAGCCCTGTCCGAACTCGCTGCGGAGATCCGCGGTGAGCACCTGTACGTCCAGTACCTCATCGACGAACTCGGACTCCGGCGACGCCCGCTCGCCGAGGCGGTGTCATGGGCGGGGGAGCGGGTCGGCAGACTCAAGAGCAACGGCTCGCTGCTCAAACGCTCGCCCATGACCCTGGTGCTCGAAGCGGAGCTGATGCGCAGCGCGGTCGTCGGCAAACTGGGGATGTGGCAGACGCTTGCGGACAATGCCGAGGCGCTCGGCCTGGAAACCGATCAGTTCAGTGAGCTGGCGCAGAAAGCAGAGCACCAGCGCGGTGTGCTCGACTCAGTGCACGAATACGCCCGGCGCCGAGCCTTCCGCACCGACAGCGATGTCTACGCCCACGACTCCGACAGCAGCCCGGTGAGAGACGAGCGGTGACGGCATGCGCCTGCAGCCGGCGGTGACGAGACACACTCAAAGCCAGCGGTGACGGCTCCAGGCAGGGACCGACAGCCTCTCAGCGCTCGGCGGCGGGCACGGGCTGGAGAACGACATCGGTGACGATCGGCACCTCGCGTCTGATCCGTGCTTCGATGTCCGCAAGGCACTCGAAGAGCGGTCCACTCGTCTCGCTTCCGGTGGTCTCGGCCCGACTCAGGCTGAGACGTGCGGTGACCACGAGCTGTTCGGGCCCCATGTGGAGAGTCTTGAGTTCGACCACCTGTGCCGTTGCGCTGTGCTCGATCGCCTCCGTGATCCGCCTGCGGTTGTCCGCTGTGGCTGATTCGCCCACGAGAAGGGACGTCGTCTCGACCGCGAGGAAGACGGCCACGGTGATGAGCAGCAGGCCGATCAGCGCGGTCCCCAGAGCGTCCCAGATCCCGTTGCCGGTGAGCAGAGTGGCGATGATCGCGGCGAGGGCGAAGGACAGTCCCGTGATCGCGGCCGTGTCCTCGAGGAGGACGACCGGCAGCTCCGGCGTCTTAGTTCCACGCAAGAAGGACAGCCAGCCACGGGAACGGACCCGGTTCGACTGCCGCACCGCGGTGCGCAGCGACAGCGACTCGGACACGATGGCACCGAGGAGGATGACGATCGGTGCCCACCACCATCGGTCGTCGAGAGGTTCGGGTTCGCGCCATTTCTCATACGCTTCGTAGAGGGCGAAGAGTCCACCGAGGCTGAAGAGCATGACCGAGACGAGGAACGAATAGATGTAGCGTTCCTGACCGTACCCGAACGGATGGCGGACATCAGCGGGCCTGCGCGCCCGCTTGCCGCCGATGAGCAGGAGAACCTGATTGCCCGAATCCGCAAGGGAGTGGACGGCTTCGGCCAGCATCGAGGAGGCCCCGGTGAGCAGGAACCCCGCGAATTTGAGCACGGCGATGGTGACGTTCGCAGCCAGCGCTGCCAACACCGCCCGTGTGCTTCCTTCCGCCACGGCAGGATCATCCCCTTTGGTCGAATTCGGTGTCCAGGCGCTGCCGGGAGCGCATCCCTTCCGAAGAGGGTGTCAGGGCATCAGCCCTCGACTCGTGCCCAGGCTCGATGCTCGCTCAGTCCGTCCTGCAGCTGCGAGAGTGCGGTCTCGACGTCGTCCGTGCAGTAGACTCCCGGGTCTTCGGGCTGGATGCCGTATTTCTCCAGCATGGTGCAGGAGCCGCCGCTGGCGGCGATGAACTTGAGATGACGCCAGGCCTCCGTGACGAGCAGGTCGACCTCCATCGTCAGGTCAGCACCGTCGGTGAAGTAGAAGGCATCGAGTTCGCTCGAGGACGCCGTCGTATATGTGCGTTCGATCGCGATGCTCCGCTCACCGGCGGTGATGCGTCCGCCCACCGGAGCGATGGTGATAGGGACCATTCCCGCCTCGGCGATGGTGTCGTAGGCGCGGAGCACCTGTTCCGGGTCGGTCTCGCTGCCGGTGACGATGCCGATCTTGCGGCCGTCGACCGGCCAGCGCTTCCCCACCTGAGACAGGGCCGGGCTGGGGCGGACGTCGCTGCGCGGCGCCGTCTCGGCCTCAGGGGGCTCGAGGCCCAGCCCCGCGGCGACCATACGAGCCAGCTCCGAGTCCACACGGGCGAGCACCGCGACCTCACGCGCTCGGATCGTCTCCTCGTAGCACTTGCCGAGCTCGAAGATGAACGCGTCGGCGAGGTGATCCTGCTCGACCGGGGTCAGGCTCAGCCAGAACATGCGAGGCTGCGAGTAGTGGTCATCGAAGGACTCCGGCGAACGGCGCTCCTTCTTCGCTGCGGGCACTTCCTGGGCGACCTCGACGAAGGTGTGCTCATCGGCCTTGTCGGCGGGGAAGGGGTTGCCGCCGTCGAGCGAATTCGGACGGTACGGCGCGGCACCGCGGTGGTCGGCCGTCTGGTGCATCCCATCGCGGAACATGTCGTTGACCGGGCAGCGCGGCCGGTTGATCGGGATCTGCGAGAAGTTCGGCCCGCCGAGGCGGGTGAGCTGTGTGTCCAGATAGGAGAACAGCCGGCCCTGGAGCAGCGGATCGTCGGTGATGTCGATGCCCGGAACGAGGTGCCCGGGGTGGAAGGCCACCTGCTCGGTCTCGTCGAAGAAGTTGCTGGGATTGCGGTTGAGTGTGAGCATCCCCAGCGGCTGCACGGGAGCGAGCTCCTCGGGCACGATCTTCGTCGAGTCGAGCAGGTCGATGCCTTCGAACGTCTCGCCCGGATCGTCCGGGAACACCTGGACGCCGAGCTCCCACTGCGGGCACGCGCCCGCTTCGATCGCATCGGCGAGGTCCCGGCGATGGAAATCCGGATCGACGCCGTTGACCATCTGGGCCTCTTCCCAGATGAGCGAATGGACACCGGTCTTCGGCTTCCAGTGGAACTTCACCAGCGAGGTCTCTCCGGCGGAGTTCTCGACTCGGAAGGTGTGGATGCCGAAGCCCTCCATCATCCGGTAGGAGCGGGGGATCCCGCGGTCGGACATCTGCCACATCGTGTGATGGGTCGCCTCGGTGTGCAGGGATACGAAGTCCCAGAACGTGTCATGCGCGCTCTGAGCCTGGGGGATCTCGCGGTCGGGGTGGGGCTTGGCCGCATGGACGATGTCGGGGAACTTGATCGCATCCTGGATGAAGAACACCGGGATGTTGTTGCCGACGAGGTCGAAGACTCCGTCCTCGGTGTAGAACTTCGTGGCGAAGCCCCGGGTGTCACGCACGGCATCGGCTGATCCCCGTGATCCGACCACCGGGGAGAACCGGGTGAATACGTCGGTTTCGACATCGGGGGCGAGGAAGGCCGCCTTCGTGATGTTCGAGGCTGTGCCGTAGGAGACGAACGTGCCGTGAGCCGCTGAGCCGCGAGCATGGACGACACGCTCGGGGATGCGCTCATGGTCGAAGTGGGTGATCTTCTCCCGCAGATGGTGGTCCTGCAGCAGGGTCGGCCCGCGGGAGCCTGCCTTGAGCGAATGGTCCGTGTCGTAGAGCCGGGCGCCCTGAGCAGTGGTCAGCCAGCTGCCCTGCTGCGCCTGGTCCGCCTGGCTGTCACGACTGGGCGCCCCCGTCGGCGTGGTCGGCTTCGGCCCGCTCTGATCGGGCTTCGGCGGCAGAGGCTCTCGGGGTGCTGTGGGCTCCTCGAAGTCCGGAGTGCGGGAACCGGGCTTTCCGGGAACGATCGGTCGATCTTCTGAACTCACGATTTCTCCTCACTTCTGACAGGAACGCGGAACCGTCCCTGTGGTGGCATGTTCTGACGGTAGAGGCGCTTCCCGAACGGCCGGCACCCCTTGTGTCGGAGCGGGAGGCGAACTATCATTTCGCGCTCGGATCGAGGACGACCTTGATGCAGCCGTCCAACTTCTGCTGAAACATCGCATAGGCCTCGGGCGCAGAATCGAGGGGGAGCCGGTGGGTGACGAGATCATCGACGCCCAGCGGATCCTCGGGGCTCTCGACCAAGGGCAGGAGGTCGTCGGTCCAACTGAGCACATTGCACTGGCCCATCCGCAGTTGGATCTGCTTGTCGAAGAGGGTGAGCAGCGGCATCGGCGACAGAGCTCCGCCGTAGACCCCGCTGAGGGAGAGCGTTCCGCCCCGACGGACGAGATCGATCGCCGCGTGCAGGACCGCAGTCCTGTCGATTCCGCTGGTCTCCATGATCTTCCGCGCCGCGGGAGGCGGCAGCAGACCGGCCGCCTGCTGAGCCGCCGAGGCCAATGGAGAGCCATGTGCTTCCATTCCGACGGCGTCGACCACCGCGTCCGGTCCGCGACCGGAGGTGGCGTCGCGAATCGCCGCGTGCGCGTCCTCGTCGAAGTCGAAGACCTCGACGCCGTGGCGAGCGGCCATGTCACGACGCTCGGGGACCGGGTCGAGGGCGAAGACCTTCGCGCCGAGGTGTCTGCCGATGCGGGCAGCGAACTGCCCGACCGGACCCAGGCCGTAGACGCCCAGCGAATCACCTTCCCCGATCCCGGCGTACTTCACCGCTTGCCACGCTGTGGGAAGGATGTCGCTGAGGAAGAGGTAGCGGTGATCGGGCAGTTCCGTGCCGACCCTGAGCGGACCGACATCGGCGTACGGGACGCGGAGGTACTCTGCCTGCCCGCCGGGAACAGAGCCGTAGAGCCGGGAGTAGCCGAACAGCTGCGCACCGGAACCGTACTGTCTCACCTGCGTTGTCTCACACTGGGTCTGCAGCCCCTGTTCGCACATCCAACAGTGACCGCAGGAGATGGGGAACGGCACGACCACCCGGTCATCGACGGACAGACCCGATTCGGGGCCGGCCTCGACGACCCGCCCCATCGCCTCATGTCCGATGATGTCCCCACGGTCCATGAAGGGCCCCAGCACCTCGTAGAGGTGGAGGTCGGAGCCGCAGATGGCGGTCGATGTGACTTCGATGATCGCATCATTGGCCTTGTGCCGGATCGGATCGTCGACCGTCTCCACCGAGATGTCTCTCTTGCCTTGCCAGGTGACTGCGCGCATTGCCTTCTCTCCTTCTCGATCGACAGTGAGACGCCGGCGGGAGCCATCCGCCGACCCTCTTCCTCGTCGGTCGTGTCTGAGTAGACAGCGTGGCAAAGTGCACTGCCGGTGTCAGCGTCCGCACGAGACTCATACTTCATCGCCGCTGAGTCGACGGGCAGTTGTCCGAGCCGGCGATTCGGCACGGATACAGCCCCGCCCGGGACCCGGACGGCAACATTGTCTGAGGCACGCATCGGGTGCGCCCACCCCCTGGACACTCGCCGGGAGCAGTCAGCATGATGAGTGTCCCGCGGCCGGTGAGACGGCGGTTCGGCCCTCGCCGCTGCGGCGCAGGAAGTGTCGACCGACACTGAAACCGACACGAGGAGACGATGGAAATGACCACGGCACGTGAACTGATGACCCCGGGCGCGAAGTGCGTCGGTGAGAACGAGACTCTCGAACAGGCTGCACAGCAAATGCGCGAGGAAGGTTTCGGATCCCTGCCGATCTGCGGAGAGGACAATCGGCTCAAAGGCATGATCACCGATCGCGACATCGTCGTGAAGTGCATCGCCGAGGGCGGAGACCCGAAGACCGCGAAGGCCGGCGACCTGGCTCAGGGCAAGCCGGTGACCATCGGTGCCGATGACAATGTCGGTGAGGCTCTGCAGACGATGAAGGACCACCAGGTCCGCCGTCTTCCCGTCATCGACGGCCACGAGCTCGTGGGCATGCTGGCCCAGGCCGATGTCGCTCGCAGCGAGTGGGACAACCGCATCGGCGACCTGGTGGAGAAGATGTCCGAGTGAGACCGGGTCGAGCAGCCGAAAGCCGCGACGAGAGGAGACATTGTGTCCGAAGCGACGACGACACGTGACCATGACGAGATCAGGAAGTGGGTCGAAGCCCGAAACGGAGTGCCTGCCTCGGTGAAGGGAACCGAGGCCGAGGACGACGGAGCGGGCGTCCTCCGCTTCGACTTCCCCGGCGGTGCCGGAGAGGACGAACTCACTCACATCGAATGGGACGAGTGGTTCGAGAAGTTCGATGAGAAGGGTCTGTCCCTGCTCTACCAGGACACCACCGCTGACGGCGAGCAGAGCACGTTCTTCAAACTCGTCAACGACTGAACGAACTCGTCAATGGCTGCAGCAGAGGAGAGGCGGTAACGATCATGGCAGCGAAACTGCTCAGACGCGGCGGTGCGGGAGCCGGAAAAGGCATCGCGGCGACGACTGCGATGAGTGCGGTCCTCGCCGCTGCGGAAGTGAGCGGCTTCGTCGATCGGCAGCCGCCGCGCATCATCATCGAGAAGATCCTGCCGGACCTGTCCGACTCGTCTGTGAACTTCACCGCGAGCCTTGCCCATGTCGCCTACGGGACGTCTGCGGGAGTCGCCTATTCGACCCTCGTCCCCCTGCGATGGCAGAATCGCGCCACCGGCGTCGCCTTCGGTGCGGCGATCTGGGCGCTCGGCTACGAGGGGTGGTTGCCTGCGCTGGGCATTCTGCCGCCGGCGCATCGCGACAGGCCCGGGCGGGCCGTCGCGGTTCTCGCGGCCCACCTCGTCTACGGGTGGAGGCTCGGCTCGGGCAACCGGGAGAGTTGCCAGAGGGAGAGCTGACTGTCCGGCTCCGGATCGCAGGTCCGGTCGCTGCCTCATCGGCGGCGACCGGACCTTTCCATGCTCGAACCAGCTCATTGCGGTTCGGACCGGTTCACTCCTGTTCGAGCGGGACGTTTCCGAGAAGCTCTCGCACATCGGTCTCCGTTGTCGGAGCCGCCTCCGGCGGGTCATGGAGAAAAGCCGTGACCAGACGCGGGTCGATATAGGAGTTCCGTGCCACTGCCGGAGTGTCCGTCAGGAAAGCCGCGGTGGCCTTGACCGCCTCTCGCAGCTGCGTCTGCCGCGCTGTCGGCGACGATTCCCGTGCTTCGGACCACGGCAGCTCCTGAGCGGCGACGACCGTGGCCCTCCAGGTGCGCAGATCCTTCGCGCTGAAGTCCTCCCCGGCCACGTCTCTGATGTAGTCGTTGACGGCAGGTGCGGACAGTTGCTGCCAGTCGTCGAATCGTCGACCGGCCGCAGCCTGCCCCGTCGCATAGGCGAGCAGCGGGGCGTCGGAGCTGCGCTTGAGCATGGGGGAGAGAACGCGGGCGAGGTCGGAGTCGTCGACGACGAGGTCCCACTGCTTCCCGCCCTTGCCCACGAAGCACAGGTGCAGCTCGGCGCCCGTGACGCGGGCATGACGGACCTCCAGAGTCGTGATTCCGTAAGTCCCGTTCTCCCGCGCGTATTCCCTGTTGCCGATCCGCAGACCGGCGATGTCGATGAGGCGGAACGCCGCGGCCAGAGCCTTCCCGGCACCGTTGCGTCGGGCGCGCAGATCGAGCGTCACGCGGCGTCGGGAGCTGGGCAGCGTCCACGCCAGGGCAAGGGCCCGCTCGAATTTCTCGGCCCGGCGTTCGCTCGTCCAATCGGGGTGATAGATGTACTGGCGGCGGCCGGCTGCGTCGACCCCGGTGGCCTGGATGTGCCCCCGTTCGTCGGGGCTGATCCAGACCTCCTTCCAGGCCGGAGGGATGACCAGGGAGCGGATCCTGTCGAGTTCGGCTCGTGAGGTGACCTTGCTGCCGTCGCTCCGCGTGAAGAAGAAGCCCCTGCCGGCGCCCTTCCTGCGGATCCCCTCGCCGCTGGGGTCGACGCGCACGATATGTGTCATGGTCTCAGCGTGGCGAAGCAGAGTCTGTCGCGAAAGGGGATTGACAGAGTCCTGAGACATCGTCAGAGAGCCCGGAGACGGCGTCTGCGCAGCGGAGCAGAAGGAAGCGGAGCAGAAGCATGAGTCTCGACTTTCCGTGGTCGGGGGACTTGTGCTCGCGCTACCGTGAGAATCCGTTGTGATGCCGAGGAGCAATCCGTCGTGGGATCGAAGAGCGGAGGACAGATGACGACATCTCGTGAGTTCAGCGGCGTGAGCCGCAGGTGCCTCGCCGTTGTCGTGGCCGTCGCTCTCCTGCTGCTCTCCGGCTGCGTCACCTCCGAAGGAGGGGCCCTCGGCGAGCTGAAGAGGGCAACCGAGCACGCCCAATATGCGGTCGCGACCGTCGAGGACTCCTTCGGCCAGTTCCGTCGTGACAGGACTCTGAGCACTGTGGCCGATACGACTGCCCAGGACATGCTCAGCGAGCTCGAGAAAGCGCAGAAACAGGTCTTCGAGCTCAAGGTCGACACCGCGGCCGAGGACCGGCAGAGAACAGCGGTGCTCAAGGAGATCGCCGGTGCCGCGAGAGCGATCACGGGCGCCGAAGACTGGATCGACGACAAGAGCTCGCACTCGGCCGACGAGGTGGAACGGACACTCCGGGACAGCCGTGACCGTCTGGCCTCCCGAATGGATTCGCTGGAACCGCCGCAATGAAGAAGATCGTCGGAGTTCTGCTGGGACTGCTCACCGCGATCGGCGGGTTCGTCGATATCGGCGACCTCGTCGTCGAGGCCGAGGTCGGCTCTCGCTTCGGTCTGTCCCTGGTCTGGGTGGTGGTCCTCGGACTGATCGGGGTCTGCGTCTTCACGCAGATGTCGGGACGGGTCAGCGCTGTCAGCAAACGGGCCACCTTCGACATCATCCGCGAACGGCTCGGACCTCGCATGGGCATCGCGAACCTCGGCGCCTCCTTCTTCATCAATCTGCTCACTCTCACGGCAGAAGTCGGCGGCATCGCCCTGGCTCTGCAGCTGGCCAGCAGTGTGAACTATCTGCTCTGGGTGCCTGTGGCCGCTGTGGCGGTGTGGCTGATCATCTGGCGGGTGAAGTTCTCGAAGATGGAGAAGATCGTCCCTCTCTTCGGACTCGCGCTCGTCGGATTCGCCGTGGCCGTCTTCCTCCTCGGGCCCGACTGGAACGATCTGATGACGCAGGTCACGAAGCCGAGTGTGCCCGGGGACGAGCACATGTCGACGTATTGGTACTTCGCGATCTCCCTCTTCGGGTCGGCGATGACCCCCTACCAGGTGTTCTTCTACTCTTCGAGTGCGATCGAAGAGAAGTGGTCGGTGAAGAAGATCGCGGATTCGCGGATGAATATCCTCATCGGCTATCCCATCGGCGGGCTGATCGCGCTGTCGATCGCAGTCTGTGCGACCATCGTGCTCTTCCCCCAGGGCATCGCCGTCAGCTCGCTGACGCAGACGGTGCTGCCCGTCGCCGAGGCAGGAGGCAAGCTGCTGCTGGCCTTCGTCATCCTCGGAATGGTCGCCGCCACCACGGGCGCCGCGTTGGAGACGACTCTGTCGACCGGCTATACGATCGCGCAGTTCTTCGGCTGGACCTGGGGCAAGACTCGCAAGCCCGCCGAGGCTGCGAGATTCCACGTGACCATCATCGTCTGCCTCGTTCTCGGCGTGGCGGTGCTCGCGACCGGAGTCGATCCCGTTCAGGTCACGGAGATCTCCGTGGTCTTCTCCGCCATCGCCCTGCCGTTGACGTATCTGCCGATCCTCATCGTCGCCAACGATCCCGAATACATGGGCGAGCACGTCAACGGCCGGGTCACCAACGCGGTCGCACTGGTCTATCTCGGGCTGGTGCTGCTGGCCTCCCTCGCCGCCATCCCTCTGATGATCATCACAGGAGCAGGTTCATGAATGACGACGACCGCAGAGACTCCGACGAGCGGAGTGCCGACGATGACGAGCGCACGATGGATGTGAGA
This sequence comes from Brevibacterium renqingii, assembly GCF_017808095.1. Lineage (NCBI taxonomy): Bacteria > Bacillati > Actinomycetota > Actinomycetes > Micrococcales > Brevibacteriaceae > Brevibacterium > Brevibacterium renqingii. Next base: position 685,437 of record NZ_JADBHG010000001.1, on the reverse strand, counting down.
CTCCATCTCCTGGACCGTCAGATGCGTGACGTCAACGACCGCACGATCGGGGTCGTCGACGACGTCGAGCTCAGTGAAGTCCCCTTCGGGGAGCCTCTGGACCCAGACGCGCAGGCACCGGAGATCACCGACCTGCTGACCGGGCCGGTGCTGGCCACTCGGATCTTCGGCGGACGCCCGCCCAAGAGCCGCTGGCACCGCATCTCCTGGGACGATGTCGCGAACATCGACGTGGCCGTCGAGCTCGGCATCGACGGCGAAGAGCTCAGCGTGATGTGGATCGAACAGTGGATGCGCGATCATATCATCGCCCGAATCCCCGGAGGCCGTCATGATCCTCAGTGACCTGCTCGATTCACGCGTGTGCGACTCCGCGGGAGAGCCCCTCGGCTGGGTGCTCGACGTGCGGTTCACCAGCAGCGAGGAAAGGGACCGGATGAGTCTCGATTCGCTCATCGTCGGTCCCCATCGGAGGACGCCCTTCCTCGGCTACGAGCGCACGGGAATGGATCGTCCGAAGCTCTTCGCGTTCGTATTCCGACGGATGCACGCGGGTTCGCTCGTCATCCCCTGGCAGGAAGTCGAACGCATCGACGCGAACAGTGTCCGGCTGCGGGAGGACTTCGCTTCGGAGCCGCTGGTCACTGTGAAGGGGGCGAAGCGCCGGTGAGCAGCGGTGCGACGGTTCAGTCGAGGGAACTCTGGTGCTTGCGTCCTACGTGCTTGGGCAGCGACTGCAGCTGAGCACCGATGACCGGATCACTGTCGATGTACTTGCTCGCGATCGGACATGAGACGGTGATCGGGATCCGCCGGTTGAGGGAGTCTTCGAGGGCCAGGCGCAGGAGCTCGCGACAGTGCCGTTCCGAATCGAGGGGCTCGATGGCTTCACAGTAGACGAACATGATCTCGTCCGGAGTGATCGTGTAGTGCAGTGAGGCGACGAGCTGGCCGGGAAGGTAGAGGTCGAACTTCGATGCTTCACTGTTGTTGAGCAGCGTGTACACAATGATCCCCTTGATGTCAGGAAGGAGGCCATCTGCTTGACCGTCTTCGAGTCTAGCCCACTGCTGCTCGGAGAAACAAGTGATTCGTTCCTGGGAGGACGGGTCACTTGGTCGACGGATCAGTCGGTGATCGTTCCGGGCAGCGAGCCGGTCCGGACGAACTCCTCGGCGATCTCGCGCAGCTTCCTGTTCGTGTTCGAACTCACCTTCGTCAGCAGCAGGAACGCATCGTGCTCGTTGATCTTGTGCCGCTCCATGAGTATGCCTTTGGCCTGACCGATGAGGTCCCGTGAGGCCACTGCTTCGTAGAGCTGTCCCTGCTTCTGGGCGTTGGCCAGGGCCAGGGAGGCGTGGGCGGCGACCCCCGTCCCGATGTTCTCGGCCTCCTGGTCGAAGGCGTCAGCGCTCGTCGAGTACAGATTGAGGGCGCCGAGGCTGTCGACCTCGACGAAGAGCTGGAATGCGAGCATGCTGCGTACGCCTTCGGCGAGTGCACTCGAGGCGAATCTCGGCCAGGGAGTCGAGGCCGAGAGAGATCGGGGACCCGGACGATGCGCTGCTCACGAATGGAATCGAAGCAGGGTCCCTCCTGCAGCTCGGACTGCAGGGCGTCCAAGCGCTCGGGAATCAGGTGAGAGGGGGCGCGGGACCGGATGCAGCCCTGCCGGCTGACGATGGAGAGGGACGCGTAGTCGGCTCCCGGGATGACTCGCAGGGCCTCGTCGACCATGGCCCCGAGGATGAGGTCATCGGGCTCGAGCATGAGTGAGCGTGCCCATTCGCCGATCTCCGCAGTCAGCTGGTGCCTGTCCGAGTCGGGATTCGGGATCGCGATCTCCTCGTCGAGTCCTTCGCGGTCGTCACGAGTCGATTCTGCTGAGATGTCATTCATCAGAGTTGCCACTCCCATCGTGTCTCAAGTGCCGGCTCTGTGATCTGTTCCTTCAATATTCGTCTGCGCGGGGATCATCGTCAACGGACTCCGTACCCGGGCTCTGATCGTTCCTCGCCTTGCTCGGGCCGTCGCTGCGGTCGAGTGCATCGCTGCTGTAGGGTGCGCGCGGCGGTTCGGGTCGGGCGTCGATGAGCTCGTTGATCGCCTGGGCGAGGATGTCGTGCTGCAGGGGTGAGATCGTATAGGACGAGTTGATGTAGGCGTCGAGCTCATACTCGCCCACACTTCCGCCGAGGCTGAAATAGCGCAACCAGATGTCCTTGACAGGCATGCGCCAGTATCTGACGGCACTAGCCAGCTGCTGTCGGAGGTCGTCATCGGGACCCCGGTCTTCGGGTTCGCCGAAAGCAGGGTTGTCGGGAGACGTTCCTGTCATCTCACTCAGTCACCTCCTCGCTGCGTCGAGGCGACGATGCCCTGGGCGCAGGCCAGCAGGCTCTGCCGTCCCTCACGGGCGAGACCGATGAGCCGTGTCATGGCGGTGTCGGCATCGAGGGCGTGCTCGGCCATGAGCACTCCTTTGGCCATATTGATCGTGTCCCGGCTGGTCAGAGCCGACTGCAGGGAGTCGCTCAGCCGCGCGGGCAGATCGGTCGACTGCACGTGGGCGAGCAGCGCCGAGGCCGGACCTTCGAAGAGGCCGAGCAGACGGACCGTCTCGTCACCGAAGGCACCGGCGGACGCCGAGTAGACCTTGATCGCGCCGATGGCCTCCTCACCGTGGATGAGGGGGACGCTGAGCACAGACCTGATCGGCAGATGGGAGACCGCCTTCGACCATCGCGGCCACCGGTCGTCGCTCTCGGCATCGTCGATGAGCATGGGTTTCTGCTCCGCCCAGGCGCTCAGGCACGGCCCCTCACCCGTCGTGTACTGCTGCTCATCGGCTTCAGCGACGACTGCGTCGGTGCTGCCCGTGCTCACGGGACGACCGACGGGGTCGAGGACCGTCGTACCCGCTCCGAGCGCACGCGGTATCGCGGCCTGGGCCGCCTCCGAGAGGAGGACGACCGCGTTGTCGACGGTCCTTTCGTCGAGGAGCATGGAGTTCATCCGTGCGAACAACGTCGACAGCTCGTCCAGCGGTAGGTCGACCATTGCACTCGCCTCCCCTCCGCCACGTCCTCCCGGCGGAACAGAATCGTCTCAGCGCAGGGTCGTCTTCAGCTCTTCGATGCGCGCGGTCAGTGCGGCGATGTCGAGCTCGTGACTCTTCTCGCGCATCTCCCGAGTCTGCTCGGGGCAGAGGATTCCGGAGCTGAAGAGTCGGGAGACCGGTGTGTCGGGGCGGTCGTATTCGCGCCGGCGCTCTCCGGCGGGTGTGAGACGCCATCCCACGGGGTTCTTCACGGGCATGAAGAAGTTGAGACGGTCGCCCAGTGCCGCCCACAGCTCGTTGACCCTGTCGATCGCGGCGCCGAGGTCGCTCGGCGTGCGCAGAGGGAGGTCGAGATCGCTGAACGTCCAGTCGGGCACACGCGAGCCCTGCCTGAGGTCGCTCATGCTGTGGAACTCGATGAGGTTCTCACTCGCCCACGTCTCGAGGTCGCCGGCGGGCAGCGGCGGAGCCAACAGGATTCCGGTGACGATATAGGGGACTGCGCGCACCATGTCAGTGAGCATGTCGACGACGGGCATGCCCGGGGTGAAGGTCTTCGTGTGCACCCACCCGATCTCGACATCGGTGAATGTCACGGTGACGCAGTTTTCACCGGTCGGTGTCGTGACCATGAGCAGTTCGACGATGAAGTACCCGGGTTCGGGTTCGAGCAGCGAGCGCATGCGCTGCCGCGGCAGTGATGCACGCATCCCCGTTCCGGTGCCGGTCAGCCATGATTCATCGTGGTCTCCCGCCTTGGCGGAGCGCAGGTACCGATCTATCGTGGCCGCTGAGATGTCGAGGAGCTCGTCGCGCACGGAGGACGAGTATCCGCGCCGTCCTTCTTTGAGGTGGCCGTGCCGTTCCAGCGAATCGATGCAGTCGGACATCGCGGCCTCGAGGTACTTGCCGCAGGGGCGGCCGGAGCACTTCCAGACGAGTTCGAGAGCCCGTCGGGCGGGCGGGGAGAACTTCTTCGGCTTGAGGCGGCGACGATCGACGACCGCGTCGAGGGCGACTCCGGCCTTGATCTGGTGGATCTGGCTGCGGAGCTGGTGGCGCGCATGATCGCGCGTCCAGCCGGTCGCCGCGGTGAGTGTGTCGAGGATCGTGCCCTTGTCCTTGCGGGACGACGTCTCATACGACCTGGCGTAGCTGCGCGCCAGCTGAATGGGAGTAGCCATGGTGTCATCCTCCGATTGCTTGCAGTTCAGGGAGCCGGTACGGGCGCCTGTGATGCCATTGACGCTAATGAGGGTGATTCGGACCTGAAAGGGCCTTTACAAAGTCGATCGCTTCGTCTAGTGGTGCGTCCGAGCCGAGGCGCTCATGCGAGGTATTCGCTCACCTCGCATCGCCTCTCGGTCAGAGTCGTTGGAGATTCGAGGTGCACGGCGCCGCTGGGGATGAGGCCGGCTCCGCCGTAGCGGGACATTACGCGCCGCTGGCAGTAGACGTCCTCTCCCACATGGTCGACGGGGAGCTGGTCCCAAAAGCCGAATCCGCCCGAATCGAGGAGTTTGGCCCTGTCGAAGAGCACACAGCCGCCGACCCAGTCGACGTGGTAGAGACGAGGGTCGGCGATGCTGAAGCCCTTCTCGACTGCGATATGGGACAGGTTGGCGGCGTTGTGCAGCTTCCATCTGCCGGACTCCCCGCTGCTGCGCGGAGTCTCCGGACGCACCCGTTCCTCCCACTCCTCGAAACCTGTCCATTCCTCCGGACGGCGGTCATCGAGGAAGGACAGTCCCTGGACGGCGGCTCCGATGAACCCGCATCCGGCGGAGGTCAGCGCAGAATCCATGCGGGCCAATGTCCCGGGCTCGAGCCAGACGTCGTCATCGAGGCACAGGAGGTGCTCGGCGCTGCTGAGCATCACCAGGTGATGACGCTGCTGGGCCATGCCGCGCCTGGGCAGGTTGCGGTCGACGTCGACGTGTCGTCCCTGCGCGTGCAGGAGGTCGATCATGGCGCGCACGCCCCTTTCGTCGGCCACCGGCTGCTGAGACTGATCGCTGATGACGACGTCGAAGCTCGCATCGAGCTGCGCCGCGAGTCCTGACAGGGTGACGGCGAGTTCCGTGGGGCGGTCGCAGGTGGGGATGAGCACATCGATCCGTGCCGCCGACCTCCGCTCATCCTGCACCCGCCCCCATTCATCGCAGCGGCGAGCCTGCGCGTTCATCGCCTCGCTGCCGGCACCGGGACCTCGAGGGAGAGTGACCGTCATGAGGGCTCCCCGGTCCTCAGAGGGTCCGGCCCCCTCGTGCTTGAGACGTCGACGAGTGGGATGCCTCCGGTCTGGGGCAGGGCGATCTGCGGGCCGGTCCCACTCGAGTCGAAGGCGATGACGTCCGGGCGCAGCGACTCGATGACCTCGGAGGCGGAGAACGCGTACTCGGCGACGAGATCGACGCTCGGATGGGCATTGAGCAGCTGCATCCTCGAGCGCAGCGCCGCACCGTCCTCCCCGGCGTCCCGATCGACCGCGACGACGAGATAGTCGCCGAGGCGGCGCGCCGAGGTGAGGAACGTCCGATCCTCGCTGCTGAGCGGATCGAAATGACCGAGGGCCAGCACCGTGCGGCGAGGGCCGCCCACGAGCTGCAGCAGGTCGTCGCCGGTGCACAGGGAGGTGCCCTCCCCGCGGATGGCCACATCGGCGGCCATCTGCGCGAACTCGGCGGCCAGGGCCAGTCGCAGACCGGCGACCAGCGCCATGGTCAGGCCCGCCACGAAGGTGTCCCCGGCCCCGCTGGCCTGGCGTTCGGGCACCGGATGCGCCGTGGTCAGGTGCGCGTCATCGGTGCCGTCGACGGACACGGAGCCGTCCCGGTCGAGGGTGATCACCGCGGCCTCGGCGTTCGTTGCCTCGCGCACCGCCGGGGCGAAGCGCTGGGCGAGCTCCACCCGGCGGGGATCATCGCGGAACGACGCATCGACGAGGCGTTCGGCCTCGTCAGCATTGGGCGTGACGACGTCCGGACGCAACAGCTTCCACTGCTCGGGTTCGTGCGCATCGACGACGGTGAGGGCAGGACGCGCTTCGCGGGCCAGCCGCTCCGGCAGCTGCGCGGAGTGGATGGCCCCGCCGTAGTCGGCGATGACGAGCGCCGCGCTTCCGTCGAGGGCATGGCGAGCCCGCGAGCACAGCTCCTCCAGCCAGGGTTCGCTCACGCCCTCGGCGCTGTCTTTGTCATCGAGGCAGTCGAGTCGGAGGAGGATGTGATCGTCGACGACGATGCGGGTCTTCTTCGTCGTCGCGACCTGCTCGGAGGTGAGGACTCCGCTGACATCGACATCGGCATCGACGAGGAGGTCCTTGACGGTCCTGCCGGACTCGTCGTCACCGATGACGCCGACCATTCTGACACGGGCGCCCAGCGCGGCGAGATTCATCGCCGTGTTCGCCGCCCCGCCCGGGGAGAGGACCTCGCTGCCCTGTTCGACGACGGCGACGGGAGCCTCGCGGGCCAGACGCGAGGAGCGTCCGTGGAGCCAGCAGTCGAGCATGATGTCGCCGATGACGGTGACCGTCGGCGCGGCGGAGACGATGGCCTGGACCTCCTCGCGGCCGAGTGCCGGCGGACCCGGAGCCGCCGAATCCGTCCGTGCCGGTTCGGGCGCTCGACTGCCGTCCGGAGTGATCAGGGGCTGTTCGTTTCTCATCGTCGCTGCCCTCCTGCCGGAGCGATGTGGACGACCGAGGTCGTGGACATCTCGTCGAGGAGTTCGGGACCGAAGCCGAAGCCGGAGCCGCTCTCCCCGCGCGGTTCGGCCGAGCCGCCTGGTGCGCCGCCGAACACCTCGTTGATCTTCACCGTTCCCACGCGCAGACGATCGACGGCGTCGAGTGTGTGCCCCATATCGGAGGTGAGGACGGTCGCTGCGAGTCCGAAGGAGCCCGAGCGCGCGAGGCCGAGCGCCTCCTCGAAGTCCTCGGCGATGCACACCGGGGCCACCGGTCCGAACACCTCCTGGTCGATCACGGGCATGCCCGGTCGGCATCCGAGGAGGACCGTCGCCGGGTAGTGGGCACCCGGCCCGTCCGGGACCTGTCCGCCGGTGAGAGCTTGAGCTCCCGCGTTGACGGATTCGCTGACGAGGGAGTGGACGGTGCGGCGATGGTTGCGGTCGACGAGGGGCTGCGGGGCATGTTCGCCGTTGACCCGTTCGGCTTCTGCGACGAGGGCCGAGACGAAGTCCTCGGAGATGTCGCGATGGACGAAGATCCGCTCCACGGACGTGCAGATCTGCCCGGCGTTGGCGAAGGACCCCAGTGCCGCCTGCTGGGCCGCCCACTGCGGGTCGACCCCGGAGTCGACGATGAGCGGATCGTTGCCTCCGTTCTCCCGGATGACATGTGCCCCATGGGCTGCGCCGCGCAGGTGGATGTCGAGGCCGGCGCTGCTCGAACCGACATGGGCGCAGAGGGAGACCTCCTCGTTTCCGACGAGGACGCGGCCGACACTCTGGCCGCCGCTGACGGTGCTCATCACGCCGTCCGGGAGCACCTCCTCGCAGATCTGCCCGAGCCGCAGGCCGAGGTGGGGACACCGTTCGCTCGGCTTGTGGACCACAGTGTTCCCGCTGATCAGCGCCGCTGAGATGAGCCCCATCGCGATCGCCACAGGGTCGTTCCACGGGGTGATGATCGCGGCCACGCCGTGGGCCCGGTGCCGCGTGTAGTCCGCCGCGAGGCGGTCGCCGCGCAGACTGTGGCCGCGGTGGACCGGGCCGAGCTCGGCGTACTGGCGGATGGTGCCGATCGCCGCCGCGATGCCGCCGTGGGAGTCCTCGAGGGTCTTGCCCGTCTCCTGCCGGTTGAGCTCGGCCAGTTCGTCCGCGGCCTCGGCGAGACCGTCGGCGATGAGGCAGAGCAGTCGGGCGCGCTCCTCGGCGCCGAGGGCCTCCCAGTCCGCCTGCGCTTCGGCCGCTGCCGCGACCGCTGCTTCGACGGCGCTGGGCGTATCGCAGTCGACCTCGCCGACAGTCGACCCGTCGGCGGGGTTCTGTATAGTGATCGTCGAGACGATGTCGGTGTCGATGGTCGTCACGTCAGGCATGAGATCCTCCTAGCGCTGTGTGAGTGGTGCGAATGGAATGTGATGGAAACGGAGTGGCGGCGATGGTCGAGGATGTGTTTCCGAATGTCGAGCGGATCGCGGTCGTCCGCGGCGGGGGACTCGGCGATCTGATGTTCGCCTACCCGGCGCTCACGGCTCTGCAGGCCGCCTATCCGCAGGCCGCGATCACCCTCATCGGCAGCGAGCTCCACCGCCGTCTGCTGGAGGGTCGATCGGGTCCGATCTCCGAGGTCTGCGTGGCCGAGCCGCTGCTCGACGGATCCGAGGAGCAGGAGAGGTTCTTCGCGCGGATGCGCGCACGCGGCTTCGACCTCGCCGTGCAGCTGCACGGCGGGGGCAAGAACTCGAACCCCTTCCTCCTGCGACTCGGCGCGGAGCACACCATCGGAACGAAGACTCCCGATGCGCCCGACCTCGAGCGCGCACTGCCGTACGTGTACTACCAGCATGAGATGCTGCGGGCGCTCGAAGTCGTCGGTCTGGCCGGGGCGAGCACTGCTCGGGTCGAACCCGTCATCTCCGTCGAGGCGGCGGAGACCGCTGCCGCCGAGCGGATCATCGGGACGGGACCGCAGCCTCTCCTCGTCGTCCACCCTGGCGCCACCGATCCCCGCCGGCGCTGGCCGGTCGAGCATTTCGCCCAGCTGACCGTCGTCGCCGTGGAGGACGGCTGGCGCGTCGCACTCGTCGGTGCGGACGAGGACGTCGCGGACGCCCAGGCCATCGTCGATGCCGCACGCGCCCGGCTCGCCCCCGAATTCGGCGACAGGGTGGACTCGCATGCCGGTCGCCTCAGCCTCGCCGAACTGCTCGGGGCTTTCACCTGCGCCGAGGTCGTCGTCGGCAACGACAGCGGTCCCCGGCATCTGGCGGCGGCCGCCGGAGCCAAGACCGTGGGCATCTACTGGGTGGGCAACGCGCTCAACGCCGCCCCGCTGAGCCGCCGCCGGCACCGGGTCCTCATGTCCTGGGTGACCCGGTGCCCGGTCTGCGGGGTCGATGTGACCCAGGTCGGCTGGACGGCCGAACGCTGCACGCATGATCCCTCCCTTGTCGCCGAGGTGGTCCCGGAGAGCGTGTACGACGAGATCCGCGCGCTCGCCGCAGGACACTGAGGACGAGATCACGGCCATGAGTCCTCACCCTCGTGGGCGACGAGGACTTCGCGGATCTCGACCCGCGGCGGCTGGGTGAGTGCGAAGACGACGGTGCGGGCGACATCGCGGGGATCGTTGAGACGGCTCCGGTCACCGGGCGCGAAGCGTTCGTCCCGCCCCTCGAAGAAGTTCGTGTTCATTCCGCCGGGGATGAGGTTCGTGACCCCGACCCGGCCGACCATCTCCGCGGCCAGAGCCTGGCTGAAGCCGCGGACGCCGAACTTCGAGGCGGCATAGGCGGTCGCTCCGCCCGCTCCGCGCAGCCCCAGCGTCGAGCACACCGTGACCACGCGGCCGCGGTTGGCCTCGAGGTGGGGCAGCAGGGCGCGGACCGTCGACACGGTTCCGAGCAGATTGACGCCGATGACCTTCTCCCACTGGTCCGGGTCGACTTCGTCGAGGTCACCGGGAATGTCGATCCCGGCGGCCGTGACGACCCCGTCGATCCCGCCGCCGGCTTCGGCCACCTCGGCGACGGCGCTCTCCACCGACTGTCGGTCGGTGACGTCGACGCTCACGCTGCGGTGGCTGCCTGCGACGGGGGCGAGGTCGAAGACGATCGGCTCGCCTCCCGCCTCGGCGATGGCCTCGGTGCAGGCGGCTCCCAGCCCGGAGCCGCCTCCGGTGACGACGATCCTGCTGTTCTCGAGATTCATGGATGGGGTTCCTTTCTGCAGTGATTCCGCGAGCGTGCGACGACGGTGAGGAGCTGCGCTCACACCGCCGAAGAGTCCAGTCGGCGCAGCGCGCCGGCGAGGTTGGAGGTCGAATGCATGGGGACGAAGGGCACGGTGACGATGCGCCCCTCCCAGCGGGTGAGGACCTCCGCCTCTTCGAGGTCGGCATGCCGGTAGTCATCGCTCTTGACCCAGATGTCGGGCCGGATCTGCTCGAGGGCCGACACGGGGGTGTCCTCTTCGAAGACGAGGACGTCGTCGACGCAGTCGAGGGCCCGCAGCAGCTCGGCGCGTTCGCCCGAGCCGACGATCGGACGCTCGGCCCCCTTGAGCCGGCGGACGGACTCATCGGAGTTGAGCAGGACGATGAGCGTATCGCCCATCCTCCGCGCCGCACTCAGCGCCCGGACGTGGCCGGCGTGCAGCAGGTCGAAGCAGCCTCCGGTCGCGACGACGGTGCCTCCGCGGGCCCGCACCGCCCGCGCTCGCTGCACGGCCGGGCTCGCGGCGCCCGGCTCCTCGTGAGTCCCGAGCAGGGCGGTCTCGGACTCCTGGGCCCGCGTGAGCGCGTCGACGCCTCCGCGGACGATGAACTCGCCCGTCTCCGCGATGGCGCGGTCGACGGCGTCCATGAGGTCGGTGCCGGCCGCCAGTCCGGCTGTGAGGCAGCCTGCGAAGCAGTCGCCGGCCCCGCACGCGTCACCGGTGGTGGGGCCCAGCGTGGGAGAGAAGCGCGCTCCGGCACCGGCTTCGAGCGTGAGCGCGCCTCTGGCGCCGAGGGTGACGACGACCGCCTGCGACTGCCAGCGCTCGAGGAGCGCCTCGGCCGCAGTGTGCGCTTCGGGCACGCTCGTCTCCGGTCCGTGGGGATTCTCGGTCAGCGTCAGCGCCTCCGCGAAGTTCGGGGTCACTGCCGCAGCACCCGCGACGGGCGCGCCGCCGGCCGGGTGCGGATCCCAGACGACGGGAACCTTCGCCGCCGCCTCTTCGAGCGCGGCACGGAGCCGGGTGTCCTCGCTCAGGTGCCGACCGTAGTCGGATACGAGTACGGCCTCCGCGCTGCGGACGCACGCGAGCATCTCCTCGGTGACCTCGACTCCGGCCTCGGAGCAGTTCTCGTCCATGCGGGTGACGAGCTGTCCCTCGGCCAGCAGCCGCCGTTTGACGGGAGTCGGGGCCTCGAGGCGGGCGGCGACGACGTCGACCGAGGGCAGCGCGGTCTCGATGCGCTCGGCGTTCTCGTCGTTGCCGAGCACCGTCACGAGGGTGACCTCGTGCCCGGCCGCGGCCAGCAGCAGGGTCGCCAGGCCGGCCCCGCCGGGGCGATGATCGGTGTGGTCCACATCGACGACGGGGACCGGATTGTCCGGCAGCAGCCGTCGGGCGCTGCCGTGGACGTCTGCGTCGAGGAGGGTGTCCCCGACAACTGTGATCTTCATGGTCCGTCCTCTCTCAGAGTCGGGCGCCGACTGCGGCCGTCGGGCGCAGGCCGGTGAGCGGAGGGCTCGAGGGCCGAGCGGGAGTGATGCCCGGCGCCGGCTCCGGCAGCGCCGTGGCGAGTCTGCCGACGTTGTCGTCGAATGCCGCGCACAGGCAGTGGACGGCCATGAGGTGGGCCTCCTGCACATGGGGTGCGGCTGCGTCGATCCTCACCGAGGAGTCGCAGACTTTTGTCAGCGGACTCGTCCCGGGGCCGGTCAGCGCCCAGGTCGTCGCGCCGATGCGGTTCGCCGCCTCGGCGGCGCGGACGAGGTTCGGGCTGCGACCGCTCGTGCTCAGCAGGATGAGGATGTCGCCCGGTTTGGCATGCGCTTCGATCTGGCGTGAGAACACGCTGTCGAATCCGTAGTCATTGCTGATCGCGGTCACCGCCGAGGAATCCGTGCTCAGCGCGATGGACGAGTACGCCGGACGCTCCCCGGAGAACCGGCCGACGAGCTCGGCGCTCAGATGCTGTGCCTCTGCGGCGGAGCCGCCGTTGCCGGCACAGAAGAGGGTCCCGCCGGCGGCCAGAGTCTGCGCGAGCGCTTCGCTCCACCGCCGCATCGTCGGCAGCTGTTCGCGCAGGGAGTCCACGGCGCATTCCACTCCGGACAGCTGCGCTTCGAGGACGTCGCCGCCGGCGGGCGCCGTCGAGCGGCTGCGGGAGGCGAAGAGCTCGTCGCAGCCCGTCTCCTGCTCACCGCGGGCCAGCTCGTAGCTGGCCTCGGTCGCCTCGGCGACGCGGGCCCAGGTGTAGCCCTGCCGCGCACGTTCGATGCCGGCCGCACCGAGGGAGCGGGCGAAGTCCGGGGAGGAGAGCACGCGCTCGGCGGCCGCAGCGAAGGCCCCCGAATCGCCCGGCGGGATGAGCAGTCCGGTGGTGCCGTCGACCACGGTGTTCTGCAGTCCGCCGACCGCAGCCGCGATGACCGGGACCCCGCAGGCCATCGCCTCGAGCGGGACGATGCCGAAGGGCTCGTACCAGGGGGTGCAGGCGACGACGGAGGCGCCGCGGACCGCGGCCGGGATGTCCGAGCGGTCCATGTGCCCGCGGAGGCGGACGTGCTCCTCGACGCCGAGTTCGGCAGCGAGGTCCCGCAGGCGCCTGACTTCGGGATCGGCGGCGAATTCGCCGCCGTCGGCGCTGCCGCCGATGACGTCGAGGACGACATCGGTCCGGCCGGCGCGATGCAGCTTCGCCAGTCCCCGGATGACGAGGTCGATGCCCTTGCGGGGCACGAGGCGACCGAGACACACGATCCGCGGCGGGTCGGTGGGACCGTCGCCGGGCGTGAACTCGCCGAGGTCGACGCCGCACGGGACGACATCGACCTTGCTCGTGTCGATGCCCATCCTCGCGAGCTCGCCCTTCTCGTCCTCACAGGTGGAGATGATCCGTGCCGCGTCCTCGCCGATCGTGCGCTCGAGGCGGATGCGGCCGCCGGGGCTGGTGTCGGCGCTGCCCTGATAGCGGCGCTTGACCGTGCCCAGCGCATGGTAGGTGTGCACGAGCGGCACGTCCGGCAGGTGAGCGGACTCCAAGGCGGCCCGGCCGGCCAGTGCCGACATCCAGAAGTGGGAATGGACGACATCGGGTCGGGCCTCGGCATAGCTGTGCCAGTATTCGGCGATTCCCCGGCCGAGGGACGGCATGTGGTCGAGGAGCTCGTCCTTGGGAACGTGGCTGTCCTCGCCGGTGGAGATGTGGACGACACGGGTGCCGGAGTCCATGACGACGACATCGGCCGGTTCGGGTGAGTCGCGACGGGTGAAGACCGTCACGTCGTGACCGCGGGCGGTGAGCTCTGCGGCGAGCTTGTCGACGTGGACGTTCTGTCCGCCGGCATCGACGCTGCCCAGCGGCGCCAGGGGGCTGGCATGTTCCGAGATCATCGAGATGCGCATTGGTCTCTCCTTGTCAGACGGTCTGGATGTGGCGGGTCGGGTCGCGGTGGGCGTAGGACCGTGCGGCGGAGGGCCCGTGGGAGACCACCGCCTCGAGCAGTTCGTCCCAGTCGCGCAGGAACCTGTCGAGGCCGTAGTGGGCGAGAGCATGCGCTCGCGCCTGTCGGCCCATGTCGGCGGCGAGCTCGGGGTCGTCGATGAGATGGACGGCCATGTCGATGAGCTCGCGCGGTTCGGTGGTGAGCATCCCCGCTTCCGGAGGAACGGCCCGGATCGCCTCGGTCGTCGCCAGGGCGAGCACCGGCATGCCCATGTGCATGGCCTCGAGCAGGGACAGGCCCAAGGAGGTCCAGCGCACCGGGTGGAGGTAGGCGCGGCGCTCGGCGACGAGCGGGTGGAGGACCTGCGGCGGCAGATCTCCGTATGGAGTGATCGGACTGTCATCGACCTTGCCGAGACCGCTCGGCTCATGCTGGGAGTCGAGCAGCTTCTCGGTGCCGATGCCGAAGGCGTCGACGGGAACATGGGAGGAGACCTGCTCGAGGATGTCCGTGCCGAGCACCCGGCGCCGCCGCACCGGTTCGTTGCCGACGAACGCCAGGCGCCGGAGCCGGCCGGTGTAGAGCGGCCCCGGATCGTTGATGCCGTGCTCGATGACGGTCGCGGGCGTATCCCCGCAGTCCCACATCAGGGCGTTGAAGTGGGTGACATGGGCGATGGGGACGTCCTGCTGACCGGCCAGCGGGTGCGGACTGTCGGGCACCGTCGCCCGCGGAGTGTTGTGCTCGACGAAGATCGTGGGCACATCGACTCCGGGCGTGATCCCGAAGCGATTGCGGATCTCGTCGAGTTCCTCCGGGCGCTGGGCGATGATGAGGTCGAAGTTTTCGGCGCTCAGGGCGTCGATGGCGACCTCACGGGCGTTCGGCCATTCGCGGCCGCCGCGGCCCAAACCCCAGGCGGAGCGCTCCCGATCGGTGGGGAGGAGGTAGTCGTGGCCTCCTCTGACGAAGGCGTCCGTCCACGAACCGTGGACGTGCCACAGCAGAATTCTCATGAGCTGCTCCTGACTTCGTGTGCTGACGTAGGGAAAGATTCCTTTTCTTCCGGAAGGGCCGGCCGGCGGGCCAGCAGCCGGTGGACGGCGGAGACCGCATCCTCGGCGCTGACGGAATTCAGGCAGGGGTGCCCGGACACCGGGCAGTCCCTGGCACGTGTGCCGCGGCAGGCGGCGCTCTGGTCACCGAGCATCTCGACGTCGACGCCGTAGGGAAGCCAGCGGACAGGCGGCACCACGGGGGAGAAGAGGCTGACGACGGGGGTGCCGACAGCGGCCGCGAGATGCGCCGGTCCGGTGTTGCCGACGACGATCGCTTCGCAGGACGCCAGCAGGTCCGCAAGGCCGGCGACGTCGAGCCGTCCGCCGAGGTCGATGCCCGCGGTCCCGGCGACGAAGTCCGTGAGCCGACGCTCATCGGGTGTGCCCGTGACGGCGACGGTCCATCCCTGCCCTGCGAGGGCGGTGACGGTCTCGCGCATGTGCTCGGGCGACCAGCGCCGGGCCGGAACGCTCGCGCCCGGGTGGACGACGACGAGGCGCTCGCCCCTGAGCATCCGGGTCTCCGCCGGGCACTGGCGGGCCGCTTCTCCGCGGACGCCGACGACCCGGGGGCGTCCGTCATCGTCGTCGGGCAGTCCGAAGCCGGCGCGGGCGGCGATCGCCAATCCGCGTTCGACCTCGGGCAGATCCTCGGACAGTTCGGACCCGGGTCGGATCCGCTCGTCGAGGAGGCTTCCGGGGTAGTCGACGGAGACGGCGGTGATCCTGGAGATGCCGGCCAGTCTGAGGACCATCGCCGTCGGCAGCGCGGACTGGTGGAAGGAGGTGAAGACGACCGCCTCGTCGATATCGGCGACGGTGAGGACGTCGATGAGCCGCTGGAGGTCCTCGGCCTCGACGGCCGGAGCGGGAGAGACGATCCAGGGGCAGGACCAGGTCTCGATCTCGTCGACCCCGGGCAGCAGGCGCGCAGTGGAAGCGACCGCAGGGCTGCACAGCAGGGTGAGCTTCCCGACCTCGTCGGCAGCGGCGATGGCGCGCAGGGCCGGACTCGTCACGAGGAGATCGCCCATGCTGTCGAGGCGGACGGCGAGGACGTGCTTATTCACCATGGCGCGCCTCCCGTCAACTCGCGGTCCGCATCGGCACCGAGCTCCGAGTGGGCCGGCGCGTCGTCTCGAGCAGATTCCGCGCTCCGGCCGAGGGCCGCACGAACGGCCTCGAGCAAGGTGGCGGCGACCGTCTCGGCGGCGGAGACCTCCTGGGGCAGCGTGCGCTGCGTCGGCACGAGGATGCCCCGGCACCCGGCGGCGCGGGCAGCGAGGACATCGGCTCCGATATCGCCGATCATCACTGCCTCGGCGATGGGCGCATCGAGTTCCTCTGCGGCCGAGAGCAGCATTCCCGCTGCCGGCTTCCTGCACCGGCAGCCGTCCTCGGGCAGATGCGGGCAGTGGCGCCACACGTCGAAGGGACCGAGCAGCTCGTCGACCCGACGGTTGACGGCGTGCAGCTGGTCGGCGGAGATGAGTCCGCGGCCGATGCCCGACTGATTGCTGATGACCCCGATGGGGACTCCCGCGGCGCGGGCGAGAGCCACAGCCTCGGCAGCCGTGTCGGCTGCGACGACTCGCTCGGGATCGCCGTTGTACGGCACGTCGCGGATGAGGGTATCGTCACGATCGAAGAGGATCGCGGACGGAAGGCGGAGGCCATGGCCAGGGACGTCGTGTTGGCGCTGCGCGCTCTCGGGATCGGCGATCTGCTCGTCGCGGTTCCCGCCCTGCGAGGTCTGCGAACGGCGTTCCCGGACTCCGAGCTCGTGCTCGCCTGCCCCGAGTACCTGCGCCCTCTCATCGCCGCGATCGGATGCGTCGACGAGATCCTGCCGGTCGGTCCCGAGGACATCGGCGCTCCGCCGGAGCAGCGGAAGGAAGTGTTCGACGCCCCCGTGGGCTGCGTGGTCAATCTGCACGGCCGCGGTCCGAGCAGCCACATCTGGCTCGAATCCTTCGATGCCGCGCTGCGGTGGGGCCATGCCGCTCCCGGCTGGTGCGGTCCCGAATGGATCGAGGACGTGCATGAGCGCCGACGCTGGACGCAGATGCTCGCGCATTTCGGAGCGGAGGCCGATGCCGAGGATCTGCGCATCGATCCGGCGGCGCTTCCGGTCGCACTGCCCTCCCCGGCCGCCGTCGTCCACGTCGGCGCCTCCCAGGTGAGCCGACTGTGGCCGATCGAACGATTCGTCGACGTCGGAGTCGAACTGCTGAGGCGCGGCCATGACGTCGTGCTCACGGGCTCCGGCGCCGAACGACCGCGAGCTCAGCAGGCCGCCGAGCTCATCGCGGAGGCCAGGCCGCTGCGCAGCGACGGTTCCCGTCTTCGCGTTGCGGCCGGCGCTCAGACGTTCGGCGAGTTCTGTGCGAGCATCGCCGCCGCGGACGTCGTCGTCAGCGCCGATACCGGAGCGGCTCACCTGGCGAACGCCTTCAGCCGCCCCTCGGCGGTGATCTTCGGTCCCGCTCGCGTCCTCAACTGGGGACCTCCCGAAGGTCCCCACGTGGTGCTGACACACGAGGAGCTGCGCCGAGGCGATCCCTTCGCCTCGAGCCCGGACCCGGCGCTGCTGGCCGTGACGGCCCGAGAGGCGATCGACGCACTCGACGCCCTCGGCCTGTGACAGGCGCTGGCTCATCTCCGTGCTCCTTTCCTCTGTCGACGACGGGTTCTCCCCGCCTCGGCGGTCGTGCTTCGACACTCGTGGAGAGATTCCATGTTCGGCCGCGTTGACCTCGGCTTCTGAACCCAACATGAAGCCGCTCCTGCTGCTTCTCAAGAGGGGTTGTGGATTCTGCTGAGTCGGCTTATGGTCGCCGGCCCTCTTGGCGGACGAAGCTCCTGGACACAGCGGTGCAGCAGCTCTTCGACCCCCTCGAGGCGGTGATGTCTGAGAGGCACCGGGAAGGCTGGCGCAACGCCGGGACCGCGGGGATCGAATATGAGGCCTCGGCCTTCATTGCGCGCAGTCGCCTGCGGTTGTTTGGCTTCTTGGGGAAGACCGTCGTCGAAGTTGGGATGCAGGTATGAGGAAGAAGAATGTGTTCGTTCCGGGACTGACCGATGTCCAGCGTCGGGAGCTCGAGACCATCAGGGGAGCGGAGGAGATGAACTTCCGCGGCCTGCTCAGCTACGACGCACTCGTCGACGTCGGCACGATCGATTTCGGCAGCCTGCTGACAGCGGCTCGCGAAGAGCTCAACGCCTTCCCCGACGAGGTCGATGCGATCATCCCGCACTGGGACTTCCCGGTGAGCGTGATCTCCCCGGTGCTGGCTGCGGAACTCGGTCTGCCCGCACCGAGCCTGGAGAGCATCCTCAAATGCGAGCACAAATACTGGAGCAGACTCGAGCAGAGGCGCTGCGTTCCCGAATGCACTCCCGGTTTCGCGGTCTTCGACCCCTTCGACGACGCGGCGCTGGACTCCATCGATCTCGAATTCCCGTTCTGGGTCAAACCTGTGAAGTCCCATTCCTCCCAGCTCGGCTTCGAGATCCGAGACGCAGAGACATTCACCGAGGCTCTGCACGAGATCAGGGACGAGATCAGAAACGTCGGCGACGCCTTCGACGCCGTGCTCTCGCGAGTCGAGCTGCCGCCGGAGCTCGAGGAGTTCGGAGGCAATGCGTGCATCGCCGAGGAGCTCGTCGTCGGCCGGCAGATCGCACCCGAAGGCAGCGTCCACCGAGGGGAATTCGCCGTCCACGGTCTCTTCGACATGCGCAAGGACGCAGACAACATGAGCTTCGACCGGCTCACCTATCCGGCGCAGAGCACACCCGAGGAGATCCGGGAGCGGGCGATCGAGTACACCCGCCGCTATATGGAGCACATCGGCTTCGACAACGGCTGCTTCAATTCGGAATTCATCTGGGACGAGGACAGCGACAAGCTGTGGCTCATCGAGTTCAACACCCGTATCAGCCAGTCGCACAGCGACCTCTTCGCCAAGGTCGACGGCGTCTCCAATCATCAGGTGGCCGTGGACATCGCCCTCGACATGGAACCGCGCATGCCGAAGGGAGAGGGCGAGTTCGCCGTGGCCGGACAGTTCAAGATCCTGCACGACGAGGACGCTGTGGTGACGAAGGTGCCCGATGAGGACTCGCTGCTGAGGCTGCGCTCCCGCTATCCCGGCACCGTCGCCACGATCGACGTCGGACCGGGGGAGCGGCTCTCGGAGATGACCGGGCAGGACAGCTATCGGTATGTGCTCGGCAAGCTCTACCTCGGGGCTTCCGATCTTGACGAGCTCGACGAGAAGTACGAGAACATACTCGACGAACTGGACTTCGAATTCAGCTGAGGAGGTTGAAGTGAGGACCATCGACGACTTCCCCTATGACGTTCGCACAATCGAGAACGTCTTCATCCCGATGCGCGACGGCGCCCGTCTGGCGGCCCGACTGTGGATCCCCGTCGAGGCCGAGAGCACGCCCCTGCCGGCGGTGCTCGAATACATCCCGTATCGCAAACGCGACAACAGCCGGGGCCGAGACAGCCTCAACCATCCCTATATCGCAGGCCACGGCTATGTCAGCGTGCGCGTCGATCTGCGCGGAAGCGGGGACTCCGACGGGCTGCTGCTCGACGAGTACTGCTCCCAGGAGCAGGACGATGCGGAGGACGTCATCGCCTGGCTGGCCCAGCAGCCCTACTGCGACGGCAATGTCGGCATGATGGGGATCTCCTGGGGCGGGTTCAACAGTCTCCAGGTGGCCGCGCGCCGCCCGCCGGCGCTGGGAGCGATCATCTCCGCCTCGGCGACGGACGATCTCTACGTCGACAACATGCACTACATGGGGGGCGCGCTCCTGTCGGACAACCTCTCCGAAGCGACGGTGATGTTCGCGTTCAACAGCCTCCCGCCGGACCCCGAGATCGTCGGCGATCGCTGGCGGGACATGTGGCTCGACCGGCTGTCCGGCAGCGGGCTGTGGCTTGAGAACTGGCTGGGCCACCAGCGCCGCGACGAGTACTGGCAGCACGCCTCGGTCTCCGAGGACTATTCGGCCATCGACTGCCCGGTCATGGCCGTCGGCGGGTGGGCCGACGGCTACACGAACGCGATCTTCCGACTCATGGAGCATCTCGATGTGCCTCGCCGCGGACTCATCGGGCCGTGGGGGCACAAGTACCCGCATCTGGGAGTGCCCGGCCCGACGATCGGCTTCCTCCAAGAGGTCGTGCGCTGGTTCGACCACTGGCTCAAGGGGCAGGACACCGGGATCATGGACGAGCCGATGCTCAGAGTATGGATGCAGGACAGCATCACCCCCCGCTCCTCCTACTCCGAGCGGCCGGGACGCTGGGTCGGGGAACCCGAATGGCCTTCGGACCGGCTGCGCCCCTGGCGGCTGCGGCTGAGCGAGGGCAGGCTCAGCCCCACCGAATCGACGGAGTCCGCCATGGCGTCCCCCGAAACGGGGAACTCGGCCGGTGCAGCGGACGAGGATCCGGCCGATGAGCTCTCGACGGAACTGACACTCCAGTCACCGCTGAGCGTCGGACTGTTCGCGGGCAAATGGGCGTCTTACGCGGCCGCGCCGGATCTGCCCTTCGACCAGCGCGAGGAGGACGGCGGCGCTCTGGTCTTCGACACCGAGCCCCTCGAGGAGGACGTCGAGATCTGCGGTCGCGGCGAATGCTCGTTCCTCGTCTCCGCCGACCGCCCCAATGCCCTGCTCGCCGTGCGCCTGTCCGATGTCTTTCCCGACGGCGAGGCGACCCGCGTGACGTATGGGATCCTCAACCTCACGCACCGGGACGGCAGCGAGGAGCCCGAGGCTCTGGAACCCGGCAGGAAGTATCGGATCACGATCCCGCTCAACGGCATCGCCCAGGTCTTCCCCGCCGGACACCGAATGCGACTGTCCGTCTCGACCTCGTACTGGCCGCTGGTGTGGCCCTCACCGGCGCCTGCCGCGGTCACCTTCCACCCCGAACAGTGCACCCTCGAGCTGCCGGTGCGCCCTCCGCGCCGAGAGGACGAACGGCTCCGGGACTTCGGCGACGCCGAGGCGGCCCCCGAGCTCGAGACGACCGACCTCGAGACCGGCGACCACCAGTGGCGGGTCATCCGCGACCTCGCCACCGATGTCTCGACGCTAGAGATCATCAACGACCAGGGCGCGTTCCGCCTCGACGAGACCGGCACGACGATCCGCCGCCGAACCGACGAGTGGTACAGGTTCCGCTGGAACGAGGTGAACTCGGTGCAGGGCGAGACGAGCACCCTGCGTCGCATGGAGCGCGGCAGCTGGGGCATCGAAGTCCAGACCCGGACGGTGCTGACCTCGACCGTTGAGAACTTCCACATCGCGGCCGAACTCGACGCCTTCGAACTCAACGGCGACCTCGGCTACCAGCGGATCTACTCGCAGAACTGGAACACAGAGATTCCGCGTGACCACCTCTGAGGCGGAGGTTTGCATTGGGCACCGAGGTCTCTTGTCGCTGCGCGGACGACGGTCCTAGCGTGAGCACATGGATACCGCACTGAAGGCGACGGCACTCGTCTGCACGCTCAAACCCTCGCCCTTCGACTCCAGCAGCGACCTCATCGCCGCTCAGGTCCTCGACGAACTGGGCCGACACGGAGTCGAGGGCGAGGCCATCAGGGTCGTCGACCACGACATCCGGCCCGGGGTCGAGGCGGATATGGGCGACGGGGACCAATGGCCGAAGATCGCCGAGCGCATCAGGAACTCGGACATCCTCGTATTCGCCACGCCGACCTGGCTGGGCCACATGTCGAGTGTGGCTCAGCGCGTGCTCGAGCGCTTGGACGCGGAACTGTCGAACACCGACGATCGGGGGCGGCCCGTGATGTTCGGCAAGATCGCGGTCGTGGCCGTGGTCGGCAACGAAGACGGCGCGCACAAGATCATCGCCGATTCCCATCAGGCGCTCAACGACATCGGCTTCACCATCCCGGCGCAGGGGTCGACCTACTGGAATTCCGAGGCGATGAACTCCCAGGACTTCAAGGATCTCGAAGTCACCCCGACAGCCGTCGTCACGACCACGAAGACCCTGGCGGCCAATGCCGCGCACCTCGGCTCCCTTCTGGCCCACCAGCAGTACCCGGCTGTCTGAGTCCCCGTGCACAGTCCGCACCCTGTCCCCGATTCGCTCCTCGAGCACCTCTCCCACTGAGCCGATGTCGCCGCAATCCCGCCACCCAGTCTCCGAGCTCTATCGCCGCACGGCCGAGCGCGCGGCCGAAGCCGTCATCACGAGCTATTCGACGTCCTTCGGTCTTGCGACGAAACTGCTCGGCCGCAGCCACCGGCAGCACATCCGCAACATCTATGCCCTGGTCCGCATCGCCGATGAGATCGTCGACGGACTGGCGGCCGAAGCCGGGCTGGCAGAGGTCGAACAGCGCGAGATGTTCGAGCAGTTCGCCGCCGCCACTCACGCGGCGCTGCGCAGCGGCATCAGCGACAATCTCATCATCCACGCCTTCGCCCGCACCGCTCGCAGCGCCGGCATCTGCGCCGAACTCATCGACCCGTTCTTCGCTTCCATGCGCACCGATCTCGAACCTGCGGTCAGCGGCCCGGGAGCCGAGCCGGACGCCGGCTCTCGACCCGATCGGGGAAGCGGGGAGGACGGCCGTCGGGATGTGCGCCGCTTCGATGCGCAGGCCCACGCCGACTACGTCTACGGCTCCGCCGAGGTCGTCGGACTCATGTGCCTCAAGGTCTTCCTCATCGACTGCGATCGCACTCCCGCCGAGGTCGAACGACTCGAGCACGGGGCACGTCAGCTGGGGGCGGCGTTCCAGAACGTGAACTTCCTGCGCGACCTCGCCGACGACCACCAGCGCCTGGGCCGCAGCTACCTCACCAGCAGAGACCGGCTCACCGAGGCCGAGAAAGCTGCGTGGGTGGCAACGATCCGGCAGCAGCTGGCCGCCTCGCATGACGCCATCGCCGGGCTGCCGAAGGATGCGCGCACGGCCGTCCGCTGCGCCGGCGCGCTCTTCACCGCCCTCAACGACAGGATCGCTGCCACCCCGGTCGAGGATCTCTACCGGCACCGTGTGCGGGTTCCGAACGCGGTCAAGGCGCGGCTGGCCGCGCAGGCACTCATGACCACGGCTCGCGAGGGACGCGAGTGAGCCGGCACACCAGGGCCGGCGGCGACCGCGCCGAGGACAGGCTCCGGACGGGCATCATCGGCGGGGGAGTCGCCGGATTGGCCACGGCGATCCTCCTGGCCCGCGAAGGACACTCGGTCGATCTGTTCGAGAAGAACCCCGAACTCGGCGGGCGCATCGGAATGATCGAACGCGAGGGCTTCCGCTTCGACACCGGCCCCTCCTGGTACCTCATGCCCGAGGTCTTCGAACACTTCTTCGCTCTTGCCGGCACCGGCGCCGCGGCCGAACTCGACCTGCGCACGCTCGATCCCGGCTACACCGTGTTCAGTCCACCGGGACCGGTCGATACGGCATCGCGGACACCCGCACGCGGGAAGACGCGAGAACTGACGATCCCACAGGGCCGGGCCCGAGTGCTGGAGACCTTCGACGGCGTCGAACGCGGCGCAGGGCGCGTCCTCGACGACTACCTCGTCTCGGCCCATCGTACGAAGGACCTCGCGCTCGCCCACTTCCTCTACAACCCCTTCACCTCGGTGAGGTCCCTGCTCCATCGCGATATCCTCGGTTCGCTGCCGACGCTGCTGCGGCAGATGACGATGTCCTTGGCCGACTTCGCCTCGGCCTCGTTCCGCGATCCCGTGCTGCGGCAGATCCTCCAATATCCCGCGATCTTCCTCGGCACCGATCCCCGGCGGGCACCGGCGATCTACCACCTCATGAGTTCCCTCGACCTCGACGACGGCGTGCTCTACCCGGCCGGCGGGTTCCACACGATCATCGACGCCCTCATCCGGATGGCCGAAAAGGCCGGGGTGCGGCTGCACACCGAGGCCACTGTCACGCACATCGACACCGAGGCCGCACCGGGCCGCCGCCACCGACGCCGGGTCACGGGCCTGAAGTGGACCGACGGCACCGGAGACGCGCACACCCACAGCGCCGATGCCATCGTCTCCGCCGCGGACCTCCATCACACGGAGACGCGTCTGCTCGACCCCGAGGACCGGACGTTTCCCGAACGCTCCTGGCAATCTGTGACGAGCGGCCCGGGGGCAGTGCTCGTCTTCCTCGGCGTCGAGGGCGGCCTCGAGCAGCTGCCGCATCATTCGCTGTTCTTCACCGAGGACTGGGCAGCGAACTTCGACGCGATCTTCGGACCGACTCAGAAGATCCCCGCACCGGCCTCGATCTACGTGTGCCGCCCCAGCGCCACCGACCCCACCGTCGCCCCGCCCGGACACGAGAACCTCTTCCTCCTCATCCCCGTCCCCGCCGATGCGGGGCTCGGAGCCGGGGGAGACGACGGCGCAGGGGACCCGCGCATCGAAGCGGCCGCCGATCGCGCAATCGACCAGATCGCGCAGTGGGCCGACATCCCGAAGCTGCGCGAGAGGATCAGAGTGCGCCGCACGCAGGGGCCGACGGACTTCGCCGAAGGATTCAACTCCTGGCTGGGCGGAATGCTCGGCCCCGCACACACGCTGCGGCAGAGTGCGATGTTCCGCCGGCAGAACGCCTCGAAGAGAGTCGCGGGCCTCTTCTATGCCGGGGCCACGACCGCGCCCGGCGTCGGTGTGCCGATGTGCCTCATCAGCGCCGAACTCGTCCTCAAGCGCCTCCGCGGTGTCTCCGGTCCCGGACCGCTGCCCGTGTCCGAGCGCTGAACCGCGACCGGAGCGACTTCGCCGAGGACAGCGCCCTCAGCGATCGCGCGCGGACCGATGGCCTCGCAGAGCGCCGAGGAGACCCCGGCGGAGCAGACCGCGTCGAGGCGGCGACCAGATCGGGGTGCCCTCGACCCGCCAGCCGGTGAGCAGCTCGTTCGCGGCCATGAACCCCGTCGTCGCCGCCCGCTCCATGAGCGCCACCGGCGCCTCACAGCGGATGGCGTCGCCGGCCAGCACCAGTCCGGGAAGCGGGGTCGTGACCCCGGGTCGTTCGCTCCAGGGCCGGGTGTCGGCCAATGCGCAGTCCTCAGCAATGAGCAGCTCGCGGGCGGTGATGGGGATGTCGACTGTCTCCGGGTAGACCTCGTGCAGATCGGCGAGCAGCTGGTCGGCCACAGCATCCTGATCCACCTGCTCCCGCGCGAGCGTCGCAGCACCGCTGCGATGAGCGGTGCCGAGCGCATAGGCGTGGAGTTCGATGACGGAGCCGCCGTGCCTGCGCTGCCATTCGGCGGCCCCGGCCTCGAAGCGTTCGAGGACCGAGACGTTGTCGAGCAGCGCGTAGCCGGTCGTGCCGAGGAAGGCCGGGCGGCTCGGATCCACCTCGGCGCCCAGCCACAGACGCAGCACCGCGAACGGCGGTGCGTTCCTCTGCGAGGTCACTTCGCTCAGCCATCGTTCGTGCCCTGTGCTCTCCAGCCCGGAGAGGAGGGCGCGAGCGCTGCGCGGATCGGCGGCGAGCACGAGCGCATCGGAGGTGTTCGTTCCCTTCGTCGTCTCGACACTCCACCCGCCGGCGCGCGCGTCGGATCGTTCCGGCGGGTGGAGCGCGGTGACGGCCGTGTCGGTCTCGATCCTCACCCCCGCCTCGGCGAGGTACTCGCCCAGGGGCGCCCACAATGCGGTGTCGTAGTCGTCGTCGGGGACGTCGAAGAGCAGCCCCTCGGCCGAGCCCGTGAAATAGGTGTGGAACATCGCCACGAGTTCGCCGGCGGAGAAGTCCGCGGGATGGGCGAAGAACGAGCGGGCGAACACCTCGAGCGCGAGATGCCTCGCCCCGTCCGGGAACCGCAGCCGGTCGAGGAACGCCTCGGCCGACTCGCCGTCATACCGGACATAGGAGTCGGGGAAGTCGACGTCGATGAGCTCGAACGCCGTGTCGAGATCGACATCGGCCAGGCTGCGCAGCGGGAAGGACGGGCTGGTGAGGACGAATCCTGCGAGGCTCAGCGGGGGAGTGCGGGGAATGGAGGCGAAGGAGTCCCGCAGACCGTCGCGGCCCACGAGCGGATAGTCCCTCACGGGCACGAGACGCTCCAGATCGGGGTCGGTGCGCGCGAGCAGGCTGCGCAGGTTGTAGTACTGGCGGAAGAAGGCATGGAATCCGCGGCTCATCGTCCGCTCCCCGTCGAGACTCCACGCTCGGACCCGCCCGCCGAGGCTGTGCTCGCGTTCGATCAGGTGCACCGCGGCTCCGTGCTCGGCGAGCACTGCCGCGGCCGCGAGCCCGGCGATGCCGCCGCCGACGACAGTCACCCGCTTCGGCCGCAGCAGGCGCGGGCGTCCCGGGTGGGAAGGGGTGAGCACTGCGTGTCGGTCGCGGGGGCTCGGCTGAGGGTTCATCGGTTCTCCTGTTCGATGGCGGCAGCGGCGGCTTGCCGGTTGAGCCGCCACTGCCAGAGCATGAGGACCGCGGTGATCATGGCGAATCCGAAGCCGAAGTCCTCGATGGGGATGTCCCAGGGGAATCGGACCCCGGAGAGTCCCTGCGGGTTGTAGAGGACGATGGGATCCGAGAGCTTGGTCAGCCAGCCGTCGACGAAGCACTGGAAGAACAGGCAGATGGCCAGTGCCGCCCAGTACTTCGCCCGGCGGAAGATGCCCGAGCGGAAGACGAGCAGTTCGAGGCCGATGACGACGATCATGCCGATGACGGTCATGATCGTGTACTCAGGCACCGTCATCCTCGACCGCCTCCTTCTCGATCGGACTGCGCGACCGCAGTCGGCGCACACCCCTGAGCACGGTGCCGACCGCCTCATAGCTGAGCAGGGCGCACAGGGGGATGACGATGAAGAACACGATCTCCTCGAGCGGCAGATCGCCGAGGCGGATGCCGGTGACGAACCGAGGATTGTACGTCCAATGGTCGCGGGCGATGGCGATGACATCCCACAGGGAGAAGACGAGGATGACGGGCACGAGTGCCCACAGCGCGGTTGCCCAACGGCGGTACACCCGCGCCTGGAAGAAGAGCTCCAGGGGCAGGGTGATGAGCACACAGGCCCCCATGAGGAGCAGGTACTCGAATGCGCTCATGATCGCCTCCCTTCCCGGGCCGGTCCCTGCGGGAAGGCCAGTTCGAGGCCGCGCAGCCGGTAGCCCTCGATGACGCTGTCCCAGCCGATCGTCGGTTCTGCGACCACGGTCGGGGAGCGGTCGAGCAGACGGTGCAGGAGCGCATCGGTCTCGTACAGCGCCAGAGTCTGCCCGGGGCACTTGTGCGCGCCGTCACTGAAGCTCATGCCCACGGCCGGAACGGAATCGGCGGTGCTGCGGACCGGGCACAGGGACTCCGGATCGGGGCCCACGGCCTGCTCATCGGTGTTCGTCGCACGGACGCAGATGTCGATGAGATCACCGGCGGGAACCGTCACTGTCCCTCCCGGTGCCGTGATCTCGATATCGTCCTGCGCGCGCCTGAAGAGGTGGCCGACGACCGGTTCGAGGCGGATGATCTCCTCGAGGATCTCCACCCGCCGAGGCTGCTCTGCCGCGAGGTACTCCGCGGCCAGCTCTCGGTCGGTGAGCAGATGCCAGCAGGCCATCGAGATGAATTCGCGGGTCGTGACCATGCCGGCCGTGCCGTAGGTGACGCATTCGACCAGGATGTCCGAGGTGCTGTGGCCGGCCGCGATGAGGTGGGAGAGCACGTCGTCGCGGTGTCTGCGGCGCCGGGCTCTGATCGCCGGGCGGACATCGGCGAGGTGGAACCGGGCGATCGGGACGAGGCCGTTGATCGCCGCCTGCAGCCATTGCCGCCGCGTCCGTCCCCAGCCGGGAGCGCTGAGGTCGACGGGAGGCTGGGTGAAGAATCCCTCGAGCCGGCGGGACATCCCGGCGACGGTCGATTCGGTCAGCCCCACCACCTCGGAGGTCACGGCCACCGAGAAGTGCAGAGCCACCTCATCGAGTCGGCAGCGACCGGCCGCCGCCGCCCGGCCGACCGTGTCCCGGGCGAGCTCGTCGATGCGCTCGCCGTAGCGGTCGGCCACCACGGCAGGGGCGAAGAAGCGGGCGAGCTCACGGCGCTGCGAGTCATGCCCCTCGCCGTCGGAGATGAGGATCGGGTGTCGGCGGAAGACACCGCGCGGGATCCTCTCCGCGGTGAATCCGGCCTGGGTCGTCAGGTGGCGGGCCCGCAGCACCTGCCGAGCGGCATCGAAGGAGCGGACGCGCCAGATGTCGGGGCCGTGGCCGAGCGGCACGTGCTCGACCGGGGGACCGGTCGCCTCGTCCTCGCGCACCGCGCGGCGGCCGCTCATGGGGCCTCGCTCGTGCCGACTCATGAGCACCGCACACTGCAGGCGGAGGTGAGATCCTCGAACCTGCCGGCGAGAGCCTGCGGCAGGTCCGCCTCGGCGATGAGTCCGGCGATGGCCTCGCAGCGATCGTCGATCACGGATTCGACGAATGTCCTCGCCCCGGAGTCCTCGATGACCTGCTGCAGGCGGCGCCCGCCGTCGGCGTCGAGCCCTCGGTCGCCGAAGAGATGGGCGACCTCGGACCAGGAGGGATGGGTGCGCGCAGTGTTGACGAGCAGAGTCTCCTTCCCCTCACGCAGGTCGCTGAGCACGGATTTGCCGGTCTCCTGCTCATCGCCGAAGAGTCCGAGGACGTCGTCCCGGAGCTGGTAGACGACGCCGATGTGCCGCCCGATGCTCCGCAGCCTGTCGACCAGACCGGCGTCGCCGCCGGCGAGGACCGCGGCGATCGTCAGGGGCGCTTCGAACGAATAGACGGCGGTCTTCTGTCCGATCATCGCGAGCACGTCCTCGGCGCGGGCCTCGTCGAGCTGTAGGCTCAGCCACACATCGGACTGCTCCCCGGTGACGCTCTCGGCGATCGTGTCGTCGAAGATGTCGAGGATCTCGAACCTGCGCGGGGAATCGAGGTCGAGACGCGCCAGGAGGGAGTGGGCTTCGGTGAGCATGAGGTCGCCGGCGAGCAGAGATGATGCCATTCCCCAGGTCTGGGCCGCGGCATCGGCGGCTCCGAGGAGCATCGCCTCGGAGGAGAACTGCCCGGCGATGTTCATCTGCCCGCGACGCACGGTGTCGTTGTCGATGACGTCGTCGTGGATGACCAAGCCGATGTGCAGCAGCTGCATCGCGCAGGCGGCGTCGACGGCCGCCTCGGACTCCGTGCCTCCGAGGCCCTCATGGACGTCGATGAGCAGGTGGGGCCGGATCATCTTCCCGCCCACGGCCATCCGCGACAGCGATGCCCAGAGCTGCTCGCTCTGCGGTGTGCTTATTC
Source organism: Brevibacterium renqingii (assembly GCF_017808095.1). Classification (NCBI taxonomy): domain Bacteria; kingdom Bacillati; phylum Actinomycetota; class Actinomycetes; order Micrococcales; family Brevibacteriaceae; genus Brevibacterium; species Brevibacterium renqingii. The sequence goes on along the minus strand of NZ_JADBHG010000001.1, from coordinate 656,628 downwards.
GGGAGCGTTGCCGGGCCGCGGCGAGGATGTCGTCGAGACGGGTTTCGATGCTCAGTGCGATCCTCCCCTCCTCTCGTTTTCGCCAGGTGCCGGCACCCTACCCCACATCCCTGCGGCACGACAGGGGTTACGGGGCCGCAGCGGGCTTGCTACTGTGACCGCACCGTAGGGGGTTCGTCCGCCTTCTTCCCCTGGTCGGTCGAGCCGTCTTCACACCTCGCAAGTGAAGGGACAGAGTCATGTCAGAACAGACCGTTGCGCAGTTTCTGCTTCACCGATTGCGCCAATGGGACGTCGAGCGCGTGTTCGCCTACCCGGGTGACGGCATCAACGGGATCGTCTCGGCCTGGTCGGAGGGCACGGAGGCTCCGGAGTTCATCCAGTCGCGGCATGAGGAGATGAGCGCCTTCGAAGCGGTGGGCTATGCGAAGTTCACGGGCAAGGTCGGAGTCTGCATGGGCACCTCCGGACCGGGGGCCGTCCACCTGCTCAACGGCCTCTACGACGCGAAGCTCGACCATCAGCCGGTCGTGGCTATCGTCGGTCAGACGAACCGGACGGCGATGGGCGGCTCCTATCAGCAGGAAGTCGATCTGCACACTCTCTACAAGGATGTCGCCGGGGAGTACATCCAGACCGTGATGGCCCCGGAGCAGCTGCCCAATGTGCTCGACCGGGCGATGCGCACGGCGCTGAGCGAACGGGCTCCCACGGCGATCATCATTCCTCTCGATGTGCAGGAGGCCGAGTACTCGCCGCCGACGCACGCCTTCAAGATGGTGCCCTCATCGCTCGGGGTCAGCCTCCCTCAGGTCGTCGCCGACGAGGAGGCCGTCCAGCGTGCCGCGGCGATCCTCAACGAGGGGGAGAAGGTGGCGATTCTCGCCGGTGCCGGCGCCCGAGGCGCGCGGGAGGAGCTCGCGGCCGTCGCCGAGACCCTCGGGGCCGGCATCGCCAAGGCGCTCCTGGGCAAGGACGTCATCGGCGACGACCTGCCCTATGTCACCGGTTCGATCGGGCTGCTGGGGACCCGTCCCAGCTACGAGATGATGCGGGACTGCGACACGCTGCTGACCATCGGGTCGAGCTTCCCCTATTCTCAGTTCCTGCCCGAATACGATCAGGCGCGAGCCGTCGACATCGACATCGACGCGAGATTCGTCGGCATGCGCTATCCCTACGAGGAGAACCTCGTCGGCGATGCGAAGGCGACCCTGCAGGCTCTCCTGCCGCTGCTCGAGCGCAAGACCGACCGGAAATGGCGCGAGACGATCGAATCGAATGTCACCGACTGGTGGGAGGTGATGGAGGCCGAGGCCATGGTCGAGTCCGATCCCATCAACCCGTTGCGCCTGTTCTCGGAGCTGTCGAAGCGGCTGCCGGCCGATGCGATGGTCAGCGCGGATTCGGGCACGGCCGCCGACTGGTACGCGCGTCAGCTCGTGTTCACCTCCGACGTCCGCGGGTCGCTGTCGGGAACGCTGGCGACGATGGGTCCGGCCGTGCCGTATGCGATCGGGGCGAAATTCGGTCATCCCGAGCGCCCGGCCATCGCGATGGTCGGTGACGGGGCCATGCAGATGAATGGGATGGCCGAGCTCATCACGATCACCCGGTACTGGGAGCGGTGGACGGATCCGCGCCTTGTCGTGTGCGTGCTGCACAACAACGACCTGAATCAGGTCACGTGGGAGATCCGTGCGACCGAGGGTGCTCCGACGTTCCTCGAATCGCAGAAGCTCCCCGAGGTCTCCTATGCCGATTTCGCGAAGAGCATCGGTCTCGGCGCGATCACGGTCAAGGACCCCGAGGAGATCGGTCCGGCCTGGGACATGGCACTGTCGGCCGACCGACCCACCGTCCTCGATGTCCATGTCGACCCGGACATGCCGCCGATTCCTCCGCACGCGACGCTTCAGCAGGCCAAGGACACGGCGAAGTCCATGCTCAAGGGCGATCCGAACCTGCTGGGCGTGATGAAGCAGGGCATCAAGACCAAGGCGCAGGAGTTCCTGCCGCACAAGGATTCGAAGTCCCAGTGACGAGCTGTCGGCAGCTGCGGCAGCAGAGACTCTCCGCAGTCGGACTGTGCGGCCTAAGCCCAGGAGAGCTGTACGGTTGTTCGCCCCATCGGGTTTTCGCGGGAGACGATTGTCGAAATTTCGCGAGAATTCGACAATCGTCTCCCGCGAAACCAACACTCTTCTCCCTCGGAACCTCGAGCGGAAGGGCCGGAAGACTCCGAATGGAATCTTCCGGCCCTTGTCGTTCTCAGCGGCCGGGTCAATCCGCGCTCTGAGAGCGGCCTCTGCGAGCGGCGCTCGGATCAGCCGAAGATGCCGATGATGTAGGCGATGAAGAAGAGGACGATGATCGCGAGCACGCAGCTGATCGCAACGATCGTCCACTTCGTCTTCGGCGGGCGCTTGGCAGGCGGGTGCGGCGGGGTCGCAGAGGCCGACTGCGACTCCGGCGGTGTGGCACCGGGCCGCACGCTGCCGCCCGGCTCGAGGTCCGGATCCCCTGCGGGCTGCGGGTCCATATTGGGATTGCCCGTGCCGTGCCTGTCGGTGTTGGGCTTGGGCTGCTTGTCGTTGTCCGAACTCAAGTTTCTCACTCCTTCGGGGCTCTCGAACCGCCGCGGTCGTCCGCAGCCGGACGATCAGGGGCTGGGTTGCCCGCCGTTGACATTGAGAGTCTCGCCGAGGACATAGCTCGACTCCGACGAGGTGAGGAAGACATATGCGGGTGCCAGTTCCGTCGGCTGCCCGGCCCGCCCCAGCGGTGTGTTCTTGCCGAAGTGGGGCAGAGCGTCCTTCGGCTGTCCGTCGGACACCTGCAGAGGCGTCCAGATCGGTCCCGGCGCCACGGAATTCACTCGGATGCCCTTCGGCGCGAGCTGTGTGGCCAGGCCCTTCGTGAAGTTGTTGATCGCCGCCTTCGTCGAGGCGTAGTCGATGAGATGGGCCGAGGGCGAATACGCCTGGATCGAGGTCGTGTTGACGATCGTCGACCCGGGTTTGAGGTATTCGAGGGCTGCCTGGGAGACCCGGAACATCGCATGGATGTTCGTCATGAAGGTGTTCTCCCACTGCTCGTCGGTCAGATCTGCGATGTCCTCGACGGCGATCTGACGCCCGGCATTGTTGACCACGGCATCGAGCCCTCCGAGCCCTTCGGCTGCCTGCCGCACCACATCACGACAGTAGTCGCGATCGGCGAGATCTCCCGGAAGCGGCACCGCCTTCCGCCCTGCCTGGCGGATGATCTCGCAGACGTGCTGCGCATCCTCCTCCTCGGCAGGCAGGTAGGCCAGAGCGACATCGGCACCCTCACGGGCGAAGGCGATCGCCACGGCGGATCCGATTCCGGAGTCCGAGCCGGTGATCAGGGCCTTGCGGCCGCGGAGTCTGCCGGTGCCGGTGTAGCTGTCCTCACCGCGATCCGTGCCCGGAATGAGCTCTGCGTCGAGACCGGGTTCGGGCTGGTCCTGCTTCGGCGGTGAGATGTCGGGGAAGCGGTTGACGGGATCCTGGAACGTCAGCTGGTCACTCATTGTCCTTGTCCTTTGTCATCGGTGGCGTCGGTGAACCCTGACTCACGGGCGCAGTGCGAGCAGCAGAACGTCGAATCTCCCGCGCGGACTCCGTGGCCGAGGATCCGGCAACCGCAGTGCTCGCAGGTGGGCGCGGCCTTCGCGATCGCGCATTCGAAGCTGTCGAAGTTCCAGGACTGGTTCTCCAGAGTCAGGGTGAATGTCCGGTCGTAGTCGTTTCCGCAGGTGTCACAGGCGGTCATCGTCTTCTCCTCCTCGTTGGGTGGCGCCGTCAGGGCGCCTGGCCCGGACGTCATTTCGGTGTGCGGGTCTCGGCGCTGATGAACCAGGCCTGCTGTTCGAGCTGTGCGATGTACTCGTGGAACAGGTCAGCCGTCGTCGGATCAGCGGAGTCGACTTCGTCATGGCACCCGCGCATGCTGCCGACCGTCGTGTCGATCGCACGCACGATGTGGTCGATCGCATCGTGGGTGGTCATCTCACCGCTGGGCAGGGTGTCGAGGTCGGTCTGCGCGGCGATGACCGCGGGACGCCCGTCGGGCGAACCGTGCAGCGCTCTCATCCGCTCGGCGAGGGCGTCGCTGCCATTGCGGGCGACGGTCGTGACCTCGTCGAGGTTGAGGTGGAGGTCCCGGAAGTTCGTGCCCACGATGTTCCAATGGGCCTGCTTGGCGACCAGGCTGAGCGCGATGAAGTCGACGAGCACGTTCTGCAGGTTCTTCGTCAGCGACTCAGGGGCGACGAACCCCTTCTCGGCGTTCTCCCTCTGCGTCCTCTCCGAACCGTGCGGGTCGGGTACGGTGACTGAGTCTGTCATGGTGCTCCAATCTTTCGTACTGGTGACGTTCGTCAGCGGCGGACCGGATTCCTCACGTTAGCCTCGGGCTCCGAACCCCGGAAGACCTTGCCTTGCCGCTTGGGTTTCCCCGCGTCGGCCGGATCAGGAATTCTCCTTGGTCTTCCGCTTGCTCTCCTTCTCGAGCGCATCGACGAGCTCCTTCTTCGTCATCGACGAACGGCCGGAGATGTCGAGCTTCTTCGCCTGTTCGTAGAGATGGTCCTTCGAAGCGTTCGCATCGACCCCGCCGGCGGTCTTGCGGTTCGTGTTCTTGCCGCCGGAGCTCTGCTTGTCCGAGGGGCCGGAGGAGTCCTTCTCCTCCCATTTGTCGCCGACCTTCTCATAGCTGTGCTTGAGGGCCGCATAGGCCACCTGATGGGCTCGCTTCTCATCGCCGTATTCGTCGATGGCCGAGTCGTAGGCCTTCGCGAAGGTCCGCTGTGCCTTCTTGCTCGACTTCTCCAGCGTCGAGGGCAGCTCGGACTCCTTCGGCTTTCCTGACTTCGTCGTCTTCGGCATGTGGAATCAACTCCTTATCGTGTCGCGGTTGCGGTCAGACTAGTCCAGGTCAGTGGTCTGCGTAAGGGGGTGCGTTCCGGACCGGGAGTATGCGCCCGGCGGTGCTCAGATGTCCGAGCCGGGTGCGCCCCGGTAGTGGAAGACGAAGCCGCTGCGCGGCAGAGTGGGGAAGCGGTTGAGCGGTATCGACAGGTCCTGGGTGGGTACCTCCGAACCGGTGCGGGACAGCTGCCGCACGGCTCTCTTCATGAGTTCGACTGTGCTCCACTCGCCCGGGCATCGATGATCGCTGTCGTGCCGGCCGGCCCCCTGGGCGATGAGGGTGTTGGGCTGTTCGGCCCAGCTGAATCCGCGGAAGCGTTCGGGCGCGAACGCTGCCGGGTCCTCCCACAGTCGTCTGTCGTGGCAGGTGGCGTAGAGGTCGAGGATGACGCGGTCGCCGGGTTCGAACCGGTGCCCGCGCCATTCGAACGGGCTGCGCACCCTGGCCGGAACTGCGGGGAAGAAGGGGTAGCTGCGGCGCACCTCCTGCACGAACGCCTCGAGGTCGGATTCGTCGCCGGCGGCGAAGGTCTCCCGCCACTGCGGATGCTCTGTGAGGGCGACCGCGGCGAAGACGATGAAACGGGCCACGGCGACGGTGGGACGGAGGATGTTGATGAGTTCGACGGCCGCCGACTCTGCCGAGAGGAGCTCGCCTGCGGAGTCCGTGTGCTCGGCGAAGACGGACAGGGCGGTGCCCGGGCCCGGTTCCGTCTCGCCTCGGCGGGTCTTCTCGATCTGCTCGATCGCCCAGTCCTCGGTGCTGCGGCGGCGCCATTGGGCGTACCAGTTCATCGGACCCATCGAACCGGCTCTGTCGATCATCATGCCGAACTCGCGAGTCAGGCGGCGGAGGTCGGCGTCGGTGACGTCGACGCCGGCCCAGCGGCAGGCGGTGCCGGTGAGCACCTGGCGAGCGAAGTCGTGGAGGACGATCCGCCGCGGGCCCGGCAGTCGGTCGAGGGTCTGAGTCCATTCCTCGTCGAAGATCTCGCCGAGGCGGCCCATCGCTTCCTCGCCCATGAGCGAGAGGAACGCCTCCTTCCGGCGCCCGTGGACAGGTGGGTCGAGGGCCTGAACGGAACCCTTGTCCTGGAGGAGGTGCTGCACGGTCGGCGGCATCGCTCCCATCCGCGTGAAGTGCTCTCCGTCGTAGAAGAGCGCTGCGGCCTCCTCGCCGAGGATGAAGGTGGTCGGCTGCAGGAAGATCCGGGTGGTGAACAGGTCCGTGCCCCAGGTCTCGCTGCGGCGTGCGGCGAAGGCGTAGCCGTCCCTGATGAGGGCGGCAGTGCTGTCAATGGGCTGTCTCATCGTGCGACTTCCTCTCCTCGGACCTCATCCGGTGCGTTTCTTCTTCGCTCCCGTCTTCTCGTCCTCCGACTTCTTCGTGCCTGACTTCTTCGTGTCCGTCTTCTTGGCACTGGTCTTCTTGGCGCCGGACTTCTTCGTCCCCTTCTTCGAGGATCGGGAACTGTCCACGGACTTGCGCAGGGCCTCCATGAGGTCGATGACGTCGCCGCCGGAATCCTCCTCGGACTCCTCCTCGCCGAAGGTCTTCTCGACATCGAAGCTCTCGCCGGATTCGATCTTGGCGTCGATGAGTCTGCGCAGCTCCACCTGGTAGTCGTCGCTGAACTCCTCGGGGGTGAAATCCTCGGAGTAGGATTCGACGAGCTTCGACGACATCTCGAGCTCCTTGTCCGAGATCTTCGCCTGCGAGTTCACGCCTTTGAAGTCGACCTCGCGGATCTCATCGGCCCAGCGCAGCGTCTGAATCATGAGCACCTTCCCGCACACTCGCAGAATGGCCAGGCGCGTGCGCGTGCGCAGGGTGATCTTCACGATGGCCGTGCGCTCCGTGTCCTCGAGCGTCTGGCGCAGGAGAAGATAGGCCTTCGGCGTCTTCGACGTCGGTTCGAGGAAGTAGGACTTCTCGAGCATGATCGGATCGATCTCATCGCTGGGCACGAACTGGAGGACGTCGATGTCGTCGTTGTCCTCCGCGGGAAGCGATTCGAAGTCCTCGTGCGTGAGGATCACGCGGTGCTCCCCGTCGTCATAGGCCTTGTCGATGTCGCCGTAGTCGACGGTCTTGCCGCATTCCTCACAGCGATGCTGATTGCGAATCCGTCCGCCGTCCTTCGCGTGGACCTGGTGCATGGACACGTCGTGGTTCTCAGTGGCCGAATACAGCTTCACCGGCACATTCACCAGGCCGAACGCGATGGATCCAGTCCAAATAGCTCTCATTCCACAATTGAAACGCAGGTTTCGACCACTGGCTAGCCCCCTCGGCATGCGGCGAGGAGGAGGAAACGGACCAGCCGACTCCTCAGCAGCCAGGGCACTGCAGGGGGTAGACGATAGGTCTCCCTTGATTCAGGATGAAAGAATGGGATCAGAAGCGAAGGTCGTCGGGCTGATGGCCGATTCCGGTGTGCCGCAGAAGATCGCTCAGTCGGTTGCGGGGTCTCTGGAACGAGAACTGACCGATCAGATCGAGGACACCGAGTGGAACGTCGAGGTCAGCAAGGAATCGTTCTCACTCACCCCTGAGGGTGACATCCCCTTCATGCACAAGGCCGAAGACCTGAGAAGTCAGTATGAGTGGGACTACATCGTGTACCTGACCGAGCTGCCCCGCCACCATGACATGGAGCCGCTGCTGTGCGAAGTCAGCACCGTCAATCGGGCACTGCTGGTCTCAGTGCCGGCCTTGGGTGCCCATCGTCTTGTGGCACAGACACGGAATCTGGTGGTGGCGCTCATCTCCGCGACGCAGAAAGGGACCGGGCAGAACTCGTTGGAGGACTCCGTCCGAACGATTGCGAAGCTCAGGAGCGCGCGCGGGGACACAGGAACGGGCCGAGACGACACCGCGTACATCGTGCTGCCCGGATGGTCCAACCGGCTGCGGCTGCTGACGGGAATGGTGCGCAGCAATCGGCCCGGGCGGATGCTTCCCGCGCTGACCACCTCCGTTGCCGCGGCAGCGGCCGTGGGCACGTTCGGTGTCTTCTACAGTTCGATCTGGACATTGGCCGATTCCCTGAATCCGGCGCGTCTCCTCCTGATCGGTCTCCTCGTCATCGCGGCGCTGACCTTCTGGCTGATCTTCCGCAATCACCTGTGGACCAAGCGACGCGACGCGGTGTATGCGTGGCAGGGCGGATTGGACAACACGACCACGATCATCATGGTGGGCACCAGTGTGGCCCTGATGTTCCTGGTCCTGTTCGCCTTCCTGTTCGCACTCGGATTGGTCGTCGTCGACACCGGCCTGCTCGCAACCGAACTCATGCACCCCGCGAGCTTCGGCAATTATCCGAAGCTTGCGTGGCTGGCGGCTTGTCTGGGCACCCTGGCCGGGGCCCTCGGCTCCAACTTCGACAGCGACGATGAGATCCGGCGAGCAACGTACAGCAAGCGAGAAAACGAACGCCGGCAGCAGCACGACGACCGCAACGACGAAGGGACCTGAAGTCCTTCGGCTCAGGCGCCGGACTCGGGAAGATTGTCCTCGAGGGCGTCGAGAGCTCGGATGAAGCCGAGGTGGCTGAATGCCTGCGGGTAGTTCCCGGCCAGGCGACCGGACTCCGAGTCGTACTCCTCGGCGAACAGGCCCAGATCCGTTGCGTATCCGCACAGCGAGTCCATGAGCTTCTCACCCTCTTCGGCTCGGCCGCTCTTCGCGTACTGCTCGACGAGCCAGAAGGAGCACATGAGGAACGAATACTCATTGCCGGGCAGTCCGTCGAGCCCGGCCTCGGTCCGATAGCGGCGGACCATGTTCTGTTCGTCGAGGAGGTCCTCCTCGATCTTCTTCACCGTGCCGAGCATGCGCGGATCGTCGGCAGCGACGAGTCCGGTCGTCGGCAGCTGCAGAAGGGAGGCGTCGACCTCGTCGTTGGAGTAGGTCTGAGTGAATGAATCGAGCTCCTCGTCGAAGCCGTGCTCCATGATCTCCTCGTACAGGCGGTCACGCAGTGACCTCCATCGGCCCACCGGCCCTTTCAGCCCGTGCTCCTCGACGGCTCGGACACCCTGGTCGAAGGCGGCGTACATCATCGCCCTGCCGTGGGTGAAGTATTGGGCCGAGCCGCGCATCTCCCAGATCCCGTGGCCCTTGCGGTCGAAGTTGCGTTCGACGAAGCTGAGCAGATTCTTCTGCAGCCCCCAGGAGAACTCGTCCTCCTCCACCCCCGCATCGCGCAGGGAGGCCAGGGAGAGCATCACCTCGCCGACGACATCCGACTGGTATTGGGAGTAGGCTCCGTTTCCGACTCTCACCGGCCGCGAGTTCTCGTAGCCGCTCAGGTGCGGAAGCTCCTGCTCGTCGAGGTTGCGCTCGCCGTCGATGCCGTACATGATCTGCACATCATCGGGGTCCCCGGCCACTGCTCGCAGCAGCCAGTTCCGCCAGTGCAAGGCACCGTCGGTGAAGTCGTGATCGACGAGGGTGCCGATCGTCAGCGAAGCATCGCGCAACCACGTGAAGCGGTAGTCCCAGTTGCGCTGGCCGCCGAAGTCCTCGGGCAGCGAAGTCGTGGGTGCGGCGACGATGCCGCCGGTGGCTCCGTTCGTCAGCGCTCGCAGGACGAGGAGCGAACGGAGGACGAGTGCTTCCTGGCGGTTGCGGACCTTGACATGGGATGCCCACTCCTGCCAGTCGTCGAGCGTGTCCTCGACGGCTTTCTCCGTGTCGATCGGTTCCGGGGCGTCGAGATGTGACCGGTGCCAGGTGAGCATCCATTCGAGACGGTCGCCCTCGCTCATCTCGAACTCGCCGACCAGCGCCGAGGAGATCGCGCCCTGCGTATCGTCGGGACGGCTCTGTCCTGTGGTCCGCGTGCCGTTCGTCTGTTCACGGTCACGGCGTCTCTGGGCATCGCTGTCCGGGTCGAGGTGAGGACCGGTGAGGAAGAGCGCATCGGGACCGGCGATCGACAGCAGTCCCGACTCTCCGGTTCTCTCGGCCCCGACCTTCCTCGTCCACGGTGTGGTCCGGCCGTAGTCGAAGACGATGCGCAGGTCGTGCTCGATGGTCACGGTGCCATCGATGCATTCGGCGCGTCTGATCACGCGGGTGCGCTCGTCGCGCTCCATCACCTGGGTATCCAGTTGCGAGGGGAGGAGGTCGGTGATCCGTACCTTGCCGGAGCCGGTCTCCCAGATGGTCTCGACGATGAAGCTGCGATCCCGGTAGCTGCGGTCGACGACTTTCCCGTTCCGGGCCGTCAGCAGCCAGCGGCCGTCGTCAGCGTCCCCGAGCAGGGCCGAGAAGACCGAGGGGGAGTCGAACCGAGGGCAGCACAGCCAATCGATGCTGCCCTCGCGGGACAGGAGCGCACCAGTGCGCATGTCCGAGAGCAGTGCGTAGTCCTCGAGCGGCGTCCGATTGGAATTGCGACGATCAGTACCCATCTCGTCAGTGAAACAGATATCGGAGAGGAATTTAAGGGGGGTCCCCGAAACGGAGATTCGGGCGTAGTGTCCCGGACATGGATGCCATGAAGAATCTCGTAGTCCTGGGAGCCTCGGGTGACCTCGCCTCTCGGCTCCTGCTGCCCGGCCTCGGATCGCTGCTGACGGCTTCGCCCGACAGACGCATCTCCGTCATCGGCTCCTCACAGACATCCGATGTCGACTTCCGGCAGATCGTCGCCGATGCCTTCGACTCGGTCGAAGCGAGCGGTCCGGCAGTCGATTACGCCCGTGAGAACTCCAGCTACGTCCAGTGCGACGTCACCGACGGAGATGCCCTGGCAGATCTGCTCTCGCAGATCGACACTCCGGCCTGTCTGTACTTCGCCCTGCCTCCGCAGATCACGATGAAGGCTCTGAAAGCGATGGCCGATGTCGACCTGCCCGAGGATCTGCTGCTGGCTCTGGAGAAGCCGATCGGCTACGATCTCGCCTCCGCCAAGGAGCTCAACGCCGCCGTCGGACGCCTCGTGCCCGAGGAGCAGACCTTCCGGGTCGACCACTTCCTCAATCTGCCGGCCGTCCTCGACTTCATGGGACTGCGCTTCGCCAACCAGGTCGTCGAACCGCTGCTCAACCGTGACAACGTCGAATCCATCGAGATCGTCTTCGATGAGAGCCTGGGTCTGGAAGGGCGCGCGGCCTACTACGACCGGGCGGGGGCGTTCCGGGACATGATCCAATCCCATCTGCTCCAGGTGATGGGGCTGGTGATGATGGATCCGCCATCGACCTTCGACCACGTCGAACTGCCGGCGCTGACGGCACATGTGCTGCGGTCGACGAAGCTCTGGAACGACGACCCGGCCACGGCGATCGTCCGCGGACGCTATACGGCCGGTGACATCGACGGTCGCAGCCTCCCTGACTACACGGACGAGGACGGCGTCGATCCCGACAACGCAACGGAGACCTTCGCGCAGGTGACCGTCGAAGTCGACACATGGCGGTGGAGCGGCGTGCCGGTCACCCTGCGTTCGGGAAAGGGGATCGGCCACCCGCGGCAGGAGATCGCGGTGACGTTCCGCCGCCCGCCCCACTCCTACAGCCGTTTCGGCGGACAGGACGCGCTGGCGGCCAATGTTCTGCGCATCAGCCTCGACGATGAGCGATTCGGACTCGACGTCAACCTCGGCGGGCCCTCCGATCAGCGAGGTCTGACGACGAAGACGGCGACCGCCGAAGTGGAGGAGCCGGGTCTCGAACCCTATGGGGGAGTGCTGCGGGGCATCCTCGACGGAGACCCGACCTTCAGCGTGCGCGGAGACGCCGCCGAGGAGGGCTGGCGCATCGTCGAGGAGATCCTCGACTCCTTCGATTCGGAATCCGTCCCCCTGCGTGACTACCAAGCGGGAAGCGCGGGTCCGGAGGCTGCGAACGAGGCGCTCGACCACCATGCTGCGAACACGACGGAGAGGAAACGGCGATGAAGGTTCTCAACGCGATCATGGAGATGATCGAATCGGGGCGCGCCCTCGACCAGTTCTCCGAACCGCTGGCCAAGGGCGTGCGCAGCCTCACCGAACCGAGGCTGGTGAAGAACGCACTGTCGGGCTCATGGCTGGGCCATCAGCTGCACCCGATGCTCACCGACATTCCCATCGGGGCCTGGTCGATGGCCACCGCGCTCGACCTCACCGGCGGGCAGGACAGCGCCGCCGCTGCGAAGAGGCTTGTCGGGCTAGGCGCGCTCGCGGCCGTGCCGACCGCGCTGTCCGGAGCCTCCGATTGGAGTGAGGAGCACGGCCCTCCGCAGCGGGTCGGCCTCGTCCACGCGGCGGCGAATTCGATCGGTCTCACCCTCCAACTGGCCTCCTGGGCCGCCAGGGGCAAGGGGCATCGGAAGACGGGCGTCCTCCTGTCCTTCGCCGGACTCTCCTCGGTCGGAGTCGGCGGCTACCTCGGAGGGCACCTGTCCTATGTCCAGGGAGTCGGCGTCAACCACACGGCGTTCGAGAGCCCGGATGAGCAGTGGTGCGACATCGCCGCAGTCGACGACGTCAAGGAGGACACTGCGCTGCGAGCAGACGCGGACGGTGTGGCCGTGATGGTCGTCAAGGACGATGGAGCGATCTGCGTCCTCTCGGCCACCTGCACTCATGCGGGCGGACCGCTCGACGAGGGCGAGATCGAGGACCACTGTGTCCGCTGTCCCTGGCACAGAAGCACCTTCTCCCTGACCGACGGCTCGGTGGTCCGCGGACCCGCTTCGGTCGACCAGCCGACCTGGGATGTCAAGGTCGAGAACGGACGGGTCCTCGCTCGTCAGGGATGAGCGGTGCCTCCTTCATTCCCGGAAGGGCGCCGGTGCGGGTGAGGTCGTTCGCGATGTCGCGGAGCTTGCGGTTCGTCAGCGAGCTCGACTTCGTCAGAAGCAGGAAGGCCTCCTCATCGGTGAGCTTGAAGCGCTCCATGAGGATGCCTTTGGCCTGACCGATCGTGTCTCGGCTCAGGAGCGCGTCCTTGAGCTGGTCCTTCGTGCGCTCCTCGGAGCAGTCGGACTCCGCCTGAGTTCTGATGTCGAGACCGACGCGCTCCGAACGGGCGGTGAACGCGTTCGTCTGCGAGGAGTAGAGGCTGAGCGCGCCGAGTACGTCGTCGTCGGCGAAGAGTTCGATCACGAGCATGCTGCCGACTCCGGCCAGTCGCGCCTGGCGGGTGAATTCCGGCCACCGGACCTCGACGCTGAGATCCGGGACCCGCACGAGCCGCTGCTCATGGACCGCATCCAGGCTCGGTCCTTCTCCGAGCCGAACCTGCATCCAGTCCATGAGCAGCGGCAGAGGACCGGTCGGGGCGACCGATTCGATCATCCGCCGCTTCGTGATGACGCTGAGCGAGGCGAACTCCGCTCCCTCGACGAAGGCGACTGCCTTGTCGACGAGGGCCGTGAGCAGGCGACCGGGAGGCTTGTGGTGCTGAGCCCCCGCCGAGGCGATGCGACGGGCGCTGCTGCTGAGCCCCTCGACCCCGGGAGAGGAGGCAACGGTCTCGGCGCAGAGGTGGGGGCGGGGCATGGGAACTCTCCTCCGGAACTGATGCGCACGGTCGAGTCGGAATGTTCGAACAGGGAACCTGTGATCAAGTCTAGCCCCGCAGGGTATGAGCAGGATTCACCCCATAGGCGGCACGGTAGGTGCGGGCGAAGCGGCCGGCGTTGGCGAAGCCCCACCGTCTCGCGACCGCGGAGACGGTGTCGCCGCGGGTGGGATCCGCAAGCTGCAGCTCCTGTCGGGCGCGTTCGAGCCGAACCCGTCGCAGATAGGCGAAAGGCGTCGAATCGAGGTGCCGCCGGAAACCGTCCTGGAGAGCACGGTCGCTGGTGCCGGCGGCCGCCGCGATCTCGTGCAGCTGCAGCGGCAGATGCGCATATGTCTCGATATAGGCTGCGGCCCGCCGGATAGTGGCCGAACCGATGGCACCCGGCCCCTGGATGTACTGGCGCGTCATCGCCGTGTTCGGGAAGGTGTGGAATGCCGCGGTGGCGACGGTGCGCGCCATGTCCTCGGCGAGCAGGGGCGAGTTCAGAGGCGAGTCCGGCTGCATGAGCGTGGAGGCGACGAAGTTCATCAGAGACTTCCAATAGCGCTTCATCGAAGCTGAGACGGGATTGACGTCATGGAACCGGAGCTGGTCGGCCGGCAGACCCGTGATGCTCTCGGCGACTTGCTCGATGCGAGCGCCGGGCAGCCGCAGCACTGTCGCATCGAAGTGGCTCGTTTCGAAGCCGATCGGCACTCCTCGGGGATAGAACGAGACATCGCCGGAGGAGCCTGTGTCCCGACTGCGCACCTCGGCCCGGCCCTGATTCACCGTGAAGAACAGGTAGTCGTCGAACCCCTGGGCCGAGGAACCGCGGTAGTCGATCGACGTGCGGATCCGGTCCGCTCCGATGACAGCGGTGTCGTGAGTCAGCGCTGAGAAACGCGCCTGATCGCGGGTGGAGCCGAAGTCCAGACGGCTGTCGGCGTACATGTGCCGGATGAAGTCGGTGATCTCGGCTTCGTCGGCGGAGGAGAACTTCGTGCGCACAATCGGTACGGTCTGTGGGGGTGATCCGTCCTGTGCGCAGTCCGACATCATGCCTCCTCGCCGAGCGACGTTCGTCTCCCTCTGACGGTGTTCAGGACAGTCTACGCAGGAGTAAGCCGCATTGCGAGGGCTATTCAGCGCTGAATATGACACGAGGACCATTGATGCGTGACGGTGGGAGACGGCGTCAGGTGGAAGCCCGGGATCCCACCATGACGAAGTCCGGGCGGGTTGAGAATACGGCCCGCCCGGGCGCTCCCATCACCCCTGTTGCGCGCAGTCATTGCCGAGTACGGTGAAAGCAGACACTGTGGGCAGAGGGACCGTGCGCATCGCGCACAGGAGGAGGTGCCCGTGGCGCGCCACGAGCAGAAGGTCACTGTAGACGGCCACCGGCTGACGCTGAGCAATCTCGACAAGGTGTTCTATCCCGAGACCGGCACAACCAAAGGTGAGATCCTCGACTACTGTGCCAGGATCGCGCCGCAACTCATCCGGCATGCCCGGAACCGGATCGCAACGCGCAAACGCTGGGTCGACGGTGTCGGCACTCCCGATGACCCGGGGCAGGTGTTCTTCGAGAAGAACCTTCCCGACTCCGCGCCGTCATGGATCCCCTCACGCTCGATCAAGCATTCCTCGGGATCGAAGCGCTATCCGCTGGTCAACGATCTGGCGACGCTGACCTATCTCATGCAGATGGCTTCCCTCGAGATCCACGTTCCGCAGTGGAGCGTGGCCCCGGGGGCGAAGGATCCCGGCACCATCGACTCCGAGAGCAGGTATCCGGATCGGATGGTCTTCGATCTCGACCCCGGCCCGGGCCGTGAGCTGGCCGACTGCATCGAAGTGGCTCAGCTGGTGCGTGAGCTGCTCGAGGGCATGAAGCTCGAAGTGTATCCGGTGACCAGCGGATCCAAGGGCATCCACCTCTACGCCCCACTCGATGGTTCGACGAGTTCGCAGCAGATCTCCGATGTCGCCCATGAGCTCGCTCGCAGCCTCGAATCGGACCACAAGGACCTCATCGTCTCGGCGATGAAGAAGACTCTGCGGGAGAACAAGGTGCTCATCGACTGGTCCCAGAACTCTGCGGCCAAGACCACGGTGGCTCCGTATTCCCTGCGCGGACGCTTCACCCCAACGGTGGCGGCCCCGCGCAGCTGGGACGAATTCGATGACCCTGCCTCCGTCGACCATCTGCGCTTCGAGGAGGTCCTCGACCGCGTCGACGATGACGGGGACCTCCTCGAACCCCTCGCCGAGGCGACCGGAGGAACCGCCTCGGCGCCGGTGTCCGAGGAATCGCAGGAGGTCGTGCGCGACCGACTGGAGGTCTACCGATCCAAACGGGACCCGAAACGCACGAGCGAACCGGTGCCGGCCCAGCAGGGAACGAGCGGGGACGAGCTGTCCTTCGTCATCCAGGAGCACCACGCCAGACGGCTGCATTGGGACTTCCGGCTCGAACACGATGGTGTGCTGGTCTCCTGGGCCCTGCCGAAGGGGCCGCCGACCGATCCGGGCAAGAACCACCTGGCCGTCCAGACCGAGGACCACCCGCTGGAATACGGCAGCTTCGAAGGCACGATCCCGAAGGGGGAGTACGGAGCCGGTGAGGTCGAGATCTGGGACTCCGGAACCTTCGAACTCGAGAAGTGGCGAGAGGGCAAGGAGATCATCGCCGTCCTCCACGGACGCGAGGACGGCGGCCTCGGCGGGGTGCGCCGATTCGCGCTGTTCAACACCGGTGGACACGGGCCGAACAAGGAGCCCGAGAAGAACTGGATGATCCACCTCATGGAGGATCCCCCGAAGTCCGCGAAGACGAAGAAGACGAAGCAGGCATCGGGGACCGAGGCGAAGAAGCAGCCCCGCAAGGGCAAGCCCGAACGCGAAGCCGACGCCGACGGAGAATCGAAGAAGCGGGAGGCCCTGCCCACGGATCTGTCGCCGATGCTCGCGAGCATCGGCGACATCTCCTCGGTCCGTCGGGAGGCCGAGGAGTGGGCGTTCGAGATGAAGTGGGACGGCATCCGCGCGCTGGCGGCTGTGCAGGCCGCCGATGGGGAGAGCCCAGGAAAAGTCGCGCTGACCAGCCGCAACGGCCACGATATGACCGCCACCTACCCCGAACTGGCCGAACTCGCCGACTGCGTCGACGCTGACTGCGTGCTCGACGGGGAGATCGTCGCGCTGGGGCGGGGGAGCAGACCGGACTTCGGTCGACTCCAACGCAGGATGGGGCTCACCCATGAGCGCGACGTCGAACGAGAGCGTCAGCGCACTCCCGTGTATCTCATGGTCTTCGACGTCCTCCATGCCGACGGCTCGTCGCTCCTGCACAGCCCCTACACCGAACGCCGCGAACGCCTGTTCGAGCTCGTCACCGAAGGCGAGCACATCTATGTGCCCGAAGCCTTCGAAGGAAGCGTCGATGCCGCGTTCGAATCCAGCCATGAGCTCCAGCTCGAAGGAGTGATGGCGAAGCGCACCGACAGCATCTACCTGCCGGGCAAGCGCACACGCACGTGGGAGAAGCTCAAGCACTCCTCGACCCGCGATGTCATCATCGTCGGCTGGCGGACCGGAAGCGGTGAACGCGCCGGCAGCTTCGCCTCCCTGCTGCTGGCCGCCCATGACGACGACGGGCTCGTCTACATGGGACGGGTCGGCACCGGCTTCGACGACGAAGCGCTGCGCAGCCTGCGCTCCCAGCTCGACCGCCTGTCGCGCAAGACCGCGCCGCTCAAGGTGCCCTCCGCCGAAGCCCGTGATGCGCACTGGGTGCGCCCCAGCCTCGTCGGCGAAGTCCGCTCCTCGGGCCTCACCGAGGCCGGGCGCCTGCGTCACCCGGTGTGGCGGGGACTGCGCTCCGATATCGACGCCGAGGATGTGCGAGTGTGAACCGGGAACATTCGGCGGCGGCTCCCGGTCCCATCAGCTGAGTCACCGTCGACCCCCTCCCAAGGCTGCGCTTCGGTGTTAGGTTGGCGAAATGAAGACGAACCGAATGACGAAGATTGCAGTAGGCAGCGCGCTCGGTCTCGGGCTCGTGCTGACAGGCTGCACCGATACGGAAGAGGGATCGGAGACCCAGTCGCCCGCGGAATCGCAGGCTGGAGAGGAATCTGCGCCGAGCGAATCCCAGGGCTCTGGGTCGTCCGAGCCCTCAGCCTCCTCCGAGTCCTCCGAGGACTCCGAAGCGAAGCTTCCCGAGGACGCGGACCTGAGCAAGACCATGCCGAAGACGACGGCGGCCGATGCCGTGAAGATCGGACAGGACAAGGTCAAGGCGAAGGACGGCACCCTCCACGCCATCGAACTCGACTACGACAGCGAGGACGGCAAGTGGG
Source organism: Brevibacterium renqingii (assembly GCF_017808095.1). Taxonomy (NCBI): domain Bacteria; kingdom Bacillati; phylum Actinomycetota; class Actinomycetes; order Micrococcales; family Brevibacteriaceae; genus Brevibacterium; species Brevibacterium renqingii. The sequence continues at coordinate 638,801 of NZ_JADBHG010000001.1, read as the reverse complement.
AGTACGACGTCAAGATCAAGGACGGCAGCACCGACCACAAGGTCGTCATCGACGCCGCAACCGGCAAGGTCATCCGCGATGAGTCCGAGGACAGCGATGACAAGGAGAAGGCGATCGACCTGAATTCCCCGATGAGCTACGACGAGGCGTACGACCTCGCGAAGAAGAAGGGAGAGGGACGCCTGTCCGGCTGGAAGCTCGAATACGACGACGGCCAGCGCGAGTACCAGTTCGACTTCGACGACAAGGGAACGGAGACCGAGGTCACCGTCAACGTCGAATCCAAGAAAGTCACCGTCGACTGATCAGGTTCCCATGAGGACCGGACCACAGTTCTGACAACCACTGAAACACCGAACAAAGGAGACACCATGGCTGCCATTCTCTGGATCATCGCAGCGATCCTCGTCATCTCAGGGATCTTCGCCATCTTCCGCAAGCAACTCCTCTGGGGCATCGTGCTCATCGTCGTCGGCTGCCTCGTCGGCCCCGGTGGAGTGAGCATCTTCACCTGATGAAGGCGGACGGGCTGGGACGGATAGAGTGAGGGAATGTCTGCTCTGAGAATCTCAGCCCTCCGCCGCTTCGGCCGCCTGGGCAGAATCGCGCCGTGGGCGGCCGCCGGCCTCGTCGGCGCAGTGCCCGCGACGATCGCCGCCTCGATGGCCATCGATCTGGTCCAGCAGAGGGGGCGGAAGTCGCGGGCAGCTCCGCGTCCGGGCACCTTCAGCTCGAAGGTCGAGCAATCAGAGCTCAATATCTACACCGACGGCGCCACCCTCTATGAGGACATGCTCGAAGCGATCGGATCCGCGCAGGAGTCGATCCTCATGGAGACGTTCATCTGGAAGAACGACGAGATGGGGCAGCGATTCATCGACGCCTTCAACGCGGCATCCGCCCGCGGCGTGGAGATCCACCTCATCTACGACGGCTTTGCCAATCTGGCCACCCCCATCTCCTTCTACCATCAGCTCTCCGAGCGGATCCACGTGCTGCGCTTGCCGACCATCGCACGCAGATTCTGGAGAGGGCCGCTGCGCCATTCCGGGTTCAACCATTCGAAGATCCTCGTCATCGACGATGACGTGGCCTTCGTCGGCGGATTCAACATCGGCTCCCTCTACGCCAGTCACTGGCGTGACACCCATCTGCGCTCGGTCGGACCCGGCGCCTGGGGGCTGCGACAGACCATCGCCCAGGTGTGGAACGAGTTCCACGACTCGGACGAGCAGATCTCCTGGGTCCCGCCCGCGGCCTGGGAATCGCAGCTGCGGGTCTCGGCGAATCTGCCGATCCACCTCGTCTATCCGATCCGCAATATGTATCTCAACGCCTTCGCGCGGGCGCGGAAGCGGATCTGGCTGACGACTCCCTACTTCATCCCCGACCAGCAGCTGCTGCGCTCCCTCATCGAAGCTGCCGAGCGCGGCGTGGACGTGCAGGTCATGGTGCCCCAGGAGTCGAACCACATCCTCGGCGACTGGCTCTCCCGCGGCTTCTTCGAACAGATGATCAACTCGAAGGTCACGGTCCTGCTCTACACCGCGAGCATGATCCATTCGAAGGTCGCCACGGTCGACGGCGAATGGTCGACCGTGGGCACGGCGAACATCGACCGCCTGTCGCTGTCCTATAACTATGAGACCAACGTCGAGGTCATCGACCGCTCGTTCGCCGGTGAGATGGAGAAGGTGTTCGAAAGCGACTCCACGCACTGCGTCGAGCTCGGATCAGGATGGCTCAACCGGCATCGGCTGACGAAGCTCGCCGAGCGGGCTCTGGTGCCGATGCGCCCCTGGCTGTGAATCGGGCTTACCGCACTCTTGGCACCTGTCCTCATGCGCGTTGCCATCGCGATCATTTTCAGGGCGGCCTGAAAGAGATGGCCTGCCCGCAGAGAGGACACGAAGCCGACGGCACCCATCGTGTCTGTCTGATCTGCGAACTGCCCGAAGACTCCGTTCGCGTCAAGGGTCTGTCGGTGACGTTCCTGACGGTATAGTCTCGGCCCATGCTCGATATCCTTCCCATCGCCGTGTCACGGCTCTTCGACTCGGAGGAGCCGCAGGACGTCGCCGTTGCGACGATCATCGAAACCGAAGGGTCAGTGCCGCTCCCGGCAGGCACCTCGATGCTCGTCGATGCCGCGGGCCGAATCGTCGGCTCCCTCACCGGCGGATGCGTCGAAGGAGCCGTGCTCGAGGCGTGTCAGGACGCCCTCGCCACCGGCGACGCCTCGGTGCAGGGTTTCGGCTACAGCGACGAGGATGCCTTTGCCGTCGGGCTCATGTGCGGTGGTCGTATCGACGTGCTCATCCAGCCCTTCCGCGCTGGCTGCTCCGGGCTGCGAGCGGAGAGCGAGCCGGTCGCCGTGATGCTGCGGCTGCCGTCCGACGACGCCCATGCCCCAGCGGCAGCCGTCTGCGGTGCCGCTGGCGGCGAGGTCTCCGGACCGAGCACCGACGCTCTGGCTGTCAGCCTCGATCCTCTGGTGCCCGAAGCTGTGGTCGAGACCGCCGCGCAGCGCGTCGGGGCCTTTATCCGCGGCGGCCGCACCGGCAGCATCCGCCTTGCGCCCCCGGAGGGCGGCAGCGAGCCGATCGAGCTCTTTGTCGAGACCCGCATCGAGCCGGCCCATCTGCTGGTCGTCGGAGCCAACGCCTTCAGTCTCGCCCTCGTCGAAGCGGCCAGACCCTTGGGACTGCGCATTACCGTGTGCGACCCCCGTCCGTCCTTCGCCGACCAGATATCGGTTCCCGGCGCCGAGGTGGTCCGGGCCTGGCCGCACCGATTCCTTAATGAAGCGGCCGCCACCGGTGAGTTCGACACCCGGAGCATGATCTGCGTCCTCAGCCACGACCCGAAGGTCGACATCCCCACCCTGGCCGTCGCACTCGACCTCGACGTGGCCTATGTCGGGGCGATGGGCTCGCGGCGCAGCGACCGCGACCGCCGCGCCGCGCTGCGCGAAGCGGGAGTGGCGAGCCCAGCACTGGCACGGTTGCATTCGCCGATCGGTCTCCATCTGGAGACGTTCACCCCCGCCGAGGTGGCTGTGTCGATCCTCGCAGAGATCCTCGCTGTACGCGGTGGCCGCCGGCAGGTCGTTCCCCTCAGCGACGAACGGGAAGATTCGCCTCTTCGCTGAGGCGAAAGGAGTCGCCAGTCGCTGGCTGCATCTTCGCATTCGACTTCGATATGTCAGTCATAGCATTCTGTTGTTCCTCGTAGTGCCTGCCCCTGGCGTGCGATACGACCTCACCTTCAGGACTGCAACTCATGACGAGCGCTAGGAAGCATTCACATGCGATGATCGCTCAGTCATGGGCGTTGGCGGACTGTGGCAGTCTTGCCGATAAGTGCGCGAGCGAGTGCTCGAGCGTGCCAGGGCCAGACAATCAACAGTTTCTCCAAGAAGCTGACGAACATGTTCTCCTCATCTCTCATCTCAACCGAACATGGTCTGGCCCCGGGGGATGCCCCGGGGCCAGAAGGGGAAGCCGTGGGCGGGCCCGCATCATTTCATCGTCATTGTGACGTCACTGCCGCGCATCTTGCGTCGAGCACACTGGTAGAAAGACTTGCGGGCGCGACCACACGGCTGCATAGCTCAACCTGGGTGTGGAAACGTCTCACCTCCTTTCAACGATGAAGTCAGCGCCTTTGAGCCGGGGAGGAGAGCGCTGACAAGCGAGGATTCGGTGGGCGATGACCTGGGTTGCTGAGAGGCCGGGCGACCGGAACAGCTGCCACGATTCGGAGTGCCTGACGACCCGGCACCTGCAGTGACTCACGGCCTGCGGTCCATCACCTGTGTGGTGACTCGTGTCGAGGTCCCGCAGTTCGCGGTCGCTGAAAACGATCGCCCAGAACGCAGCATCGATACCCAGCTGGACGTCTGGTGCACACGTCTGCATGGGAACACACCACCAGTTGTGGTTAGGCGCTGATGGCTGCCGGTTCAGCAGAGCCTGAGTTGATGGCGATCTTGCGGGGTTTCGCTGATTCCGCTACCGGGATGCTGAGTGTGAGCACACCGGCGTCGTAGTTCGCCGTGATGTTGCTGGTGTCGAGGTTGTCGCCGAGGACGAGTTGTCGGCTGAAGGTCCCGCGGGGTCGCTCTGCCGCGACTGAAGACTCCCCGTGGTCGGGGGCGGGCCGTTCAGCTTTGACGGTGACGACGTTGTTCTCGACGTCGAGGTCGATGTCGTCAGGATCGATTCCTGGCAGGTCGAGTTCGACGCGGAAAGTATCGCCGTCGCGCCAGGCGTCCATGGGCATCATCACAGGGCGGGCAGTTGTGCCGGTGGCTCCGAAGATTTCTCTGCTCAGGCGTTCGACTTCGCGGAATGGGTCAGTGCGCATCATGATCATTGGTGAAACCTCCTTTGCTGGATAGTGGATTCGTGCAGATGATATGATCTACATCATCTGATGGACATATTATTTAGTCGATCCGAATAAGAATGTCAACACTCAGTCAGGAGAAATTTTGAGAGAAGGGGAGATGGCGATTTCAGAGTCTGGTGGGCGCTTATTCTCGATTTCGCGTGTTGCGGAGTTGACCGGTGTCGGGGTGCAGTCGTTGCGGCAATACGAGGCTCGTGGGCTGGTGACTCCTGCTCGGAGTGAGGGTGGGACGCGGCGGTTCAGTCGCGCGGATATTGCTCGTCTGCGGCGTGTGCGCGAACTGGTTGACGTTGGCGCGAATCTCGCTAGCATCGGAATCATTCTCGATCTGCAGGATGAGAACACCTCGCTTCGGTACGAATTGAGGAGGATGCAATGATGACGAATGAAGCGCAGCCCGGCGTCGAGGTTCCTGAGCCGGACTGGAGCGAACAGCTCATCGACGTTGCAGCGCATATCGACGATGACGGTAACGAAGACACTGAGCCTCGCATGGGCGCAATTCGCGAAGCAGATGTGGGCGATGTTGCCGATCAATCCATCGTTGTAGAGGTTGATGATGAAGACGGGTGAGAAGCCGCGCTGATCTGATGGCGGCATTTCGGGCTATAGGGGGAAGTTGCTGTGATTCTTCCATCGGCCTTGCCGGCGTTCGAATGCGAACCGTTCCGCCCGCAACCGCCTCACCCGCTCCACAACGTCCGGGGCGTAACCGTATGCGGCGTCCGTATCCACGATCCCCTCGAGCACGATGGCGTACCTCTCTGCTGGAAGTTCGATTCGCTGGCACAACTCGTGTCGCCCCGCCGAAGTAGACGCAGTCTTCTCGAAGTCGAGGATCAACCGATCATGCTCGGACAGTTTGTGCACAGTGCCGGGGACCATGGAGACCATTGTGACACAGCAGAATTCGACACCGCGTATGTCGCTGCTCACTCTGTCTTGGTCACCTCAATTCAGGGGGACCGCTCGCCGACCAGTCCGAAGCAGTTGTCCGCGGCTGCGCTGGCGATAAAGCTTCAGACAGCGAAGCCGACGTGTAGGACTACCCCATAGTGATTACGCTCACTAGACTTCGGAACCAGAACAATCTTCTATACAACTCGCTGGTCGAGTAGCGGAGGACTTTATGCCCACCACCTCATCCCAGGCTCTTCAAGTGCTGGTCGTAGCCGACCCAGGTCTGCCCAGCAGGCGAGCGGCTTCCATCCACTCCTCGTTAGAGCGATATCTGCGTGAGGCGTATGGGGTCACAACGACGCTGTACACTCGCACCGACACGGTCTATCTGACGCCCGAGCGCGAGCTGGCTCTAGACGCAGTCGAAGATCTCCGCGCTGATTACCCCGACGTCAACATCATCCTCATCCTCACAGAGATCCCCCGGCACACCCAGGGCGACCCTCTGATCGCCGAAGTCTACTCGGACCGCAACCTTGCGGTCGTCTCATGCCCCACACTCGGCGCGTTGGCCACCAAGCGCCGCATCATCAAAGTCATGATGAGCTCGGTGAACAAGTTGGTTCCGTGGGACCCCGAAGCCACGACGCGCAAATTTCTGCTCGGATGGTCGAACTGGTCGAACAACGAAGACTCCAGCCATCAGTCCTTGCATGCCCACACCATCACCGGAGGCCCACGGCTGATTATGGGGATGACGATTGCCAACGAACCCTGGCGCACGGCTCCGAAGCTCTCAGGAGCCCTCGCGGCAGCCTCGGCAACCGGAGCTTTCGGCATCTTCTACAGTTCGATCTGGCAGATGTCGACCTACCTGTCCACCCTCCGGCTGCTCTCGATCGGCGCGCTCGCTGTCCTGGTGATGGTCGCCTGGTTGATCGCCAGTCACAAACTCTGGGATCGACCGGTCAACGAACGTCTGGCCACGGTGGTCATGTACTACAACCTCTCCACCGTCCTCACACTGCTGATCACTGTGATCGCTCTCTACGCGATATTGGTCGTCCTCATTCTCCTGGGCGGCCTCGTCGTTATCGATCCGGCATTTATGACCCAACAGATTCAGCAAGAGGCGTCGTTCACCAACTACCTCGATATCGCATGGCTCAGCGCAGCCATGGGTGTGGTCGCCGGCGGCATCGGTGCCAGTTTCGACACTGATGCCGACGTGCAGAAAGTGACTCATGGTCAGCGGATGCGGCAACGAGTCTATACAGACAACAGCACAGATGCCGACGACACGGTGGAGAGCAGTTGACTGAGATCTGCCAAGCATGCCGCTAGTCTGCACATTGGGGTGATGTGGAAGAGCCGGCTGAAATCGGGTATCTGCACCCACCTGAGATATAAGCGTGTTCAGAGCCATCACCTCCGACTGCCTCCTGCGTGTTCACTACACACCGAGTTTCGACAAGATGTTCTGCTTGAAGGACGTGAAATGGAAACCCTGTTCGACTCAACCTCGTCTCGGATCATCCCCACACCGTTCGAACCGTGGTGGGAAACTCCAGACTTCAGGGATGATCTCTCCGAGGTCGTTACGAGCAGTGCGTCCGCTGTCGACAAGATCACCGCCCTTGCCCGTCTTCTGCAGCTCACAGGGTGTTCACCTCAGATCGATCAATGGGAAAGGCTGCTTCAACTGGCTGCGATCGACATCGGCGTCGCTCGTATGCTCGAACCCCACGTCGACGCTCTGGGCATCCTGGCCGAGGCCGGACACGAAACACCTGACCCCGATTCGGCCTGGGGCGTATACGCGGCTGACCTGCCCACACATCGCGTGAACGTGGTCGATGCCGGTGCGGAGAACCTCCTCACCGGCACGAAAGCGTGGTGCTCTTTGGCCGCGGAACTCACCGACGCGATCGTCATCGCCAGCGGCAGCGACGGGAACCGAGCCTACGCGGTGAATCTTCGGCACCCTCGTGTACGACCGCAGACAGGTGCTTGGCCGAGTCTGGGTCTCAGAGAAATCCCGAGCGGCTCAGTCGTCTTCGACCGAGCACCCGCGACGAGTGTCGGCCCCCCGAATTGGTACCTTGACCGCCCCTCTTTCGCTTGGGGTGGGATTCGCGTGGCAGCCTGCTGGTTCGGTGGAGCATTGGGACTGGCCCGGCGTGCAGCCCAAACCCACCTGAACAGGGCTGGGCGCTCGCCGATGGGAGAGATGCAGCTCGGGCAGCTTGATGCTGAGATCTTCGCGGTCCGCACCATGTTGGCGCAAACTGCTGCTGCAGCGGATGGGGATGAGAAGTTCTCGCGAGAACACGCGTGGAGACTGGCTCTGAGAGTTCGCAACAACATATACCGCAGTGCCCAACGGATCCAGCTTCTGAGCCGGGAGCTGGCCGGTCCCGCGGTTCTGACGAGTGATGCGGCATTTGCCAAAGCTGACGCTGATCTCACCGTTTACCTCAGTCAGCATCACGGGCCTCGGGACGAAGCTGCTTTGGGCGAGAATATCTGTGCAGAGTCAGATGTCGATGAGGTTTAGCCACCAAGACCGCAGCACCAGAGAAGATGCCTGGGTGCAGGCGGGTGCCCTTGATCTTCCGGCGGTTCCAGAGAGCACAATCGCCACAGGCGGAACCATCATCGTCCTTGCCGCACACCCAGACGATGAAGCGCTGGGAGCCGCTGCGCTGCTCGCACGTGCCGATGAGTGGAGCTGCCAGCTGAAAGTCCTACTCTTCAGCGCAGGCGAGAAATCGCACCCTGAGTCGCCGACGTATACCGGCGATCAGCTCAAAAGCATCCGTCTGGAGGAGTTCGATCGTGCGCTGAGCACCTTCGACAAGGCGCACTCCAGTCGTTTTCTCGATCTGCCCGACGGTCAGCTGCCCGAATATTCAAGCCAGATCAGAGACGTGATCCGACAGGAGATCGCACGATCACATGGGCCGGTGACACTCGTTGCGCCTTACAGCCGGGATGGGCACTGTGACCACGAGGCGGTGGGCGCCGCGGCGCTGGACATCGGGCGATCACATCATGCCGTAGTGCTCGAATATCCCATCTGGTTCTGGCACTGGGCTGTTCCCACAGACCCTCGCTGGCAGGCCTGGGCAGTCTTACCTGACCCTCAAGGTCTTGATCGAAATGCTCTGCTCCAGTGCTACCCGTCGCAGACCGAAGCGCTGTCGGATCAGCACGGGGACGAAGCGATCCTCACCAGCGCCCATTTGGAACACTTCATCCGGAGCCACGATACCTTCGTGATCACGGATTTCAGATCCGGTGAGGCATCGGCGAGCTCTGGTCAGGAGGGAATAGGCAGACCGATCAATGATGCGTCCACTGCGTCGGCGGTGTTCGATGATGTGCACAGAGAACGCAGTGATCCGTGGACGGTGTGGGAGTCCGAATACGAAATCACCAAACGCGAGACCCTTGTGTCCCACCTCCCGTCGACCTCGTTCTCCCACATTCTCGAGATCGGTTGTTCAGTCGGCGCTTTGACGCGAGAGCTTGCCGCTTACAGCGTCAGAGTGACAGCTGTCGATGCCAGCTGCGAGGCGCTGAAAACAGCGAAACGTCTGCAGACGACCACCGCAACCGAAATAGCCTTCCTGCACGCCACTGTCCCATACGAATGGCCCGAAGGGCATTTCGACTGCGTCGTCCTCTCAGAGACCGGCTTCTATCTGACACATGCACAGCTGCAACGAACGTTGGAGCGCATTGATGAATCAACCCCATCGCGCTTTGTGCTCGTTCTCTGTCATTGGAAGGGCGACATCGAAGATTGGCCTCTGACCGCCGATGAAGTCCATGACGCGTGCCTGGACTACTGGCCCCGACTGCGGACCGATTTTCGCTCCGAGGCCGAGTATCGTCTCGATATCGTGACAGTGGACAAAACTGACGATTTCCTCCCTGCGGAAGCCGTTGAGTGATCACGCACTTGGGCATCGTCATCCCGACTCACAATGAACAAGACGAGATCCTCGGCTGTCTCGACTCGGTGGCCCAAGCGTGTGCTCAGGTCCCTGACGGGCTCGGGCCATTCTCCACTCGAATCCTCGTCGTGGCCGACGCCTGTAGCGATGAGACGGTGAGTCGCGTCGCAGACTTCGCCGAACAGCATCCACAAGTCACGATACTTGAGACGTTGTTCAAGAACGTGGGCAGTGCCCGGAATTTCGCCTGGAATCACTTCAAGCAGGTGGTTGAAGCTGATCGTGATGTCAACTTCGACCTGACATGGATTGCGTTCACCGATGCGGACAGCAGAGTTCCCACCCACTGGCTGACGACGCATCTTGCCATGGCGGAAGCCGGAAGCGACTGCCTGGTCGGCACAGTGTCGCCTCGACCTGATACCGGGTCGGCAGCGCTGATCGCGAAATGGCACTCTCACCACACGTTACTTGAGGACCATCCCCACGTGTTCGGCGCGAACCTGGGCATTCGAGGCTCGTATCTCAACATCATCGGCGGCATGCCTCAGCTGCCACTCGGCGAAGATGCCGCAACTGTTGCTGCAGTGCTCGCCGCCGGGGGAAACGTGAGACGCACCGATACCTGCCGGGTTCTCACCTCGGCCCGTCTGGAGGGACGCGCGGAGGGAGGCTTCAGCAGCTTTATGCAGAGCCTTCTTTGAGACCCGACTCTGCTCACAGCACTTCAGGGCGCCTCCGGCCGAGTTGTTCCCGACAACCCAGAGCTAATCGCGAGAACTGACGACTGTCAGCCTGTGCAGGTCCTTGGGCACATCGACATCGGCCCCGTCGTCGAGGTCGGAGCAGTCGACGAGTTCGACGACAGCTCTGTGCGTCTCGAGCAGGTCGCGGGCACCGACGTCGCCGTGCGCGGCGGCCGCCGCCTGGCTCGTCCAGCTCTCGTCGAAGAGCACAGGGTGACCGCGGTGCAGCGACCCGTTCGCATCACAGTGGCCCGCAGCGGTGATCGCACGGGGACGATGGGCGGCGATGAGACGAGCGACTTCCGCCGCACAGATTCCGGGACGGTCCACAGGTGTGACCATGACGTCGATTCCGGGGCCGATCGCCTGCAGGCCGCGGCGCAGCGAGGAACCCATACCCGAAGACCAGTCAGGGTTGAACGCGACGGACACGCGGTCACACCCGGCCAGCAGGCTCGCGACCTGCTCGCTGCAGGCTCCGGTGATGACTGTGACGTCCCGGCAGCCACCGTCGAGCAGGGCGAGGACCATCGACTCCACCAGGGTGAGCCCGTCCTCCCGCACCAGCAGTGCCTTCGGCCCTCGGCCGAGGCGTCGTCCGGCTCCGGCGGCGAGGACGAGTCCTCTCGGGGGACCGGGGACGGGTCGTTCGGGAGGAGTCGACCAGGTCTCGTCGCTCACGTCGGCAGGAACGCGTCGCCGAAGAGCGGCAGATCGCGGATTCGCACCCCGGTGGCGTTGAAGGCGGCATTCGCGATCGCCGCAGCCGCCCCGACGATGCCGATCTCACCGATGCCGCGAGCGCCGAGCGGGCCGGCATGCGGGTCCTCCTCGTCGAGCCATTCCGCTTCGATCCGGGCGATGTCGGCGTTGACGGGCACATGGTATTCGGCGAGGTCGTGGTTGACGACGTGACCGAACCGCGGATCGAGCTCGCCCTTCTCATGCAGCGCCATTCCCACGCCCATCGTCATGCCGCCGATGAACTGTGAGCGCGCGGTGCTCGGGTTGACGATCCGACCTGCGGAGAACATCCCGAACATGCGTCCGAGCCGGATCTCTCCCGTGGCTGGATGGATGCGGACCTCGGCGAAGTGCGCACCGAAGGAGTGCAGAGCGAACTTCTCCGCCGCCGGATTCGCCTCGGCCTCACCCTGCGCCTCGGCGCCGACGGCCGGGTCGGTTCCGTGTTCGGCCCGGAACGCTTCGGTCGCGGCGAACACTGCCGCGCTCCAACTGACCAGACCGGTCGAGCCGCCGGCGACGGTCGCGTTCGGCAGGGCGGTGTCGCCGATGCGCAGCTCCACCTGCCCGATGGGGACATCGAGCGCATCCGCAGCGACCTGGGACAGGGCAGTCCATGTGCCGGTGCCGAGATCCGCGGCGCCGATCGCGACTTCATAGCCGGCAGGGATGCGGCGGATCCGCGCGACGGAACCCGGCTGACGGCCTGCCGGATACGTCGAGGCGGCCACCCCCATGCCGATGAGCCACCCGTTCTCCCGGCGAGTGCGCGGCTGCGGGTTCCTCTCCTCCCAACCGAATCGCGCGGCGCCCTCGCGCAAGCAGTCGACGAGGCGGCGCCGGTTGAACGGCAGCCCCGTGTCCGGGTCGGTCTCCGGGTCATTGCGCACCCGCAGCTCGATCGGGTCGAGGCCGGCGGCGGCGGCGAGTTCGTCCATGGCGATCTCGAGGCCGACCATGCCGGGAGCCTCTCCGGGGGCGCGCATCCATGACGGCACCGGCACATCGAGGGGCACGACTCGCTGGGTGAGGCGTCGATTGTCGCCGGCGTACATCATGCGTCCGGGCTTCGTCGCCTCCTCGGGGAACTCCTTGGTCTGCGAGGACAGCGACACCGCATCATAGGCAAACGCCGTGAGCGTGCCATCGGCTCGTGCACCGAGGCGGATGTGCTGGAGAGTCGGTGCCCGGTAGCCGGTGATCGAGAACATCTGCTGCCGCGACACGGCATATTTCACGGGACGTCCCGGCGCTGCGATCGCGGCGAGTGCGGCGAGCATCATATCGGCGTGGGGCACGCCCTTGGATCCGAAGCCGCCGCCGACGTGCGGGGAGATGATGCGGATCCGGTCGGGATCCAGGCCGAGGATCGGCGCCAGTGTCGATCGGGCCGGATGCGCCCCTTGCGTCGAGGTCCACAGGGTCAGCTCGCTGCCGTCCCAGCGGGCGACGGTCGTGTGCGGCTCCATGGGATTGTTGTGCTCCATCGGAGTGCTGTAGCGCTCGTCGATGCTCACGGCTGCCTCGGCGAAGGCGGCATCGAAATCGCCGGCGAAGACGTCCCCGCTGCCGGACTCCGGTTCGCGGGAGGCGGGATGGTCTTCCCGCAGCTCGACGTCATGCTCCTCCTGCTCGTAGCCGATGTCGACGAGGCCGGCGGCATAGCGGGCCTGTTCCGGGGTGGTGGCGATGACGGCGCCGAGGTACTGTCCGCGGAACCCGATCTCCGCCGAGCGCAGGATCGCCAGTTCCCCGTCCTCGGTGTCCTCCAGGTCAGGAGCATTGGTATGGGTGAGCACGTGGACGACTCCGTCGGCCGCCTCGGCGGCGGAGGTGTCGATGTGCGCTGCCCGTCCGCGTGCGATCTCCGCCTGCAGGGGATAGAGGTAGAGGGGATCGTCGAGGGGGTGCTCGTAGGCGTAGGGGGCGCGGCCGCGCACCTTGTCGGGTCCGTCGAGGCGCACCTGGTGGGTGCCGATGGATGTGGTCGGCAGCAGGTCACTCATGGGTGTCCTCCGTGGTCGTCTCAGGCTCGTCGGTTCCGGTGAGCTCGCTGAGGACCGTGGAGATCGCCCCGCGGGTCATCGGCACCTTGAAGCGATTGCCCTCCAGGGGTTCGGCGGCCTCGAGCTCGGCGTCGGCCGCGGCCAGGAACGTCTCCTCGTTCGGTTCCGCGCCGCGCAGGACCGCCTCGGCCGCACGGGCGCGCCATGGTTTGTGGGCGACGCCGCCGAGGGCGATCGCGGCCTCGCGGATGACAGGTGTCGGTCCCGAGGTGTCGACGTCGACGGTCGCTGCGACGGAGACCAGGGCGAAGGCGTAGGAGGCGCGGTCGCGGATCTTCCGGTACGTCGAGCGTCCGGGACGTGGCGGAGGCAGTTCGAGTGCGGTGATGAGGTCCCCGTGGTCGAGGACCGTGTCCTGCTCGGGATGCTCGCCGGGCAGTCGGTGGAGCTCGGCGACGGGTATCCGACGCTCACCGGCTGCACCGAGGACGACGACCGTGGCATCGAGCGCGGCCAGCGCCACTGCCATGTCCGAGGGATGTGTGGCCACGCACTCCGGTGAGGCGCCGAGGATCGCGTGATAGCGGGTGTACCCGCCAATCGCCGAGCAGCCGGAGCCGGGTTCGCGCTTGTTGCACGGGGTGGAGGTGTCCTGGAAGTACACGCACCTGGTGCGCTGCAGCAGGTTCCCGCCCATGGTGGCGGCATTGCGCAGCTGGCCGGAGGCGCCGGAGAGCAGCGCTCGCGAGAGCATCGGATAGCGGCGCCGGATTCGCGGGTCGGCGGCGGCATCGCTGTTGCGCACCATCGCTCCGATCCGCAGCCCCTCGTCGTCGAGTTCGTCGATCTCGGTCAGGTCGAGTCGGTTGATGTCGACGACGAGTCCCGGCTCGGCGACGCCGAGCTTGAGATGGTCGACGAGGTTGGTCCCGCCGGCGAGGAACACCGCATCCGGTCGTGAGGTCAGGGTGGCGACGGCACCGGCGGTGTTGGTGGCGCGTTCATAGTCGAAGGGTCTCATCGTGACTCCTCGGCGGCTTGGCTCACGGCTGCGACGATGTTGACATAGGCTCCGCACCGGCACAGGTTGCCGCTCATCCGCTCGCGGATCTCCGCATCGGAGAGCTCGATCGGGCCCTCGAGGTCCTCGGTGACCACGCTGGGTGCGTCTTCGGCCGCTTCCTGGAGCATGCCGGCGGCCGAGCACACTTGGCCGGGTGTGCAGTAGCCGCACTGGAATGCATCCTGGGCGAGGAACGTCCGATGGAGGGTGGAGAGCTCGCCGGACGGTGCCAGACCATCGGAGGTCGTGACCTCGCTGCCGTCATGGGTCAGGGCCAGCGCCAGGCAGGAATTGAGCCGGCGACCGTCGACGAGGACGGTGCAGGCACCGCATTGGCCGTGGTCGCAGCCCTTCTTCGCGGACATCACCCCCAGCCGGTCCCGCAGCGCATCGAGCAGAGTGGTTCGGGGATCCACGGCCAGAGTGTGCTCCTGGCCGTCGACGGTGAGGTGCAGCGAGTGTGCCATAGGGCAGCCTCCAGACAGCGTTGTCGACGTCCGTCAAATCTAACCCCGCAGGTGGAGGCGGACAAGGCCCGGTCGCGGAAATCCGACGGGAAGCGGTGCCTGCGACAAATCGCCGCGAGTGCCCGCTGCTCTCAGGAGGCCGTGTCCTTCCCGGCAGCCGCGTCTTCCTCGGGGCTGTCGTTGAATCCGATGAGCTCGTAGCCCATCTCCGCGAGTTCCTCGTCCTCCGATCCCGGGGGAGTGTCGCCGTTGATCGGCCGTCCGGCGGTCTCATTGAAGAAGTGGATGCCGATGAGGCCGATGATGCCGGCCGCGACCAGATAGAAGGCCGGGAAGAGATCGAATCCCGTCTGTTTGATGACGAAGGTGTTCACCGCTGCGGTCGTGCCGCCGAAGATCGCCGTGGAGATGTTGTAGCCGATGGCGAAGCCGGAGAAGCGCACCTGCGTGGGGAAGATCGCCGGCAGGGTCGCGGACACGCAGGACTGGAGCATCACCTGGAGCAGGGCGATGATGCCCAGGCCCAGGATCTGCCAGCCGGCTGCCTCGGCGTGCATGAGCATGAATGCGGGCACGGAGAGGAGGATGAATCCGATCGCCGAGGTGTAGAGCACCGGCTTGCGGCCGATGGAGTCCGTCAGTCGTCCCAGCGGAGTGATGACGATCATCATCGCCGCGAGCAGGCCGATGAGCATGAAGTTGCTCTCGATCTCCGAATGTCCCAGCGTCTCGGCCAGATAGGTCGGCATGTACGTCAGCACCATGTACTGGCCGATGTTGAGCAGCACGACGAAGGCCATGAGCATGGCGATCTGCTTCGAGTATCCGCGGAACAGCTCCCGGAACGGCTTCTTCGCTGTCTTCTGCCGTGACGTCGCTTCGGAGAAGGCCTCCGGTTCGTCGAGCTTCAGCCGCAGCCACAGTGCGACCGCGCCCAGCGGCAGGGTGAGGAGGAACGGCAGGCGCCACCAGCCGGCGTCCATCCCATCGCTGCCGACGAGCACGAGGAGGATGGTGCAGACCAGGGCCGCCGAGGCGGTCCCGGCGACGGTGCCGAGCTCGAGGAAGGAGCCGCAGAAGCCGCGCCTCTTGTCCGGTGCCGATTCCGCCATGTACACGGCCGCGCCGCCGTACTCCCCGCCCGTGGAGAAGCCCTGGACCATCCGGCACAGGAGCAGCAGGATCGGGGCGAACGCACCGAGGGTGGCATAGGTGGGCAGGACGCCGATCAGCGTCGTCGGAATCGTCATCATGATGATCGTGAGGACCATGACGTGCTGGCGTCCGATCTTGTCGCCCAGGGGTCCGAGGACGAATCCGCCCAGGGGCCGGAAGACGAAGGACAGGGCGAGGAAGGCGAAAGTGAGAGCGATGCCCCATTCGCCGGGGAAGAACGCATTGGCGATGTAGACCGATACGTATGAGTACACGCCGTAGTCGAACCATTCGACGGCGTTGCCCAACGCGGACCCTCCGATGGCCCGCTTGAGAGTGCGTTTGTCCTCCGGCGGCATCTTGCTCATGTCGATGCCGTCCGGGGTGGGGATCTTCTCGTCGTGCGAGGACTCGCTCATGTCTCTCAACCTCCCGACTGTCATCGGGTGCGCTGTCGCACCCGTCTCCGCGGCGCTCAACTGAGTCGGGCCGCCTCGGCCCGAGACCATGCCTGACGCATGGTTGGCGTGTGCTGGGCACGTTACCACTGAGCAGGAGCGCTGTGTCCGCCCCCTTACGGGAACATGGCAACTGCGCTATCGTCGGTGGCACCGTGACCCGAACGAAGGAGAAGCTGATGAAGACACCAGAGAACATCGCCTACACCGCCAAGGCAGAGGTCACCGGCGGTCGGGACGGACACGGAGCCACCGACGACAAGATGGTCGACGTCGACCTCCGCACTCCGAAGGAGCAGGGCGGCCCGGGCGGCGGCACCAATCCCGAGCAGCTCTTCGCCGTGGGCTACGGAGCCTGCTTCCAGGGCGCACTCGGCCTGGCGGGCAAGGAGCAGGGCATCGACACCTCGAAGTCCGTCGTCAACGCCCAAGTGGGCATCGGCAAGGAGGGCGAGAGCTTCGGCCTGTCGGTCAGGCTCGAGGTCAGCCTGCCCGATGTCGATCACGAGACCGCGCAGAAGCTCGTCGATCGCACTCACGAACTCTGCCCGTACTCGAAGGCCACCCGCGGCAACATCCCGGTCGAAGTCGTCGCCGTCTGACAGCGGTGCGGGACTTCAGCCCTCCTCGTCGTCTTCGTCGAGGGTGCTGAAGTCCTCGACCTCGCCGGGGCTGCCCGCGATGAGGATCTCATCGTTGGCGTAGAGGGTGACATCCTGGTCGGCGATGTCCCAGCTGTCCTCACCGTCGCGTCTGAACGCCACGACGCTGACCCCGTACTCGCGCCGGACATCGAACGACGCCAGCGGCGAATCCGAGATGCGCACTGGCGGTGCCGTGCGCGCCAGCACGAAGTCCTCGCTGACCGGCATGAAGTCCGACATGTTCCCGCGGATGAGATGCGCCGTGCGGCGCCCCATGTCGTTCTCCGGGCGGATCACATTGTCGATGCCCAGCTGACCGAGGATGTCCGCGTGCGCCTGGCTGACGGCTTTGGCCCAGATGTGCCGATTCCCGATCTTGAGGACCTTCGAGGCAGTGAGGATGCTGGCTTCGAGGTCGTTGCCGATGGCGATCACCACTTGACTGACATCCTCGAGGCCGAGCTGGCGCAGCACGGTCTCATCCGTCGCATCCGTCCGGGAGACGAAGGCCAGTTTGTCAGAGTACTGGGCGACGACCTCCTCGTTGATGTCGATGCCGATGACGTCGACGCCGTAGGCGGCCAGCTCCGTGGCCAACGACCCGCCGAAGCGCCCCAGACCGATGACGGCCACGGCGCCGTGATGTGCCATGGGGTGAGGGTTGCCCATGAAGAACGCCGCCGGTCGCGTGCGCCACTTTCTGCTCTTCATATCCATTGTCCTTTCCGAACCGGGATGAGGTCTGACTGCGAGGAGCCGAGGCGGCTCCGGGCCGCTCAGCCGATGAGCGGCCGTTCGACGGGAAGCTCATAGCGGATGGCCCGTGCCCGCAGCGCCAATCCCGAGGCGACGGTGACCGGCCCCAGACGTCCGAGGATCATCACGAGGATGAGGACGATCTGGCTCATTGCGGGCAGACCGGTGGTGATCCCGGTCGACAGGCCGACGTTGCCGAACCCGGAGATGACTTCGAAGAGGACCCGGTCGAGCCCCAGCTGCGGTTCGTCGAGCATGAGGAGGGTCGTGGCCGTGGTGATGAGCGCCAGAGCCAGCACGATCACCGTCGTCGCCTGTCGGTGAGCCGAGTGCGCCACACGGGCTCCGAAGAGGTTCGTCATGGTGCCTCCGGTGATCTCGGTCCAGGCCATGGCCAGCACCACCAGGACGGTGGTGATCTTCACGCCGCCGGCGGTGCCTGCCGGGCCTCCGCCGACGAACATGAGGATGTCCATGCCGAACCAGGTGGCCGAGTGCATCTGCGAGATGTCGACCGAGCTGAAACCGGCCGTGCGCGTCGTCGTCGATTGGAACGCCGCCGCCTGCAGCTTGCCCCACCAGTCGAACCGGCCCAGAGTGCCGGGGTTGTTCCATTCGACGGCGGCGATGAACACGGTGCCGGCCAGGAGCAGCACGGGAGTCGCGACGACCACCGCACGCGTCGTCATGCTCCACATCAGCGGAGCCCGGTAGCGGCGGACGATCTCGACGAACACCGGATATCCGAGCCCGCCGAGGATGATCGCCGCGGCGATGGGCCCGCACACGAAGGGGTCGGTGGCGTAGTCGGCGAGACTGTCGGAGCGGAGACCGAAGCCGGCGTTGTTGAACGCCGAGACCGCATTGAACACCCCCTCCCACACCGCGTTCCCCGCCTCTTGGCCGTAGTGGGTGAAGAAGCGCAGGAACAGCAGCACCGCGACGATGGCCTCAGTGACGACGGTCAGGCCGATGATGCGCAGCACCATCGGACCGACGCCTCCGATCGCGGAGGTCTTGGCCTCGACGGCGGCCGACTCCCGGAGCCTGAGACCGGCCTTTCCCGCAACGAGCATGGCCAGCAGAGTGGTGAGCAGGAGGACGCCGAGCCCGCCGGCTTGGATGAGACCGAGGATCACGGCTTGGCCGAAGAACGTGAAATCGCTGCCGGTCGAGAGCACTTCCAGACCCGTGATGCTGATCGCCGAGGTGGCAGTGAAGAGCGCAGACGGGCAACATCAGCAGGCCTGTGCCGACGAGCAGAGCCGCGAGGTAGGCCACGAGCACGCGGTCGATGGCATTGCGATGGGGATTATGCACTATCGGCATGCTGTCGACTCCGAATGACTTCCGCCATTGTCACCATGCCTCAACAGTACCCGTCATACCGCTTCCGAAGCGCCTCCAGCAGCATTGCCAACGCCCGCTCCTGGGCCTGGGACAGGATGTCGAGCGGTTCGCCCGAGAAGTGGTGGACCGCGGTCTCGACCTCGCCGTCGACGATGACGGCCAGACACGTCGTCCCCGGCTCCTGGCCGTCCTGACCTTCCGGACCGCCGGCGCCGGAGGCGGCGACGACCGCATCGGCGTCCATCATGTCTCCGACGGACCGGGCCATCGCCTCCACTGCCTCACGGGAGATCACCGAGCCGCGCGGGACCTTGAGAAGTCGATGCTTGACCTCACTCGAATACGCGACGACCCCGCCCGCGAACCAGTCTCCGGACCCCGATGCTGCGGAGAGGTGGCTGGCGATCCTGCCGCCGGTGAGCGACTCCGCTGCCGCGACCCGGATGCTGTGTTCGGTGCAGAACTCGGAGAGGCGCTCGGCGACCTGCGCGGCGCTGTTCTCATGCTCTTCAAAGCTGGACACGTGCGTACTCTACTCCGGATCGTGCGGACCCGGTCGCGGCGAGGAACGGGTGCGGTGACTCACCTTATGGGCGGACGGCGCGTTCGTCGCTGGTGTGACCGGGAGTGAGATCTCCCAGCTGGGAGACGTGCAGGGGTGTGAAGTCTCCCGCGGATTCGGCAGAGAGCACGTGTGCTGTGGTGCACACGTGGTCGCCGCCGTCGTCGAGCATCGCGATGCGATCGACGAGGAGGCGATTCGGCAGGTCCGCGAGCAGCGGCACGCCCTCCTCGGTGACGGTGATGTCGAGGTCCGTGAACTTGTCCGCCTCGGAACCGGAGCGGGACCCGAAGTGGCGCGCCAGCTCCACATCGCTGCTCGTGAGGAAGTGCACGGCGAAGCGGTCGGAGCGCAGAGCCACCCGGTAGGTGTGGTTGGCCTTCGACAGCCAGAAGCAGTACCGCTGCGGGCTGATGCTCGCCTGCGAATGGAACCCCACGAGGCAGCCGGCTCGTTCGCCCTCCGCCGAGGTGGTCACGACGATGAGCGGGGCATCGACCGAGCACATGAGAGCGTCGAGGCCGGTGCTCATGACCGTCCCTCTTCCGGCGGCTTCGCCTCGTAGCGGAGGAAGAGCGTGTCATCGGCGACCATCGTGGCTTGCAGGGCGAACTGCGCGATGCCCGCCCCGGGCGGGGCGACGCTCACCGGCAGCTGGTCACCGCCCATCATCGGTGAGATCGACAGGCACAGTTCGTCGAGGCGGTCGGCTGCGACGAGCTCGCCGAGCCAGCGCGGTCCGCCTTCGCAGAGCACGACGCGGTAGCCGAGACCGGCCAGAGCCTGCAGCGCCTTCGCCGGTTCGACGCGGTCCTCGCCGGCGATGATGATCGTGGCCGCCTGTTCCGCAGCGGCCAGCCGCTCGGGATCGGCTTTCGCGCACGTGATGACGATGGTGCGCGCGTGCTCGGGTGCTCCGGCGAAGACCTGGGAGGACCAATCGAGGTCGAGGCTGCGACTGACCACCGCCACCGGCGGCATCTCGGACTGGCCCCGAGCCCGGCGCTGCGTCTGGGCGTCCTCGTTCAGCCGCATCGGCGCATACCCTTCACTGCGCACCGTCTGGGCGCCGACCATGACGACATCGGCGATCTGCCGCATCCGACGGAACAGGTCCTGATCGGGTGCGGTCGACAGGGCGCCGACGCGTCCATGGATGGAGGCGGTCCCGTCGAGACCGGCCACCGTGTGTCCGGCCACCCAGCATTCGTGCCGCGGCTGGGAGCGGTCGACTGCGAGATAGGGCGCCAGCGGATCCGGGATCGGTGCACTGCGTTCGAGAGGCTCCATCTGTGCAGTCTACTCAATCGGTCCAGGCGTCGTCGGTGAAGAAGCCGTCGATCCAGCCGGGCAGGCGGTGGCCGTCCTTGGCGGTCGGCAGCGTGTAGGGGGCGACGTGGAAGCCGGCCTTGTCGAGCTTGCGCATGTCGGGCGGTGTCGTCGTGGATGAGCACGGGCGTGCCGTCGGAGAGGAACTGGATGTCCATCTCGGGCAGGAACCCGTCCCGCGCCGAGGCGGTGAACCCTTCCATGGACTCCTCCGGGTAGACGTCGGCGCCGCCGCGATGGGAGATCGTGGTCGGGAATTCGAGCTCGGAGACCGTGTCCGGGGCGGCATAGTCGTGGGCTGCCGGTGAGCCGAGGCCCGCGCAGGCGTCGGAGTGCCGGTCACCGGGCAGGGCGCGAATTCGCGGGCATCCCGCTGAGGATCGTGCACACCTGGTCAATGCTGGTCGGCGGCTCTACTCTCTGTGGCATGGTTGCAGACTCGACGATCGGAAACCGTCCGGTCGATTCCCGCCCGGCTCGGGGTCGGCAGGACGAAGCGATTCTGCGCGAATATTCCAGGCCGGTTGCGTTCTACGTGTGGGCCACGGCTCTGCCCTGGGGGTTCTGGTTCGCAGCGGCCTATCTCAGCCATCTGCCGGTGCAGAGCACGGGAGTGCTCGTCTCCACGCTCGTGTTGTCATTGGCCGGCCTGTTCTCTCCTTTGGCAGTGGTCGTCGCTCTCATCCGGCGCAGTCCGAGGCTTCGAACGGATATCGTCGAGAGGCTGAAATGGCCGAGAGCGGACCGAATGCCGTGGGTGCTGACCGCCGTGCTCCTGGTCCCGGTCAGCCTCATGGCTGCCCAGGGGCTGTCGTTGCTCTTCGGTCATGGTGTGGACCAGTTCTCCCTGCGCGGAGGTTTCACATTCTCGACCGGTCTCATGCCTGCCTGGGTGACGCTCATCGGAGCCGCGATCATCGAGGAGCTGTCCTGGCACAGCTACGGCACAGACACTCTGGTGCGGAAGATGCGAGTCTTCTCCGCTTCGATGCTCTTCACCCTTATCTGGGCGCTGTGGCACGTGCCGCTGTCGTTCATCGACGGCTACTACCAGAATGAGGTGGTCGAGTCGGGTGTGCTCGCCGCTCTTAATTTTCCCGTCTCGATGATCGCCTTCGTACTGCTGATGAACTGGCTGTACTACCGTTGCGGACGCAGCATTCTGGTGCCCGTCGTCTTCCATGCTTCGGCGAACATGTCGGCGGAGATCTTCATGACTGAGCCTGACTCGAAGCTCATCCAGACGGGGATCCTCCTCGTCGTGTCAGCTGTGATCCTCGTCAGGGAGCGCTCGCTCTTCTTCGACCGGCCGGCGCCGTCCCAAACGGTCTGACTTCAGAGGATTCCGGCGAACGTGCAGAGAATGATCATGACCAGAAGGAGAGGTGTGCCTACTGGCATTTGGAAGGTCATTCATTAGCATTTCTATAATGGACACCGACCCCAGAAGCACTTCAGCGCGCCCCTTCCCTCACCGCTTTCCCCACCGCGGCCTGCTGCCCGAAGGACGCTACTACACCTTGACATGGGGCATCGGTTACGACTTCGGCGGGATGACCACGGTCGCCCTCGAACGCAGCTCGGCGTTCGCGCGCCTAGACAATCGCCGGGTAGACATTCTGACCTTGAGCCCGGAGCTGAAAGGCCAGGAACGAGAACTCGAGCTTCGTGACGAAGGGCGCATCGATCGCCGGGTGAAGGTGCAGAATCTCTGGCAGGACCTGACCACATGGTCGGATCGGAAGCTGCGCAGAATGATCGGCACCGAGGAAGCCGACCCGAGGTCGACTGCTGACGTGCTGCAGAGAACTGGGCAGGACTGGTCTGAGTTCAGGCGAGACTCTGAGAAGCGACTTCTCCAGGTCGACCGTTACCACGATCGCGGCCACCTACTGGTCGTCGATCGCCAGGATATGAAGAAGCGCGGCCGACGGGGAGGACGTCGGATCACCCTGTTCGACCGCGAGCAGAAGGCTATCGCGCAGTGGTCCACGGCCCGCGAGTTCTATCAGGCGTGGCTCGACGTCGTCATCGGAACGAGGAAGACCTTCCTCATCTGCGATTCGGCTTTCGTCGGCACCTTCGTTCATGAGTATCGACGCGACAATGTCATGCTCTGCCAGGTGGTTCACAGTCACCACCTCGACGATGCGGGTGACGGAGTTCACAGAACGTTAGCCGAAGGTAAGTTCGGTCTACTGAGCAATCTCGATGCCTTCGACCTGGTCACAACGCTCACAGACGAACAGCGTCGAGACATGGACGAGCTTCGGCTGACTACAGACAAGCTGAGGACGGTCCCGAACTTCACAGTCGACCTGCACGGTGATCCGACACTGCTTCGGCCGCGCGGCAGGGGCGCGATGATCGCGCGTTTGGTTCCCGAGAAGCGAGTCGAAGATGCCATCACGGCCATCGCACACGTGAGAGCCGACAATCCGGACGTGACTCTCGACGTCTACGGAGAAGGCGAGGACAGACCGAGGCTGACTGATCTCATCGATGAGTCCGGTGTCACGGGTGCCATTCGGCTGCACGGTCACACGACAGGTGCCAAATCGAAATTCCACACGAGCTCGTTCAGCCTCCTGACTAGTCGGTTTGAGGGGCTGCCCCTTGTCGTGCTCGAAAGCATGTCCGCAGGCTGTATCCCGATCTGCTATGCGATGGATTACGGCCCAGCGGACATCATCGAGCACGGGGTGAACGGCTTCACAGTTCGTCCCGGAGACGTGGACGCTCTGACAGAGACCATCCTGCAGTTCCTCTCGATGTCGGATGACGAGGTGCGGACGATGAGACAGAGAGCGATCGAGAGAGCCGCCGACTTCTCTGAGTCTGCGATCGTGCAGAGATGGGGGAAGGTATTGGCAGAGCAGTCTTTCACGCCCATCGTTCACCTCGATGAGCTGCATGCCCAACTCCGAGGGGCGGAGGCGACCGCCACCGGAATCCGACTCGATGTGGACATCTCCGGACTCGGCTCGTTCGTTCCCGAAGCTGCGTATGTCTCGTGGAAGTCGCGTGCAGGCTGCTTCTACGGGCGGGCTGCCGCCAGCTGCCGGAACGGACTGGTCAGTGCCACGCTGCCGGCAGCCGGATTCCCTGACGGCGTCGATGGATACCTCGACTTCTCGGTCGATCTCATCGACGGAAGAAGCTTCAACCGGGCCCGCATCGCCGGTGCCGATGACGCGATCGCGAATCAGGGCGGCAGGATGGAGCTCTATACGACCAAGCCTGGGAACTTCAGCGCTCGAATGGCTCACAGGCCGGTCGATGTGACCGGCGGATCAGCTGACCTCACATCCATTTCTTCGTCTTGAACACGACGTAGAGCACGATGCCGAGACCGAGCATGAGGCCCAGCGCCATCGGATAGCCGAAGGCCCAGTGGAGTTCGGGCATATCGTCGAAGTTCATACCGTAGATCGCGCCGACGAGGGTAGGTGCGAAGAGGATCGCGGCCCAGCCGGAGATCTTCTTCATATCCTCGTTCTGACGCTGGGCGACGAGCGTGGAATTGACGTTGAGGATCTGGGACAGGGCCTCCCGCAGCTCACCCGCCTCGGCGAGGACCCGGGTGAGGTGGTCGGTGACATCGTCGAGGTAGGCACGCAGCTCGTCAGGGATCGCATATTTGGCGGCCCCGTTTCCCAGCGCCTGCGTCAGGCGATTGAGATGCGTGGAGTTGTGGAGGACGTCGATGACCTCCTGACTGAGCAGGTAGATGCGTTCGGCCGCGGCGGTGTCTCCGCTGAAGACCTGCCGTTCGATGCCGTCCTTGTCGTCCTGCAGACCGTCGAGGACGGGGAAGTACGTATCGACCGCGGTGTCGAGGAGCCGGTACACGAGCGCTTCGGGGCCCAAAGAGAGCAGCTGACGGTCGGTCCTCCAGCTGCGCTTCTCGTTCGTGAAGTAGGCGGTGATGTCCTCGACGCGTTCGGGGATCGGAGTGCCGTCGATGAACCGGTCGCCCTGACAGATGATGACCAGAACGTCGTCCTTCATGAGCAGGTGGAATTCGTTGAACTCGACCTCTTCGATCGCATCGCGGTACACCGCTGCTTTGATGACGACGAAGAGGACCTCGTCGTAGCGATCGACCTTGGCCCGCTGGTTGGCGTGGAAGAGATCGTCGACGACAACGGGGTGCAGCTGCCAGGTCGAAGCGATCTCCTCGAGCAGTCCGGGAGTGGAGCGGGGGATGACGACCTGCGTGATCGAGCTGGGAGCGGTCGGACCGGAGTCGTCCGGGTCGTGTGCCGACAGTGCCTCTGAGAAGGACCGGGCGACGTTCATCTCCTGCGGTTCACTGTCGCCGATGCGGCGGCTGAAGAGCGTCGGCGCCTCGGGGACCGTCGTCTTCGAGGCCATCGACGATCGCTTGCGCCGCGTCGGCCGTTCGGACTTGTGCCTGCGTGCTCTGGCCATTGGGCTCCCTTTCCTCTGACAGCCCTTCAACGGTACTGCACACCACCGCCGGCTTCAGGACGGAGCAGGTCGGACGTGGAACCTCAGTGCCGGCAGATTCTCCGGTGAGGGGAAAATCGCTGGGTGCATCTCCCGGGCCCGGCACTAGACTGGAAGACAGCAGCGCTCGAATGAAACGGTTCAGCAGACTCCTTGTCTGCTGAGAAAGAAGGCGAATACGGCGAAGTGCGCCGAGCTGAGTAGGGGATGCCGCTCAGACATGTTCTTCAACTTCCAGGTCGCACATATGGTCGAACTCACCGAATAGACGCGTCATCTCATCGATGAGAGCAGCGTCGGCCAGTCCGAACCTGAATGCGATCGCAATTGGTACCCGAAAGAAGGTGCTGAACAATGACCGCCACAATCGAACAGGCGGCTCTGGACGCTCCCGAGGTTCCACGGAGCAAGGGCAAGATCATCGTCGACTGGATCACGTCGACGGACCACAAGACGATCGGGTACATGTACCTCATCGGCTCGTTCTTCTTCTTCTGCGTCGGCGGCGTGATGGCGCTGATCATCCGCCTCGAGCTCTTCGAGCCCGGCATGCAGATCGTCGAGACGAAGGAACAGTACAACCAGCTGTTCACCATGCACGGCACTCTGATGCTGCTGATGTTCGCCACTCCGCTGTTCGCCGGCTTCGCCAATGTCATCATGCCGTTGCAGATCGGTGCCCCGGACGTCGCGTTCCCGCGTCTGAACGCCTTCGCTTTCTGGATGTACCTCTTCGGGTCGCTGATCGCGTTGTCGGGCTTCCTCACCCCGCACGGAGCTGCGGCCTTCGGCTGGACGGCCTATGCTCCGCTGAACAACACGACTTTCACGCCTGGCGTCGGCGGCAATCTGTGGGTCCTCGGTCTTGCGCTGCAGGGCTTCGGAACGATCCTCGGCTCGGTGAACTTCATCACCACCGTCATCACCCTGCGTGCCCCGGGGATGACGATGTTCCGCATGCCGATCTTCACCTGGAACGTCCTCATCACCGCGCTCCTCGTGCTCATGGCCTTCCAGCCCCTGGCCGCGGCGCTGCTCGTCCTCGGCGCAGACAGGATCCTGGGCTCCCATGTGTTCAGTCCGGGCAACGGGGGACCGATTCTCTGGCAGCACTTGTTCTGGTTCTTCGGCCATCCCGAGGTGTATGTGATCGCGCTGCCTTTCTTCGGCATTGTGACAGAGATCTTCCCCGTCTTCAGCCGCAAGCCGGTGTTCGGGTACAAGGAACTCGTGTTCGCGACCATCGCGATCGCTGCGCTGTCGGTCACGGTCTGGGCCCACCACATGTTCGTCACCGGTGTGGTCGCGTTGCCGTTCTTCGCGTTCATGTCGATGCTCATCGCGATTCCGACGGGTGTGAAATTCTTCAACTGGATCGGCACGATGTGGCGAGGGTCAGTCACCTTCGAGACTCCGATCGTGTGGGCGATCGGCTTTCTGGCGACGTTCCTGTTCGGCGGACTCACCGGTGTGATCCTGGCCAGCCCCGCCCTCGATCAGCAGGTGTCGGACACCTACTTCGTCGTCGCGCACTTCCACTATGTCGTCTTCGGCACCGTCGTGTTCGCGATGTTCGCCGGGTTCTATTTCTGGTGGCCGAAGTGGACCGGCAGGATGCTCAACGAGAAGCTCGGTCACATCCACTTCTGGATGCTGTTCATCGGCTTCCACGGAACCTTCCTCGTCCAGCACTGGCTGGGTGTCGACGGCATGCCTCGTCGTTATGCCGACTACCTGCCGCAGGACGGCTTCACTTGGTTGAACCAGGTGTCGACGGTCGGATCGCTGCTGCTGGGTCTGTCGATGGTTCCGTTCTTCTGGAACGTGTGGATCACCGCCCGCAACGCGCCGAAGGTCACCGTGGATGATCCGTGGGGCTACGGAGCCTCGCTCGAATGGGCGACCTCCTGCCCACCCCCGCGCCACAACTTCACGTCGCTGCCGAAGATCCGTTCCGAACGCCCCGCGTTCGATGCGAATCACCCGGAGCTGCTCGAATACGCGGCTCCCGAAAGTGGACTCCACCTGACAGGAGACCGCACACGGTGAGAGCGAACTCCTCGGGCTTCCGTACGCACGTGGGTTAGAGTGGCAAGCGGTCGGCATCGCCGCGGACCGGAAGCCCACCATGAGGGAACTGCGAGCACGGAGCGGTAGAACATGACACGAATCCTCCTCCGCATCTGGCGCCGCTACCGGGATACAGCGCTCTTCGTGAAGATGACGGTCGGATTCGTCCTCGGACTGATCGTCGCCCTCGTTTTAGGGGAGCAGGCGCAGGTGCTGTCACCGATCGGCGACATTCTGCTCAACCTCCTGCAGCTGATCGTCATCCCGATCATCATGGTGACGCTGATCGACGCGGTCAACAGCACGCGCCCCGGAAACCTCGTCAGGGTCGCTTTCAAGACCTTCGCCTTCTACATCCTCACGACGATCGCCGCCGTCGTCATCAGTCTGTCCCTGGCGCTTCTGGTCAAGCCGGGGATAGGGCTCCACCGCCCCGAGAAGGGCGCAGAGACACCCAAGGCGCCCTCGTTCGTCGATCAGCTCGTCAGCATATTCCCCGAGAACCTCTTCAAGGCTCTGGTCGACGGCAACATCCTCGCTCTGATCTTCGTCTCCATGGTCGTCGGCCTCACCCTTGCAGGGATGCGCCGCTCCTCGGATGAGACGATCTCCCGTTTCGGGAAGCTCGTCTACGATCTCGTGCTCGCAGCCAAGGAAATGACGTTCCGCATCCTCGCCGGGATACTCCAATTTGCGCCGTTCGGCGTACTTGCCCTGGTGGCGAGTGACATCGGCAGCCAAGGATTGGATGCTCTGACGGCCCTGGGAAAGCTGACCGGCGTCGTCTATGCGGGGCTGGCCGTGCAGATCCTCCTCATCTATATTCCGCTGCTGCTGATCAATCGGATTCCGATCGGCGGGTTCTTCCGCGTCGCCGGGGCGCCGATGGCCACGGCATTCACCACGCAGAGCAGCTCCGGGACCATTCCGGTGTCGCTCGAGGCGACGAGGAAAGCGGGAATCCTCCAAGAGGTCGCGGGCTTCGTCATCCCCTTGGGAGCGACCATCAACATGGACGGCGCTGTCATTCGATTGGGAGCATCGGTGGTGCTGGCTGCCAATATCGTCGGACATGACATGTCCGTGCTCGAACTCGGCGCAATCGTCCTCACTGCCACGTTCGTCTCGATCGGCACTGCGGGAGTCCCCGGTGCCGGTCTCATCGGGTTGACGATCCTGCTGCAGCAAGCCGGTCTGCCGCTCGAGACCGTTGCCTTGGTGGCGGGTGTCGACGTCCTCCTCGGGATGGGCGCGACGATGATCAACATCACCGGCGATCTCGTCGGAGTCCATCTCATCGACAAGAGCGAGAAGCGCATCAGCGAGGGCAGCCGCGGATTGTAGCGTCTTCACTGCATTCACGGGAGGGGTAGCGATGACCTCGTCCTTCTGGAATCGTGAGGCACAGTCCGCATTCGTGCTCACCCGATGATATGACGAGGAGGAGCTCCCAATGGACTACACCCGACTCGGGGATTCGGGCCTGTACGTGTCGCGACTGGCACTGGGCACCATTCCGTTCGGATCCGGTGGAGGATTCGAGAAGATCGCAGGGATCCGCGGAGATGAGGCTCGACGCCAGTTCCGCGAAGCTCTGGATCGTGGCGTGAACTTCATCGATACAGCCAACCTCTACTCTGCCGGCGATGCGGAAAGGGTCCTCGGCGAGGTCATGGGCGATAAGCGCGATGATGTCATCCTCACGTCCAAAGCGCGGATGCCCACGGGAGAGGGCCCCAATGATTCGGGGGCAAGCAGACAGCATCTGACACGAGCGGTCGAGGACAGCCTCGAGCGACTGCGCACCGATCACCTCGACCTGCTCTACATCCACCAATGGGACGGGCAGACGCCGATCACGGAGACCATCTCCACCGTCAACGAGATGATCCGGGCCGGAAAGATCCGGTACTGGGGAGTCTCGAACTTCAGCGCCTGGCAGCTGACGAAGACGGTCTATGAAGCGCGACTGGCAGGACTTGAAGGTCCGATCTCCCAGCAGGTGTACTACACGCCCGAGGCCCGCGAGATCGAATACGAGATGATCCCGGCCGCCCGCGACCTGGGAGTGGCGACATTCGGCTGGAGTCCGCTGGGAGAAGGACTCCTCAACGGGAAGGTCAGGAGAGGTCGGCAGACGCCCTCGGACACTCGGCAGGGGACCGGTTGGCCGGAACCGCACGTCACCGATTGGAAGCGAGCCTATGACCTCATCGAGCTGTTCGCCCAGATCGCCGATGAGCTGGGCTGGTCGATTCCACAGGTAGTGATCTCTTGGATCCTCGATCGTCCAGGTGTGGACGGCACGGTGATCGCGGCTCGGAAGCTCGAGCATCTCACCGAGGACCTCGATGCCGCGGAGCTGACGCTTCCGCCGGAGGCCCGGGACAGGATCACCGCGGCAACGCAGCTGCCTGCCTATTATCCGCACTGGCACAGGATGATGACGGCCCAGGACCGCCCCGAACCGGTCGAGGCCGAATTCCACGCCGAGCAGCGCCGACACGTCTTCGGTGACGATGCTTAGCTCGACATGACAATGAAGATACGAACGGGGAAGAAGGTGCCTGACCATGCGCAGTGATGAGTTCCTCAAGAACGTCACCGAAGTCGGCGGGCCCAGCGATCCGGAGAGCGCTGCCGTCGTGACCCGGACGGTGTTGGACGCTCTCGGCAAACAGCTCAAGGGCGGAGAGGCGGCGGATCTGGCCGCGCAGCTTCCTGCTGAACTGCAGGAACCGCTCCAACGGCACGGTTCGGAAGCACCGCTGACCGACGATGTGGATGGTTTCCTCCGCCGTCTGGCTGATCAGCTGGGCGAGGGGATCGACCCCGAAACCGCGAGAACGTATGCGCGTGCAGTGCTCTCGACAGTGGACGCGGCGGTGTCCGAGGGCGAGAACGACGATCTTCGCTCACAGCTGCCCGCTGGGTTCGCCCCGCTCTTTGAGGACTGATGACTGAAACCGCAGTGGCCAACACTGGCGGCATGAACACAGGTCGCACAGCGCCCATCGGAGGCAGATGAGGATGCGCAGCAGCGACCTGGTCGCCGGGAAGACCCATCCGTTCCTCTGAGGGCTGCGAATACTCAAGTATGGACAAAGCTATTCAGACACGAGGGGCGAAACTGGCCGGTGTCATCGAGTACTGGAATCTGTCTCTGGAGGGAGTGTGGCTGCACTACGTGAGCTTGGGCGGTGAGATGAGCGAGCTCGAACTCGATGCCTATCTCCACGGGGCCTACGGACTCTCCGGGTACCAGCACGACATCATGGCGCAGGCCGTCAACGAACTCATCGACATGCTGCCGGTCCCGCCTCGGGCGTCATTCAGCAGCGAACCCGATTTTGACGAAGCCGAACCGCTCGCACCGGGTGACGTCTTCGGAGGATAGCTTTCGCACAGGTGAGTCGGCGTCCTGAGACTGTGAGGAAAGGTTCTGTTCCATGTATCCGGTGTAGACGAGCCTTTCCGCCTGTTCATGAAGTTTGATGTTCGATACATTGCTCACTTTGACGAGAAGTAGGAAAGCCTTGTGCTCGTCGATCCTGTAGCGCTCCATGAGGATTCCTTTGGCCATGCCGATCATGTCGCGCGAGACGAGAGCCGAGTGGAGCTGGGACACTTCCTGGGAACCGGCGAGGGCGACCGCCGCGTGCGCTGCGACGATGAGTCCGACATGTTCCGATTCGTCGGAGAACGCCTGTGGTCGACTGGAGAAGATGTTGAGCGCGCCGAGGGTCTCGGCCTCGACGAAGAGCTGGAACGCCAACATGCTGCGGATAGGAGCCTCAGCCGCAGCCCGCCGTGCGAAGTCGGGCCAGCGCGTCTCGGTCCGCATATCGGGGATCCGGACCGTCTTCTGTTCATAGATGGCGTCGAGGCACGGCCCCTGGCCCTCAGCCGTCTGGATCTCATCGACTCGTGTCGGAAGCTCGCTCGTGGGGGCCTTCGGGGTGACTGTCCTGCGTCCTTCGACGAGGCTGATGGAGCTGTGCTCCGCACCGGGGATGATCGCCACGGCGGCTTCGGCGATGGCCATCAGGAGCTGGTGGGGAGTCTGATTCTGAAGCTCGCGTGCCATCTCTCCGAGGGCGATCGCCAGTACGTCCTCGCCCGCCTGTTCAGCCCGGTCGTGTTCGGACGGGAGTCCTCGAGTGTTGTCATCTGAGCTCAATTCCTGCTCCTTCTCGTTGTACAACTTCACGCCCGGAGCTGCTGTACTCGTCATTGCTCAATATTCCAGCACCGCCCGGGCCGCTTCAAGAGTATGAGGAGGGTGAGATCGAATTCAGGAGTGTTCGGCGGCGTTCAAGCCTGGAGACATCCTCGACAGAGGGCAGTCAAGGGGGTTCGCAGATGGAATTCAGGGTGAGCACAGACGGGCATGCACAATAGGGTGCATGACCTTTCTTCCGGCAGAACTGCCGCATACCGCAGTCCGTGGTGCCAATTTTGCGCAGGCGGTAGCCAAGCTCGCTGCACAGAGACTGCGTGAACGGGTTCGCGAGTCACGGCTTTCGGGTGAGTTCACCCCCCAAGACGACGACGAGTTCGTCGCGGCCGTCCATTTTGCGGGAGATCTCAGCTCGGTCTATCAGCTGGAACAGTGGCTCTGGCCTTTCGAACAGTTGGCCGCCCACCTCAAGGATGAGGGTTACAGCAGTCGACCTTTCGGAATCATCGTTCGGAATGCGACGGTCGCGGAGTATCTCAAGGGCATCACCGAGTTCCCGGTTCGGTTCTCGCGTCTGACGTGCGGACTGGACAAGTTCATGAACTCCTCGAGCCTTCGCGTCGTCTTCTACGTCAACCAGGCCACCAGCAACTTTCATTCGCTTCGGTATCCGGAGCCGGCCCACGTTCACCTCAGCCATGGTGAGAGCGAGAAGATCTCGATGATCTCCAATCAACTCAAGGCCTATGACTTCGTCTTCACCGCAGGACAGGCGGCCAGAAAGCGGATCGGCCGCACGCTCTACGGAATGAGTGACGATCGCATGCTCGACGTCGGACGGCCGCAGCTCGATCAGCCGCGCTCCATTCCCCCGTCCTGGAAAGAGTTCAAGCACGCACACCCTGACGGGAAAGTGGCGTTCTATGCCCCGACGTGGGAGGGAGACTCTCCTTCGATGGCGTATGGGACAATCGCCTACAACGGCGAAGCCATCGTGACCGCGCTGCTCGAAGCCGGCTATCGAGTGATATTCCGCCCTCATCCGCGAACCGGAGTCATGAAACATGACTTCGAAAAGGCGCTGGAAACGGTGACGGAGACTATTGAGTCTCATCCCCGTGGCTTCCTCGACCAGAGTTCCGATGTGTCGTGGCAGTTGGACGAGGCTGATGTCGCTGTTGCCGAGATGTCGGCAGTGGCCTTCGACTGGCTCGTCTCCGGGAAACCATTGGTCATGGTCCGGCCCCATGAACCACGAGCCGAAGTCCTCGACGGCGGGCTCCTCGATCGATGTCCGACCATCGGGCCGGCTGATCGAGAGAACATAGTCGACCTCATCGACGAGGCGATCGCACAAGGAGACTCGATCGACACTCTGGCGAACTTCTACCTGGGCGAGACAGCAGCAGGCGCACAGACTGCACGCTTCATCCGCTCGAGCGAACAGGTGATCGAGCGGCGAACCGATGAGCACCGGCTGAAGTGCAGCGGTTGAAGCACGTTACGCTTTCGTAACCTGACGTTACAGAATGGTAAACTACCGCAGGACAATTTCTGCGGCCCACTTGGTGGGCAACGAACACTGGACGGATTCTGCAATGCGACGAGTCATCACGTACGGAACTTTCGATCTGCTCCATTACGGACATATCCGACTGCTTCAGAGGTGCAAGGAACAGGGCGACTACTTGGTGGTCGCGCTCTCGAGCGACGAATTCAACGCCGGCAAAGGCAAGAAGTCGTACTTCTCCTACGAAGAGCGTAAGCACATGCTCGAAGCGATCCGTTACGTCGACCTCGTCATCCCGGAGGACAACTGGGAGCAGAAGGAGACCGACGTCGACAAATACCATATCGACACCTTCGTCATGGGTGACGACTGGGAAGGAGAGTTCGACTTCCTCAAGGACAAGTGCGAGGTCGTCTACCTGCCTCGTACGCCCGAGATCTCGACGACTCGCATCAAATCAGAGCTGGGTAAGCCCTGACCACAGCGGCGTGAGCTTCGCGTTATCGTGGCTGGATACCATCCATGGATCTGAGAGGAACGGACGTGCCCGAAGAGTCTCCGGCGAAACATCCGACTTTGGCGGAGCTTCGGGCCAAGGCGCAGCCGATCGAAGTCCGCAGCAGAAAGAATGCAGAGCACTGGTCGGCCCAGCTCTATCTGCGTCATATCTCGATCTATTTCACGATGCTCCTGGTCCGCACGAAGATCAGTGCCAATGGGGTGACCGGTCTGATGATCCTGGCGGGTTGGTGCATCGCCGCCAGCCTGCTGATCCCTGGCATCTGGGGTGCGGTCCTCGCCGTGTTCTTCTCCCAGGTGCAGATGTACATCGACTGCTGTGACGGTGAGGTCGCGCGGTGGAGAGGCACCAGCGGTGCCAAGGGAGTGTTCCTCGACAAGGTCGGTCACTACACCACCGAAGGGCTCGTCGCAGTGGCTCTCGGAGTGAGGGCTGTGGGGGAGTGGAGCAACCTGATCGATGACCCCGCCGGCTCGTACCCGCTGCTGCTTGCCGGAACCGCTCTGGCCGCTTTGGTCCTTCTCAACAAGGCACTCAACGACATGGTCCATGTTTCACGAGCATTCAACGGCCTCGACAAGCTCGCTGATTCCAAGGAAGCTACCGAACTCGTTCCGGGGACGGTCGCCACACTCAAACGGATCGCACGCTTCGTTCCCTTCCACCGCATCTTCCATTCGGTGGAGATGTCACTGATGGCGCTGCTGTCGAGCATTGTCACCGCAATCGCAGCATCGGCAGGGGCCGAACCGCTGTTCGGCGAGCGTTGGCTTGTCATGGTGATGGCTCCGCTGTGCCTGCTGTCCGTCATCGGACACTTCATGTCGATCATGGCATCGAGGAGGCTGTCATGAACGACCGCAAGTACACCTTCGGCG
Source organism: Brevibacterium renqingii (assembly GCF_017808095.1). Taxonomy (NCBI): domain Bacteria; kingdom Bacillati; phylum Actinomycetota; class Actinomycetes; order Micrococcales; family Brevibacteriaceae; genus Brevibacterium; species Brevibacterium renqingii. The sequence goes on along the minus strand of NZ_JADBHG010000001.1, from coordinate 604,615 downwards.
TCGTCGTGCTGAGCCAAGGCAAGAGACTGGCCGAGCTCAACCGAGGGTTCGAATCGCTTTTGGCACAGAAGGGCGTGGAGCTCGACATCGTCTGCGTCGGCAACGGTTGGGAGCCAGAAGGCATCCCCGAAGAAGTCAAGAAGCTGGGGCTTCCCGAGAACCTCGGAATCCCCGCCGGGCGCAATGCCGGTGTTCCCCATGTGGCCGGTGAGTTCCTGTTCTTCCTCGACGATGACGCCTGGCTGCCCGACGATACGACACTCATGCGGATGGCGCAGCTGATGCGCACCAAACCGAGAATCGGTCTGGTCCAACCTCGGGTAGAAGAACCCGGGGGACCGGACGCGCCGAAGCGGTGGATCCCGAGGTTGAAGAAGGGCACGGCCGACCATTCGTCGAACGTGTTCTCAGTGTGGGAAGGCGCGGTCTGCATGCAGCGACGGGCGTTCGACGAGTGCGGCGGATGGCCGGCACCGTTCTGGTACGCCCATGAAGGCATCGAACTCGCCTGGCGGGTGTGGGACGCCGGTTACATCGTCTGGTACATGGGCGACCTCACAGTCGCTCATCCTGTGATCGACCCCAGGCGGCACGACGAATACTTCTATATGAACGCCAGGAACCGCGTCTGGTTGGCCAGACGGAATCTGCCCTGGCCCTTCAGCTGGGCGTATGTCGGCTCATGGACACTGATGCAGTGCATCAGATGGGCCAACAAGCCCCACCAGCTCAAAGCCTGGATGGAAGGGTGGCGTGCCGGTTGGCGGCTCGACCCGTGGGCCCAGGACGAAGACCGCCGGAAGCTGTCCGGAAGAGGGGTCCTGCGGATGTCGCGACATGGCCGGCCTCCGATCGTATGAGTACGGGCAGACGCCGACTCGGCGAGTGTCGTGGGCGGTCATCAGGCCAGTTCAGTTGACCGCCGAGCCGCAAGCACCAGCGAGCTCTCGCTGCGAGGAATGACAGGGACCGCAGTCGGGTCCGATCCAACCGACTGAGAAACCGAGTGGAGCCGATTCATGCAGTCGTCAGCCCCCGTTGCTGAAAACTCCCCCCAAGCGACCGCTGCACCCAAGACTTCGGGCTTCCGTGCCGATATCCAGGGGCTGCGAGCCTTGGCCGTGGGAATCGTGCTCCTCTACCACCTCTGGCCGGATCGCTTCCACGGCGGGTTCGCCGGTGTCGACGTCTTCTTCGTCATCTCGGGCTTCCTCATCACCAGCCACCTGATCAATAAACCTCCACGCAGCTGGGGCGACATTGCGAGATTCTGGGCGCGAAGGATCCGACGACTTCTTCCGGCTTCACTCCTCGTCCTGTTCGTCGTCGGTATCGGCACCTTCCTCGCAGCACCTCAGTCGATGTGGGCCGATACGGGACGGCAGATCGTCTCGGCAGCGCTGTACGTCGTCAACTGGGACTTCGCGATCTCGAGCGTCGACTATCTGGCAGCTGACAACGCTCCCTCTCCGGTGCAGCATTTCTGGTCGCTGTCGGTCGAAGAGCAGTTCTACTTCGTATGGCCGATGATCATCGGGCTGGCCTTCCTCATCGCCACGAAGGTCGGCCGGTCCAAACGGGTCGTCGGCTTCACCATCCTCGGAGTCTTCCTCGCTTCCTTCGTCTTCTCTGTGTGGTACACGGCTGCAGAGCCGGCGATGGCGTACTTCGTCACGCCGACTCGGATGTGGGAGCTGGCAACCGGCGGCCTCGTCGCAGTCTTCGTGATCTATGTCCGCCCTCAGCGCCTGCCATTCAGCTCGCTGCTCGGATGGATCGGACTGGCCGGAATAGTCATGGGCACGTTCCTCATCCGTGCAGACATGCCGTTCCCCGGCTATATCGCCCTCGTCCCGGTGGCCTCGACGGCCCTCGTCATACTCGCTGACTCGCGTGGTCGCAGATCCGTCCTTCCGTTGCTGTCGTTGAGGCCGGTGCGCTTTCTCGGCGATATCTCGTACTCCGTCTATCTCTGGCACTGGCCGCTCATCGTTCTCGTGCCCTATTTCTCGGAGAAGCTGGGCGCCTCGGAGAGCCTGGGAGTCTTGGACAACATTGCGATCATCCTCGTTTCGATCCTGGCGGCGTGGGCTTCGACGACGTGGGTCGAGAACCGGTTCCGCAAAGCCTCGCTCTTGGGCAGCTCGCAGAGGACCTTCGCCTTCGCGGCACTCGCCATGGCCCTCGTCGCCGCCCTCGGACTGAGCCAGATGGTCGTTGCCAACAAGATCGTCGAGCAGAACGAGGATCGGCTCCAATCGGCACTGGATGATCCGGACTCCTGCCTCGGCGCTGCGATTCTGCTTCCCGGGGCGAAAGACAATCCGAACTGCGAAGGAATGGACTCCTTGCAGATGGAACCGGCCGCTGCCAAGAACGACAAATCGAAAGCCTACGCTGACGGCTGCTGGGCAAGCGCCCCGTATCGCAAGAAGCCCGAATGCACCTACGGCGACGGTTCGAAGCATGTGGCCCTTGTCGGCAACTCTCACGCAGGACATTGGCTGCCGACTCTGGAGCGGTTGGCCGACAAGAACGATTGGACCATCACCACGTTCCTGGCATCGAACTGCAGCATCTCGACACTGCCGCAGCAGCTGTCGACGCAGGGAGAGACCAAGGGGTGTCAGGACTACTCCGACTGGGTCGTCGATCGGACGACTCAAGGCGGGTTCGATGCAGTGATCACCTCCGAACGTCAGTCCACACCGCTCCAGGGCATGGGGTGGGACGAGACCGAGAAGAAGGCACCTGAAGGGCACCGTGACATACTTCAGAGCTGGATCGACGCGAAGCTCGACGTCGTGGTCGTGAGGGACACCCCCTACCCTGGCGGGGAAGACATCAGCGTGCCCGACTGCGTGGCCAAGCATGAGGACGAACTCGAAGAATGCTCCGGAACTCCGGAATCATGGCACTGGATGGACCCTCTCGCAGCCTCTGCGAGAACCTTCGATTCGAAGAGAATGTCCATCGTGTACCCGCAGGACTGGTTCTGCCCGGACGGACGCTGTGAACCAGTCATCGGCGGAGTCATCACGTACTTCGACACCGCCCACATCACCGCCACCTACGCGAAGACACTGGCGCCGCAATTCGATGCAAGCCTCCGTCGAACCGGACTGGGCACTTTCGACTGACCCAACCGGAAGCGTCAGTTCATCGAACTGACAGTCAAGTCGGATACTGTGACCCTGATCGATCCCGACTACCGAATGTTCACCGAAACCTCTGCAAAGGACGAGACGAGTGACCGATAGACGAAACACCGCCGACCGGTACATCAGCAAAGGAAGAGAACTGATCAAACCCGTAGTCCACGGCGTTGCTCGTCGTGCCCTGCCGGTGGTGGAGCGAGCATCAGGCACGAAGTACGTCCGAGAACGCGCTGGCGGGGGAGCAGGGAGTGGGAAATCGGCTGGAACTCCGAAGAAGACCGCGGCAGCCACCGCTCGGGCGTACCGCAAGCTTGCAACCTCTCTCAAAGGCAATACAGCCAAGGACATCGACGGTTGGACCGTCGCACCCTCCACGCGAGAGGTCGACGCCAAAGCACGACAGCTGACGCGGATCAAGGCACACGCCGCCCTGTCAGAATCCCTGGCCGCCGGGGCGTCCTTCGGAGTCTCGACCGTCGCGTCGGGGAGAGCTTTCATCGCGGGTGGTCTGCAAACGGAGGCAGTCTCCATCGGACTGAGTCTCCGCAGTCAGCCCGGGAACGAGGAAGCCGGCCGAGCCCTGCTGGGGATGGCGTATCAGCGCTCTTCCGATCCGGAGGTGGCATGGTCAGAATTCGCCCGGATCGACGATCGGGAAATCATCGTCGCCGCAGCCGAAGAATACTATCCGACAGCCATCGATTCCCTTGGGCGTGATGCACTGACGCTCGTGGAACGTTCGAATGAGTCGGGAGAGACGGACAGGTGGAGCGACAGGGCCGTACTGCGCACTGCCGAGTCAGCCTTCTGCATCGATGCTTTCGACCATGTCCGCACACTTGCCGAAGCTCGCCTCGAGCAGGACTCGGACGAACTCGACCCTGCAGTGGGCTATGAGCTCAAGCGAATGCTCGACTGGCTGCCCGGCGGAAAGCACTTGGAACCGCTTCCGACGACTGCACGCAAACGCAACTTCGGGGTGCTCAGCTACGACCAGCCGGGCATCCGATCCCGCAACATCGGCGACTACATCCAGACGATCGCCTCGATCGGACATCTGCTCCGCTATGAGAACCTCAGTTTCTCCGGCGACCAAGGGCTCACCGGACTCTTCGCGAAACTTCGCCAATCGGTCAAAGACGAACGGAAGTACGCGGGACCGGAAGCTGAACTCAACCTCGTCGAGGTCTACCGCGACGGCAACGTCTATCAGGACATCCCCGAAGACACGTGGTACATCGCATTCGGCTGGTACATGCACGACATCTTCGGGAAGTCATTCAACATCCCCTTCCACCCGAACCTGCGCCCGATCCTTCTGTCCGTATTCGTCCGCTATCCGGAGATGCTCACGCAGGACGCCATCGCCTACCTGAAGAAATACGGTCCCGTCGGATGCCGTGACTGGCAGTCCGTCGCAGTCCTCCGTGCCGTGGGAGTGCCCGCATTCTTCTCCGGCTGCCTGACGACAACCGTCGATACGCTGTTTCCTGCGCCGTCGGCGGACCGTCGCACCGGTACGCTGCGCGTCGACTGGACGAAGGACGGCAAGGGACCGAAGAAGAAGCAGACCGTCACAGCGATCCGAGACAAGTCGTTCCCGGAAAACCTCGAACTGGCCCGCAACTGGGTCGCTGACTATGCCTATAAGTACAAACAGGTCCTCACGTCTCGCCTGCACGCGAATCTTCCGGCGCGATCGGTAGGCGCCGAAGTCCAATTCGAGCCGAAGAACAAATCAGATTCCCGCTTCGGTGGGCTGATCGGTATCGATGAAACCGAGTTCGACGCCATCCGGGACGGTATTCTGGACAAGCTGTCCGTGCTGCTGCCGCTCATTGCCGGCGGCGCTTCCGAAGACGAGATCTACGCGAAGTGGGTGGAGATCACCGCGGACGACATGGCTGTTGCGGACGAATATCTCGCTTCGGCACAGCTGCCTCGTGCAGAGAGCACAGCTATCGCAGCAGCGGTGAGCAAGGTCGAACGACCAGTGCCCGAACCTCAGGTCACGGACGTCTTCATGACGGTCGAGAAGGGTGAACAGACTCTGGTCTCCACCGCGGTTGAGACCCTCGACGCTCATGCTTCACAGCGTTATCGAGTGTGGCTGCCGTCGGGTGCGTTGAGTGCGGCGCAAGTCGACGATCTGCAGCCGCGCCTGTCCAAGGGAGACGTTCACGTCCTCGCACCTGTGTCCTTCGACGACATTGCGAACACGAACGATCTGGTGCAGGCTCTGCTGCCGGCATTGTTCCCCGACCACGACCGCCTCGTCGTCATGCCCGCCGCAGCAGAAGTGTCGGCCGACGTCGCCGAACTCTCGACCATTGATCTCGACGATGTTCTTGTCGCTGCGAAGCATGATGTCAGGAAGAACCGGACGAGTGGGCTCACCCTGATGAGGCGGATAGCGAGCTCCTTCGGAGAAGACCATGTCGGTGCTCTCAAGTTCGTCTTCGCGAGCCACTCCGGCATGAGCGAGGACTTCGTTCCCTTCGATCCGCAGATCATGGTGCTCAACCTGAACGAGCTGCGCAGCGACAGCATCGTCGAGCGCGTCGTGGGTCTGCTGTCAGACGTCGATATCAGCTACGTCGATGCGCTGCAGATCGCAGTCGGCGGCCGGTATCGCGAACTCGACAGCGAGTGGAATGTCTGCGCACAGTGGGAGACATCGGACAGCCCCAAGATCGTCAATTGGCGTCGTCAAGCACATCACTATGGTCAGATGGCATTGAACCGGTGAACTCCGTCTTTTGTAGCACGGCTCTGAGCTCCATCTGAGGAGAGGTAACAACTGTGGAAATGATTGCACGACCGTCCCGCGGCGCTGACGACAACAGCCGATCGTGCGAACCTCCTCTGGGGACCGACGAAGTGCACGTCTATAACGTCTTATGGGGCATTCCCGAATCCATGGGAGGAATGACGACGGCTGCGCTCCGGCGGATACGGAGCTTCCAGAAGTACGGCAGACCACTGTCTCAGACGGTCCTGACCTTCAGCCCACGGATGGACCCCGATGAGACTCGCGCTCGGCTGGTCTCCCAAGGGAAGATGCAAGATGACGTCGAGCTGGTCAATATCTGGCAGGATCTGCGCGGCAGAACCGAAACGGAGCTGAACGCATTGGCAGGAGAGCCGTTGCGTGCCCCGGTTCCCGAAGAAGACGGTGAAGTCGAGAACATCACCGCTTTCTACGACACGTTCCGCAGTCCACGCACCGGTAAGGTCATCCGCCGCAATTATCATCGAGCCGATGGAAGTCTGCTGCTCACCGACGTCCGCGATCCGAAATTGGGAACCCGATTCATCCTCCATTCTCCCTCGGGAGCGCCCATGACGGAGTGGAACCGCCCCCGTGACTTCTACAATGCATGGATCTCTGCATTTGTGACGAAGGAACCGGCCGTGGTCATCGTCGATGACAAGAAGGTCAGTGAGTTCATCCACGAGATCGCGGATCGGAGCTTCGCACTCGTCCTGTTCCTTCATGGAACTCACCTCCGCCACCCGTGGAATGGAAACCACGGGCAGGTGCTGCCATACAGGGCAGACACGATGCGCAACTTCGATCGCTTCGACATCGTCGGGGTCCAGACCAAGCAACAGGCCGATGCCATCAGAGCCATGGGCTTCGCAGGAGATAATATTCGGCTGTTGACGGGGGAGCTGCCAGCAGGATCGGTTCTGTCCGATGCACAGGTGCAGCGACCATTGAACCAGGCGGTGATGATTGCGAACCTCGTTGCCCTCAAACGCGTGGATCATCCGATCCGCGCAGTGTCGAAGCTGCGGGACCGAGGAATCGACGTCTCCCTGACAGTCCTCGGTGAGGGGCCTGAGAGACGGAAGTTGGAGAAGCTCATCGCCGCGCTCGATGTCGGAGACCGTGTTGAACTGTCTGGGTACGTCAACGATGTGCCGAACAAACTGAAGTCCGCCTCATTCTGCATGCTGACCAGTGCGAGCGAGGGGCTTCCGCTCTCGCTCATGGAATCGATGGGAGCAGGCTGCATCCCCATCGTGTACGACATCACCTACGGTCCCAGGGACCTGATCGAGCCGGGAGAGAACGGTTTTATCACGCCAAGAGGCGATATCGATGCGCTTGCCGACAAGATCGAATACTTTCTCTCTCTGAAACCGGAGACAGTCGAGACTATGCGCAAGTCGGCGAGGAATACTGTCGAACGCTATCTTCCCGAAGTCGGCTACGAACGGTGGAAGACCGTCCTCGAAGAGCTGCGTCCCTCGAGCAGGCACAATGATCCGATCAGGGAACCGGTTTCACCAATCGCGGCGAAGAAGCTCAAGTGCGAGCAGACGGCTCGGGGAAGCCGAATCGAGGTTCAGCTCGACCAGGTCGATCCGTCGATCGCTGAGACCCTGGAGATGGTCGTTGCAGCGCGCCACCTCAATACATTCTTCATCTGCCGGAACCCCATGGTTTCAAGTCGCAGACGAGGCCGAAGGCTTGTCCTCTCCTTCGATGTAGACGATGAGAAGTTCTCTGAATCAGCTGGTGAGACTTTCGACGTCTACTTGCGGAGACCACAAGATCTGTGGTTGTCGAAACGACGGATCAGGACTCCGAGACGGTACGGGTCCGACCGCACCGGAGCGTGGGAATGGTACACAACGAAGCGCGGAAACCTCTCCGTTCGCCCCTGCACTTAGACTGCGACGGCAGAACGACCTTGCTCCTCCGGTGCAAAGGTCGGGAGCTCAATAGCTATTCGGCAGTGGATTCGTCACTGGACTCAGCGTTGATGCTCTCAGAATGGAACTTCGTCAGTTCGACGGCTCGATTGGCAATGAGCTTGGACACGGCCTCAGTGAATAATGCCATTGAGGTTCCTCTCTCGCCTTCACCGAAATAGTGTCGCCTGAGCTCGTGCCTGGCTCCAGCCGAGGCGTCTATATTGAGCATGTCGATAAGCATCGACTTCACGCCTTCGACCGTCGATTCGTCGATAATGGGGGTCGCCCGACTGATCGGAGCCTCAGCATTGAGTTTCGCGGTGTCGCTACGACGATCCGTCAGAACCAGTGGCTTGTTCGACTGAAGATAGAGAAAATCAAGCCCGACACTGGAGATATCAGTGATGAGCAGATCGACCGTGTCGAACATGGCAAGGATGTCTCCCTGCATGAGCACTTGGTGTTGCAGAGACTCGTCGGCAATGAATTCGTTGGCTCCTTCAATGAGCTCAAGGATTCGCGCGTTCGCCTGTGCCATAGCAGGGTCTTTGGACGATTCGACACGGGGGTGAGGCTTATAAATCAGCCGAGTATCTGGGATCTGAAGGGCGGCTTCGACGATCTGTGGTCCGAAGAGGTCGACCGACGTGTAATTGTTCGAGTCATTCTCACCCTCCCAGGTGGGCGCATACATGATTGTCCGCACCGTCGAGGGCTCGAGTTCCAATGGTCTGTCGATATCCAGCTGTGGCCGACCCACCTTGATCAATGAGCTTTCGTCGAAATCGATGAGAGCGCGTCGATGTCTCTCAATCGCAGCATCACCAGCGACGAACACCTTGTCGTAGGATTTTGCCTGGTTGGAGACCATACTCAGCTTGTCTGACTCGCCATGATTGACATGGACGTGCACCATCGGGGCGAAGCCCAATGATTGGAAGTTCGTCACCCCATTGTTGACGTAGAGGGCCAGTTTGAAGTCGTTCGCATGATAGAAGGTGTGCAACGGGTCGAAGCGTCGTTTGAACACGACGGGCAGGCGGGTAGTCTCCAACGCTCGCAGCAAGGCAGATCCCTTGCGCAGGACCAGTACGACTCTGTGTCTCTTGTGCAGCTCCTCGAGCACCGGGATCCACTGTTCGAGTTGGTAGAACTTGGAACTCCGGTCGCCGAAGTAGACGACAACTTCGGCCCTGACATAGCTGCCATCATATTCATCTTCGAGACGGTTCCACCGCTCAGTGCCTCTGATCCACTTGCTTGTTGATTTCCAAGCGGACGATCGCACAGCCCACAGGGCAGTATTACGGGCCAGATTCTTCACGGTGAGCCTTTCAAGTGCGGGCATGCAAAGACGAGTACTTTCGGCGAATTTGCCAACACCCCATGGTACGGACAAAACCCAAAGACTTCTGTTCGCAGCTTGTGAAGTTGATCAATGTCTCTGTGCGCAACAGCTTCGTCCCCTACCACTGCTGTACCCGCAGTGCCGCGTCCGTCACTTGCTAATAGCTCCACTGCTAGTCTGGTCACACTTTGAACTTGGAGGTCAGGGCTCTCTGAGCCTCAAGCTGAGGCTCCCGAATCTTGTCGGATACACCTCCATAGAACCGAATACCTGTGGTTCAAGATTTTTCGCTCCCTTGACGCGTAGCTGGCAGGGATTCCCGTCGACTCTCAAATCGATCCAAAAATCGATATGGCCACGATCGACTGCGGCAAAGTCATGTGTATACGCGCTCGATACTACCTGGGTCTTCCCTTCGGCTTCCTCGAGTCTGGCTGGCAACCGGCCGAAGCGACGCCCTTTCCTCTCGGTCCAAGACAGGAGTGCCCAATCCGGATTTAATGCTGCGTCCCCGTGCAATGTCACGCGCAGATTCATCTCGTTGCCCTCGATCAGGATGGCCGAGAGTTCGGCGCGCCCCTCGACTTCCGCTGGAGGACTCTTATCCTCTAGCACTTGGGTTAGCACTTTCCCCCATAATTTGGTGATTCTCTCAGGAGAGAAATCTTTGGCTCGCTGGGTTGCAGCCTTTCTCATCTGCCGCAGTTCCGCCTCGTCCATCGTTTGTAGGGCGATAATGCGACGGGCCATCGCGTTGATATCACCATCAGGAACTAGGTAGCCGTTGATGCCGTCCGTGATGATGTCCGCTGGACCGTACTTTATGTCGTAGGCGATCGGAATGCACCCGGCTGCCATGCTTTCCAACAGCACTAAGGGCTGACCTTCGTATTCGCTGGTAAGCAAAGTGAAAGATGACTCCTCGAATCTTTGTTTTGCGCGAGGGTCGTACCCTCTCAATGCAATGGCGTCCCCGACCTCCAGATCTGCGATGAGCTTCTCGAGGGAATCCTGGGCCTCGTCCGCTACTCCATAGACGTCGAAGGTGGCATCGGTCCCAGATTGACGCGCTCGGTGCACGGCAGCGATTGCGTGGTCGATGCGTTTCAGAAAAGTGGTGCGAGCAAGCATTACGCCCGAGCCGGGAACCCGTGGGCCGACACGGTTTACCGGCTCCGCGGTCGTCAAGTTCGGCAGCACGAACGCGTTGTCCATGACATAGTTGAGCGCAGTGAGGTCAGTATGCTGCGATTCCGTAAGGACAGCCAGCAAATCGAAACGCTCAACGTTCTTCAGTGCCGGAGTATAGGTCCATCCCAATCTTTCGGAGCGCTTCGTCGGATCGGCGGAATGCTTACTGTGGATCGTCTGGGCGATGACAACATTTTCGCGCTGATATTTGTGCAGATAGCGTGCAATGGGTGGCCCGTCGTTGATGATGATCGCGCGTTCGGAGCCGATCAGCCAGTCCAACCATGCGAAATAGAGCTCGTATTGTTCTTTCCACTGAGCAAGCGGGCGACCACGTGTGTCGAAGATGGCGGAATACTTCGGTTCGCCATCGTTTGGGAGTCGATAAGTGTGAAAGCGGGTACCGTCTTCCCGAAAGCGATCGGAACGCAGTGTCCTGCCCGAGGCGTCCAGGTCTTTGATCTCTGATCTGCCGTCAAAGTCGGGTAGCTCGGCGACGTCAACTGTGATCATTCCTGTTGAATGGGCTGCGATCTGAGCTAAATCTTGCGCACTCGCTCTCCTCAGATCCGCCCAGACGTTGCGAATTGTCACCTTTCTGCCGATTCTTCCTTCCTCGCGCAGTCGTGTCGTCAGAGCCTCAGGGCCGACGCCGTTGTTCGGGGACAAGGTGAGGATCTCGACGTGCCTGTTGTCGAGCTCAGCGAATGCATTGGCCCGTTGCAGACATGCGCTGGTCCTGCCTCCGAACGACTCGGGTATGCCACCGATGAGTCCGTAGATTGTCGCGTTGGGCAAATACTTGCTTCGGCGTATGAACATCGTTCCTCCATTACGCGCCGGAAATGGCGACAGACTGCTTTACAGCAGTCGGTCGATAACTCGGGCTGCCGCGTGGCCGTCATCATTGGGGGCGTACCTTAAGGCGAAGGACCGCAGCCGCTGCCGGTCTTCTTCCGTCACTTCGGTTGCTTTCTCGATTTCATTGAACAGTGCCTCCGGAGTTGTGACCACTGGCCCGGGTAGATCCGTGTCGTAATCGAGGTAAAAGCCGCGTAGATTATCTCGATAGTTCTCCAGATCATACGCAAAGAAGATAATGGGACGTTCGAGGGCCGCGTAGTCGAAGAACGAGGACGAATAGTCAGTGACCAACATGTCACTGGCTAGGAAGAGTTCATTGATATCGGGGAAGCCGCTGACATCAATTATGTTCGTTTTCAACGACTGTGGTATCTCGAGTTTCGTATTGATAAGGAAATGTGTACGTACGAGGAGGGTGACGTCCTCACCAAACCGCTCGACGAAGTGTTTCGGATCAAAGGGCCAGTCAAAGGCGAAACGGCCCCTCGAGGTCGGCTGATCATCTCGAAAAGTCGGCGCATAAAGCACCACGGTGTGATTCCGCGGTATCGAGAGGCGGTGGCGAATATTCGCTCGGATTTCGTGTGTGTTCGAGCCTCGTAGGACATCGTTCCTGGGATAGCCCAGCTCATAGACCTTGCCAGTGTATCCGTAGGAAGACCTCATCGCGTCGGTTGCATAGGGCGAAGGCGAGACCAAGGCGTTCCATTGAGCAGAAGCTTCTTTGACACGGTCGACATATCCTGGGTCTCGGCCGTAGAAGTTGTCCTGGTCGAGGAACATTCGTTTGAGTGGTGTTCCATGCCAGGTCTGAATGTAGGTCCCTTGTGACCTTCGGTGAATGTAGTTGGGAAAATTATGGTTGTTGACCCAATACTTTGCCGTGGCGAGATACCAGAAGAATGCTGGGGAGTGTCGTTTGACGACGGTCGTGTACTTATCAGTCACGGGAAGGCGTTTGTGGTAGATCCACACCTTGCGGCGAGTGTCTTCTCGCCTTACAAGCTCTTCGTGGATTGCGCGTGGGCTGTCGGCATACTGTTTCCCCTGCCCAGCTTCGAAAACGATCGTATCGTGATCGAGCGGTGCTAGACGCATCAGCTTGTACACCCGCTTCATCACCGGCAGGTAATATCTGCTTTTCCGCGCAACGCGGTAGGCCGACTGAGCTGTTTCACTCTGGACAAGGTCGGACAACGTGGTGGCGGGCTTAGACGAGTTCTGAATTGCTTGATAGATGCGCTCCCGACTTTGCGTGTCACGGTGAGCTAAGAATCTGTCGGCGCGAATTCGGTATTTCGGAGCCATTGCTCCGTCCGCCTCATAGGCAGCTTCAATTGCATCGACGACCTGTTCTTCTTCGGCGACGACTGGGCCGGGATACTCAGACACAGGATCGGCGTGAGGCTGCGCGAAACGGTGGTCGTCGAACTGGTAGTAGACAACGGGCTTATGGAGGAAAGCGAAGTCAAAAGCGACACTCGAATAGTCGGTGATGAGCATAGAGCTCTGTTTAAGCAGCAGCTGGACATCGATCTCTCCTTGGACGACGACACGGATTCCGGCTTCGCGGAAATGACCGCTGAACTGCTGCATGTTTGGGTGCAAGCAGAAGACTGGCGTCAGGTTGTATCTTTCGATCAACGAACGCATACGTTCGCTGGTGAGCAGCGAATTCCAACGTTGAAAATAGTCCGACTCGACGAATCTTTCCGGATCCTGAAGCCATGGTCGCCAGGTCGGCATGATCATGAGCTGGCCTTTGTCTACTTGGACATCGCCTGCGAGCAGAGCATCGAAGCGAGCGAATCCAGTCACGGCCACTTGCTCCGGAGCGTATCCGAAGTCTTTGACAAAGAACTCCTTCTCTCGCTCAGAGCAGACGGTGATGAGGTCCACGTCGAAACCGCTCACGAACTTCCCGTAGTTGGGTACCATCCACTTGGCCGCAGTGACTCCGTGTTGAAGAAATACCTTTTCGGCTCCCAGCGCTCTTGCGAACTTCGGTTCGCGTGTGGGATAGAGAAAATCGGGGTGATGCGTTCCGACGATCTTGTCTGCAGCTAAAGCCACTTGGATATGGTCGCGCGAACGGAAATCGATTACGTGGTCGTAGCCAGCAAGATTGACACGTTCCGGTGAATTCGGCTCGATAACATAGTAGGCATCTACTTCGGGATGCGCGTCACGTAGATATTTGAAGAACTGAAGCCCGTTGTCTTGGGCCTTATATGGCAACTCACCGACTAGCCATACCGGCTTACGCGTTGACGTCTTGGGACGATTCCATGAGTGGCGGTTCGAGACCAACCGTTGCATGTACTCGTATGCTTCTGTAGCGAAAGTCTCTAGGTGTAGCGACGGGTATTTTGCTTTGAACGTGTAGTACGGAATGATTGAGACGGTTTTCTCTCTGGTGGAAACCGTGCTACCCGTGGTTCCCTTTCGTACGAGGTACCGGGTCTTACCGACCCGGGCGCGTTTCGGTTCCTCTGAGAGGACTGGATCAAGGTCCAGATACAGGTCTGCGTTGTCATCGCTGATTTCATGAACTAGGCCATTGAAATCAAGCGTTGCCGAAAACTCGTAAAAATTGAGTCCAAATCGTCTCGTCGAAAGCTCTGATCTGGGCTCGAGACTAAGGGGTGCGGTGGCGCGAAACCCTGAAGTGCGACCGAGAACAACTAGTTTTCCGCTAACGTATTCGGTTCCGCGAGCAACAATCCTTCCGTTGATCTCGAGGATTCCGTCACGGACGAGGAGTTCATCGTTACGCACGGTAGCGTACGGCCGATGACGGCGATCGACCTCGATTACCAAGTGGCCGTTGCGATTGATGAGAGGGTAACAGTAGTGGTTAGTGGTCTCGTAGTAAGCGAAATTGGCCGTGTGAGTGCGCTTGGCTCGTCCGACACGGATCAGTGATACTGGGACGTTTTCATGTGTAGCTTCGAGACGTGACTTTGGCAGCTCTTCCGCGTCGTAGCCATCAAACTCAAGATACAGGCGAAGGGTGAGACCGTCCTCCGTTTCCTCTGCTTCGATTGCTTCGGGTGGAAGAGCTACAGTCCGCTTGGCGAGATTTTCGACGAGATCGTCAAGGTCGACAGTTATCGATCGAACAGTCGCATTTTCACCGTCCGTGTTGGATTGCTCGGAAACGTTTAACGAGCCGATGCGGTGCAAGTCACCTTCGTGCTCGACCCACAGGCCACTCGGCGTGATGTCCGAGACCGAAGTGAGATCGATGTGGAGGAGATTCTGAGCTTGAACGACGTCTAGTGATTTCAGTTTCGCTGATCGACCAGGAGATGTCTGCTTTGAGACTGACCTTACTCTGGCGACCTTTTTCATCGACCCTCTTGCAGTATTTAAGACACTGATCGCGGTGCGGGCGATGAAGTTCTGAATCTCCACTATCGGGTTCCTCCAAGAGGTGCTTGTCGTTCACGGGGTCACTGCGTTTAGTGTAGTTCTTCCTCGGACGTGGAAGTAGCAGGCATTGCCGTAGCAGGGGGCTGCCATCGCTGATGACCGAGGCCGGCTGCCAACTAGTCGAAGAGCACCGGCAGTGGCTAGAGTGGACTGAGAAGAGCGGCGGTCGCTGCGAACCAGCTGCAACAACGACAAGCAGGGATGATCCATGAGCAAGAGATACCTGATGAGGCTGGGAAAGAGTCCGTTCGAAGCGTTCGACGGATTCGACACGCTCGATCGCAATCCCATTGGACGTAACAATGGCAATCTGATTTTCGGTATGGCGGCCCATAAGTTGTTTTCAACGGTTGACACCAAGGTTGAAGCGAATCGATACAAAATTAACGGATCGATGGCAGCGAAAGTCAACGCAGAATACGATGGTTTCATTCTTCCGCTGGCCAATGCCTTTCGCCCTGGCTTCGAAGCTGAGCTGGCACGCACCACTGACTTTATCGAGAAGCTCACCATCCCGTTCCTCATGCTTTCGGGTGGTGCGCAACTTCCGTTGGACGGTGATCCGTCCGGGTTGAAAAAGATCGAACCGACCGTCAAACGGTTCGCGAAAGCAGTGCTCGAGAAGTCGAGTGCGCTGACTGTACGAGGTGAGCTGACAGCCGACTATCTAAAGTCTTTAGGATTTAAAGATGTCATCGTGGTGGGATGCCCCTCGATGACAATGAATGGCCGGGGCCACAGAGTGGATCGGGCTGATTCTCTTCCTCCCGGATCGGCAGTCGCCTACAATATTCAGACGAATAATCCGTTCGGCCAGCAGGTCATCATAGATGCGGAATCGAATTACGACGCCACGTACATGCCGCAGGATCTTGCTACATTGGAACTCATGTTGTGGGGGACTGCCCCGTACAGTGGGTACGACCGAGAATTGCCCCTTGAGCGGAGTCATCCGCAGTTTATGAATTCGAAAGCCCAGTTTCAGTTGGATGCCCCGACATGGATACGTCGTATGACTGAAATGAAGTTTTCCTTCGGGCCGCGAATCCACGGAAATATTGCGGCGATTCTGGCTGGCACCCCCGGCATAGTCCTCGCTCACGACGGTCGGACGCTCGAGCTATCGAAATATCATGGTATCCCGGCGATTGATCTGACGACCGAAGAATGCCCGGATACCGTCTACGAACTGTACGAGCGCGCCGACTTCTCCGAATTTAACCGCGGGCACGCGGAGCGCTTTGACAAGCTCAGCGATTTCATCCACGAGAACGGGTTCACGCATATTTACGACCCCGGCCAGGAGCGAGCGTTAGCAGACTACGAGGCGGGGCTGGCTGCGGTTGATTTTCCCTCACCGCAAACCAGTTTGTGGTTGGACAGCCGACCGGAGTTTGTGCGCATGACCTCTGTGTTACAACAGCGCTATCAGACGCTCAAGAAGGCCCAAAAGACGATGAAGCCTCGCCGTGATTCTGCCGACGATAGCGGAGGATACGAGGAGCGCATCGATGAGCTTGAGAAGCGCTTGGCGTCGGCCGAAGCTAAGGTGCAAGCGATGCAAGCCTCGGGCAAGAGCGTTCGTGGTAAAGCTGCCAGGAGTGAAGGGAAGCTGAGGAAGTTGCTTAACCTTTCTGCTGGTGCACGGAACTTCCTCGTCAAGCGCGATCGAAAGTAGAGGCGTCGTGTCCTAGCCGCATGGATTTTGACGTAGCCTATCTGGCTCGCGCTCGAAACTAGACGGAACGGGAAAACGGCTCTCGAAAAATCGACTAACAAGCTGATTTACCGCTCCTTCAGCTCCCTCACCCAAAGCGGTCTCATTGAGGCAGAACACGTCAAGGTCCGTGCGCCGCGCCACCCTGAGCAGACGTAGTTCGAGATCCGGCTCTTTGAGATCGACGAACTGATATCCGATTTGACCTTCAATGGATCGTCCTCTGGCGAAGGCGTCGAAATGGTGAAGCGACGACGGTATGGAAACGTCTTCGGGTGACCGGAACGGTGAAGCCGCAACCTTGGCAAACATCTGGGGATCCTCCAGTTCCATTGCCTCAAGCACTGGGCGCAGTTGAGGATGGGGGGTGTGCTTATAGCGATGGGTGAAGGTTCGTCCGTATTTGGTCAGAATGTGCTCCCGGCCCTGTTTGGCTGCCGAGATGATCGGTAGGTCGCGTGGAGACCACCCGCCGATATCGATGGGGACGACCGAACGGAAATGTTTCGCCAGACCATTGGCAGTGAAGAACAGCTCAGGATCGGTTGGCCGCAGGAAGAAGCAATCGTCGTTGAGATATAAGTAGCGATCGGCGAGACCGGGAATGTGGTGGAGCTGAGATTCAATGGCGTGCGAGTTGAAGACAGGTAGCAAGTTGGGATCAGAGAAAATCTCGCGGTGATCTACAACTGTGATTTTTGGGTGGTCGACGTCTAGCCACGGCGGTATCTGTCCATCTGTAACAATGAAGATTCGACGCGCCCACGATGCATAGTACTCAATTGAACGCAACGAATACTTGAGCTCGTCACGTGAGATGAACCGCGATTCTGAGAGCGAGCTCGGCTCTGTCGTCCTCAAGTCGAGGTTATCGCGAGAAGCACACATTCGCGCCCGCCACTCGGGATCAGACCCGTCCACCCAGGTATAAACAATGTCGACTGGTTCTTGCAGTACTCGCAGATGTGGAGCGGGCAGTCGGATCCGGGCATCGTTCCGAAGAGCATGTTCCCAGATGGTGGGTTCAATGTAGTCCACCGTGAGGGGTTTATGTGTATGACGCCGGTAAAGGGTCCCGGGCAAATGGAACGATCCATCGCCCCGGGGAACGTCAGAGCCTGCCTGCTTCCATAACTCTATGGTGATCGTCTGAGCACGCGTTGTGAGTTCTCGTCCATTCGGCGCTTTGCGCCGTCGAAGACACTCGATACTGGCGATTTGCTCGGGACGACGTCGGGCAGTCCGCAGAGGTAGCTTCGCGCCGCGGACATTCCGAATGCGAATAGTCCATGTCGAGTCTGTAGTGTCTTCCGACGTCCTTAGGGGCAGACCGCGTCGGAGCGCAGTCAACGCAGCGTGAGTCTCGTTTTCGTTAACGACCAGTGTAGGACCGAACAAGCTTAGTCGCGGTAGCTCCGCAAAGTCGATGCCGGCGGTGGATAATACTTCACGTACCTCCGCGAGCGACTGACGCTGCTCTAGACGGGAATCATACGACCTCATTCTTTCCGAGGAGCTCCTCGACCTTGACAAGCGTCCTTTCCCGTCCGGCAGCTGTTGCCACGTCTGCTCCACGTGCAGAGTCCGGGAAATCCAGGCTTTGCGCCGAGGGGTCAGCTTGTTGGCGATGAATGAGCGCACCGATGACGGTGAATACCACATTTTTGTCCGCCTCCTGCGTCATGAAGAGATATGGCACATCCGGCCCGGCGGTCGGAGCTGCTGGTGAAATACTCTATCCTCTGTGCAACACGTGTTGTCGTCAAATCGCCGTCAACGTTCTAATGTCTTGTCTGCGGTGACATTTTCGGTCGGAGACAGAGCTGGCATGCAGAATTTAGAGACCCAGAGTGAGATTTTAGGACACTCCTGAAACCGCGCCGGCCTGCACCACTTGACAATTTTTGCACTAGGCCATGTCGTACTACATCTCTGAGCATCACCTTGGGGTCTTCTCTCAGGCTGTCATGGCCGTTCCGCAGTAAGGCCAGGAAGAATGGCAAGTCGTGCTGGGCAGGGGAGTTCTGAGAACATGGCGATCGCCGCCGGTACTTTTTTGGCGTCGTTGCTGCGGTGGTAGGTGACAGTCATCAAAACGTCACAACGCTGACGTCGCCGAAGAAGACTCAGATCAAAATGAAAGCAGTGAACCCGATGCCGAAGATCAGCCAGCGCATAGGGTTGCTCGTCTTGTCGAGGGTGTTCAAGTCGCCTTTCTATGACTTGGAACGATGGAGCCGACCATTCTGTGCATCGCTCTTTGAGTCGAATGGCACCTCTTGGCCGTAGCGAAAGACCTGCATGTGCTTTTGTGAAGATCTCAACTTCAATATCATTCAACTACCCAGAGGCCCAGTAAGTCTTGCCAAAATCGCAACTTCTCGGCACACTGTAGTGGTGGTCACGACGAATGAGAGTGCGCATAGCACACAGAAGAGCCTGGTGGGCCGTGTCCGCAGCGCCATCAAAAGCGCCGGGATCAACCACAGCGAAGTCGCCCGCCACATCGGCCTCGACGCCAGCAAACTCTCGAAATCGCTGGCGGGCACGCGGAAGTTCCGGGTCGAGGAGATCTCAGGCATCGCGGAACTCACCGACGTCACCACCGATTGGCTCACGACCGGACGAAAGACACGGCCGCCTCGGCGACATATGGTCTCCGAAGCTCGACCGGAAGAGGCCGGGGAAGCAACGGCAGCCCTGACCTCGGCGTCGGTTGCGGACGATACCGAGGCGCCGGATGCCCCGGTGGTCGAAGAGCCGTGGATGTCGAAGGGGACCCGCAACCGAGCGAAGATCATCGCCGCCG
Organism: Brevibacterium renqingii; assembly: GCF_017808095.1. Taxonomy (NCBI): domain Bacteria; kingdom Bacillati; phylum Actinomycetota; class Actinomycetes; order Micrococcales; family Brevibacteriaceae; genus Brevibacterium; species Brevibacterium renqingii. The sequence goes on along the minus strand of NZ_JADBHG010000001.1, from coordinate 585,386 downwards.
CGTGGGAGCTCTACGCCGACCGCGGCATCGACAAGGTCCGCACCGAGGACGTCGCCCGCGCGAGCGGACTGACCGCCTCGGCGGTGAACTACCACTTCCGGACGAAGAACCAGCTGCTGCAGGCGGCCCTGCGCTACTCGCTCGAGGTCATCGGCCGCACCCGTGACCTCAACGAACCTTCCGACCCGGTGTCCGTGCTGCGCCGCTTCGCACGCATGCACGCCGGAGTCGACGTGCGCATCCGACGTGTGTGGTCGATCTGGATCCAGAGCTGGGCGCGGGCGTCGACCGACGCGGACGCACGGGCCAACCTCGCCGGCGTCTACGGCGAATGGCTGGAGATGATGACCGGAGTCGTCCTCGCCGGCCAACGCGAAGGCACGATCCGCACCGGCGACACCGCTCTCATCGTCAAAGCCCTGTCGATCTTCATCGACGGCCTCGGCGTGGCCCGCAGCACCGAACAGATGCCGCTGACCGACGAGGAGGCCCTGTGCATGCTCGAGAACTACCTGAACGCCCACGTCCTCACCGATGACCTCCCAACCCAGACGCAAGGACGGGGCACCGCACCGGGCTGTCCCGAACTGACGCAGTAGGAAGAAGGCACATGAACACACCGAACCGAAGACAAGCGCTGGGGGCCGGGCTGACCGTGACCGCGCTCGCCGGCCTCAGCGCCTGCGGGGGAGGAACCGTCGGCGCCATCGACGCCGGCGACCCCGTCAAGGGCGGGACCCTGCGAGTGGGCGTGACAGGCGGCAACTCCGCCGACACCGTCGACGCCCATATCCCGGTCAACAACGGCGACGTCTGCCGCGCCGTCAACCTCTACAACGCCCTCTACGGCTGGGACGACGACTCCCAGGTCGTGCCGCTGCTGGCCGAGTCCTTCGAAGCCAACGGCGACTCCACGGTGTGGACCTGCACCCTGAAGAAGGGCATCAAGTTCTCCAACGGCAAGCCGATCACGCCCGAGGACGTGATCTTCACCTTCGAGCGCATCACCGACCCCGATGACCCGAAGACCGCAGCGGCGAACTTCACCATGCTCGACAAGGTCGTCGCCACCGGCGAGCGCACCGTCGAATTCCGGCTGACCGAACCCAACGGCCTGTTCAACGACGCCGTGGCCGAATACACCGCGGCCATCGTGCCCGTCGGCTACGATCCGGAGAACCCGGTGTGCTCCGGACCGTTCAAACTCAAATCCTTCACTCCCGCGCAGTCGACGGTGCTAGTGCCCAATGAGCACTACTTCGACTACGACAAGATGTACCTCGACGAGGTCGAGGTGCTGAACTTCAACGACGACGATGCGCTCATCAACGCTCTGCTGTCGACACAGGTCGACGCCATCGCCGGCATCCCGCTGTCTCTGGTCGAGGTCATCGACGCCGACGAGCGCATGAACATCCTCAACTCCGAGACCGGTATGTGGCTGCCGTTCACCATGCGCGTGGACAAGAAGCCCTTCGACGACGTCAAGGTCCGCCAGGCCTTCCGACTCGTCGTCGACCGCGAGCAGATGATCGAACAGGTCCTGTCCGGGTTCGGCACCGTCGGCAACGACATGTTCGGGCCCCTGAGCGAGAACTACCCGGACTTCCCGCAGCGCAAACAGGACATCGACAAAGCCAAGAAGCTCCTCGCCGAGGCGGGCTACCCCGACGGGCTCGAAGTCGAACTCGTCACCGCCCCCATCCAATCCGGCGCCGTCGAATCCGCGCAGGTCTTCGCCCAGCAGGCCGCCGATGCCGGAATCACGGTCAAGATCCGCAAGGTGGACGCGACGACGTTCTTCGGCGACGGATACCTGCAATGGGACTTCGCTCAGGACTTCTGGTACACCCGCGACTTCATGCCGCAGGTGATCTCCTGTGCTCTGAGCGAGTCCCCATTCAACGAAACCCACTGGGACGACCCGGAATTCAACAAGATCTTCGACAAGGCCCGTGCCATCCCCGATCCCGGGGAGCGCCGCGACATGGAACACGAACTGCAGAAGATCCTCTACGACCGAGGCGGCTACATCGTCTGGGGCTTCGCCAACCAGGTCGACGCCTTCCAGAAATACGTCGGCGGCCTCGTCCCCAACTCGACGGGACGACCCCTGAGCGGCTGGCGGTTCGACCGCGTGTGGATCGGAAAGGTGTGACATGTTCGGAAAAGTCATCGTACGCAGGCTGATCTTCTCCGCCTTCATCCTCATCGCAGTCTCGCTGCTCGTCTTCGGCGCCACCCTGCTGCTGCCCGGCGACGCGGCCAGAGCCATCCTCGGCCAACAGGCCACCCCGGAACGCATCGCCGCGCTGAACGAACAGCTCGGCCTCGACAAGCCGGCCTGGCTGCGGTACCTGACCTGGCTCGGCGGACTCTTCGTCGGCGACTTCGGAACCTCCTCGGCCAGCGGCGGGTCCGTGGCCGAACTGCTGGGGGAGCGCATCGGTGCCTCCTTCATCCTCATGGGCGTGGCCGCGGTCATCTCCGTGCCCCTGGGCATCGGCCTCGGCGTGTACCAGGCCCTGCACCGCAGCGGTCGGCGCGACCAGGCGATGACCGGCATCAGCCTCGTGCTCGCGGCGATGCCCGAGTTCGTCATCGGCATCGGCCTCATCGCGATCTTCGCCACCTCGGTGTTCCAGATCCTGCCCGCCGTGACCCTGGCTCCGCCGGGCGAACCGGTATGGAACAGACCCCAACAGCTGATCCTGCCGACCCTCACCCTCGTCCTCGTCGTCACCCCCTACATCGTGCGGATGATGCGAGCGACGATGATCGAGGTCCTCGACTCCGGTTTCGTCGAGATGGCCCGACTCAAGGGCGTGCCCGAGAAGCGAGTGATCATGCGTCATGCCGTGCCCCACGCACTCGGCCCGGTCGCGCAGGTCGTGGCGATCCAGCTGGCCTGGCTGGCCGGCGGTGTGGTCGTCGTCGAGTTCCTCTTCCGCTACCCGGGACTCGGCCAAGCACTCATCGATGCGGTGACCTATCGTGACGTGCAGGTCGTCCAGGCGATCTCCATGCTCGTCGCCGCCGTCTACGTCGTGGTGAACCTGGCGGCCGATGTCGTCGGCATCCTCACCAACCCGAAACTGAGGAGCGCAGCATGAGCACCGACGCCAACAGCCTGGGCGACCTCAAGGCCGGCGCCACCGACGCCGCCGAGGTGCCCAAAGAATCCCTGACCACGTATGTGCCCTTCTACAAGAGGGTGCTCGCCCAGAAACAGGGCAAGATCGGTCTGACCATCACCATCGTCGTGGTCGCCCTCGCCCTGTGCGGGCCGCTGCTGCTGCCCTGGGCGACGGGGAACACCGCCACCGAGTTCGTCGCGAAGCCCTTCAGCCCCTACGGGCTCTTCGGCTCCGACAACCTCGGCCGCGATGTGCTCTCCCGGTTCATCGCCGGCGGACTGACCCTCATCGTCTACGCGGTGCTCGCGACCGTGCTCGGCATGGTCGTCGGTGCCCTCATCGGCATGCTCACCGCCTACATCGGCGGACGCTTCGATGCGATCATCATGCGCCTCAACGACGTCATCCTCGCCATCCCGCAGCTCGTGTTCGCGCTGCTGGCGATCACGGTCCTCGGCCCGCAGGGCTGGGTGCTCGTGACCGTCATCGGCCTCACCCACGCCCCGCGCATCGCCCGCGTGGCCAGGTCGGCGACCCTGGGCGTGATCACCGAGGACTACATCCTCGCCGCGGAGATGTACGCGATGCCCCGGTGGAAGATGCTCCTGCGCGAGCTGCTGCCCAACATCACCGGACCGCTGAGCGTCGAGGCCGGGCTGCGCCTGACCTACTCGATCGGCTACATCGCCTCCCTGTCGTTCCTCGGACTCGGCCTGCAGCCGCCGGCTGCCGACTGGGGTCTGATGATCAACGAGAACCGGATCGCCCTGAGCATCCAACCCTGGGGTGTGCTGCTGCCGGTCATCGCGATCGCGCTGCTGACCATCGGGACCAACCTGCTCGCGGACTCCTTCGCTCGAGCCACCGCATCGACTTCAGTGGAGGCATGATGAGCCCGAAGACAGAGACCGTTCGCCACGATGCCGCGAACGAACCGAACGAGAAGATCGTCCTGCGCGTGACCGACCTCAAGGTCGTCACCAACGCCGGCGATGAGATCCTCCACGGCATCGACTTCACTCTCGCCCGCGGAGAGATCCTCGGCCTCGTCGGCGAATCGGGATCGGGCAAGACCACGGCGGGGCTGGCCTGCATGGCCCACTTCCGAGACGGTCTGAAGTTCGAATCCGGGTCCGTGAGCCTGTGGCCGCGCGGGGATGCCACCGCCGTCGAGGTCGTCGAACTCGACGAGGCGGCCGTGCGCGCCCTGCGCGGGTCGCGGATCGCCTACATCCCGCAGGACCCGGCCCTGTCGCTCAACCCCGCCATGCGCGTGGGCGAGCAGATCCGCGAGGTCCTCGACATCCACCAGTTCGGTTCCTCCGAGGCCGAGCGGACAGAGCGGGTCGCCGAGGTGCTCGTCGACGTCGGCCTGCCCGGGGACAAGGACTACCAGAAACGGTGGCCCCACCAGCTCTCCGGCGGCCAGCAGCAGCGCATCGGCATCGCCATGGCGTTCGCCATGTATCCCGATGTGCTCATCCTCGATGAACCGACCACCGGCCTGGACGTGTCCACCCAGTCGGTCGTGCTCGACACGATCCGGCAGATGACAGTGGCCAACAACGTCGCCGGGCTCTACATCACCCACGACCTCGCGGTCATCAAGGACATCTCCGACCGGGTGGCCGTGATGCTGCGCGGCGACCTCGTCGAAGAAGGCCCTGTCGACGCGGTGCTCGACCATCCGGAACACGAGTACACGAAGATGCTCATGGCCGCGGTGCCCGACCTCGACGGCCGCAAGACCATCGGCGACGGCGCCGCCGAGGCGAAGACGGCGCCCGAGGACGATGACAAGACGCACATCCTCGTCTCCACCGGAGCGACCGGCTCGGCTGCGGGGCAGGACTCCGAGGACGAGGACTCGACCGCCGAGTCCGGGGCCGCGGCCGCCTCGGCGGGGGCCGCGGGTGGGGGAGCCGCCTCGGCGAATGCTCCGCTGCTCGAGGTCAAGGACATCGCGCTCGCCTACGGGAAGGCGCAGATCCTCGACGGCATCAATCTCGTCCTGGAGCCGGGGGAGTGCACGATGCTGCTCGGCGAATCCGGCTCGGGCAAGACGACCCTGTCGCAGTGTGTGGCCGGACTCAACGACGACTACACGGGTTCGGTGCGGCTGCGCGGGACGGAGCTGGCGCGCTCGACCAGGAAGCGGACGAACGAGCAGCGGGTGGGCATCCAGTATGTGTTCCAGTCGCCGTTCTCCTCGCTCAACCCGCGCCGGTCGATCGGGCAGTCGCTGACCGTGCCGCTGGAGATGAGCGGTGACGGCACGGCCGCCAGCCGCAAGGCCGCCGTCGAGGAGGCTCTCGATTCGGTGCGTCTGGGGCGGTCGTTCTACCACCGGCGCCCCGGCGACCTGTCCGGAGGTGAGCGGCAGAGGGCCGCGATCGCCCGCGCCCTGGTCAACGCGCCTTCGGTGATGGTCTGCGATGAGATCACCTCTGCCCTCGACGTCAGTGTGCAGGCCTCGATCGTGGCGCTGCTGCGGACCCTGCGGGCCGAGAGGGACCTGGCGATGCTCTTCGTCACGCACAACATTGCGCTGTCGCGGCACATCGCCGACAACCTCGCGGTGCTCAACAAGGGCAAGATCGTCGACTACGGGCCCACGGCGCAGGTGCTCGAGAGTCCTTCGCACGAGTACACGCAGGCGCTGATCTCCGACGTGCCGAAGTTCTGAGCCAGGCGGCCGGGTCGGACGGGATGACCGTCCTCCCGGCCGCTCTGTTGCCGGAGCGTATTCTCACCGATCCATTGTCATCGGAATGAGAGCGTGTCACGATGAAAACCACCGTGCGGTTGGGCGAGCCGACGAGTGGCACCTCCAGCCGCAGGGAGCGAAGGAGAGAGAGTCATGCTCATCGTTCTATGGATCATTGCCGGAATCATGGCGTTGTCAGGCGTCCTCGCTCTGTTCCGGAAAGAATACAAATGGGGCATCGCCCTCCTCGTCGCTGCCGTTATCGTCGGCCCGATGCTGACTGCTTTCCTCGGAGGACCCCCAGCCGGCCCACGGAGCTGAGACCGGCTCGGATACCTAAAGGTGCTGCCCCAGATTGTCAAGGTTGTTTACAGGAGCAGTGGACGATGACAGGCTGAGGTCACCGCGCAGAGCGAGGCGGGTCCCGTTCGCGGGCCCGTCAGATGATCCGCAGATTCTGAGGAGGAACAAGCGATGAACTACAGTCACTTGCGCACGATCTACGAAAAGGGCGGACCGTATGCCACGGTCTATCTCGAAGGACGTTCTCCCTCAGCTGACGCTGCTACGCAGATCCGTCTGCGCTGGGAAGAGCTGCGCGAGCAGCTGTCCGACAACGGGGCAGACGAGTCTCTGCTCGAATCCATCGACGCCGTCGTCCTCGTCGACGAACCCACCGAGGTGCACACCGATGGCCGGATCATCGTGGCGACCTCGGAGGGCGTTCTGCTCGATGAGCACTGGGACGCGGCGTTGGGAGATGGGGACGCGGCACATTACGGTCAGGTGCCTGAACTCGGAGCCTTCCTCCGACAGGAATCCCGGCAGTTCGATGTCATCCTCGTCATCGCCGGCCAGGACGGAGCGACCGTGCGTGAACTGAGCGTGACACCGGACCGCGAACGCAGTGAGAACGACGGGGTCCACGTGACCGGCGACAATGACGAAGAGATCAACAAGCCCCGCCGAGGCGCGTATTCGCACAACCAGATCCGGCGCCGTGTCGACGAGATCATCAAGGACCATGCGCGCACCGTGGCCGACTTCGTCGACCGTCTCATCACGGAGCATGCACCGGACGCGCTCGTCCTGGCCGGAGAGGTGCAGGGCAGAACCGTCGTCAAGGCCGAGCTGTCGGTGAGAGCCGAGGAGATGCTTCACGAGATCTCCGAAGGCGGCGACGAAGACGCAGGCGCCGAAGAGGCGACCGACGTGGCCATCAGGACGTTGGTGACGAGACTCGCCGAAGAACGTGAGGCCGAGAACTCGGACCGACTGGGCGAGAGCAAGGCGCACGACCGTGCGGTCGAGGGACGCGCAGAAGTCGAAAAGGCAGTGCGCCGCGGCGCGGTGGCGACCCTTCTGCTCGACGATGCCGAAGCCTCCGAGGGAGAAGCAGAAATCGTCGCCGAAGCCATCCTCTCCTCCGCGGAGATCGGGCTCAGCCACGATCCGATGAGCGACGGGATCGCTGCGATCCTTCGGTACGACGTTGGTGCGGCACTGGCCGACTGACCCGAAGCGCGCCGCTCTGAGCCGAAGCGCCGCTGCGACAGCACGTGAATCGTGTGGTCGCAGCGGCGCTCATTCTGTTTCGCTCTTCATCCGGTCATAGGCCGCCAGGGCCGCTTGACGTGACTGTCTGAGATCGACGATGGGCTCGGAGTCCGCAAGCGAGCGCTCTGCCGTCGGGCGGCTGCCCGGACCCTGCCCGATCCATGTGTTGACGTATTCCCTATCGGGGTCGAAGCGCTCTCGCTGCCGTTCCGGGTTGAAGATCCGGAAATAGGGAGCCGCATCGGCACCGCACCCGGCCACCCACTGCCACGACACCGGGTTGTTGGCTTCATCGGCGTCGACGAGGGTGTCCCAGAACCACTGCTCTCCGTGCCACCAATGCACGAGCAGATTCTTCGTGAGGAAGCTTGCTGTGGCCATCCGCACCCGATTGTGCATCCACCCGGTCTGCCACAGCTGAGCCATGCCGGCATCGACGAGGGGCACCCCTGTCGTCCCGTTCTGCCAATGCTCGAGTGCCTCGGGGTCGTCCTCGTAGGGGAAGCGGGTGAACTCCGACCGGATCGGCTCGGTCTCGATGTGCGGGATGTGATAGGTCAGATGCCAGGAGAACTCCCGCCAATAGAGCTGACGGATCCATGCATGACGATCGTCTTCGCGCACCTCCGGCAGGTCCTGCGCCGTCCGCAGCGCCTGCCTCGGGGAGACCTCACCGAATCGCAGTCGTGGTGACAGCCGGGATGTGCTGTCGGGATCGGCAGGGAAGTCATGCGAGTCGGCATAGTCGTCGATGCCATCGGCCAGTCTGCGCAGACTCTCCGTCGCCGCCCGGCAACCGGGTTCCCAGTGTTCTGCCACAGTGGTCTGCCACCAAGGCGGGGTCCGGGCCGAGGTGGAATCACCTGAGCCGGTGCCTGTTCCGTCGAGGAGGCCGAGCCCGTCGAGGTCGGTCACCCACCGGCGGGAGCGCAACGATGCGGCCCAAGCAGCGGAGAACGCTTCCTGCCGGTGCGGACGAGGAAGGACCTCTCCGACCTCTCGATCGCGCGCGGCAGTGAAGAACGGTGTGAAGACCTTGTAGTGTCCACCGTTCTGGGGGCTGACCGTCCACGGCTCGACGAGCACGGCACCGGGATGGGAGTGCGTTGGGCATCCGACCTCGCCGAGCCGGGCCTTGATCCGTGCGTCGAGCTGACGAGAGGCAGGGGCGTAGCGGCGCGACCAGCGAACGACGTCGACATCCAGATCCGCGACGACCTTCGGGACGATGTCCTCGGCAGGCCCGGCCGCGAAGAGCAACGGGATGCCGAGCTCGGAGAGCGCGTCGCTGAGGGTCCGCAGCGACTCGTGCGCCCACCAGCGGGAGGCCCCGCCGAGAGGGCGGGGCCCCAGACCGGAGGCGTCGCGACGCTCTCTGATCCAGAGTCCGATCACTCGACCGTCGGCGCGGGCTGCAGTCAGTGCCTCGTGGTCGTCGACGCGCAGATCGTCTCGGAGCCAGACAAGCGTGAGATGCTCGGGGCTGTCGTCGGCGCTCACGCCCGGGAGCGCTGTGCTTCTCGGCTGTCGCTTCGGCTGCGGTGGCTCATCCTGGTGGCTGCGCTCGTTCCGCGTCCCTGAGAGGACCGCCGACTCCGCGACGGACGGGACGCCTGATCGCCTCCGGTACTCCTGGCACGGTTCTGACGCTGGCTCCTGTCGCCGCGGCCATGCTCCGGCAATTGACTCCTGCCGGCGCCCGCGGACTGCTGACCGCCGCGCGTGCTCTGCTGTGAACGACCGCTGCCGGCCTCCGACGACTGACCGCCCCGGCTTCCGCGCCTGCGGCGGGGCCGACGCTTGCGTCCCTGTCCCGCTGCTTCCGCCTGACCGGACTGCCGAGCAGGCTGTTTGGGCTGAGGCGGCTGCGGGGCGATGAACTCGGCGATCTCACCGACGAGCTCGGTCACCTCGGGGGAGTCGGCGGTGACCTTCTGCGGGGCGGCTTTGATGGCGGCCTTGCGCAGCAGGGTCAGTGTGTCCTTGCGCTGGTCGGGCGTCATGACCGTGACCACATCGCCGGCGCTGCCGGCCCGGGCGGTGCGGCCCGAACGATGCAGGTAGGCCTTGTGTTCGGTCGGGGGGTCGACATGGACGACGAGTTCGACGGAATCGACGTGGACTCCGCGGGCGGCGATGTCAGTGGCCACGAGCACCTTCGCATCTCCGTCGGTGAACGCAGCGAGATTGCGGTCGCGGGCGCCCTGGGACAGGTTGCCGTGCAGGTCGACGGCCGGAATGCCCTGAGCGGTCAGTTGGCGGGCGAAGCGCTTGGCCCGATGCTTGGTGCGGGTGAAGAGGATCCGGCGGCCGGTGCCGGAGGCGAGCTTGTGGACGAGTTCGTTCTTGTCGTCGACGTCGACCTCGAACACGTGGTGGGTCATGGCCGAGACATGGGAGGTCGGTTCGTCGACGGAGTGGAGGACTTCATTGTGCAGGAAGCGACGGACGAGTTTGTCGACGTCGTTGTCCAGGGTGGCGGAGAAGAACATCCGCTGCCCTTCGCTCGGGGTCTGCTTGAGGATGCGGGTGACCCCGGGCAGGAATCCGAGGTCGGCCATGTGGTCGGCTTCGTCGAGGATGGTGACCTCGATGTGCTCGAGGCTGAGCAGATCCTGCTGGAGGAGGTCCTCGAGGCGGCCCGGGCAGGCCACGACGATGTCGACGCCGGCGTTGAGGGCGTCCTCCTGGCGCTTCTGTTTGACGCCGCCGAAGATCGTCGTCGTCTTCAGACCGACGGCGCGGGCCAACGGGTCGATGACATTGGTGATCTGGGTGGCGAGCTCACGCGTGGGGGCGAGGACGAGACCGCGGGGGAGGCGGGCTCGTGACGAGCCAGAGGTCTGCGAGCCGGCCAGGCGCGCGACCAGCGGAATGGAGAAGGCGAGGGTCTTGCCCGAGCCGGTCTTGCCGCGGCCGAGCACATCCCGACCCGCCAGGGTGTCCGGGAGGGTGTCCTGCTGGATCGGGAAGGCGGAGGTCTTGCCTTCGCGGTCGAGCGTTTCGGTCAGCTGCGCAGGAACGCCGAGATCGGCGAACGTGACGGGCTTCGCGGCAGCTGCGGTGCTCGCGCCGCTGCGGGAACGCGAGGAGTTGCGAGTGGTGGTGCGTGTCTGTGAAGTAGTGATGGGGTGGCCCTTCGACGTGCCGGAGGGCGTGCCGGTGCCGTGGTTTGGTGGCAGGCAGCCGCTTCCGGTCATGGAATGAGCGCTGTCGGCGCTCTCGATCGCCGAGAGAAAACGGCTTCGGAAACTTGCGCGGGCGATCTCACCCAGCTGCAGTGACGAGGCGTCCTGACGACGCAGGGAACCCGAAAACGGGTTCACAAGTGACTCCAGTATACATCGGCAGACGGCGATCAGCTTTCGCGGGCCCGGCCCTGAGGTTCGTCGTCGTCTCGACACGGTCAACCGCTGTGGAAACAATGACGGGGTCATCAGGATCGTACGGCGATATCTGAACCGCCGACATGATCTGCCGCACTGAAGGAGTTTCATCGAGGAGGCTCTCGATGCACGCCCACGGATTCACCGCACAGCGCAGAACTGCACGAGAAGCGAGACAGGGTCTCAGGCTTCTGGCCGCTGCTGCCGTCTGCGCCCTCGTCTCAGGTCTGCTCGGGACCGCCGGCGGCCCGCACGACGCCCAACCGGCGTCGGCGGCACCCCAGCTGACGACAGGAGGGACCTTCAACTCGCCCGGCAGCGATGAGCTCGTCGAGCAGGTGAAGACGATGGTCGACGGCACCGGCGAGGACGAATCGATCGAGATCGCCCAGTACCGCCTGAGGGATCGGGTGATCTACAGCGCGCTGCGCGAAGCCGTGGGCCGAGGCGTCCACGTGCGGGTGCTTGTCGACCACGGCATGCTCACTGCCGGCAGCGAGGCGCAGCAGAGGGAATTCCGAGATCTCCAGAAGGAATTCAACGCCTCTGCCGACTCCAGGACGTGGATACGGGTCTGCGGGCAGGAAGGCGAAGGCGGCGAGGGAGCTGTCGCTGGACCTGACGGCGCAGGCACGGGCTGCAACGGCAGCAATGCCATGCACAACAAGTTCTACCTCTTCTCCAGCACCCTGGGACACGATCGTGTCGCTGTCACCAGTTCAGCCAACCTCAGCAATGACTCGATCGGTGGGACGGGCGGGTTCAACAGCATGTACACCCATGTCGAGGATCCCGCAGAGATCGGCTTCGGCGGCAGCTCTCTCTTCGAACGGTTCCATGAATACTTCGGGCAGCTGAGTGCAGTTGCCGTCGATCCGTCGCAGGCCGACCCCGATTACTACGAGTCGAACCCGCCGGAGATCTCCGGCACGACGAAGAGCTACTTCTTTCCGCGCGCCAACGGCGACACGACGGAGAACACCTTGGGCGTCGTCGACTGTGATGCGCAGCCGAGCACGAAGATCCGAGTCGGCATGTGGTCGATCACGAGGAAGGATGTTGCCACGGCACTGGCCGAAAAGGCGGAGGTCTGCGACGTCGACATCGTCGTCAACCGGATGAGCCAGGATGTCTGCACCGCCCTCACCGAAGACTTTCCGACGAACCTGCGCATCCGCACGTTCCCGCGCGATGAAAAGGGCAAGGACAGTGATGAGGGTATCCATGAGAAGAACATGACGATCGGCGGCAACTACAACGGCGGCAACCACCGTCATGTCGTCTTCACCGGCAGCGGGAACTTCAACAAGCTGTCGCTGCGGCGCAACGACGAGAACATGGTGAGGATCCTCGGCGACGAAACCGTCTACAACGACTTCGTCCGCCATTTCGATGACGAACTGATCAGCGACGCGACGGTCGAGATCACCAGCGAGGATGACTGCGTGGACGTCGTCGTCGGAGAAAAGAAGCCCGACGATCGCTCGGTCAGGCGCTCCGGCGTGCGGGTGCATCCTGAGGCTGCGACAGATCGGCCCCGGGGCTGAGCTCGACGGCGTCGACGAGGTCGCGCTTCTCGGCCTCGAGCGAGCTCACGCTCGCCTCAGAGGGTTCGGCGGCCTCGGCGACCTCAGGTGCTGTGGCATCGATGGGTTCGGCAGACTGTGGCGGCTGTCGCCGTCTCCGGTGACCGGTGGCCCAGCCGGCCACTGTCACCGATGCCCATCCGATGCCCATCCCGGCGATGTCATCGAGGATGTAATGCCAGCCGAAGTAGAGAGTGGTCACGATGGTCACACCGAAGAAGACCCAGGTGATCGTCTTGATCAGTCGCTTCTGGTTTGTGCGCATCATGAACAGTGCGGCGGCGAAGGTCACGGAGACATGGAGCGAGGCGAACGCGGCCACCCCTTGGATCGATTCGCTGCCGGCAGGATTGCTGAGGAAGTCGAGCCGAGCGGAGATGAGTGCGTCCTGCAGCCGACTGACCCCGGTGTCGGGCAGGCTGCTGTAGAGCTCGGGGCGGCTGAACGCCGGTCCGACCGAGGGCAGCATGTAGTAGCTGATCGTGCCCAGGACCCAGTTGAGGCACAGTGTCGTCGCGTACCAGGCTCCGACGGCGTGATTGCGGCTGAGCACGAGGAAGGCGCCGAGGCTGATCGGGATGAGCGGAAGATAGGCGAGGTAGGCGATCGAGAGCACATTCGCCATGATCTCGGTGCCGAAGAGGTCGTGCAGGAGCACAGCCGGGTTGTTCCCGCCGCTGAGCCAGTGGTCGAGCTGCAGCAACTGCCGGTCGTAGAGAGTGCCCTCTCGGTAGATCGGGAGATCGCTCTTGAGGTTGCGGTAGGCGACGTAGCAGATGTAGAAGCTCAGCAGCCCGGCGCCGATGCACAGGACACGGTGGGCGTTCCACTCCTTCTTCACGATCTCGACGATCGTGCCAGGCAGCTGCCGCCAGCCGCTTCTGCGCAGCGCCTCCACGACGAGCCCCGCTCCGACGAACCCCAGAGCCAACAGGGGCAGGCGGATGAAGGAGGGGCCGAGGAACCCGTCGGGATCCTTGAGCGGCAGATCGAGATAGAGCGAAGAGACCACGGCGATCGCTCCGATGAGGAGAGCGAGCGCCATGGCGAAAGTGTAGGGCCAGCGTCGCATTCGGGTCATCGGAACACCCTATTAACTCTGTTTAAGCGCTTCGTCGGATTTCTCTTGGTGCTCGCTGACAGGAAGCGGCGCTCAGAGCAGAACGGGCCACCCATTGTGTGCCTCGCGGCATTAGTGTTGATGCATGACAGAAGGTTCGCTGAACGCGCCTCCGAATCGCGATGATCCGATTCCCGAGGGCCTCAAACTCGGTGCCCGTTTCACCGGATACCTGCTGGTGATCGTTGCAGGAATCACAGTCGCGGTCTTCATCGCTCTGCAGGTCGCGCAGATCGTCGTCCCGTTCCTCGCCGGACTCGTCCTCTCGGCCCTCCTGGTCCCGTTGTCGTCGTTCCTGCAGCGGCATCGGTGGCCGAAATGGTTGGCCGTCGTCAGCGTCTGGGTCGTCGTCCTCGGCCTGTTGGCCGGGCTCATCCTCCTCATCACCTTCCAGGTCAGAAGCGAGATCCCGGCGATTCAGAAGCAGGTGGCGACGTCTCTGGATGCGGCGAAGCAGTTCTTGGCCACACAGCCGTTCGGGCTCACCGAATCCAAGCTCAACGACCTCGTCGACTCCTCAGGGCAGTGGCTGCAGGACAACGCCGCCGGACTCGGGTCAGGCGCCGCCGAAGTCGGCTCGACAGCGGCTCACGTCATCGAAGGCGTCATCATCATCCTGTTCGTCACCCTCTTCGCGCTCATCGACGGCCGGGGAATCTGGACCTGGGTCATCCATGTGTGGCCGAAGAGGGCGCATGCGCGGATCTCCGCCGCCGGCGAGGCCGGATGGAAGACGCTGTCGAACTTCATCCGGATCCAGCTCGTCGTCGCGGCCAGCGATGCGATCGGAATCGGGGTGGGAGCACTGATCCTCGGCGTCCCATTGGCGGTCCCGATCGCCACGGTGGTCTTCCTCGGCGCTTTCGTGCCGTTCGTCGGAGCGATCGTCGGCGGTGCGGTCGCCGTCGGTCTGGCGCTGCTCTTCAACGGCTGGGTGCACGGGGTGATCATGCTCGGAATCGTCATCGTCGTGCAGCAGCTCGAAAGCCACGTGCTGCAGCCGTGGCTGACGGGACCCACAGTGAAGATCCATCCTCTGGCGGTGATCCTCGGTGTCACCGCAGGAGCGGCGGTCGCGGGCATCGCCGGGGCGTTCTTCTCCGTGCCGGTCATCGCGACGCTCAACTCGATGATCCGCGCGGCCAAGGACTACAAGGTGGGAATGGGATGAAGCAGCATGCCGAGCCGGACGACGAGAGGCATCTCGCTGTCCGGGATGCCGTCCGCTCGGTGCCGGCAGGTGCAGTGGCCACCTATGGTGACATCGGGAAGATGGTCGGAATCGGTCCGCGACAGGCCGGACGCCTGGTGGGGATGAATGCCGACCGGGCACCGTGGTGGCGGGTCGTCTATGCCGACGGCTCCCCGGCCACATGTCATTCAGGCACTGCGCCGAGCCTCCTGCAGGCGGAGGGCGTCGGGTTCGACGGGACACGGGTGGACATGAGGGCACACCGATTTGCGAACAGAGTGGAGGATGGCACGGATGACCGCGTTGAATCGGATGCGCATCGTCAAGGGCGCTCTGCGACGTCTGCTCGATGACGAGTGCCTCGACAGAGCCGCCGGCCTGAGCTTCTACGCTCTGCTCTCCGCGGCACCGGCGATCCTCGCCATGGTGTCTCTGCTCGGCGTCGTCGGGGAAGCCGAGTCGACTACGGAGGCGGTGCTGTCCCTGGCTCACGATGTCTCGGCCGAGGCCGCCTCGGCGATCCGACCGATCATCGTCGAACTCACCGAATCGTCATCGGCCGGTGCCACCCTCATCGGCAGCCTCGCCCTGGCAGTCTGGTCCTCCTCGAAATACATCGGCGCATTCGGCCGAGCTCTGAACACCGTCTACCGGGTCGAGGAGACTCGGCCCTACTGGAAGTTCAAGCCGCTCATGCTGCTGATGACCGTGCTCACGCTCATCGTCCTGGCCACCCTGGGACTGCTGCTCGTGCTGTCCGGGCCCATCGCGGAATCGCTCGGCGGGCGCATCGGCATGGGGCCGGCGGCCCTGCTGCTCTGGAACGTGGCCAAATGGCCGATCTTCGTCTTCTTCATCATGCTGCTCATCGCCCTGCTCTACTACGTCACCCCGAACGTCAGGCAGCCGAGGTTCCGGTGGGTCAGCCTCGGTGCGCTGATCGCTCTGATCGCCCTTCTCGCCGTGTCAGCAGGCTTCGTCCTCTACATCAACAACTTCAGCAACTACAACGTCACGTACGGGTCGATCGGGGGAGTGATCGTCGGACTCGCCTGGGTGTGGATGGTCAACCTCTCCCTGCTCCTCGGCGCCGAATTCGACGCTGAGATCGAACGCGAGCGGCAGAGGGTCGCGGGCGACGCCGGGGAAGGGACGACCCGGCAGCCGACGAACCTCACCCGTTCGCAGCCCGGGAAGCGCGATCACTTCACACCCGGATGACAGTAAGCCCCTACCGTGTTGAACGAAACGATGACAGCATAGTGGCATACCCGAGAAAGGATGGTCTTCATGTCAGACGACAACGAGAAGAACGAGAAGACACCGACCGAGGTCCCCGAAGAGGCCAGAGACGATATCGCGGAGAAGCCCGGCACCGATTCAGCCAGCAAGAAGCGCGAGGACGATCTGGTCGATGAGTGGGAGGAGGAGTCCTTTCCTGCCAGCGACCCGCCGGCACACTACTGACGTCCCCGAACACATGGCCCGGCACCTGCCAACAGGTGCCGGGCCATTGTCTGTGTCGCCTAAACCAGGCGGGAGCCGAGCTCAGGGCCTCAGAGGTGTGCGGCAGCGAACGCGGCGCTGCGACTGAGAACATCTCCGGCGTCATCGAGCATCCGACCGAAGTGGAGGAAGGAGTGCAGCACTCCCGGATACAGGTGGTAGTCGACCGGAGTGCCGGCCTCCTCGAGCCGCACGTGCAGAGCCTCACTGTCATCGCGGAGAGGATCGAGGCCCGCCGCGGCGATGAAGACCGGGGGAAGGCCCGCCAGGTCGGCCTCGAGGTGATCGACATAGGGCGATGCGGCATCCGCCGGGGAGCCGAAGTGCTCCGTGGTGATCGAGTCGAGATCCTCGCGGCTCATCCCGTCCCAGCCGCCGCCGTAGAGGCGCCTGCTCGCGGAATCGACGAGACCGTGTCCGCCGTAGAAGAGCAGCAGAGCGCGGATGGCGGAGAAGGTCCGCGGATCGAGGCCGATGCTTTCCGCATCGTCGCGCAGCAGCAGAGCAGAACCCAGCGTCAGCATAGCCCCGGCAGAGTCGCCGGCGACCGCCAGATGCGATCCGTCGACTCCGAGGTCGCTGCCGTTTCGCACAAGATGATCGATCACGCCCGCGACCTCATGCAGGGCCTGTGGGAACTTCGACTCCGGCGACAGCGAGTAGTCGACGCCGATGACCGCGGCTCCGCTCTCGGCGGCGATGACCCGCATGATCCGATCATGGGTGTCGAGGTCGCCGACGGTGAAGCCGCCCCCGTGGAGGAAGACGATCCCCGGCAGGACCGCCTCGGCGGTGGGACGATGGATGCGGATGGGCACCTGGGCTCCGGCGGTGTCGATGACCTCGTCGACGGTGTCGGCCATCGTCGGTCCGCCCTCGTTCCAGAAGGAGCGCTCGGCCCGGTACTCAGCCCGCATCGCGGCCAGCCGCGCGGTCTCGGCATCCATATCCGCACCGACTGCGTGTCGTCCTGCTTGGGTGCATTCGGTCGCTCTTGCTGCCTGGGTGTCGAGCACGGCCTGCATCTGGCTGGTCATCGCTGTGACGATGAATGCGGGGATCTCGGTGCTTTCGGCTCCGGGAGCAGTGGCTTCGTCGATGGTCAATTGCGCCTCCGATGGTCGGTCTGGTGGAAAGGCCCCGAAGGGCAGGGTACGACAGCTGAGATCCTCATGAGCCGGTGGGGGACTCTTCGGCTTCTTCGACGGCGGCCTGGCCACCGGTGCGCTTGACCCAGACGATGAGGGCATAGCTGAGTGCCGCGGCGAGCAGGGCGCAGACGATGAGGATGGTGAAGATGATCGGGTAGGCCGCGGAGCCGCGGTCGTCGATGATGGCGCCGAACCACACGCTGGAGAAGGTATCGGGCAGGAACCCGATGACCGAGAGCAGGCCCGAGGCCGCACCGAACATGTCGAGTCCGACCCGGCCCTCGCTCAGCTGGGAGGAGGCGATGCCGTAGCAGCCGTTGGCGAGGAAGCCGAGGGCGACGACGATGACTGCGGCGACGATGACCAGCACCGGTCCCGAGGGAATGGCGATCAGCGACGCCAGGGCGACGGCGATGACGATGGAGGCGACGATGATCACCCGCGACGGGGAGCGGACCTTCGTGGCCAGGGCGCCGAAGGCCGGACCGGCCAGCAGCGTGATCCCATAGGTGCGGATGACGCTGACGGTGGAGACGACGGCGGCCGGGGCGGCGAAGACCGCCGAGAGGTAGGGGGTCGTATAGGCCACGCCCGTGTAGACGAAGTAGACGAAGAACATCGTGCCCGCGGCCAGCCAGACGACGGGGGAGCCGAAGACGCGCGTGAGGTCGGCGAGCTTGAAGCCCTCGCCGGGATGTTCGATCTCACCGGCGAAGCGCGGAGTGAGCAGATGAGAGGCGATCGCGAGCAGGAAGATGAGCCCGCCGAGCATCATGAGGATGGTGCGAACGCCGAGGTCGGCGCGTTCGGCGAAGGCGGAGAGGATGCCGACCTCGACGAAGCCGAGGACGAGGCCGACTGCCCCGTAGATCCCGTAGCTGAGGCCGATGTTGCGGGCATAGCCGTCGGCGTCGGAGATCAGCCGGACGAGCTTGAAGCGCACACCCCACCAGATGAGGATCGTCGACAGCCCCATACCCACGAAGACCGCGAGCAGTGTGCCGAAGCTCGGCAGGGCGGCGTAGACGAAAGTGAGGATCGCTGTGATGAAGTAACCGGTCGTGGCCAGAGTCCTCACTCGGACACGGTCGGCGATGAACCCCGAAGGCAGGTAGCAGATCGTCGCGGTGATCGCATAGGCGCTGACGAGCCAGCCGATCTGGGCGTTGTTGATGTCGAGAGCGTCGAGCAGGGGATCGTAGAAGACGTTCTTGAGGTAGGGCGGGGCGAACAGGATCGAGCTGCCCATGCTGACGAGGATGAGGAGTGTGATCCGTCTGCCTCGGGACAGATCGGCTGCGCTGACTTCGCGCATGGGCTTCTTCGACACGGGCACGTGCTCCCTCGGTTCGACTGCAGTACCCGAACACCATAACTGAATGACGGTTCAGGAGTCTCGTTTCGTCCGATCTGCGGATTTGTCGTCAGCGTCTTCGGCGTCCTCCGGGCCCTTCTCTGCGTCGAAATTCTCCCGGTAGCGTCGCTCCGCCTCGTCGAGCAGCCTCGGCGACAGGCGCGCGATCGGTTCGACATCGCTCAGCAGCGGTTCGCAGTCAGGGCCGCGTCCCACCTGCGTTCCGCTGAGGATCCAGGCGAAGCGGTCGGGGTTCTTCTCCTGGAGATGTTTGTACTGGCAGAGCTGCCGGGCCAGCCAGTCGCCGAGGGGACGGGTCCACCATGCTTCCGGAGTCAGCGGATTGACTGCCAGTCCCGGCAGCTCCAAACCGGATTCGGTGTCGATGCTGCCCCCGGCGGAGTCGCTCTCGTAGCCTTCCGAGTAGCGGACATAGAGAAGCTTGCCGGTCGCGGCGAGTTCCTCCACTTCGGCCAGGCTCTCGAGCATCAGGCGGAGAGTCCGTCGGTGACCCTGAGGGCGACAGGACATGTCACGGCCACGGTCAGCCCCTGACGAGCGACGGCGTCGGTGGCCAGACGCAGGAGTTCCCGGCAGTGGTGGGCGGCCATGAGTGTCTCCTCGATCTCGCAGTAGGCGAATTCGATCTCCATCGTCTCGATGTCGAGCGTGTAGTGGAGGGTGGCGACGACGTCATCGACGAAGCTGAGCTCGAAAGCTCCTGCTTCCCGATTGTCGTTAAGGAAGTAGTCGCCGTCTTCGATCACAGGATTGGGAGAGTCGGGAAATCGACCCCGGCCGACTGCGCTTTCGCATCGACCGTCAAGAGGCTTGGACATACCGGCTCCTCAGAAAGAGTTGGCCGACTTCTTGACCTGCTCAAACTATACGTTTAGTGCATTGGTCCGGCAATAGGGCATCCCGTGTGCGACTAGGATTGCCCGCATGAGCGAGCAGATGCGCAGACACGAGTCCGATCATGAGGTTCCCTGGTCCCTGCCGATCGTCGTCAGACGGTCGAAGTCGAAGATCGCTCGCCACATCGATGTCCTCGAGGCCGCGGCGACGGCCGTGGTGATGTTCCTCGATGATCCGCGGTCCCAGCTCGGCGGAGAATGGCACGAGGCCGTCGACTATTGGCGCAATGGTGCGATCCGCAAGGTCGTGCGCCGAGGCGATGGGAAGAAGCTCGAAGATGCGCGCGAGCTCGGATGTGTGTCGGTCAGCCTCGGCGGGGATGAGGAGTTCGGCGCGGCCGAGGCACTCGTGTTCCCTCCCGGTCCTGTCCAGCCGCTTCCACCCGAGCTGAAGAAGCTCCAGGTCTCCGGCACCGAGTTCCCCGACGGGGGAGAGAGCTCCGTTCCGGCTGCCGAGGCAGTCGTGCTCATCGAGCTCTCGCCCGGGCTGACTCTGACGACGGGCAAGGCGGCCGCCCAGTGCGGTCACGCCGCACAGCTGGCCTATGAGCAGATGCCTGCGGAGGCGCTGCGGCAGTGGAGGGATTCGGGGTTCCGTCTGCGGGTGACCACGGCGTCTGAGCGATCATGGGCTGACAATGCCCAGCAGATCAGTGTCATCGATGCGGGTTTCACCGAGGTCGACGGACCGACGGAGACCGTCAGAGCTTCGTGGTGAGCCCGGTTCCGGAACCGATCGTGTGCCGAGAGGTCCCTGCGAGCAGGAACGTGATGCACCGCAGAACGCTTCCGCGGCGAAGGGATGTCTGGACGGCGGAAAACCCCGTCATTAGTGTCGAGGCACAAGTCGGACCGGCCGGTCCGGAAACCGCACGCTGCTCCGCAGCCGACGGCGATCGCATCGCACGGTCGGCCGCGCAGGGGCCCGGAGAGGAGAAGGCACAATGAATGAGACCGATACGAGCGAGTTGGATGTCGTCGAACTGCTCACCGCCGATCACAGAGACATGCTCGAGCTGCTCCGCCGGATCGAGAGGACCGAGGATCCGGACGAGCAGCGCGATATCGCGGACACGGTCATCGCCGAAGTGATGCGCCATTCCGTGGCCGAAGAGATGATCGTCTATCCGTCCATCGAGGAGTACGTCCCCGGCGGGAAAGAGGAAGTCGAACACGACAAAGAGGAACACGACGAGCTCGTCTGCGTGATGAAGGATCTCGAGGACGTCGATGTCT
The DNA here is from genome assembly GCF_017808095.1 of Brevibacterium renqingii. Classification (NCBI taxonomy): domain Bacteria; kingdom Bacillati; phylum Actinomycetota; class Actinomycetes; order Micrococcales; family Brevibacteriaceae; genus Brevibacterium; species Brevibacterium renqingii. The sequence goes on along the minus strand of NZ_JADBHG010000001.1, from coordinate 564,537 downwards.
CCGATGGTGCCTTCCTCAAGCTCGTCATCGAGTTGGAGAAGCTGCTCGAACACCACGCTCGGGATGAGGAAGACGAGCAGTTTCCGAAGCTGCGCGCCCATATCCCACAGGATCAGCTGAACGACATGGGCAAGAAGGTCATCTCCGCGAAGAGGGTGGCTCCGACGCGACCGCACCCCAACGCGCCGCATTCTGAGCTGTTCCACAAGAGTGTGGGCCCCGGCGTCGGCATGGTCGATCGGCTGCGCGACAAGCTCACCGGCCGGGAGTCCTGAACCGGCCGGGAATCCTGAGGATCTCCGTGTGACACGGCGCGATGTGACGGCGAGGCGGCACGGCGTGACGGTGAAGCGGCGCTATGAGGCGCCGTTCGACTTGGCCGTCCTGACGAGGCGTTCGATGCCGCCGGTCCACGGTTCACCGTGACCGACGAGGACTGTTCCGGCGCCGGTGTCGGCGAGGGTGTCGAGGGACTCGAGCGCACGTTCGGGATCGGCCGTCGCCGCATTCGAGACGATCTGCGCTCCCGTGGTGCCCCGGTAGGGATTGAGCGTGACGAGAGCGTCTCCGGCGATGAGCGCGTCCCGATCCCGGAAGTGAAAAGCGCAGTGGCCCAGAGTGTGACCGGGGGTGAAGACGACCTCGGGGCTGCCGGGCACCGGCAGCGCGGATTCTCGGATGCGGGTGACCTCTGCGATCGGTTCCGGCCACCATGCGCGGTTCCGCACGAAGGCACTGACCATGGGAAGTGCCTTGAACTGCGTGAGGAGGTACCACGTCAGTGCCCGGTCGCGCCCGTACTGCCGAGGGTGACGTGTCAGAGGCACATCGTTGTCGTGCACATACACGGGCACTTCGGCTTGAGAGCGCAGCCGCTCAGCGAAGCCGATGTGGTCGAAGTGACCGTGTGTGAGGAGCAGAGCTCGAATGTCCTCCAAGCTGCGGCCGAGGCGTTTGAGCGCGCCGAGGAGGGACTGCCACGAGGTCGGTACGCCGGCATCGACGATGGTCAGTCCCTCCTCGCCTTCGACGATGTACCAGTTGACGTACGAGTCCTCGACGCGATGGATGCCTTCTGCGACCTCGGGGATGAGCATATCAGCGGCCCTTCTCTTCGAACCGGCGATAGCGGAAGACGAGCGCGCAGCCGATCATGAGGACAGCCAGACCGAAATGCAGCCAGTTGTCCGGGGTGTTGAGCGGAACGAAGTTCGCCCCGGAGTCCGAATTGATGAACAGGCCGTAGAGCCAGAGAGCCGCGTAGACGATGCCGCCCCAGAGCAGGTAGTGGAAGGACGCGGTGGGGGAGCGGCGGACCAGGGCCCCGGCGATGCCGTAGAGCAGATGCACGATGTTGTGCAGGACCGAGACCTGGAACAGTCCGAACAGCATCGCCGTCGAATGGTGGCCGGCGAAGCGCATCGACATGTAATGCGTCGTCGTTCCCGGAATGAACCCGAGAATGCCGACGCCCAGGAAGAGCACGGTGAAGATGAGAGCCGCCCATTGGATCGGCAGCCCGCGTTCATATGGGACGTCGCGATCAGCAGGTACGTCGGTGTTCATGCGAACCCCCTCGCTCGTTCCGAATTCGTTGGGCCCTCAGGCTATTGAGCGCCGGACGGGCTCACAAGGATCGTTCGTGACTCACAGATCGCAGACGCTGGGCCTCAGCCCCTGCGGAAAGGCACGTCGTGCAGCGTCGTCTGCACGCTCTGTCCGCTCTCCCAGGTGTTCGCCTCGGCGGCGACGTCCGGCACCGGGATGTCCTCGCGGTGGGCGCGTCTGTCCGGGGTGGATACGCCGACTCGGGCGTCCCTGTCGCTGAGCAGCTCGTCATCGGCCTGACCGTCATCGGTGAAGCCCATCATCAGCTGCGGGATCCCGAAGGGGAAGTCCTCGCGGTCGTACTGCCACGTGTGGAAGGTCTTGCCGTAGGTCGAGACGAGATCCTCGAAATATGAGTGCTCGGCGATCTCCGGCACGCCCGGGGCGGTGAGGATGCCCGACCTCACCTCGTAATGGTGGCTGTGCCACAGGCGCTTCTCCTCGGCGGGGAGGGCCTCGAAGCGTTCGGCGCTGATGATGTACTCGATGCCGATGAGGCGGGCGTCGGGTTCATTGCGATCGAAGATCACGCACTGGTGCAGATCATGCCGCAGGTGGATGCAGAAATGAGCCGCTTCGACCTGTCGGCCCATGTCGTCGGCGTACATGTGCAGACCGTTGAGGTAGGTGCTCATGGCCTCGAGCGGGTACTTCGTCTGCAGAGCCCGCGAGGACATGTCGAGGATCCGGTGTTTGAGCGGATGTCCTTTTCCGACCTTGGCCAGTGTCGTGAGCTTTCGGCCCGCGATCGTGCCGAAGACGGCGGTCATCGCGGTGGCGGCACCGAGGCCGAATGATTTCAGCTGTGATGTTCCCATCTCCTCACGCTAACCCCGGCCGGCGAGTCTGATAAGCCCCCGCAGAAACGGACCGCGGAGGCGGGCCGCGGCGGTTTCAGTGAGGCTTCCCCACCCGGGCCGGGGAGTCTTGACAGGTGTCGTAACCCGGACAAGCCTGGATGGCCAGGCCGCCTCAGCACGACGGCTGCTGCACATCCGACATCCGAGACTTCCGGAGGAGAACGCACATGGCGACGTCCGTCAGTGACTTCATCATCGATCGACTCATCGCCTGGGATCTGCACCACTGGTATGGGTATCCCGGCGACGGCATCGGCGGTTTCGACGGCGCCATGGGCCGGGCTCAGAACGAGGGCAAGGACTTCACCTATGTGCGCCCGACCCATGAGGAGGAAGCGGCCTTCATGGCCACCGCACATGCGAAATTCACCGGCGACGTGGGCGTGTGCATCTCGACCTCGGGCCCCGGAGCCATCCACCTCATGAATGGCCTCTACGACGCCAAAGGCGACAACGCGCCCGTCGTCGCCATCGTCGGCCAACAGGCCCGGGTGTCGCTGAGCTCCGAGTTCCAGCAGGAGATCAACCTCGAACGGGCATACGCCGACGCGGCGGTGTTCGTGCAGACCGTGACCACGCCGATGCACGCCCAGCTCGTCGTCGACAAGGCCGTACGCATGGCCAAGGCCTACCGGGGGCCGGCAGTCGTCATCCTCCCCGCCGACGTCCAGACCATGGACATGGAGGAGCCCGCGGTCGAACACTTCGTCTCCCGCACCGGCGTCGGCTACGCCGAGGATCGACTGCGACCCGATGATGACGCGCTCGCCCGCGCCGCCGAGGTCCTCAACAGCGGCGAGAAAGTCGCCATGCTCGTCGGACAGGGCGCGATCGGGGCGACAGATGAGGTCATCAGCGTCGCCGAGCGCCTCGGCGCCGGGGTGATCACCACGTTGCTGGGCAAACAGGTGGTGCCCGGCGATGTCGGCTACCACACTCAACAGCTGGGGCTGCTGGGTTCCCGGCCGAGCTACGACATGATGCAGAAGTGCGACACCCTGCTCATGGTCGGCACGAACTATCCCTACGGCGAGTTCATGCCGCCGACCGGGCAGGCCCGTGCCGTGCAGATCGACCTGTCACCGCGCCACCTGGGCATCCGCTATCCCACCGAGGTCAACCTGTGGGGTGATGCGAAGACCACGCTGGCTGCCCTGCAGTCGCATCTGACCCAGCACGAGACCGGTTGGCAGGAGAAGATCGCCGATGAGAACCGGGACTGGATGAAGGAGAACAAGCGGGTCGCGATGACCGAGGCCGACCCGATCAACCCGCGCCGCGTCTTCGTCTCCCTCAACGAACGACTGCCCGAGAACGCCATCATCACCTGCGATGCCGGCAGCACGGCCGACTGGTACGGCTTCCACATCGAACTGGGACCGAACCAGATGGGCAACCTCTCCGGGCGCATGGCCTCGATGCTCGCTGCGATGCCCTATGCGCTGGCCGGCAAGTTCGCGCATCCCGATCGTCCGGTGGTGTGCACCATCGGCGACGGCGCCTTCCAGATGATGGGCATGAACGGACTCCTGACGGTCAAACGCCACTGGCAGGAATGGTCGAACTCCACCTTCGTCGTCCTCGTCATCAACAACGGCGACCTCAACCAGGTGTCCTGGGAGATGCGGGAGGCCGGGGATCCGCGGTGGGACACGGCCCAGATGGTCGAGTCCATGGACTACGCCGGCTATGCGGAGCTGCTGGGGCTCCGCGGCATCGCCGTCGACGACCCCGACGACATCGATAGGGCCTTCGACCAGGCGTTCGCCGCCGACCGACCCGTCGTCCTCGACGTCCGCTGCGATCGCAACACCCCGCCGCTGCCTGCCCACATCGCCTTCGCCCAGGCCAAAGGCCTCGCCGAATCCCTGCTGGCCGGCGATCCCGAGCTCGGGCGGGTGGTCAACCAGAGCTCACGCGCCACCGCCGCACGGCTGTTCGCCCGCATGGGTCTGACCTCGGATGACTGACGTTGCCTCTGCTGGCACGACCGGCAGTGTCGCACCGGTGACCGGAATCGACACCGCGGCCTATCGCATCCCGCTCGACGAGCCGGAGTCCGATGGGACTCTGAGCTGGTCGGCGACCACACTGGTGCTCGTCCGCGCTCGCTGTGGGCACGAGGCGGGCCTGGGCTACACCTATGCGCCGGCCGCCGCCGCTCACATCATCGACGACACTCTGAGCCAGGTCGTCACCGGGCTGAACGCCCTGGCACCCGGAGCCGCCTGGGATGCGATGGCCCGCGCCTTGCGCAATCAGGGGCTGCGCGGGCCGGCGGCCGCAGCGGTCTCGGCCGTCGACGTCGCCCTGTGGGACCTCAAAGCCCGGCTGCTCGACGTATCGCTGTCGGCTCTGCTCGAGGGTTGCCACGACAGCGTTCCCGCCTACGGCAGTGGCGGTTTCACGAACTTCGACGACCGAGAACTCGGCGCACAGCTCAACTCGTGGGCGGAGGCGGGGCTGCCGGCCGTGAAGATCAAGGTCGGCACCGACTCCGATGACGATCCGCGGCGAGTCGCCTTCGCCCGGCGAGTCATCGGCGACGGCCTCGGTCTCTTCGTCGACGGCAACGGAGCGTTCGCGCGGAAGCAGGCGCTCGCACTGGCCGAGGAATTCGCAGGCAACGAGGTGAGCTGGTTCGAGGAGCCGGTGAGCTCCGATGACCTCGACGGTCTGCGGCTGCTGCGTGACCGGGCACCGGCGGGCATGGAGATCGCCGCGGGAGAGTACGGCTGGGACCTCACCCATTTCCGGGACCTCCTGCGAGCTGAAGCGGTCGACTGTCTGCAAGCCGATATCACGCGCTGCGGCGGACTCACCGTTGTGCTTCGCGTCGGCGCCCTGTGCGATGCGGAGAACATCGACCTGTCCAGCCACTGTGCGCCCCAGCTCAGTGCCCATGCCCTGACGGGAGTGTGGCATCGCCGCCACCTCGAGTACTTCGCCGACCACGTCCGCATCGAGAAACTCGCCTTCGACGGGGTCCTGACCCCGGTCGACGGCGCCCTGCATCCTGACCGCACCCGCCCGGGGCACGGTCTCCTCCTGCGCGAAGAGGCGCTGGAGCCATATCGAATCTGCTGAGGAGTCAACGATGTCCGAAACTGTCGCAAGCAGAACCGCCGATGCCTCGACAGACAGGCTGCCGATCCGATTCGACGGGATCCCGACCATCTCCCGCACCGCCACCGCGCGTGATCTCTCGACGCCGGTCAGACGGCTGGTCACCGAACTCGAAGCGAACACGCAGGCCGAGGTGCGCTTCGACGACGGCAGCCGCACGGCGTATTCGACGGATGGGTCGAACTACCGACAGGTGCCGATCGGAGTCGTCGTCCCGCGCACGTTCGATGACGTCATCGACACCGTCGCCCTGTGCCACCGCTTCGAACTTCCGATCACGACCCGCGGCGGTGGGACGAGCCTGGCCGGGCAGACGACGAACGAGGCCGTGATCATCGACTTCTCGAAATACCTCAATGCGGTGGAGTCGATCGATCCGGAGGAGAAGACCGCCTGGATCGAGCCCGGATGCAACCTCGACCATCTGCGTCAGGACGCTGCCGAATACGGGCTGACCTACGGACCCGATCCGTCGACGCACAGCCGCAACACCCTCGGCGGGATGATCGGCAACAATTCGTGCGGCACCCACTCGATCATGTCCGAGTTCTACGGCCACGGGCCCCTGACCGCCGACCAGGTCATCGAACTCGATGTGCTCACCTATCGTGGGGAGCGCTTCACCGTCGGGGCGATGAGCGCCGAGGAACTGGATGCGGCGATCGCCGAGGGCGGTGAGAAGGGGCGGATCCTCGAGGATCTGAGGACCCTGCGCGATGAGCACATCGCGAAGCTGCGCACCGGCTTCCCGCAGATTCCCCGCCGGGTCTCGGGATTCAACCTCAACCGACTGCTGCCCGAGCACGGGTTCGACGTCGCCAAGGCCCTCGTCGGTTCTGAGGGCACGTGCGTGACGATCCTGCGCGCGAAGGTCCACCTCACCGACGCGATGGCCGAACGGGTCCTCGTCGCCGTCGGCTACGAGGACGCCGCGACCGCCGGCGACGCGGTGCCGATGGTGCGCGAGCACCGTCCGGTCGCCTGTGAGGGCATCGATGACAAGCTCCTCGAGTACATGCGACGGAAGGGGCTGCACCCCGACGACATCGACATCCTGCCCGAAGGCGGCGGCTTCCTCCTCGTCGAGTTCGGCTCCGATGACCGAGACGATGCGCACCAGCAGGCGGAGGAGTTCGTCGCCGCCTGCAAGGACGACGAACGGGTGCTGGGCACGAAGATCGTCGAAGAGGACTGGGAGGCGCAGAAGCTGTGGCAGGTCCGAGAAGCCGGTCTTGGCGCGACTTCCCATGTGCCCGGTCTGCGGGAGACGCACCCCGGCTGGGAGGACGCGGCGGTCCCGGTCGACAAGGTCGGTGACTATCTGCGTGATTTCAAGGACCTCCTCGAGGAATTCGACTATGAGGCGTCGCTGTACGGTCACTTCGGGCAAGGCTGCATCCACTGCCGCATCACCTTCATCCTCGACACTGCTGAGGGGGTGCGGCAGTGGCGTGACTTCCTCGAGCGGGCCGCACACCTGATCGCGGACTACGGAGGGTCCCTCTCCGGCGAGCACGGAGACGGGCAGGCGCGGGCGGCGCTTCTCGACATCATGTACAGCTCCGAACTCGTCGACGCCTTCTCCGAGTTCAAGCACATCTGGGATCCCGATTGGAAGCTCAACCCGGGCAAGGCCGTGCGCCCGTACTCGCCGACGGAGAACCTCAGGAAGGGACCCGACGCCCGCCTGACCCCGGTGAGCACGCACTTCGCGTTCCCCGACGATGACGGGGACTTCGGAAAGGCCGTCTCCCGCTGCGTCGGCGTCGGCGAATGCCGCAACACCGACACCGGCTACATGTGCCCGAGCTATATGGCCACCCGCGAGGAGGAGGACTCGACCCGCGGGCGGGCACGCATGCTGTTCGAGATGCTGCGCGGACCGAACCTCAAACTCTGGCGTGACAAACACGTCCACGAGGCGCTCGACCTGTGCCTGTCGTGCAAGTCATGCAAATCCGAATGCCCGGTCAACGTCGACATGGCCACATACAAGGCCGAGTTCCTCTCCCATTACTACAAGGGTAGGCTCCGGCCGCGCAGCGAATACGCGATCACACTCATCTACTGGTGGGCGCGGATGGCGAGCAAGCTGCCCGGGGTGGTCAATGCGGTGACGCAGACGCCGCTGCTGTCCTCGCTCGTGAAGTTCGGCGGGGGCATCGCCCAGCAGCGAGGCGTGCCGAAGTTCAGACGACCGTTCTCATCGCAGTTCCGCAGCTCGCGCCGGTCGCGCACGGCCGCACCGGTCAGCCCGGCAGACCGTGAGAGCAGACGGTCCGAACGGAGGCATGACGGAACGCATGATCTGCACCATTCGAAGTCGCAGGTCGCCGCCGAGAACTACTCGACATCGCATATGCAGAAGCACGGTCGTGCCGGTGCCAACCATCCGCACGGCGATCAGGCTCCCCTCGAGGTCGATCGCGTGATCCTGTGGCCTGATACGTTCAACAACTACCTCGAGTCGCAGAACCTCGAGGCCACGGCGGCCGTGCTCGAGGACGCCGGCTATGAGGTGACTCTGCCGCCTTGTCCGCTGTGCTGCGGGCGTCCCCTCTACGATGCGGGCATGCTCAAACTCGCGAAGAAGCTGTGGGTGCAGATGCTCGAGACCCTGCGTGAGGACATCCGTGCCGGCATCCCGATCATCGGGGTCGAACCGAGCTGCGTCGCGGCCTTCCGGGACGAACTGCCGGGTCTGCTGGCCGATGACGACGATGCGAAGCGCCTGTCCCACCAGACGTATCTGCTCTCGGAGTTCCTCGAGCGGCAGAACTATCAGCCGCCGGTCATCGAGGCGTTCGACGGGACGACGGCGATGGTGCAGATGCACTGTCATCATATGGCGGTGCTCGGCACTGATTCCGACCGCGCTCTGCTCCAGCGCCTCGGATTCGAACTCGAAGTCCTCAACGGCGGCTGCTGTGGACTGGCCGGATCGTTCGGGTTCAAAGCGGGGGAGAAGTACGATGTCTCCGTTCGCGCAGCCGAACGAGTGATCATGCCCCGCATCCGGGAGGCCTCGGAGGACACCGTGATCGTCGCCGACGGGTTCAGCTGCACGCAGCAGATCAAGCACTTGTCGGACCGCGAACCGAAGAACATCGTCGAGCTGCTGCATCAGGCGGTGCAGCAGGCCTCCTGAACCACACCGCGGACACCGGTGATCCGGTGTCCGCGGTGGCAGCACAAAGATGTGGTTGCTTCCCTTCTCGGCGTGTCCCTACGGTTCCCAGCTAATGTGTTGAGCGAAAGAATTGCCGGGCTTCGCTTCCCGCATGCTTAAGCGTCGGCGTGACCGGCTCGTGGCATTCTGTTGCTTAGGCTGGTCGCAAGGGGCTATCGTCAGCATCCCATTCGGGACTAGCTTCTAAACCTTTTGATATATTCACCCACTCTGAAGATTTTGGACTTGGATACGACGCTGGTTCCTTTTCGCCCGCGTATCGCCAGTGAGCGTCGAGGTCATTCGTCCCACCTACGCCTAAGTAGAAATTTCCAGGTGTATGACGCCACGCGCCCCAAGCTTGTCCATCGTCGCGCACGCTTAATTGAACGCCGTGATTTTCGGGTAAATTCGCGAATCCTCCCGAAGGGAAAACAACGATCGGGTCGACCCAGTATCGACTACCTCTATGGCGATACAGGCCCATTTGCGAGTAGAAAAGCTGCTCGAGGGCCTCCTTAGTTTCGTGAAATTCTCGCCGATCCAACCAAAGACCATCTTCGTCCACACCCGTTACTCCAGCGTTCTCCTTGAGGCGACGACGACGTCTTCTGTTTCCCCGGGTGTTGCTACGAATAGACCGCCGATACTCGCGCATTGTTCGCAAAGCTTGGCGGAACGAACTTTGTGTAGCTAGCTCTGGCAACCAACGCCCGGAGAAAGACGTGGCGTAGCGCAAGCTGCCGTGTACGCCAGCTAGAAAGCCGAGCCTGACGGGGAGAGGCAAAGCTTCTATGTCACTGTGAAACTTCGCTCTTATCAACGCCGCCTCGCATGACGCGATCAAACCAAAAAGATAGATGAAAGGGATGAGCGAGACAGGAAGCCACACGGATAGCTCGAACGTCGCAAGTTCACGTTCCCAATCGAATTCAGTGGAGTGTTTGAAGACGTGGACTGTGACATAGGCAATAAGGCCAAGGACTATGAAGCTTATAAGTCCTCCGACGAACTTCCCGACTGAAGCCGTATTAGGATCTCGCTTCGCAATGACGGTGACCAACGTGAGAAATAGAAGAGATACCTGAAGTACGAGTTCTCCCCACAACGGGAGTGGCCGTAGGTTGATGTAGAGGATCAGCAGGGCCGTAACGCCAAGTACCTTTTTCATAACGTGCTTGACTACCTGAAGGCCGTTTTTGAAGTCCGTAGAGTTAAACAGAATTGGTAGCCCCACCAAGAAGCCAATAATAAGGGTGTCCTTAAGCAGGCCGATGGACCAAACCCCGAGGAAGTAAGCCGACAACACTGCACAACCCAATACGGCCAGGTAGGCGAACACTCCTGTCCAGACTTTCCAAGCCGCAAAAGCTCTCGCTACTCCAAGGAGGGACTGTAGCAATTCCTTCCGGTTCTCGCTGAGCGAGAACGACAGCAGAACGAAGCTGACTGTGATTATCACTGTCGCGATCTCGCGCGACGTAAATTCCATGGCTGCTCCCGTTCTTATGCCACAGTAGGATTCCTTGTGGACTCAATGCTACGGTTGCTCACTGGCGCCCTGTCCCAATTGGCGAAACCCGTCGAGTTTCTCAAGTAGGAGAGCCGAGTCGCCGAAGACTAGCTTGATGTTCTGACGACGGAAGCCGCGCTGGTGCTGGCTGCAACAAATAGGTGAGGGGCCAGATCTCCGCGACAAAACTTCTTGTTACTGCGGGTGAGAATCCGAACCGTATTTCGTCGAAGACTATTGTCGATGGCACCTATGCGCGGGTCCAGCCCGAACAACGCAGCAACGCAAGACGACCAGGTACTGGCCCGGGTTGTGACAAGCAATCCAACAGCGCCTTGTACATCATCTCGTGGTTTAGAGAATGGCACATGATCCACCCCAAGAAGGCGTGTGTCATCAGAGAGCGGCTGAGCAGAACCCGGACAACGAGACCGTTAGGTGTTTGTTGCGAGTCGTCGTCGATGAGGGAAACCGGCTGATCTTCGATCCGCCTGTTAATCACGTGGTTTCTTGGTGCGTCTCGAAGCGATTGGCTCTGAAGGTGGTAGCGAAGCTCCTCGATATGAAAGCGCGCTGACAACTTGGTGACAGCGCTTGGCGGGGCGCTGCCACCAGTGAACGTTAGATCTCAGTCCTCGGAGTCCTCGTCGAGTTCTTCGAGCTCTTCGTCGGTCAGTGGACGCGTTTTCGTGCCGTTGCCGAATTCGTCGAGGTAGATCATGTGCTTGACCAGCTCACCGGTCTCTTCGTCCTCAACCTCGATGATGTCGCCGGGGCGGGTGCCTGGCTGGTAGAAATCTTCATTGACTCCGGTCATCGTGACCACCTCCTACAGGTGCTCTGACCATACGTCACAGTGATCTGAGTCTCAAGCAGCCCTGACCGCGGCTTCGGTGCGGTCGGCGAGATTCTCAGGCCGCGGCGCGTGCCTGACGTTCCTCCTCGAGCCACAGGCACAGAGCCGCCTTGTTCACAGCGAGTCCGTTCGGCGCCCAGAGCACTTTCCGCGAGTGGCCCTCATCGTCGGTCATCTGTGCGACACCGAGGCCGGCCGCGGACTGGCGATCCGCCTCGGCGTCGGTGATGTCGAATTCGATGAAGACATTGCTGTTCTGCTTGGCGCCGTGGATGTCGAGGATCTGCGACCAGGGGACGAGCCCGGCCTTGGCCGTCTTCATCTCCACCCCTGCAGAGGTGACCGTCAGTGCCGGCCGGCCTGCAAAGAGCCGGCGGACCATCACGACGACGCCCCAGAGGAAGAAGACGACGGCGACCCAGCCGACGATGGCCCAGCCGAGGCTTCCGCCCACTGCCATCGCCAGACCGACGACGACGAAGATCAGCGAGGCGATGAGAAGCAGGACCGTCTTTCCCTTGGAGAATCTGAAGGACACGGACTCGCCGTTGTTGAGCGCGGCCGCCCAGTTTTCGATGGACTGCTGCTGGGTGCTCATGCTGGAAGCCTCTCCTGAGATCACTGGGCGCCGGTTACGGCGGAACGCCTCAGCCTATCGCGGCCGCGCCCGCAGACTGACCCGGGTCCCGGAGGGCAGGACTCGGTAGTCTGGGGTGATGGAACGTCAGAGATTTCACACCGCTGGTGGACGCGAGCGCAATGTCGCCGAGGTGGCCCGCCCCGGAGAGGACGAGTTCCGCGTCGATATCGAACGGATCCGGTTCTCCCCGTTCTTCTCGCGCCTGGCCTCGGTCACGCAGGTCATCCCGCAGGCCGGGTCCGGCACGGTCATCCACAATCGGCTGACCCATTCGCTCAAGGTCTCGGCCGTGGCCCGGTCGATCGCGATCACCTTGAACAATGCGGACGCGCGCACCCGCGAGATCGTCAGCCACCTCGGCGGGTGTGATCCGGTGGTGGTGCAGGCGGCGGCCGCCGCCCACGATCTCGGGCACCCGCCGTTCGGTCACCTCGGCGAGAAGGAGCTCGACCGGGTGTCGCGGACGCTGCTGCACCTCGAGGACGGGTTCGAGGGCAACGCGCAGACCTTTCGGATCCTCACCGCTCTCGACAGCTGCGAAGCCACGGCGCGCGGGCTCAACCTGACGCGAGCGGTGCGCGCGGCGGTGCTCAAGTACCCGTGGGAACGCGGGGAGTGGAGCGGTGACCGGGCGCCCTCGGCGGCGCGGATGCCGCGCGGGGTCGGCAATGAAGTGAACGAGGGGGCGATGAAGTTCTCCGCCTATGCCACTGAGGTCGAGGAGATGGAGGATGTGCTCTCGGTGTTCCCGGCGATCGGCCGCTATCAGCAGACGCTCGAGTGTGCGGTCATGGATGTCGCTGACGATATCGCCTATGCGGTGCACGATCTCGATGACTTCTACCGGTCGAACGTGTTGCAGTACACGAGCGTGTCGGCCGAATTCGGACGCTGGCTGCGCGACTGCCGGCAGCTGGCGGCCGTGGAGGACTCGGAACTCGATCGTCGGCGGCCCGGGCACGCGCTCGAGGCGATCCGGCGGCACACGCAGGAGAAGGATCCGTGGATCGCTGATGAAGAGGCGTTCAGGGCCTCGGTGGAGCGGGTGAACCGGGACCTCGTCGAAGGCCTGCTCGGCGTTCCCTATGACGGAGGGCTGGAGGCCGACCGTGCGGTGACCGGGTTCACCAGGCGATGGATCGACCGGTTGCAGGCCTCGATCGTCGTCGACCCGGATCCGCATGTGCGAACCGGTCATGTCCGACTGAGCCAGGAGGCCTGGCACGATGTCGTGGTGCTGAAATTCGTGCATGCGAAGTTCGTGCTCGAACGCTCCGACCTCGCGGTCTACCAGCGCGGGCAGACGCGGATCATCGCCTCGCTGGTCGAGGGGTTCCACGAATGGCTGCTCGACCCCGACGAGGCGACTCGGATTCCGCGTCGTCTGCTCGATTCCGTCGAGGCGGCCACGCAGGAGTATCAGGACCTGTACTCGCGCGATCCCTCGGCGCTGGGGGAGGAGGGCGCGGCTGCGATCGTCCGACGAGGGCGGGCGCGCGCGGTGGTCGACTACATCGCCTCCTTCACTGATGCGCAGGCGATGTCGGTCAACGCGCTGATAACCGGTGCCTCCGAGGAACCGTGGGAGGCCGGTCGCGGACTGTAGGGGCATGCAAACGGCGAGGCCGGAGTTCTCACTCCGACCCCGCCGTTGCGGCGTCAGCTCAGCGACTGAGCTGGATCAGCCTCAGTGCTTGCCTGCGCGGTAGCGGCGGGTCGCCCACACCGCTGCGGCACCACCGGCGAGGAGCAGTGCTGCGAATCCGACCATGGCCGGGATACCGTCGGTACCCGTCCGCGGCAGGTCTCCGCCGTCGCTGCTGCCCGAGGCGTTGGTGCTCGAACCGGCCGAGGCGTTGGCGCTGGCCGAGGAGCTGGCCGAGGATCCGGCGTTGGCCGATGCGGCCTTCTCGGAATCAGCCGATGCCTCTGCGTCGTCTGCCGACGATGCGTTGGCCTCGTCGCCGTCGGCCGAGGCGTTCGCCTCTGCGCCGTCTGCGTCAGCCGCTGCCGCAGAGGATGCCTCGGTGGAGGAATCCGCCGTCGATGCTGCCGAAGCGGCGGCACCGGCGTTGGCGTTCGCTGCAGCAGATGCCTCGGCGTTCGTCGCGTCCTCGTTGTCGGCGTTGGCGGCGGCGTTGGCTGCCTTCTGTGCCGAGGCGTTCGGGTCCGACGAGACATTCGCAGTCGTATCCGTGGAGGCCACTTCGTTGGCTGCTGCCTGAGCGGCTGCTTCTGCCGACGTGTCGGCTGCGGCCGATGCGGTGGTGGTCGCATCATTGTTGGCTGCTGCCTGTGCAGCGGCCTCGGCGACTGCGTTGCTGTTGTCATCGGCGTTGGCCGAAGCCGAGGCTGAAGCGGCGGCGTTCATATTCGCGTCAGCTTCGTCAGCTGCGTCGGGATCAGCAGCTGCGTTTGCTGCGGCACCGTCTCCGCCATCGGCATCCGCGGCTGCATTGGCAGACGCTTCCGAGGAGGAGTCCGCGGTCGAGGCAGCGGATGCTGCTGCTGCCGGATCGGCATCGGCGGCGGCCGAGGCATCCGCGTTCGTCGAGTCCGAGTTGTCAGCATTCGCGGCGGCGTTGGCCGCCTGCTGTGCCGAGGCATTCGGGTCCGACGAGACATCCGCAGTCGTATCCGTGGAGGCCTCTTCGTTGGCTGCTGCCTGAGCGGCCGCTTCGGCACTGACATCAGCTGCTGCCGATGCCGTGTTGTTCGCATCGTCGTCGGCTGCCGCCTGAGCAGCGGCCTCGGCGACTGCGTTGCTGTTGTCATCGGCGTTGGCCGAAGCCGAGGCCGAAGCGGCTGCGTTCACGTTGGCATCGGCTTCGTCGGCTGCATCGGGATCCGCAGCTGCATCATCATTGGCTGCTGCTTCTGCGGAAGCCTCATTCGAGGAATCGGCAGTGGCAGCCGCCCGCGAAGCAGCAGCGGAGTTGGCGTCCGATGCCGTCGACGCTTCTGCGTTCGTGTCGTCGGAGTTGTCAGCCTCTGCGGCAGCCTGCGAAGCAGCTGTCGACGAAGCGTTTTCATCCGATGTCGAATTGGCTGAAGCCTCAGACGAAGCGTCTGCGGTCGATGCCGAGCGCGCCGCTGCTTCGGCATTCTCGTCAGCTGCTGCCGATGCTGTGGTGTTCGCATCGTTGTCGGCAGCTGCTTCGGAGGCAGCCTGGGCGGCGGGATCGTTGTTTCCGTCGGCGTCGGCCGAGGCCGAAGCCGCAGCCGCTGCGTTCACGTTCGCATCGTCATCACCCGGCGCTTCTGGCTCTTCGTCAAGAGCACGGACCGAGGAGGAGGCGAGGTTGACGTCGACCGCGTCGAGTCCAGGGAGGAGTTCGAGGCTGACGGCGTTCACAGTGAAGCCGGGACCATGATCCGCGCTGGAGCCGTCGACCCGACTGTCTTCGTCTTTGAGCGTTGGCTGCTCGTTGATTGTGAGGTCAACGACCTGGTTAAGAGCCTTGAGTACGGGAGAGATCCCGTCCAGAAGGGGATCAGTCACTCCGTCGAGTGCCGAAGTGAGCTGCTCCGTCGTCGCCGTAAGAATTGGCCCCACAGCGGACTTGATCGGATCCAAGAGAGCCGGTGCCAATGATTGGGTCACCGGATCGAGCAGGTCATCCAGCTTGATGATTCCCAGCAGATCTCCGTCAACGTCGATCACCGGGTCGCCATCGGTTGTTCCCGCGAACTGCCCGAGTGTGCCATCAACTGTGACGGTGACGTCGGCAGAGAGAACTCCGCCGATGGCTCTGACTTTGGCAGGGATCTCGATGTTCAGTTCGAGGTTGTTGATGGCGCCAGTGACAGCATCGGTGGCTTTCGAGGTGACAGTTGCGAGTGCGCCCTTGAGGGCATCAGTGATTTTATTGATCGACTCGGACGACAAAACCTGAGTGTTCGGATCAAGGTTGTTAAGATCTTCGCCGCCCTCGCCCTTGACCACCTTGGCCAAATCGATCGAGATATCACCGTTCTGCAGATCGACTGAGACGATGCCACTTTCGTCTGTGAGCGGTTCTTCGAGCAGGGTCTTGGCAGCATCGGCCAGTGCGGCGTCGACTCCGTTGACTGCCACTGTGCCGTTGCTCAGATCGACGTTGGCGAGTAACGGAATATTGATATTGGCTACGTCGCCGACGGACTTAACGATGGTGTCGATGGTCCCATCTGTGCCCACGGCATCATTCAGCGCGTCCCCTGAACCTTCGACGATAGTCTGAAGATCGGTGCCGAGGTCACCCACAAGATCGCTGGATACGGTGAGCACTCCATCGGTGACAACATATTCGGGCGCGTACTCCGTCCCCGCGGCATCGGCGGAAGAACCGACAGCTCCAAGACTCAGGCTGAGTTCATCGACGATTCCTGCGGTGACCCCAGAGAGCTGAAGCTGGTCAAATACGGTAGTCAGATCGACGTCGGCATTCTTGAAGCCTGTCCCGTTGTTGTCGTCGACATTGAGTGCGCCATCCGCGCCCACTGCGCCGGTGCTGGCCTTTGCCTGGTCGTACTTCGTCGACTGTGAATAGGAGTTAAGCACCCCGGCCTCGCCGAGGTGGATTAGTCCGGCTCCGTTCCCCTCGCTGATAAGTGGCAGATCGATACCCGGGACGTTGACTCCTACCAGCTTGTTGAGGACTTCCGCGTTGATCGGAGCCTTGGTTTCTCCTGTGTGAGTCGGTGCGCTGTTGTACGCAGAAACTGCTTGCAGCGCTTCGAGGTCAAGAGCATTGACATCGATCAACTGGGCAAAAGCCTCGGCGTGTTCGTCCGGATTCTTCTCTGCCGCCGCGCCTGGCGACGTCGTCAGCAGTGTCAGACCCACCGCTGTCGCAGCGGCGACAGAGCCCACCGCAATCTTTCGACCGGTGCTCTGCCGGCCTCTGAGTATCTTCATGGTCCCCCACATCAATTGGTTCCTGATCACTTCCAGACGAGAGTCTGGACGGAAACGGTCAGTTTCCTGGCAGATCCTTCACAAGATTACGGAGTCATTGAAAAGTAATCAGGGAATCACTCAGAAAGTTATGTGCTTGTTATAGTTGCGGGCCGGTAGGTTGCCTCCAGATAGATTGCGCCGATATCGCATGCAAGGCGTCTTGCCTAGAGGTTTCTCGTCGAACCCGAGTTGAGCGCCAAGCAGCTTTCACCGCCTCCAGCTCTGTAGCATCGAAACTCCAGGTCATGCGCCTAGCTTTGAATTCTTTCGACCCGGTGGTAACCGTTTCCGAGCCAGGGGCTGAGGGGTCCCAGTCGGTGGTAGCTGTGCGTATGCCTGTCATCCGGCTAGTCGTTGCCCATCAACTCGGATCGTCACGGCTCTGGCCGAAATATTTCAGAAACGTTGGAAATCATGGCCTCTGAGCAGCCCGGAGAGCACAACGCTCACTTAGCGGACGCGGATTGCAGCGTCATCATGAGCTGAATAGAGTCTGAACGTCGAGTCATCCAACAGAGAGGTTGCGGAATGGCTGCCGAACGGTGGGCTGTGATCGGTGCGGGAATCATCGGCGCGGCCGTAGCGCGCGAGATCCTCACTCGCCACGAGCACGCAGACGTCACTCTCTTCGAAAAAGAGGGCCACCCGGCCGCGCACCAGACCGGCCACAACTCCGGTGTCGTCCACGCCGGCCTCTACTACGAACCCGGCAGCCTCAAAGCCAGACTCTGCCGCCGAGGCGTCTCCCTGCTCCTCGACTTCGCCCACGAACACGACGTCGCCGTCGACGAATGCGGCAAGGTCGTCGTCGCCACCGATGAGGTCGAGGTCGAACGCCTCCGCGCCATCCACGAGCGTGCACGAGCCAACGGCGTCCCCGATATCGCTATGCTCGACCGGGATGGGCTTCACACAGTCGAACCCCAGGCCGAAGGCTTGGCTGCCCTGCACTCACCCCGCACCGGCATCATCGACTATCCGGGACTGACCGAAGCCCTCGTCGCCGACTTCCGTCGACGCGGCGGCCGAGTCCGGCTCTCCACTCCGGTCAGGGACATCGCCCGTCGAGGCAACCCGGCCGGCAGCGACTCCGCCATTGTCCGCACCCCGGTCGACGCTCAGGAGTTCGACAACGTCATCGTCTGCGCAGGCCTCCAGTCCGACCGCTTGGCATCACGATCGGGCGAGAGCCGGAATCCGACGGTCGTGCCCTTCTTTGGCCAGTACTTCATCCTCGAGCCGGAGAACAACGACCTCGTCAACGGGCTCATCTACCCCGTGCCCGACCCGAAGTACCCCTTCCTCGGGGTCCATGTGACCCGACGGATCGACGGGGGACTGATGATCGGACCCAACGCCTTCCTCTCCTTCTCCCGCGAAGGATACAAAGGGCTCGGGCTCAATCTGCCCGATGTGATGGCAGTAGCGACCGACCTCGGATTCTGGCGCTTCGCGTCCGGCAACATGGCCACAGCCGTCAGGGAGCTGCCCGGAGTCATCTCGATCGAGAAGTTCGTCGACGAGGCGGCCCGCTACGTCCCCGAGCTCGCCGGTGCCGGCGGCCACCGGGCCACCCGCGGCATCCGCGCCCAGGCGATGAACCGGGACGGCACGCTCGTCGATGATTTCGTCATCGATCGCGCGGGAGCCACACTGTTCGTCAGGAACGCGCCCTCACCGGGAGCCACCTCGGCGCTGGCCATCGCCGAATACCTCGTCGACACAGTCGAAGGCCGAGCCTGACGGGATCGAGCGCTGACGACGACGGGCCGCCTCCTCGTCATGGGGACGAAAGAGGCGACCCGTCGTTGAGTGTGCCGGATCAGCCGCAACGACTCACTTGGGTACGCGAGTCTCGGCGCTGACGAACCACGCCTGCTGCTCGAGCTGGGAGATGTAGTCGTGGAAGATGTCGGCGGTCGTCGGATCCGCCGAATCGACCTCGTCATGGCAGTTGCGCATCGAGGCCACGGTCGCCTCAATGGCGGCGACCATATGGTCGATGGCGTCGTGGGTGGTGATCTCCCCATTCGGGAACTCCGGCAGACCGGACTGCTCGGCCACCACCGCAGGTCGGCCGTCCGGGGAGGCATGGAGAGCTCTCATCCGCTCGGCGATCTCATCGCTGCCGGCGCGGGCGATGTCCGTGACCTCGTCGAGGTTGAGGTGGAGGTCACGGAAGTTCGTCCCCACGATGTTCCAATGCGCCTGCTTGGCAGTGAGGCTGAGGGCGATGAAGTCGACCAGCACCGTCTGGAGGTTCTTGCTCAGAGCGTCGGAGGCGACGAAGCCGCGTTCGGCGTTCTCTCGTTTGGTCTTCTCCGAGCCGTGAGGATCGGGAACCGTAACTGTCTCTGTCATTGCACTTGCTCCAATCTCTTCGAAAGCTGAAGGATGTCTTCACCATAACGCCTGTACTGAAAGCCCGTAACCCCCTTCAGGCCGTGCCGGCCTCGCCATCGTCAGCGGTGTAGATGCGGGAGCGCAGACGCTGGGCATGGGTGAGGTTCCGGACGTCGATGTCGCTGTCGAAGCTCGATCCCAAGGCGCCGGCGACGACACCCATCGCGGCGCTCAGCCAGGCGATGTCGAGATAGTTGTTCAGCCGAGCATCCGGACGGTTGATGGTCTGGGCCATGAAATCCGGGTCGATGACGATGAGACCACCGGCGAGGATGCCCACCACCAGTGCGCCATAGAGCGCTGCCACGCAGACGAGGAGTGTGAGCACCGTGGACAGGTTGTAGTAGAACACGACCTGAGTCAGCCGCTCGTTGACCGGTCGGTCCCACAGTCGGTTGAGCGAGATCAGCCAGCCGACCATCACCGCAATGGCGATGGCGCCGATCGAGATGAGCCGGAGAGTCGACAGGTGGTGGGACATCTGCCAGATGGAGCTGTAGAAGATGCCGAACGCCCCCGTCGCGGTCGCGGCCGCCATGGCGCGCGAGAGCTTGCGGGACATCCGCAACGGCTCATTGGCCATCGTCATCCCCAGGACGAGGCGCGGCCCGCCGGTGAAGGTGTGCGCGTGGAGCGTGCGCCGACCGGACTCGGCTCGGCTCGACCACTGACCCCAGCGGGGCAGACGATGCGTCTTCGCCGGCAGGTGCTCTTCGGGCAGGAGCTGGTTGAGGCAGCTCATATAGATCTTGAGCAGTCGACTCTTCGTCGGCACACCGAGAGTGGGAAAGGAGATCACGGCGACATTGCGGTCGGGCAGTACCTCGGCGATGAGCGGTTTGCCCTGGGTGTGCCGCGGAATGTCGGTGAGCATGATGACGAGATCGGCATCGGGGTAGCGGTCGACGATCGCATCGAGCGTCGACAGCTCCAGCCGATGGTCGGCCTGGACGCGCAGCGTCTCGGTGCAGACGTCGACGGTGACCTCGGCATCGAAGTCCTGCCGGAGGTGCTCGCCGAACTCATCCTTGATCGAGGCCACACGGCGGCTCGGGCGCCCGGGGTCGGAGATGAGGAGGAGGTGCATTTTCCCACTCTGGCAGTGGAGGACGCCCTTGGCCAGGCCGACGGCGAATTCCGACGCTTTCCCCACAGCATTTTCAGGCGCAGCTGATGGCAGGTCGATGGACCCTGCGGCGAGCACGTATTCTGATACCGAGGATTTTCTGATGTCGACGAGTCGACGAGACGAAGGAGAGCGCGGCCCATGGCAGTTCTGGTGACCGGCGGAGCAGGATATATCGGCTCGCACGTGGTGCGGCTGCTGACCGACCGCGGCGACGACGTCCTCGTCGTCGACGACTTCTCGACCGGTCTCGAAGCCCGCGTCGACGGCCTTCCCGTCGTCGATCTCGACCTCGCGGCAGCCGACGCCGAGGAGCGTCTCATCGCCGCCATCGAGGAGCACTCCGTCGACTCGATCATCCACTTCGCCGCGAAGAAGCAGGTCGGGGAGTCCGTCGAGGAGCCGGTCATGTACTACCGGCAGAACATCGGCGCGCTGACGAACATCCTCGCCGCAGTCGAGGCGGCCGGGATCGAATCGCTCGTATTCTCCTCCTCGGCCGCGACCTACGGCATGCCCGACGTCGACATGGTCGCCGAGGACCTCGACTGCCGCCCGATCAACCCCTACGGGCAGACCAAGCTCATCGGCGAATGGATGATCGACAACGAGATCACCGCGGCGAAGATGCGCGGGACGACGTTCAACGCCGTCAAACTGCGCTACTTCAACGTCGCCGGCGCCGGCTGGACCGAGCTCGCCGATACCGCGGTGATGAACCTCATCCCGATCGTGCTCGGCCGCCTCGCCGACGGCAAGGCGCCGATCATCTTCGGCGATGACTACGACACACCCGACGGGACCTGCATCCGCGACTACGTCCACGTCAAGGACCTCGCCGAGGCCCACATCGCCGCCCTCGACTACATGCAGGCGGGCGGGACCACGGAGACCGTGTTCAACGTGGGCACCGGAACCGGCGCTTCGGTCAAGGAGGTCATCGATACCATCGCCGAGGTGACCGGCCGTGACATCGTCCCCGAAATGGGCGAGCGTCGTGCCGGGGACCCGCCGGCGCTGGTCGCCGACGTCTCACGCATCAGTGCTCTGCTGAGCTGGAAGGCCGAGTTCGGCCTCGAGGAGATCGTGCGCAGCGCCGTCGAGGCTGCGGGAATGTTGCCCGACCAGGAACGATGAGCCAGCCGGACCCGGTCGCCGCAGCGCTTGACCGGGTCCGATCACGCTCCGCGCCGGGGCAGGAGCTGCCGGCTGGTGCCCGGGTGGCGCTGCATTTCCATCCCGAAGCCGACGCCACGGGGGCCGGAGTGCTGGAGTCGATCCTCGAGCGCGGACAGTATGTCTCCCAATTCGTCACGGGCACGAGCAACGGAGGCCTGACCGCGTTTCCCGGTGGTGACCGATGGAACTGGGAGCAGCGGATGTTCGGCGGAGCCTACGATCATGTCGACGCCGCGAGTCGACCGGTCTACGGGGCCCTCGACCTCGACGGCGACCCCTATGGTCCGGCACCACGGTTCGGATCGGCCCACCTGCGGCTTCGCCCGGAGACCCTTGCTCGCTCGACCTTCGCTTACCCGGACAGCACCTTCGGTCCGGAGCTCTTCGGGGTCGCTGACCGCATGGGACTCATCGCCGAGTATCGTCGCGACGGTCGGGCGAAGAGTGACGAGGGAAGCGGCTGGTGTCGCGACCCTCTCGATCACTACATCGAGGCTCATGTCCACGGAGGGGTGAGGGTGCCAGAGGACGTCGAAGCGCTGGTGATCGACCCCAGCTTCGACGATCACACGGTGGTGGAGACGGCAGGCCGCCGAGGACTCGTCGTCGAGACCCACCCCGGCTATGTCGCCGGGATCGCCCACATCGCCGCGCATCCGGGATATCGTGGCCAGGACGTGGCCGACTTCGCAGAGCGGATCGCCGAGGTCCTGGCGAACTCGGCGCAGCTGAGACCCATCCATGTGGCACGAGCCCGCCGGGATTGGGATCTCGACCGGCAGCAGATCAAGAAGGTCTGGCACTGCCTCGCACGATTCGGGCGGACCTGGTGAGCCGCACGGTCACTCGGCGGGCTTCATCTCGCTTTCGGTGACCCACTTGTGATTGGTCATCTCCATCTCGTCGGTCGTGATGTCGACCATGTAGACGGTCTCATCGGTCGATGAGTCGATCGTCGCCTTCGCACCCTTCATCCCGGGCATGTGATCGGCCTCGACGGTCACCTCGGCGCCGTCCTGCAACGGTGCGTCGCCCGGGTCTTTGAGCTCTTCGTGGACGACCCACTTGTGGTTCTTGACCGGGTCGCCGCCATCGGTGGGGGTGTAGCTGATCGCATAGGTCGTGGTGTCGAAGGCTCCGGACACGGTCGCCTCGGCGCCCTTCATCCCCGACATGTGGTCAGCCGAGAGGACGACGGTGTCACCGATGTCGAACTTCGGGTCGTCGGCCTTCTCGATTCCCTTCGGCGGAGCGCCGCCGTCCTCGGCGTGGCTGCCGTGGCCGCCGGAATCGGCGCCGGAGTCCTTGCCGCCACCATCGGCGGACGAGCAGCCGGCCAGGATCAGTCCGATTGCGGCGGCAGCAGCTGTGAGGCGAATGGTGGGCTTCTTCACGTGCGATCTCCTTGCGGTGGCCGTCGTTTCCAGCGGCCGTCGGCAGGGCCGCTGCGGCCACCCTATACCCCTTAAGGGTATAATTGCGAAAACGGCTCTGGTGCTCTGCACCCGTAGTGACATGGGGAAACAGTTGACAATGAAGCGAATCACCATCGGCATCGCCGCGCTCGCCCTCGCGCTCACCGGCTGTTCCGCGTCCGAGGCGGACGGGGATTCGGCGGCGGAGTTCCTCGCCGAGCACGACCTCGACGATATGAGCGCCGTCGAGGTCATCGACCACCTCGACCGGCTGCCGGTGAGTGAACGCCCCGGCGACCTCATGGCCTCCGTCCAGGACGCGGAGCTCGTGCTCACCGACGGGGCGCAGGAAGTCGCCATGGCCCTGCCCGAGGAGAAGGGCTACGTCTCGATCGCGCCTTTCGTCGATGAGACGCACGACTGCTTCTATCACAGTCTCACGACCTGCCTGGGCGAGATGAGCGAAAAGCCCGTCGACGTGTCGATCACCGACTCCGCGAGCGGGAAGGCAGTGGTCGAGGAGTCGGCGACGACCTTCGACAACGGGTTCATCGGCTTCTGGGTGCCCTCCGACATCAGCGGCACGATCGAGATCTCAGCGGCGGGCAAGACCGGCTCGACAGAGTTCTCCACCGAGGGCGACGGGGCCACCTGCGTGACCGATCTGCAGCTGCAATGACTCTCCTGAGGAGCATGACTGAGCGTTGCGCTAGACGGAACTCAGCGCGCATTGCGCAAACTCTCGGGACGTCGATGGTCACAAATCTCCGCAGAAGCGGCATGATGGCCTTATGACCACAGATATGGATATTGCGCTCAGCGCCGAGCTCGATCCCATCGTCGATGTCGCCGCTGGGCTGGGTTTGGACGCAAAGGACATCATTCCCCACGGGTGGACCAAGGCCAAGGTGCCCATCGACGTCCTCGACAGGGCGGCCGAGAACGCCACGGACGGCAGACTCATCCTCGTCACCGCCATGAGTCCCACACCGGCGGGAGAAGGCAAGACCACGACGAGCATCGGCCTGGCCGACGGACTCAACGAGCTCGCCCGGAGCCGGCCCGAGGTCGGTCAGGCCGTGCTGGCACTGCGTGAGCCGAGCATGGGCCCGGTCTTCGGCATGAAGGGCGGCGCGGCCGGCGGCGGCTACGCGCAGGTCGTGCCGATGGAGGACATCAACCTCCACTTCACCGGTGACTTCGCGGCGATCGCGGCGGCGAACAACCTCGCCGCGACGATGCTCGACAACCACATCCACTTCGGCAACGACCTCGACGTCGATCCTCGCCGCATCCACATCCGCCGCGTCGTCGACCTCAACGATCGTGCCCTGCGCGGAGTCGTCGTCGGCCTCGGCGGCATCAACGGGGGAGTGCCTCGCGAGGACGCCTTCGACATCGTCGTCGCCAGCGAGGTCATGGCCGTGTTCTGCCTGGCCACCTCGCTGCAGGACCTCAAGGAGCGGCTCGGGCGGATCGTGCTCGCCCACAGCCGGGCCAGGGAGCCCATCACCGTCGCCGACATCGGTGCGGCCGGGGCGATGACTGCGCTGCTGCGCAACGCGCTGGCGCCGAACCTCGTCCAGAGCCTCGAGCACTCGCCTGCCTTCATCCACGGCGGACCCTTCGCCAACATCGCCCACGGCTGCAACAGCCTGCTGGCGACGAAGGCGGGACTGGCGTTGGGGGACTGGGTGGTCACCGAAGCCGGATTCGGTGCCGACCTCGGCGCCGAGAAGTTCCTCGACATCAAGTGCCGGACCGCGGGCATCTGGCCCTCGGTCGTGGTGGTCGTCGCGACCCTGCGGGCGCTGAAGTACCACGGTGGCGTCGACGTCAAGGACGTCAACGACACCGACGTCGACGCGGTGCTCGAGGGCATGAGCAATCTTGAGCTCCACTGCCGGAACCTCCGCGAGATCTACGGGCTGACCCCGGTGGTGTGCTTCAACCGGTTCCCCACGGACACCGACGAGGAGATGACCGCGGCGATCGACCATCTGCAGAGCATCGGGGTGGCCGCGGTCGAATCGACGCACTGGGCCGACGGCGGCAAGGGCGCACTGGCGCTGGCCGAAGCGGTCGTCGACGCAGCGACGGGAAGCGACGGGGGCGGCGATTCCGGCGGGACATACTCATACGAACTCGACCGCCCGCTCGAGGAGAAGATCCGCACCATCGCGCAGCGCATCTACCAGGCCGCCGACGTCGACCTGCCGGCGAAGGTCAAGCGCAAGCTGCGCCAGTTCACCGAGGAAGGCTACGGCGACGCGCCCATCTGCGTTGCCAAGACCCAGTACTCGTTGAGCACCGACGGCAGTCTGCGCGGGGCTCCGACCGGACACATCATCGAGGTCAAGGACGTGCGGCTGTCGGCCGGTGCCGGATTCGTCGTCGTCATCGCCGGAGACATCATGACGATGCCCGGCCTGCCGCGCGAGCCCTCCGCACTGAAGATCGACGTCACCGAGGACGGGAACATCACCGGGCTGTTCTGAGGCCGGCGGGCGTCCCTCGGAGCGAGCCGTGCCGCACTCGGCATTCGGCATCCCTCACCGCTAGTGCCAAAACCTCCTGCAGGAACGAGGGGTTGTGGCAGCAACGGTGTGGGATGCTGCGCGGTCGGGAGGGTGTGGCAGTTCCAGGTGGTTGTATCACGGCGGGGAGGCAGTGGCGGGAACGGTGGGGGATGCTCTAACCGCGCAGCCGCCTCGGCGGGTTCAGTCGGTCGAACCGGTCACGCGGGCGAAGACGGCGTTCAACGCGGCGGCGAGGCGGTCGCGGTTGGCCTCGTCCATCCACTCGTGATTGAGCTGCTGGTTGAGCCCGCCCGGCGTCTCGTGGTCGGCGACGAGTTCCGCGATGGGAGTGTCGGTTTCGGCGAGGGTGGTGACGAGTCCGACGAACTGCCCGCGGATGAAGTGGTCGGCATCGGCCTGCTCCCAGCCCTGGCTGACCAGCCAGGAGGTGATCGTCTGCAGGAAGGCGAAGTGGGCCGACATCGTCGCTGTCGTCGCCGAGAGCGTGCTGAACATCGTCTCGTCCGCGGCCGTGACCGATCCGCCGAGGTGGCCCAGTAGTTTCTCGATCGCCTGGTTCGCGGGGTACATCGCGGTCACGCCCTTGCGCTCGCGCACCGCGGGCAGCGGTATGATGCGCACGACCGTCGGGGAGTGGGGCAGGTGCTCGGCGAGTCGATCCGTGGCCATCCCAGCGACCGCGCTGACCAAGGTTCTGTCCGCGGGAATGTCGAGTTCGTCGAGAACGGCGGCCGCCTGCTGGGGGAGGACCGCGAGGACGATGAGTTCGCTGCGATCGACGACTTCCTGGTTGCTGTCGCATACCTCGGCGGTCTCGACCGTCGCAGCCAGATGCGCCGAACGATCTGCATTGCGCGGGGAGAGCACGAACGAGTATCTGTCTTCGGGCGCGGCGACGGTTTCGGTGGCCGCGTGCAGCCCTTCGACCATCGCCGAGGCGATCTCGCCGACTCCGATGAATCCGATCGTGGTCATGTTGCCCTCCTGCAGGTGACGTCGCTTCAGTCTCGCATTGTTCCATCGCGTGCGGAGCGCCACCAGTGTGCGTTCCCGACCGAGGGGAGGAGTCGCCTCGGTGAGGGGGTCGCTCGTGCACATCATTCGAAGCTGTGCAGAATCACCTCGGCGACGGCTTCGACCAGGGCGGGCCCCTCTTCGGAGTCGGGGTCATCGGTCTCGGTGAGCACGGACACGACGATCGGGTCCTCGCCGGGAGGTGTCACGACGGCGATGTCGTTCTGGATGCCGTCGGAGTGGCCGGATTTGTCCTTGACGGTCCAGCCCTCGGGAGCCCCGGCGCGGATGAGGGGATCTCCGGTCTCGTTGTCCGACATCCACTCCAGCAGCAGGTCTCTGTCATCGGTCGACAGCCGTTCGGGGTCGAACAGCCCCTCGAGGTCCGCGGTGAAGGCCTCCGGCGTCGTCGTGTTGTCGGTGCTGCCGGGCTTGATGTCGTTGAGGTCCGGCTCCTCATTGACGACGGCGGTGGTCGCATCCCCGTGGTCTTCCAGTACCGCGTCGAGTCCCTCGGGGCCGCCGATCTCGTCGAGCACGATGTTCATCGCGGCATTGTCGCTGACGCGCAGCGCCGCCTCGGCGATTTTTTCAAGCGGCAGGCCGTCATCGACGTGCTTCTCGGTCACGGGCGTCCAGCCTGCTTGATCGACATCGGCCTGTGACCATGTCACACGCTTGTCGAGCTCTTCGGGCGTGGTGCGGTCGAGAAGCTGGGCGACGGCGAAGACCTTCAGCGACGAGGCGAAGCCGAAGCGCTCGTCGGCCCGGTGATCGACAGTGGTGCCGTCGGAGGTGTCGAGGGCGCTGACACCGACTCTGGCGTGGAAGTCCTTCTCGAGGGATTCGAGTTTCGCGGTGATGTCCGCCTGCTGTGTGCGGTCCTCGGTCGGCGAGGCGCTGCCGGCCTCCGTCGGATCGGCGCTCGGGGAGCAGCCGCTGAGGGCGAAGGCGGTGAGCGCTGTGGCGGCGAGGATCCGCAGTGATGATCCGGTCATGGTGTCTCAGCCTCTCATATGTCTGCGTGTAGTCGATGACATTGCCGTGATCGGCACGGACCACTTTTCGCCACCAGAGCCATGCTGTCGAAGACTGATCCGTGGTGATCCATAGCAAAGACGCATACCCTGTGGTGATGGACTTGGTCGACGCATGCCGCACCTTCACCGCCGTCAGCGAACTCGGCAGCATGACGCTCGGCGCCGCTGCGACCGGCATTCCGCAGCCGGTCGCGAGTCGGCGCATCGCTGGACTCGAGAAGCAGTTCGGGGCCCGCCTGCTCGAGCGATGCGGTCGAGGTGTCAGCCTCACCCCCTTCGGCCGTGACATGCTCGCCTCGGCGACGCGTTTGGTCGAGCTGGCTGATGAGATGATGCTCGATGCCGACCGAGCGAAGCTGAGACCGATTTCTCTGTCCGTGCCGACGTCGTGCTCCACTCGCAGCCTCGCCGTACTGGCCGCCTCGGTGAAGGCGGAGGGGCTGCGCATCGACTTCCATTCCGGGCCTCCTGGTCGACGGGCCGATGAACTCGCAGCGAGGAAGGTCCGCGCCGCTCTGCGTGCCGTGCCCGCGACCGAGGCGATCCGGGCGGTGTCTTTGGGGTGTGCTCATCGGGCAGGGCTGTCGAGCGCAGTGAGGATCGCCGCCCTGCGACGTCTCGTGCGAGACTTCCCGGTGAGACCGGACTGCTGATGGGAAAGCGACTGCGGCTCCTGGGCGAGGACAACGTCCCGCATATCCGCGATCGCATCCGACGCGCGGCCGAGGCTGCCGGACTGCTGCCCGACCAGGTGGTGGTCGACCACTCCGACTCCGCTCGCCTCCTTCGAAGCCGAGATCGCCGACTGCCTCGGTGGAACCCGTGCCGATGGAGGCACATCCGTGTCCGGCGGCGGCGAAGAACGGGAGGCGCAATCAAGAGCAATGCGACGAGAATCGTCCGTGAGGTCGCCGATGACCTCGAAGCCGCGGGGCTGCGTGCGCGGATCATCGCCCGTGACCTCGACTCCGGGGCCGAGGTCACGCTGGCGCCCGAGGGCTTCGTCCCGCTGGCCTCGGTCGTCAAAGTCCCCATCGCTGTGGCGGTTCTCGCGAAAATCTCGGCTGGCGTCCTGGCGGCAGATCAGCTGGTTCGGGTTGAGCCTGCCGGCGTCGACAGCGCGAGTCCGACCGGTTCGGCGCGCTTTCGGCATCCTGCCTGGCTGGCCGTCAACGACCTGCTCACGCTCTCGGTGTGCTTCAGCGACAATACAGCCACCGATGCGCTCCTCCGAGTCGTGCCCATGGCCGATGCCAGCCGTGAACTGAACGAACTGGGTCTGGTCGGCATCCATGTCCGACATTACCTCGGCGAGTTGGCGCGAACCCCATTGGAGCGGCTCGAACGGACCGAAGCCCACCTCGCCTTCGACTTAGCGGCGGTCGGTCCGACCGACGGCGATGGTCACCGGATCTGGCAGCTCGATGTCTCCCAGGCCAACGCGGGCACGGCCGCCGGGCTCGTCGACCTCCTCGCCGAGGTGTGGCGGCCCGGGCGCATCGACACGGAAGCGGCGGCGCGGATGCGCGAGCTCATGTCGGGAAACATCCTCCGCCACCGGCTCGCACCCGATCTGTCGTCCGATGCCGCGCAGTGGTCGTCGAAGACGGGGACGCTGCTCCATCTTCGACACGAGATCGGGGTCGTCGACCATGCTGACGGTCAGTCCATCGCCCTCGTCTTGCTCAGCGAATCACGCAACCCGGCCTCCGTTCAGCCCGCCGCCGAGGCAGCCCTGGGCGCCGCCGCCCGTGCCCTCCACGATCTGCTGAGGTGATTCACGGGCTGCTCGGCCCGCGACCCGGTGTCGCCGTAGCTGGCGCCGTTTCGCTAAGTTGCTATGACAACCTGGCAGATGTACTGTCAACCTATGGACGAATTGTTTCGGAGCATCCAACGCGACCTCGAACGGCAGATCCGTTCGGGGGAGCTTGCCGAGGGGGCGAAACTTCCCAGTGAGAACGAACTCTGCGCGCAATATGCTGTGAGTCGCCCGACGGCACAGCGCGCGCTCAACGAACTCGCCGCCGACGGGTTGGTCGTGCGTCAGAGGGGGAGAGGCACGTTCGTATCGACCTCACGACAGAAGATCAATCTCCTGTCATTCACCAATCCAACTGTGGCCCGTCATGGCGGGCCCGGGCGTCATGAGGTCCTTTCAGCGCAGGTGACCATTGCCTCCGAGGCCGTCCTGCCCCTGCCGGACATCGAGTCGGACACCGCAGTCACGGAGATCGAGCGTCTGAAGTTCGACGGTCTTGATCGTCCGCAGGCGCTCGAGACTCACGTCATTCTCTTCTCCACGGCTCCGGCGCTTCTGCGGGAGAAGCTCGAAGACCTCATCATTCTCGATCACCTGAAATCCCACGATGTCGAGATCGATTCCATCCGGGTCTATCTGGAGCCGACGATCATCAGTGATCGGGAGGCCGAGCTGCTGGACTGCGAACCGGGGATGCCGGCGCTGAAACGCCGCCGTGAGCTGCGTGCCCCGGACCGCAGCGTGCTCGAGACGACAACGACTCTCGTGCGGCCAGGAACATCCGAGTTCTTCATCGAGCTGCCCGCAGACTGACAACGAACGACCACCGAGGAAACTCTATGCATATCATCGTCATCGGCTCAGGGCTGCTTGGGCTCAGCACTGCCGATACCCTTTGCTCATTCGGCGCGGAGGTTACGCTCGTCGACGCCCGGGATCTGGGTGCCGGAACATCGGGTACGAGCTTCGCCTGGACGAACGCGAACGGGAAGCTCGATCCTGCCTATCACGCTCTCAACGTCGCCGGGATGAAAGAACATGCCCGGCTCGCTGAGTCTCTCGAAGGGCCGCGTACCTACTTCCGATCCGGCGGGTTGCAGTTGGCCGACGCCCGACAGGCTCCTCAGCTGGAAGCGAAGGTCGCTCGACTCCGTGAGCTCGGTTATCCTACCGAGCTGCTCGACGTCGAGCGAGCGGTCGAGATCGCCGGAGATATCAGAGTCCCTGCGGCTACTGAGCTCATCGCGCATTTCCCCACCGAGGGATATGTGCACAACGAGCAGCTGCTGCGCAACCTCCGCGCTCGTGCCATCGAGCGGGGCGCGAAGCTGATCAGAGCAGCCGTCGTCGAGGTCGACGAACGTGGGAACGGAGTCGACGTCCGCCTCGGCGACGAGCGCGTGCTCACGGCTGATCGCGTCGTGCTGGCGACAGGAAGATGGACTTCTCAGATCGCAGCGGCATCGGGATTCGAAGTTCCGATGAATGCAGAGATCGGCCTCGGATCCGCGGTGACCGGTCTGCTCGGATACGTGCGGTCGAGTTCGACCCGTGTGAATGCCGTCGTGCATACCCCTGGGCTCAACCTGAGACCGGGGGAGGACGGCACGATCGTCGTCCAAGCCCTCGACCTCAACCCGCAGGTCGACCCCGATTGTCCGCCGACGAACGACGGCCCCTTCGCTGAAGCGGTGGCAGAGCGGTTCGCTGCAGCAACGACCGGCGAGGCGGCTGAGGGCCTGGACCTGCGGCTGAGTTATCGGTCCCTGCCCGCCGACGGATTGACGATCGCCGGATACGTCCCCGGACGCACTCGGACCTACTGCCTTGTCACGCACAGCGGGATCACGCTCGGGCCGCTGCTCGGTCGGTTGGCTGCGGAGGAGGTCGCCGACGACCGCCGGAATGACCTGCTCGAGGGGTTCCGACCGGAGCGGTTCGACGACGTCGGCGCTCTCGCGGGGCATGTGGGGCTGCCGACGCAGCTCGGAGACCAATAAAAGGACTGTCAGGTCGATCACGACCGTCACGTCGATCAAAGGAGACCGATGACTTCACCGCCTGCCGCCGACCCCGTTTCCACCGCGAAGCTTCCCCTGCTGTACAGGGTGATCGGCTTCATCGAGCGGATCGGCAACCTGTTGCCGCACCCCTTTTGGCTCTTCTGGATCATGGCCTTCCTGCTCGGCGTCGTCAGCTGGGTACTGTCGGCGGCCGGTGTCTCGGTGACCCTGCCCGAGTCCGGTGACGTCGTCGAGGTGAAGAACCTGCTGTCGACCGATGGATTGAAATACGCCATCGACTCGGCACTCGACAACTTCGCATCCTTCCCGCCGCTGGCGGTGGTGCTCGTCGTTCTACTGGGAGTGAGCGTTGCCGAAAAGAGCGGCGTGCTCGAGTCTCTCATAAGGCTGACGATCATCCGACTGCCAAAGCGCTGGGTGACTTTCGCCATCGCCTTCAGCGGAATGATCGCCCACATCATGGGAGACGCGGCCTACCTCGTCATGATCCCCCTCGGCGCTATGGCTTTCCGAGCCGCTGGGCGCAGCCCCGTCCTCGGAGTGATGGTCGCATACGCCTCGGTCTCGGCTGGATTCAACGCAAGTCCGCTTGTCACTCCCTCGGATGCGATTCGGTCCTCGCTCGCTTCGGCTGCTGCACAGACGGTCGACCCGAACGCCTCGATCACTCCGGTGGCGACCTATTTCTTCTCGGCCACCTCGTCGCTCGTTCTGGCGGTGATCATCACACTCGTCGTTGAGCTCGTGCTGGCCAAGAGGGAGGACTTCGCCGTCGCTGAAGCGGCCTCAGCGAACACCGGATCGGGCATCGACGAATTCTCAGACACTGCTGGAACCGACGAGGCTGATGCCAATACGATGTCCCTTGACCGAGACGAGCGGAAGGGCCTGCTCTGCGCTGGGGCTGCTGGGACAGCCTTCATCGCCGCTCTGGTCGTCATCCTTCTTCTGCCGGATTCGCCATTCATCGAACCCGGCCAGTCTCTGGTCGAATCGATGGTGCTGGAGAACATCGCGATCTTCATCTCGCTGTTCTTCACCCTCGTCGGAGTCGTCTACGGCTACAGCACCAGCGCATTCACGACAGTCAAGGCTGTCCCTGAGGCGATGATCGCAGGTGTGGTCAACCTCGCTCCGGTCATCGTCCTCTTCTTCGCCGTCGCGCAGTTCCTCGCCTACTTCAGCTGGACCGGCATCGGGTCGGTGCTCACAGTCAACGGTGCGGACTTGTTGCAGCGTCTCGACGCTCCTCACCTCATCGTGCTCGCCGTCATCATCCTGGGAGTCGCGTTCATCAACATGATCGTCACCAGCGGCTCTGCGATGTGGGCGATCTTCGCTCCCATCCTCGTTCCGATGATGATGTATTACGGGGTGCGTCCCGAAGCGGCCATGGTCTCGTTCATGATCGGTGATTCCGTGACGAATGCCGTGACGCCGATGAGCGCGTACTTCGTCCTGGCGCTCGGGTTCGTCCAGCGTTATCGCAAAGATGCTGGAATCGGAACGCTCATGGCCTTCACTGTCCCCATCTCGGTCTCGATCCTCATCGGGTGGAGTCTGTTCTTCGCTCTCTGGTATCTCCTCGGAATTCCCCTCGGCCCAGGTGTCGTTTTGCACTGAGAGACACACCTAGCGCCATAACCTCCCGTTCCTGCAGGAGGTTATGGCGCTAATGGTGTTGGATGCTTTGCCGCCGGGAGGGTGTGGAGCTGCCGCGGCGTTATGGCGCTGCCGGTGCGGGATGGTTCGCCGCTGAGCCGCCGGTGGAAGGTCTGGGCGATTGAGCCTGCGGCCCGCAAGCCGCAGACCAGCCCTCGCTCAGCCCCCAGTCCAGACCCTCAGCCTCAGAAGCTCGGCAGAACCGACCCGTCGGACCACTTCTTCTCGATGAATTTCTTCACCTCGGGGGAGTGGAGCAGCTCGTCGAGCTTCTTGATGTTCTCATCGTCCTTGTTCTCGGTGCGCACGGCGAGGAAGTTGCCGTAGGGGTTGTCCTCGGCGGACTCGAGCAGGATGCCGTCCTTCGCAGGGCTCAGACCCGCCTCGAGGGCGTTGTTGCCGTTGATCACCGAGGCGTCGACGTCTTCGAGGGTGCGAGCCAGCTGCGCGGCATCGGCCTCGACGAACTCGACGTCCTTCGGGTTCTCCGCCACGTCGGAGAGCTTGGCATCGACGGCGTCGACTCCGTCCTTGAGGGTGATGACCTTGGCCTCCTCGAGCATCTTCAGTGCCCGGCCCTGGTTGGCGGGATCGTTGTTGATGCCGATCTTCGCGCCCTTGGGCAGGTCGCCCACGTCCTTGATGTCCTTCGAGAACAGGGCGAAGGGTTCGAGGTTGATCGGGTCGAAAGCCGTGAGCTCGTACCCCTGGCCCTCGACTTCGGAGTCGAGGTAAGGCTTGTGCTGGAAGTAGTTCGCATCGAGATCGCCGTCCGACAGCGCCTTGTTCGGCAGTGTGTAGTCCGTGTACTCGGTGACCTCGATGTCGAGCCCGGCGTCCTCGGCGAGGTTCTCGTCGACGAAGCGCAGGATGTCACCCTGCGGCACCGGTGTCGCGCCGACGGTGAGCTTCGTCAGCTCCCCGTCCTTCTGTCCGACGGAGTCGGTGCCGCCGCCGACGAGTCCGCAGCCGGACAGCAGCAGTGTCGCACTCGCGGCGATGGCGATGAGCTTGGTCTTCATTGAGATTCTCCTTGGTGTGTTCGCTGTGTGTGGAGTGCGGAAGGCTCCAGTTCGCCGAGGCGGCTCAGCGGTGGTCGACCAGACGGGCCAGGCGGTCGCCGATGAACTGGATGATCGTGACGATGAGGACGAGGACGATGATGCAGGCGATCATCGTGTCGCCCTGGTAGCGCTGGTAGCCGTAGGAGATCGCCAGCGCCCCGAGCCCGCCGCCGCCGACGGCACCGGCCATCGCCGTATAGGACACGAGAGTCACCGAGGTGACCGTGGCGGCGCCGATGAGACCGGGCTTGGCCTCGGGGATGTAGACCTGACGGACGACCTGGCCGTTCGAGGCACCCATCATCAGGGCCGCCTCGACCTTGCCCTCCGAGACCTCGCGCAGTGCGTTCTCGACGAGCCGGGCGTAGAAGGGGATTGCGCCGATGGTCAGGGACACGACGGTGGCCTGCCAGCCCAGCGCCGAACCGACGACGAAGCGGGCGAAGGGGATGAGGGCGATGATGAGGATGATGAAGGGGATCGAGCGAGTGACGTCGACGATGAATGAGAGCACCCGGTAGACGAATGCGTTCGAGTTCAGTCCGCCCTTCGATGCGGTGAACAGCCAGATGCCCAGCGGCAGCCCGACGAACACGGCCAAACCGGTCGACCAGGCGGTCATGAGCAGCGTCTCGACGGTCGCCGGCCACATCTGATCCGTGATCGCGGGATTGTCGAACCATGTCGGGTCGTTCATCAGGCGGCCTCCTCCGCGTAGATTCCATCGGCTTCCAGGGCGCTGATCAGGCTCTTCGCCTGCTCGGCCGAGTCCACGGTGAAGCGCAGCCGGCCGATCTGCCGGCCCTCGATCGTCTCCACGGCACCGGCGAGGATCGCCTCGGCGCTCACCCCGGCCTTCTGCGCGGTGGTGAGCACGGTGGGCAGATCCGTGCCGGCCAGGGACACCTCGACGAGGCGGTTCGCCTCATCGTCGATCCCGACCGGGGGAAGGGGGACGAGGTCGCGGGCCAGGTCCGAGCCGGGCTCGGCGATCACCTCGGCGAGTCTGCCGGTCCTGGCCACCCGGCCGTCAGCCAGCAGCGTCACGGAGTCGCAGATCTCGCGGATGACGGACATCTCGTGGGTGATGATGAGGACGGTGATGCCCAAGCGGTCGCGCAGGGAGCGGATGAGGCCGAGGATCTGATCCGTCGTCGACGAATCCAGCGCCGAGGTGGGCTCATCGCACAGCAGCACCTTGGGCTCCGCGGCCAGCGCGCGGGCGATGCCGACGCGCTGCTTCTGCCCGCCGGAGAGCTGGGCGGGGTAGTTGTCGACGCGGTCGCCGAGGCCGACGATCTCGAGCAGCTCGCGGGCCTTGGCCAGGCGCTCGGCCTTGGCCACTCCGGCGATCTCGAGGGGGTGGGCGACGTTCTTCAGCGCGGTGCGCGAGTCGAGGAGGTTGACGTGCTGGAAGACCATGCCGATGCTGCGGCGGGCCTCGCGAAGCCCGGCGCCTGTGCGGCCGGTGAGATCGACGCCGTCGATCGAGACCGTGCCGGAGGTGGGGGACTCGAGACCGGTCAGGCAGCGGATGAGCGTGGACTTGCCGGCTCCCGAGCGGCCGACGATGCCGTGGATCTCTCCGGCAGGGACCGTGAGGTCGATCTCCTCCAGGGCGACGGTCTCTGCGAACACCTTTCGCAGTGCGCGCAGTTCGATCACAGGCGCCTCCTCGTGTGGTCGGTCAGCGCCGACCACTGTGGTGGACGGCGGATCAGGGGATGGGTCGACCTGCGATCCAGCAGTGCCGACGATTCAGGATGGCAAGGCAGCGCATGAACTTCACAGGCAGATGTCATAAAAGGACGCATAATCGGCAGTTCGTGACCAAGCGCATAACGCGGACGGTCCTGCACCCGTGCTTTTGGGTCATGCTCAGTCGAAGATGCCGTGCCGTTTCCTCCGTCGTAACCCCCAGTCCATGTCCGACGCGTAGACCGGAGGAATCGACAGAGCAGACTGCCGGCACAGCCTCGGCGGTCGCAGACCCACCACGATTGGACAGGGCATGCACGAAGCACCGGACATCGCGGCGATCGTTCCCTGCCACAACGAGGAGATCACCGTCGCCAAGGTTGTCACCGACCTCAGGGCCGCCGTTCCCGGGATCACGGTCTACGTCTACGACAACTGCTCGAGCGACCGGACCGCGCAGCGTGCCGTCGAAGCCGGGGCCATCGTGCGCAGGGAGGACACCCCGGGCAAGGGCAATGTCGTCCGGCGGGCCTTCGCCGACATCGACGCGGACATCTATGTGATGATCGACGGCGACGACACCTACGAAGCGGCCCACCTGCCGGAGATGATCGACACACTCATCGCCGGCCCCTACGACCACGTGCTCGGCGTGCGACAGGACAATCAGGAAACCACCTCGTATCGGCCCGGCCATGAGACCGGGAACCGGATGTTCAACCTACTCACCGGATGGCTGTTCGGCTCGCAGGTGTCCGACATGCTCTCGGGCTATCGCGTGTTCTCCCGCCGCTTCGTCAAATCCTTCCCCGCGATCAGCCGCCGATTCGAGATCGAGACCGAGCTGACCGTGCACACGATGTCCCTGCGCCTTCCCAGCACCGAGGTGGCCGTGGACTTCCGCAACCGCCCCGACGGCAGCGAGTCGAAGCTGTCGACGTTCAAGGACGGCTTCCACATCCTCGGGCTCATCTCCGCGCTGGTCCGGCACGAACGCCCGCGCCTGTTCTACGGCACACTCACCGTGCTGCTCGCGGCACTGTCGCTGGTGTTCGGGCTGCCGGTGGTGTGGGAGTTCTGGCAGACCGGACTCGTGCCCCGATTCCCGACGGCGATCCTGGCCGCCGCACTCATGGGGCTGGCGTTCCTGCTCGCCAGCGTGGGACTGACACTGGACGGGCTCCGCCGGGCCCGGCGGGAGACCTCGCGGCTGGCCTACCTCAGCCTGCCCGCCGTCGGTGAGCGAACCGCTGCTGCCGGGGTCGACGCACGGGTGCGGGCACGCCTGGCTTCATGAGCGAACCACGACCGAAAGCCGCGCGAATTCTTCAGTCCGCTCGTCGCCCCGCCGGCTCAGGGTCGCCTCTGCGGCTGGACTCGCCGCTGCTGTGGGATCTGCTGCTGGCGGTGCTCACCGCTGTCTGGTCGCTGCTCTTCATCCGGCTGTTCTACCCCGGACGCGTCAACGTCGATATCGCCGAACAGTACCTGCAGGCGACGGGAGAACACCCCTTCACCGACTGGCACCCTCCGGTCATGGGCGTGCTGTGGCGCGGGCTGCTGGCACTGACCGGAGAGGCCGGAAGCCTGCTCGTGCTGCAGGTCGGCTTGCTGGCCGTGGCATCCTGGCTCATCGGCGTGCTGGTGCACCGCACGGGCGCTCCGAGGTGGGTCTCACTGCTGGGGCCGGCCATCATGATCACCCCGTGGGTCGTCTCGCAGATGACGACACTGTGGAAGGACACGCAGATGGCCGTCGCGCTTTTGCTCGGCGCGGTGCTCATCGTCATCACTCGCTTCGCTCCGAAGACGTGGCCGCTATGGTTCCCTGCCTTGGCGCTGCTCGTGTATGCGGTGGCGGTGCGGAAGAACGCTGTCTTCGCCGTCGTGCCGATCGCCGTCTTCGGCGGATACTGTCTGCTCGGCCTGTGGCGAGAACATCGACGACTCGGGCATCGGCAACGCCGAGCCGGTCGCCGGGACCGCCCCTTCCTTCCCATCGCCGTGATGTCGCTGGTCGTGCTCGCGCTCATCGGCGGAGGCGTCAAGGTCACCGAAGCAGCCATCGCTTCACAGGTGGAGGTCGAGAAGACCGGCCAGATCTCGCAGATCATGCTCGACGACGTGATGTTCTCCGTCTCGGATGCCGAGCTCATGGCCGCCGACGCCCCGACCGAGCTCAAGGAGCACATCAGCTCCGCCCGCGACAGATGCCTGGAGAAGAACGAGATCTGGGACTCCTACTGGAACTGCTACGGCAAAGGGGAAAGCGGAGAGGACTTCTCTCCGATCGCCTACCAGGACGAACTCCGGCAGCTGTGGCTTCACGAGGTGATCACTCATCCGCTGCGCTACGTCGAGTACCGCACGGCAGTGTTCTCTCACTACTTCTTCACCTCGGCCCTCGAATACTGGCCGGCGGAATGGCACGGCGAAGCCGAGAAGGCCGGGATCGAGCCCGGCAACGCCAAAGCCGACTACATCGTCAGACCCTATGTGGAGGACTTCGCGCTGGGGACGTTCCCGATGCTGTTCACCCCATGGTTCTGGACGCTCGTGGCTGTCTGGCTGCTCGGCCTCGGATGGTGCAAGTATAAGAAGAGAAGGCAATCGGTCGAAGAGCGCGCCTCAGCCACCCGCGCACGCTCCTTCTGGCCCGAGATCACGGCCTTGGCCACCTCGGCGCTGTGCTATGTCATCGGATATTTCCCGATCGTGCCGGCCAACCATTTCCGTTACACCTTCTGGCCGGCACTGGCGGTGAGCGCGGCCATGGTGCTCGCGCTCGCGATGTGGCGACGCGGGGCAGGCGTGCCGCTGAGCAACATGTCCGGCCCGGCTTCCAGCGAGTGCGAAACCTAGCGGCATAGACTGGGGGGCAGTTATGAAAGAGCCTGTTTCGGTCCGACTTCGGCGCCTCGCGGTGGAAGCCTTCAAGTTCCTCACCGTCGGCGGTCTCGGATATATCGTCGACGTGGGACTGTCCAACGTGCTCGCCTACGGTCTCGGGCCGATCCCTGCACTGCTCGAGGGCAGTCCGATCAAGTCGAAGATCATCTCGACCGTCCTCGCCATGATCGTTGTCTGGATCGGCAACAGACTCTGGACCTATGGGGACCGGACCACCCAGTCGAACATGCGCGGCGTCGTCCTCTTCGTCGCCGTCAACTTCGCTGGAATGATCATCTCCGTCATCCCGCTCGGCGTGACGTGGTACCTGCTGGATATGCGCGACCAGCTCACCTACAACATCTCGACGAACATCGTCGGCATCGGTCTGGCCACACTCTTCCGCTTCTACGCCTACCGGACGTGGGTGTTCAAGGACGAAGCCCCCGACGCCGAGGTGGTCGTCCCGCTGGAAGAACCCCGCACCGTCCCCGACGACCGCGGCTGAGGCTTCCAGAGGCTCACGACCTCCTCAGCCGAGGCAGCGCAGCTTCCGGTAGACGCTGATGACGGGGGCTGGGGTGATCGTGCGCAGCTCGGCGCGCAGCAGCACACGCTTCTGCCTGAGCACGTCGGACCTACGGTTCGGCAGCTGAGCGGTCCGGGCGCGGGTGGCCAGCAGCCCCAGGCTGCGGCGCAGCTGACTGTCCTCAGGGTGGAAGTAGTTCTCGGCCAACCATTCGGGGTCGGGGAAGCCGATCGTCCCGGCGGCCACCTCGGCGAGAGTCCCGGTCGCACCGGAATCTGCGAAGACCTCATTGAGCAGACCGGGGTCGAAGCCGAAGTCAGAGATGAGCAGGGTGGGAATGCCGCGGTCGATGGATTCGAGGGCCGCCGTCGACGACACTGTGACCAGCCCAGAACCGGGAGTCAGGAAGTCCGTCAGAGGGCCGTGACCCAGCTCGATCTGTTCGGCTCCCGGAACACCCCGTCGGCGAAGTCCCTCGAGGATCTCGAGGTAGGAATGCTGCTCGTGGTGGGTCTCGAATTCGCCGAGGCGGGAGCGCATCTTGATGACGGCCCTCGAACCGTCGTGCCGATGTGCGAATTCGGCCAGGGCCGCAACGATCGCCTCTCGCTCCTCCCGGCCTTCGGGAACCTTGGCCTGCGGGGCGAAGACCAAGGTGCGGGGAGCCTCGGCGATGAGCTGCGGGATTCCTGCCGATCGCAGCATCGGCAGACGCGCGAGCAGGACCTCGCAGGGCACCTGCGTTCGGGTGCTGGCCTCGGTATAGGCGGCCGCCTCGGCGAAGGAGTGGGTGATGAACGCATCCATCAGTCGGCGATAATTCATCCCCTTGCTGCGGGCGGGCAGCCCCATTCCCGGCAGGCCCGAGACCAGGGCCGGGCGATGCGCGAGCATATGTGCGGTGAGGAAGACCTGGGCGACGATCGGGCCGGTGGCGGCGCCGAGGACGATGTCGGGGGAGTGGTCGGCGATGACCCGTGCCAGGTCGCGGCGGGTGATGACGGGGATCTCCCGATGCTGCCAGGCGGTGCCGGCGACGGCGCTGGCGATCTGTTCGGCAGTCGGCAGGATCGGGTTGTCGATGAGGACGACGCGACCTTCGACGTCGGGCAGGCTGCTCAGCAGCTGGGTCGCCCATTTGAGGTAGGACTCGCTGTCGGAGACGGAGAGGATGCGGACGGTCTCCGGTGGTTCAGGAATCCACATCTGCCTTGACCGCCTGGGCGTTGAGGGACTTCCGCAGACTATCGGGCGAGGCACCGGTCCACCACTGCGCGGGAACCTCGGTGACGCTGATGGTCACGTCCGGATTGAGCACGGCCAGGGACACCGCCGCGGTCGAGGGCAGGCTGCGGATCGTCGAACCGGGCGGCAGGTTGACCAGGCGCAGTTCGATCGGCAGGCCGACGTGCTTGATCCGCACGCGGTCATCGCGGGCGAGGTCGGCGAGGAATTCGTCGGTCTCGCGCCGATGCGGATAGTAGGTGATCGAGCCGTGGGTGTCGGTGATCTCGTCGACCCACGCTCGGTAGGCGGCTGCGTCGATGAGCCCGTCGGCGGCCAGTGCCGAACCGATGACCGGGTTGTCGCGCGGGTGGCTGCCGCCGGTGGGCAGGGTCTGGAGGTGTTCGAACCTGTGTCGGGTGATCTCGCCGCCGGTCTTGAGGAAGGCCTTGCGCAGAGGTTTGGACACCGGCAGCGCGGTGTGCCAGCGCAGTCGGCCGGCCATTGCCAGGCCGCGCAGACGGTCGGCGACATGAGCGGCCATGACCGTGCGTGAAGCCTTGAGTTTCTGCCTGGGCCGGACGAGGGGCCCGCGTTTGGCGGTGAGGATCTCGATCGTCGAGTAGGTGGCCAGACCGTCGTCGAGGATGACGACCTCGGGCATGCGACGCTCCAGATAGGCCAGCGACAGCGCCTTGTGCACCTGTCCCGAGCAGGCATCGCCGAGGTAGATCCGGTCGAAGTTCGCCTTCCGCAGCACACCCGGTTTCGCGCCTTCGCGTTCGAGGCGCACATTCTCCGGCAGCCAGGCGGTGTCGAAGGCGTCGAGGAACGAGGTCATGCCCTTCGCGTTCGCCCGCGCGCGGATGAGCAGGTCCTCGTGCGGCTCATGGGATTCGAGCGCGGAGAGGAACTGCAGGGGGGATTCGACGAACGCGACGGATGCCAGCCGGGTCCGCTTGTTGCCGGGCCGCTCGTCGGGCTTCTTGCCGGCCCGCTTGCCGGGCTTCTTGCAGGTCTTCTTGTCGGGCTTCGGGGTGTCGTTCTTCGCAGTCATCAGCAGCTCAGCCATTCTTCCTCAGCTTCGATGCATCGACGGTGATGCCATAGTCCTTGAGCACGCGTTGGGTGCGTTTCGCTCCGGCGGTCAGACGGCGCTTGGCCGCGCTGAGAGTCTTCCGGTGCAGCGGCGCCTGCAGCCGTCCCGGCAGGTCGAGCGCGGTCAGGCGCTTGCGTTTGAAGTACTTCATGTCCGGCCCGCCGACCGCCGAGCGCAGGAAGTCGATGGCGCTGCCACGCAGATGCTCGGCGGAGCTCGGCTGCATGCAGTAGGTGACGGCGTCGATGAGCCCGTTGAGGTCGCGTGCCCCAGCCAGGCCGTCGGGCAGTTCGAACCGTCCCGAGTGGAGGGCGTCGACGATCGTCAGCGGAATCCGGTTGCTGTTCTGATACGGAGCCAGATCGGTCAGCAGCCTCTCGGTGCCGACGGCTGCGGTCTGACAGCCGTAGAGTCCCTTCGCCGTCGCCAGACCGGTCGAGAAACAGGAGACGACGAGTTCGGGGCGGGTGGCCGAAACGACGATCTCGGCGAGCAGCGGGACATCGGCGAGGACGAAATCGAGGCCGGCCTCCTCACAGCGGCGACGCAGCGGTTCGATCG
Organism: Brevibacterium renqingii; assembly: GCF_017808095.1. Lineage (NCBI taxonomy): Bacteria > Bacillati > Actinomycetota > Actinomycetes > Micrococcales > Brevibacteriaceae > Brevibacterium > Brevibacterium renqingii. The sequence goes on along the minus strand of NZ_JADBHG010000001.1, from coordinate 522,594 downwards.
TCGTCCGCGCCGAGGTGGGGTGCGGTTTGAAGATCACCGTGCTCAGCCCGCTGTCCCTGACCGCGTCGATCATCTGCCGGTGCAGCTCGAGCTCCTCCTCGCCGGTGATGAGGTCGAGCTGAGCGAGGTACTGCCCGAGCACGAGCGCACTGCCATCGATCCGCGAGTTCAGGCCGGCGGCTGCGAGCTCCTCGGCCACCTCGGCGGTCATATCGTCGATGACCGAGGCCAGTTCCGCGGTCGGCAGCACCACCCTGTCGGGGTCGTGCTCGGCCAGCTGACGTGGGGTGATGCCCGGCAGCAGGTCCGTGTAGAAGATCGCCCGCAGCCGCTGCCACTGCGGCAGGGTGAGCGGATTGCGGATCGGTCCGTAGCTCATCAGTCCGTCCGAATGGACGCTGATCGCGGCGGTGGCGAAGATCTGCGTCAGCGCCCCGGCAGGGTGGCCGGGCAGGGACTCGACGATGAGCTCGACCGGCTCACGATCGCCGATGCCCCACTCCCGCCGCAGGGCACGCTCCATGATCGGGGCGCGCTCGCCGGAGATGCCGAAGGCCTTCGGGTGATTCGGCCAGATCGCGGCATTCCAATCGATGACCGCATCGAAGTCGGCGAGCAGACCGCGCGAGCCGGGCATGGCATCGGCGGCCGGGGTCAGCTCCGGGGCGAAGGAGTTGTTGGCCACCACGAGGATGCGGCGTTCCCCGACCTCACCGAGGCGGCCGGACCGGATGAGGGCGACGACGTTCGCCAGCTGGTACTGGGTGGAGATCTCGATGATCTGAGCCATCAGCGGGCCCTCCTGACGATCGGGTCGATGACGGGCAGTCGGCGTTCGCCGAAGTTGGCCAGGGCGAGATCGATGACATCGCCGCCGACCGATCTCAGCGTGTTCACCGCTCCGATGGTGAGCTTCTCGCGCACGGCCCGCGACATCGACGAACCGCGGTTGACGATCTGGAAGTAGAGGATCGACAGGAAGTTGCGCACCGCCTTCTGCTCGAAACGGCGGAGGCCAGGGTCTGCCTCGAGCATCGCGAAGACGGAGCGGAAGGCGGGGATGAAGTCGAGCTGACGCTCGTCGAAAACGGCCGTCAACGAGGTGGTGCTGCCCTTGCGGTAGCACAGCCCCGCGGTGTCGACGACGGCGAAGGATTCGGCCTCGAGGTGATGGCGCCACGTCCAGGGCCGGTCCTCGCAGGTGCGCAGGGACGGATCGAAGTCGAGCAGTCCGCGCTCGGCCATCGACCGGGAGTAGATGCCCGTCCAGCATTCGGGGAAGTCGACCATCGTCGAAGCGTCATGGGGCAGGATGAAGTCCCGCGGATTCAAGGCCGTGTTGTGCTGGGCGCAGGGGGCTCGGCGAAGCTTGCGGTTGAAGCCGTTGACGATGAGGTAGTTCGTCTTCACGAAGTCCACACCCAGTCCGGTGATGGCGCCGGTCAGGGAGCGCAGGTGGCCCGGGGCGTACCAGTCGTCGGCGTCGAGGTAGGTGATCGTCTGCCCGGTCGCGGCCTCGAGCGCGGTGTTGCGAGCCGTGGAGACTCCGCGGGAGTCCGCGTTGTGGATCTCGATGAGATTGAGCCGCTCGGAGTATTCGCCGATCACCCCGGTCGTGTCATCGACCGAGCCGTCGTTGACGACGATGACCTCGAGTTCATGGGCGGCGAAGTCCTGGTTGACCAGGCTCGTGAGAGTCCCGCCGATGGTGGCCTCGGCGTCCTTCGCTGCGATGATGACGCTGACGACTGGTGTGGGCATTGGGTCCTTTCGCGCGCCGGATGGGGCAGGTGGTCGCCCCTTCCGCGGTTTCCGGGAGCTGGCCCGGGTCGGGTGCTGTGCACGTCCGAACGATCGTAGAGGCGGCAGGAGAACAGAAGGTGGCGAGCAGGTGTACGCACACGCCCCCGCCTGTTCACCCGGTGTTCTTCAGCCGGCCGTAGTCTTGGCCGATGGCGGCTCTGAGACTCTTCCACTTCGACATTCCGACCTGGGGCAATTTCGGCGACAAAGCACTGTTCCCCGTCGTCAGAGACGCTTTCCGAGTACTGGGCGGAACGGATTCGGGCGGGACGAAGCCGAGGTTCACGTTCACCTCGGCGGCGGCCCTGCGACGCGAAGTCGACGAGGCGGCCGTCGAGCGGATCAACGCCACCGCCGATGCCGTGGTCATCGGAGGGGGAGGACTGTTCCTCCAGGACACGAACCCGAATCGCCTGTCCGGCTGGCAGTGGAAGATCTCCGCCGAGGCGCTCGCCGCCCTCGAGGTCCCGCTCATCGTCTACGCGCTCGGGGACAACCGTTTCCCCGGGCAGCCGGACTTCGACGAGCTCATGCGCACTCATGTCGGCCGAGTGCTCGACCGGTCGGTCTTCTTCGGCCTGCGCAACACCGGCAGCATGGAGACCATGGGGCGGCTGCTGGGCGAGCGGGACCGCATCGCCTATCAGCCCTGCCCGACGACGATCCTCGACCACCTCTATGCACCGCTGGCGGGCAGGCGTCCGGACCCGGCCGAGAGGACCGTGGCCATCCAGATGCTCGTCCATCCTCGCCAGATCGCCGCGGGCTTCGATGCGGAAGCCATCCACGAGGCGACGGTGACGGCCGCGCGGATCCTCGCGGGCAGGGGGTGGAAGGTGCTGAGCACACCGTTCCACCCCGACGACGCCGAGGTGTCCAGGCGCCTGATCGCCGAGGTGCCCGGAGTGGAGGAGGTGCGCCTAAACGGTCATGACGTCGGGTTCTTCACCGGCATCGACGTCTTGAGCTCCGTGCCGTATGTGCTCGGCGGGCGGGGGCACGCGCAGATGATCCCCTTCGGGGTCGGGGCGATCCCGATCTCGCTGGATCTGCACGCCAAGCTCGGCTACTTCGCCGCCGACATCGGCCATCCTGAGTTCGTGGTGCCTGTCGGACCCGAGGGGATGAGCGGTCAGACGCCGGGTGGGAGCATCGACCCCGCCGAGGCGGCCGCGAGCGGCGATGTGACGGACGGTGCGCGGCCCGCCGATGTGCGAAAGGTGCGCGCCGAGGTGCTTGCCGAGCGCATGGTCGCAGCCCTCGAGGACGCCTATGCTTCCGGCGGCGATCTGCAGGCCGACCTGGCCGATACCCGTGCCCGCTTCGCCGAGGTCACCGCCGACAACCTCGCCGACATCAGCCGCTTGCTGCGTCCGTGTTCCGGGGCGAAGACCGTTCCGGCAGATGACGGCCGCGGCCGCGTAACATCCGTCGGTGTGCATGGCGTGCTCCGGACCTCGGAGGACATCCGCGCCGAGGAGTTCCATGTCGCCGCGGTCTCCGAATCCGAGGAGGTCGCCGCGCAGCAGTCCCGCACCCTTGCCCGCACTCGTCGAGAGCTCACACACGTCCGACGCGGACACGAGCAGGCGCTGAGTGAACTGAGGGAGTTGAAGGCGCAGTCCGAGGCGCGGCTGAATCTGCTCGAGGCCGAGCACGACGAGGCGCGGGCCGAACTCGACCGAACACGTATGGACATCGCAGGCCTCGAGCGGGAGAACACCCAGCTCGGACAAGAGGTCACGGCGCTCATCGGCGAGGTCGCGCGAGAACGGGCAGCGCTCGCGGCCGAACGCAGCAGGACCGCCGGCGAAGAGGCGAGAGTGCTCGCTCGCAAGCTCCGGCACGGTGTGCAGTGGCGGGCCCGCCGGGTGATTCGGAGGCTCCGACACCTCGGCGGGTGACGGCGCAAGAGAGGCACCATCCTCTGGGGACGGGGTCGTATTCGATGCAGCCGAACGGGATCGGCCCCACCACCTCGGCGAGGTGATGGGGCCGAACTATCGGCTGCGGTCGCGGCGGTCCGATCTCGGCTCAGACGGTGACCTTGCGCAGCGAATCGATCTTCGATTCCTCGCCCGGCATGACGCGCTTCTCGCCGTCGCCGAACGCGGTCTCGAGCACGCGGACACCCTTGACGAGCGAGGCGAACTCGCGCGGTTCCATCGACGCGGACTGGTCCGAGCCCCACATCGAGGAGTCGAGGGTGATGTGGCGTTCGATGGTGACGGCTCCGAGGGCTGCGGCAGCGAAGGAGATCTCGAGGCCGAGTTCATGGCCGGAGTAGCCGACGGGCACACCGTAGCGCTGCCGCATGGCAGGGATCGCCATGAGGTTGACCTCGTCGGGAGGCAGCGGGTAGGTCGAGGTGGCGTGCATGAGCACGAGCCTGTCGCGATCGAAGATCTCGACGGCGCGGTCGAGGGTCTCCCAGTCGGACATGCCCGAGGAGCACAGGACGGGCTTGCCGGTGGCGGCGATGGCCCGCAGCAGCTCGAAGTCCGTCAGCGAGGCCGAGGCCACCTTGAAGGTGAGTGCATCGAACTCGGTCTCGAGGAAGTCGACGGAATCGGTGTCCCACGGGGAGGCGAACCACTGCAGTCCGACTTCCTTGGCGTAGCGGTCGATCTCGGCGTACTCCTCGATGCCGAACTCGACGCGGTGCTTGTAGTCGATGTAGGTCATCTCGCCCCACGGGGTCGAGCGCATCTTCGACTTCTGGTGCTCGGGGACGGCGACCTCGGGGTTGCGCTTCTGGAACTTCACGGCCTGCGCGCCGGCGGTCACGGCGACATCCATGAGCTGCTTGGCGATCTCGACGTCTCCGTTGTGGTTGATGCCGATTTCGCCGATCATGTACACGGGCTGATTCGGGCCGAGGAGGTGGTTTCCGATGGCCACGGGGGTGAGTCGATCAGTCATGAAACCTGCTTTCGGTTGGCACGCGCCGAGGCTGCGTGGTTGGTGCGCAACGGCTGTTGCTGTCGGATGGGCGGTTGACGGTCGGGGACGGTGGTGGCGTGTCCGCCTGTGAAGGCGGCGGACACAGGGGCCAGGGTCGGGCTCGGAACTGATCCGGCCGCCTCGGCGGGGATGGGGATGAGGTCGCAGACCTCACGGACTGCCCCCCTGCCGCCCGGCCGGTCGAGGACGATGCGGGCGGCGGCGAGGACCTTGGGATGGGCGTCGGCGACCGCGATCGGCCAGCCGACGACGTCGAAGGCTTCGAGGTCGTTGATGTCATTGCCGACGTAGGCCACGCGTGCGGGGTCGAGCCCGTTGGTCTCGATCCAGGCGCTGAGGATGTGCGCCTTGCTGTCGATGCCCTGCGCGACGTCGACCTGCAGCTTCTCCGCGCGGCGGGTCACCACCGGGTTGCGCTCCTTCGACAGGATCATCACCGGCACCCCGGACTGCACGAGGCGGGAGATGCCCATGCCGTCGCCGCGGTGGACGCGGACCTGCTCGTTGCCGTCCTCGTCGACGTAGGCGCCGTCGTCGGTGTGGACGCCGTCGAAGTCGGTGACCAGAGCGTCGACGTCGATGACCTGCGCGGTCTCCTGGGTGGAGGCGATGGCGCGGACGAGGCTGAGGTCGGACATGTCGTCGATCTCGCGAGCGTGTTCGGGCGGGACCTCCTCGATGCCGATGCGGCCGAAGAAGCGGTGCTCGTGTTCGAGCAGGCCGGCGGTGCGCATGACGTAGAAGGCACCGGTCTCGTTGAAGTGCTTGGCCCGGTCCTGGCGGCGGGGACGATAGGCGGCCTCGTGGCCGACGGCCACCGCCTGGTCGCCGTCGTCGATCCGCCAAAGGAAGGAGTGGTCCTCGACCGCGGAGAACACGACATCGGCTTCGTCGTCGCGGACGGCGCGCACCGCGTTCTCGACGGAGGCGGAGTCGATGAAGGGGGAAGTGCACTGCATGAAGACCGTGATGTCGTAGTCCTCGTCGAGGGTCGACAGGGTGTGGATGAGTGCGGATTCGCTGGTCGCGGTGTCGCCGGCGATCTCTGCGGGACGGTGGGACACCTCGGCGCCGGTGCGCAGGGCTTCGGCGGCGATGCCCTCGTGGTCGGTCGAGACGATCACGCGGTCGATGCTGGGGCTGGCCTGGGCGGCGTTGATGGCGCGAGCCAGCAGCGAGATGCCCGCGACCTTCTGCAGGTTCTTCAGGGGGATGCCCTTGGAGCCGCCGCGGGCCGGGATGATGGCCACCGCCCGATGTGTGTCGGGTGCGGTGGGTGCGGGAGTCGTCGAAAGATCATTCACAATGATTCGACGCTAACGACGCGGTGTTACCTCAAGGTGAACGTGCCATGTCGCCGAGGCGACCCTTCGATGGCGAAGCCGTGACGGACCGTCCGACGCCATGAGTCGGCGGCGGGAGCCGTCTCGAACCGGCGGTCGGGACGACGTCTCGGATCGGCGGGTTGACGGCGGAAGTCGCTTGTTCAACGACGCGTCAGGGTTTCGATGCGTGGCAGGCGCTGAATCCTGATTCGTCGTTGAACGAGGCATCGAGCCGAGCGTCTCACGCGCCGGGATCGGGGGTCAGCGCCAGGTGATGTTCCACATTCGGTTGTTCCACGCGGTGAACGGGATGACCTCGCCGGTGTAGATGGGCCAGAAGTAGGCGAAGGCGAGAACGGCCGCGGCCAGGATGATTCCGACGCTCATGCGGCGTGCGAACAGGGCGGTCGAGATCCGCGCGAGACGCGGTCGACGCCTCGAGGCTTGCCTCCCCGGTGCCCGACCCCACAGCAGGGTGAGGCAGTAGGTGACGGCGAGGACGACGAAGGGCACCATGACGATGGTGTAGAACGTGAAGATGGTCCGCTCCTGGTAGGCGAACCAGGGCAGCCAGGTCGCGGCCAGTCCGGCGAGGATGACGGCCGGGCGGACATCGCGGCGGATGATCCACACGATGAGGCAGATGAGGACCGCGAACGGCGCCAGCCCCCAGATCACGGGATTGCCGACCGAGGTGATCGCCGAGGAGCACTTGTCCGCCAGGCACCCCATGTCGCCCTGGTCGTAGGACTCGTAGTAGAACGAGGTCGGCCGCCATTGGACGATCCAGCCCCACGGGTTCGACATATAGGGGTGTTCGGAATCGAGTCCGACGTGGAACGAGTACGCCGTGTAGTGGTAATGCGCGAGCGAGGGCAGCCACTGCAGCCATTCCGGCAGCGACTGCCACCAGCCGAAGTTCTCCGCCGCCCACTGCCGGTCCCACGCATCGTCCGAGCGGATCCACCCGCTCCAGCAGGCGAGGTAGGTCACGAAGGCGGTCGGCACGAGTTTGAGGAACGAGGGAATGCTGTCGCGGATGAGCATGCCCAGCCACGGATGCACGACCCCGGCCCGATACCGCGAATGCACATCCCACGCGACGAGGAGGATCCCGAACGCGGCGGCCGCATAGAGACCCGACCACTTCACCCCCATGGCCAGGCCCACGCTGATGCCGGCGGCGATGATCCAGGGACGCACGCCGAGGCGGGGCCCGAAGTTGATCTCGTCCCTTTCCTTCCGGTCACGCCTGCGTCGGGCTGCCGCGGTCGGGGGAGCCGCCTCGGCGACGGGGGATTCCGACCGGTGCGGATCCGCAGTCGATGGCGTCCACCGGGCGAGGCGCTTCGTCACCTGTTCTCGGTCGAGGAGGACGAAGAAGAAGGCGAGGAGGACGAAGGCCATGAGCACGATGTCGAGCAGGCTCGTGCGGGAGTGGACGAAGTGCTCACCGTCGATGGAGAGGAGGCCGGCGGCGACGCAGGCGAAGAACGCCGAGCGGAAGAGCTTCCAGGCGATGACGCCGATGAGGAAGATCGTCAGGGTGCCGATGATCGCGACGGAGAAGCGCCAGCCGAACGAGTCGTCGGCGCCGAAGAGGTCGATGCCGATGCCGATGAGCCATTTGCCCAGCGGCGGGTGGACGACGTATTCGGGGGTCGGTTCGATGACGCTGGGGTCGCCGGCGTTGAAGGAGTCGTCGGCGTTCTCGGGCCAGGAGCGTTCGTAGCCGAAGTTGAAGACCGAGTAGCCGTCCTTGACGTAGTACGTCTCGTCGAAGATCAGGCGGTGGGGGAAACCGAGACGGAACAGGCGCAGGGCCGCGCCGATGCCGGTGATGACCAGCAGGGCCGGCCACATCCACACCGGTGCGCGGGTGGCCCACATGCCGGCGTGGAAGGTCTCGCGACGCATCGCCGCAGCTCCGGCGCGCACCTGTTCGCGTTTGCGCGCGAGGCGCTCGCGGGCGATGCGCCTGGTGGGGGAGGGGGAGTCTGCTGTGTGTGTCATCGTCTTACAGTCTAGAGTTCGCGCCTGCCCGGGCTCTGATGCGACCCGCAGGGGGCGGTGGGGGTCGCTTGCGATCGGCAGGGGATCGAATGCGCTTGGCAGGGGCGGTTGGGGTCTCAAATGATCGGCAGGGCAGGGCCGACGAAGGGGGCAGGGTTGCTTGCGCGTGAGATTCTTGGGCATTCGCCGACGTGCACGACTAAAGTGGTGGGGTACAAGCAGTGTCTGAGTGAAAACGGTGCAGAACGTGTCCCACAACCCCGAATACCGCCCGAGTGATCCACCTCAGGTCGGCTCGCAGCAGTTCAACGCCAACTATGGATCCCAGCCGCAGAACGGTTCCGGGCAATACTCGCAGGGTCAGCCTGATGGGAGTGGACAGACATACTCCCAAGGTCAGCCGTACCCGCAGGGATACGGCCAGTCCGGCGCCTACGGTTCGCAGGGCGGGGGTTACGGTTCGCAGGGCGGAAGCTATGGCTCGCAGGGCGGAGGCTACGGTTCGCAGGGATACGGCCAGCTCGGTGCCTACGGTTCGCAGGACGGGTACAGCCAGCCCGGTGCCTACGGTTCGTACGGACAGTCGGGATCGTACAGTCAGCCAGATCCATACAGTCAGTCCGGTGCCTACAGTCAGCCGAGTGCCTATGGCGCCTACAGCCACCCGGGTGTCTACAGCCAACCGATGACCTACGGTGCGCAGCCGATGTTCGTGCGCCCCGTGCCCAACAAGTTGGCCGTGTGGTCGATGTGGATGGGCATCATCGGAATCGGCGGTGGGTTCGTCTGTGGGCTGCTGTCGTTGCTGCCGCTCATCGGATTCCTGTTCAGCATCGTCGCGATGTTCCTGTGGGTCGCACCGATCCTCGCCGTCATCTTCGGCCACATCGGACTGAGCCAGATCAAGCGAACCGGCGAAGACGGTCGTGGTCAGGGGATCGCAGGTCTGATCATGGGTTACGTCAGCATTGCCCTCGGCCTGTTGGGGCTGATCATCATGATCGGCGTCTTCGGACTCGGCTTCATGGCGATGATGAGCGGCTACTGAGCCGCCTCGGCGGGTGCGATTTCGGCGCCGTCACCCGTGGTGCAGGACTGCAACACGATTCGGAGCCCGAGCGCGCCTCACCTCGATAGCGTTGTGACCAGACATCGGGGGCGCCGCTGACCGGCCTCCCGGAAGACGGCCACAGCTTTCGGAGCACAACTGATATGTACACTCGTCAACTGCCCATCGGCAGCACGTACACCGGATCGAGCCACTCCTCGGCGAAAGTCGGAACAGTCCCTGCCGCTCAGGCTCGGGTGGCGATGCGGGCGCCTGTCACTTACAGCAATTCGGCACCGGTCACGTACGGCAGCTCGGGTCCCGTCACCTATGGCAGCTCGGCACCGGTCGTCGTCTGCCAGCAGCTCGCACCGACGAACTCCTCAGCGATCGTCGCGTTCGTACTCTCCCTCATCTCGTTCGTCTCCTCCGTTTTCCTCCTCGGCTTCGTCGGCATCATCTTCGGCCACATCGCCCGCTCCCAGATCAAGCGCCGAGGCGAACGCGGCAACGGAATGGCGGTGGCCGCGCTGTGGCTGAGCTACCTGAGTGTGATCTTCTGGATCCTCTTCTGGCTGGCCTACTTCGGAGTCATTGCGCTGATGATCGGCTTCGTCATCGCTGCAGAAGGCGCGACGATCAGCTGACGAACCGTTACGTTGCGCTCAGCTGCTCCGCGGCCGCTCGAGGCCCGGCCTCGAACCAGCACACCACGCGGGGCCGAGCCAACACCGGCCTGGGGCCGCGCCCCGGGCCCACGCTGGGGCCGAACCAGCACACCACGCGCGGCCGAGCCACCGTCCCGCGCCCCGCAACTGTGACAGACCTGTAACCACGTCGCCTTTTGCCGGTATCGCCGACTCTGTACCGTTGAAGGCAGACGCAAGGAGAATTCGCCATGAGCAGCCAGGACAACTGGAACAACCCGGACATGTACTACCAGCAGCCCCAGTCGAACGCCGACGGGGGACACGGTGCACAGTCCTACGGAACCAACACGGGCTACGGTTCCAACGCCACCTACGGTTCCAACGCCTACGCGGCGAACGCGCAGTACGCCGGTGGCCCGGGTTACGTCTACCAGCCTCTGCCGCCGACCAACGTGCTCGCCATCGTGGGCATGTGCGCCTCGATCTTTGGAGTCATTTCGTCGTTCTTCATCGGCGGCATCGCCGGGATCATCATGGGGCACATCGCGCGCAAGCAGATCCGGGAACGCGGAGAGCGCGGTGACGGCATGGCGGTCGCGGCACTGTGGGTCGGATATATCGGCACGGCTCTGTGGATCCTCTTCTGGGCCTTCATGGCGCTCCTGTATCTGGGCATGTTCGCTGTGATCTTCGCCGGAGCAAGCGCTTCGTGACGCAGGAATCCGATGTCGCGGAGCGGGAGCTCGACGTGGACGCTCCACTCGCCGCCACCGAGCCGAACCCCACCGAGCCGAACCCCACCGAGCCGGACCCCACCGGGGGACGACTCGTCCTGGTCGTGACTCCGATCGGCAACCTCGGCGATGCGAGTCCGCGGATGCGGCAGACCGTCGAAGCCGCCGATGTCATCGCCGCCGAGGACACGCGCCGCTTCCTCTCCCTGGCGCAGCGTCTGGGACTGCGGCACACGAACCGCGTGATGAGCGTCTTCGACCATAACGAGAGCTATCGCGCTCCCGAGCTCGTCGAGCTCATCGCCGCAGGTCAGACCGTCGTCCTGCTCTCCGATGCGGGCATGCCCGCCGTATCCGACCCCGGCTATCGCGTGGTCAAGGCCTGCGCCGAGGCGGGCCTTGCGATCACGTCCACGCCCGGTCCGTCCGCGGTGCTCATGGCGCTGGCGGTCTCCGGTCTGCCCAGCGACAGGTTCAGCTTCGAAGGGTTCCTCCCGCGCAAGTCGGGCCAGCGCAAGCGGCTGCTCGAGGAGCTCAAGGCAGAGAAGCGGACGATGGTCTTCTTCGAGAGCCCGCACCGCATCGCCGACGCGATGGACGACTTCGCCGAGGTGATCGGCGCCGACCGCCCCATGAGCATCAGCCGCGAGCTCACGAAGACCTACGAGGAGACCCTGCGCGGGACGGTCGGCTCACTGCGGGAGGCGGCTGCCGAAGGCCTGCGCGGGGAACTGACCCTGGTCCTCGCCGGTGCCACCGAGGTCGAGTCCGCTCCGGAGGACCACCTCGGCGAGGTCAGCGCACTGATCGACTCCGGTGTACGCGCCAAGGATGCGGCCGGGCAGGTGGCCAAACGCTTCGGGCTGTCGAAACGGGAGGTCTACGAGGCCTGGCTCCACCGCGAGTGACGTGCTCGGCCGTGGCGTGCTTTCACCTATCGGGAGGTGGGCCCAGCGCGTTTGGTGCGCGTGGTGCGTGCGGTGCGCGTGGGGCGCGTGGGGCGTGTGGTGCAAGTGGTGCGCGCATCCGGGGGCGACTCGTGCACTTTTCGGTGTGGGTGGACTGGCGTTCAGCCGACAGCTCGGTCCACGATTGAGGGCTCGGTGTGGAACTAGTGCTTTCTGTCGTAGATCGAGCTCTCGCGTGGGGCGGCGCGGACTAGGCGACATGTGAATGTCGCTCTCAGCGGGCTCGACTTGAGCGCTGGGCACTGTGGGTTTCGCCATGACTCGCACGCAGATGCCTTGTGGGTGCATCGTCCGCTTCCACAAGCAGAGTGCGTCGGATGGCCACAGATGCTGCGAGCAGGCCAGCCTGGCCGGATGTTCAACATCGTCTACTACCAGGACCTGAGAGCGGCGGGGGCCGCAAGCGCTCTCGTCCGCGAATCCCTTGAATGCTGCCTGCTGAAGTTGGGGCGGGGCGTGTACTCGGTGATACGCCGTTGTGTGAACGAGCGTCACCTTCTGTTCGCACAGTTCATCGACAATGATGAGTGGATCCGCTATCACGAGGGGCAGGACCAGCGAGAACAGCAGGGGCGCGACCCGGCACTCGAAGCGCGCTATCGCGAGCACCTGAACCGTCTGAGAATCCTCAGCTACCCCTCGTATCGCAGCGGGGATGCGGTGTGGGGTATCTCTGCCGCATATCTTCATCGCATCAGGATGTTTGATGTGCCGCGAGGACCGATTTCAGTCATCCACCCCCGTGACAGCTCACGGACTGCTGAAATCGAACGGCGAAGGCGGCCGACCTGTGACGACGTGGAGATGCACGAGGGGGTAGTGATGACAACTCCTGCACGGACTGCCGTGGATCTCATTTCGATTCTGGGACCGGCCGCCGGATTCGCGGCTATGGAGCAAGTGCTGCGTCGGCATCTTCTCGGCGATGATGAAGAACTGATCTTCCGGCTCGGATATCCGCCGCAGCTGATGGACGACGTGCCCGGAGCGGTCGAAAAGCTGTTCGCCGGACCGATCTCGCGGATGACCCGCGGCAGTGTGCGAGCCAAGAAGCTGGCGAAGTTGGTCTCACCTCTGTCGGAAAGCTACGCGGAGAGCCGGACTTCGCTGCTTCTCCACCAGCTGGGGCTGCACGAGTTCGTTCAGCAAGTCACGGTATTCGATGGCGGGAGGAAGCTGACACGGCTCGACTTCCTCCTCGATGGGCCTCTGAAGCCGGACTCCACAGACGGTGCTGGAAGTTTCCGGGACCCAGCAGACGGTGCTCGAAGCTTCCCGGACTCCGCAGACGCTGCTGGAAGCTTCCCAGCTGGACGAGGGGCCGCAGCTCGTGCGAAACCTCGAGTCGCCCTCTACGTGGACGGTACGCAGAAGTATGCGGATGGTGGTTTCGACACGATGAATAAGGAAAGCCGACAGCACAATCGGCTGCTGGCAATGGGCTACAAAGTCATCCGCTTCAAGTTCAATGAGGTGATGTCGCTGTTCACTTTCAAGCAGAAACTGTTCTCACAGGCACCTGAATTGAAGCAGCTGTGTGATCGCCACCTGCTGTTGTGAGTGGGCCGGATGGTGCCACGACGGTCGACGGAGTGGCGGGCTGGTGCCACGGCGGTTGAGGGAGCGGCGGGCTGGTGTCACGGCGGTCGACGGAGCGGTCTACGACTGAGAGCTCGGTATGGAACCAGAGCTTTCTGTCGCAGACCGAGCTCCCGGGACACCCCTGCACTCTGCGCCCCGGCGGACCGAGCTCGCGGGGGCGGCCCCTGCGCTCTGCGCCCCCGCAGACCGAGCTCCCGGGAGCGCCTCTGCGCGCCAGCGCCCCCGCGGACCTGTGCGCGCCGGGGTCGGAGCGTCCCTTAGACTGAGTGGCCTATGGGTTACTACTTGACGACAGCGATTGCCTACCCGAACGGGGCCATTCACATCGGGCACGCCTATGAGTACATTGCGGCCGACACGATCGCCCGGTTCAAGCGACTGGACAATCATGAGGTCTTCTTCTGCACCGGCACTGATGAGCACGGGCTGAAGATGCTCCAGGCGGCGAACAAGCTCGGCATCACACCCAAGGAGCTCGCTGACGACAACGCGAAGAACTTCCGCGACACGCAGCTCGCCCTCGGCTCGACCTTCGACCGGTTCATCCGCACGACCGACGAAGACCACTACGCGACCTGCCAGGCTATCTGGCGCAAGCTCGAAGAGGCCGGTGACATCTACCTCGACACCTACTCCGGCTGGTACTCCGTCCGCGACGAGGCCTACTACACGCAGGACGAGACCGAGGTCGTCGACGGTGTCCGCCTGTCCAAGGAGACCCACACCGAGGTGACCTGGACGGAAGAGGAGTCCTACTTCTTCCGGCTGTCGAAGTACCAGGACAAGCTGCTCGAACTCTACGAGAACCACCCTGAGTTCATCGGCCCCGACTCCCGTCGCAACGAGATCGCCTCCTTCGTCGCCTCCGGGCTCAAGGACCTCTCGGTCTCCCGCACCACCTTCGACTGGGGCGTGCCGGTCCCCGGCAACGAGAAGCACGTGATGTACGTGTGGATCGACGCCCTGACGAACTACATCACCGCCGTCGGCTACCCGGACGACGAAGAGAGGTTCGCCAAATGGTGGCCTGCCGACGTCCACATCATCGGCAAGGACATCATCCGCTTCCACAGCGTGTATTGGCCGGCCTTCCTCATGAGCGCCGGCATCGAGCTGCCCGGACGCGTCCACGCCCACGGCTTCCTCTTCAACGCCGGCGAGAAGATGTCGAAGTCCGTCGGCAACGTCGTCGATCCCATCGACCTCGTCGACGCCTTCGGCCTCGACACCCTGCGCTTCTTCCTCTTCCGCGAGTTCTCCTACGGCAACGACGGGTCCTACACGAAGGACTCGATCATCACCCGCAAGAACGCCGACCTCGCCAACGAATACGGCAACCTCGCCCAGCGCTCGCTGTCGATGATCGCGAAGAACTGCGACGCCCAGGTCCCGCAGCCCGGCACCCTCACCGAGGCCGATGAATCCCTGCTCGCGCTCGCCCGCGCCGTGCCCGACACCGCACGCCGCCACGTCGACACACAGGCCCTCCACCTCTACGTCGAGGCCTGCTGGAAGGTGCTGACCGAGGCCAACCGCTACTTCTCCGCCCAGGAGCCCTGGAAGCTGAAGAAGACCGACCCCGAGCGCATGGCCACCGTGCTGTGGGTGACGATCGAGGTCGTGCGCATCATCTCGATCCTCATCCAGCCCGTCATGCCCGATTCCGCCGGCAAGATCCTCGACCTCCTCGGCGTCCCCGCAGGAGTCGGCGAGGCCGGTGCCAAGGTTCTGCCGACCGCCGTCGAGTCGGGGTCCGGCGCCGAGGCGATGGAGACCGTGACCGCGGGTGCCGGCATCGGTGTCGCCGCGGGTGCGGCCTACGCTTCGGCCGGCCTGGCCCCGGACGTCACCGAGGCGGCCGCCGGTGGGCTTGCCGCCGCCGAGGTCGATCCCCGGTCGTTCGCGGCCGTGGCGTTCCCGCTCGAGCCGGGCACCCCGCTGCCGAAGCCCGAGCCCGTGTTCCCGAAGTTCGTGGAGGAGACCGAATAATGGCTTCGCGCGCCGCCGGAACCTATCCACCGGTGCCCGAACCGCTCGCCTTCCCCGCCGTCGACACCCATACCCACCTGGACATCTGCACCGGTGTTCGGCTGCCGCTGGGTGCCGGCGAACCCGAGCCGGAAGTCCGACCCGATGAGGACGAGGAGTTTCCTTCCCTCGACTTCTTCTTCGACACCGCGCAGGCCGCCGGGGTGCAGCGGATCGTCCAGATAGGCTGCGACCTTCCGGCAGCCCGGTGGACGACCGCGCTGGTGGCATCGCAGTACGCCGGTGCCGCCGAGGCGGGCGCTGCCGCTGCGTCGAGTGATTCCGCTGCGCAGGCGGGGGCAGGTTCACCCGCCGAGGCAGCCGACTTCCGGACCGTGCCGACGCCCCCGTCTGAGGGGCGCACATGGATGCTCGGCGGCGCCGCCCTGCACCCCAATGAGGCACCGAGGCTGGCCGAACGCGGGCTGCTCGATGATGCGCTCACCGAGATCGAGACGCTCGTGACCTCCCACGACCGCATGCGCGTGGTGGGGGAGACCGGGCTGGACTACTTCCGCACGGGTGAGGAGGGCATCGCCGAACAGCAGCGCTCCTTCCGTGCCCACATCGAGATCGCCAAGCGCACCGGCAAGGCCCTGCAGATCCACGACCGACAGGCTCACGCCGATGTGCTGCGGATCCTCAAGGAGGAAGGCGCCCCTGAAGTCACGATCTTCCACTGCTTCTCCGGCGATGAGCAGATGGCCAGAGAATGCGCGGCCCAAGGCTACTTCATGTCCTTCGCCGGCAACCTCACCTTCAAGAACGCCGAAGAGCTGCGTCGCGCCGCGGCGGCCGCGCCACTGGAGCTGCTGCTGACCGAGACCGACGCTCCGTTCCTGACTCCGCACCCGTACCGTGGGAAGCCCGGAGGGCCGTACCTGACCGCGGTCACCGCCCGGAAGCTCGCCGAGGTGCGGGGTATGAGCGAGGAGGAGCTGTGCTCGGCCGTGTGGAACAACGCAGAGACGGCACTCGGCGGCTGGGACTGAACCTGCTGCACCTCGAAACGTGAGCGAGAATACGGCACTGCAGGGCCCGCCTCGGCGGGTGAATGTCACGACCGCAACACTGCCGAAAACACGGGGAACTCCTGGTCAGGTGGCCACTCAGGAAACTCACACCGTTACATTTCCGTGATGTTTTGCGAACCGTGTAACGAATCGGTTACAGTGAACGGGTCGATAAATTCTGCTCAGGGATATTTTTGTGATTGATTTTCTCAAGAACCGCAAGGTTCAGATCGCTGCACAGGCGGTAGTGATCACCGGACTCGTGGGTGGCACGGGGGCCGTGGTGACCATGAATAAGCCTGTGACCTTGGACGTCAATGGACAGAGCGAGGAGGTCCGGACCTTCGGTGGAACCGTCGGGGACATCCTCGACAGCCACGACATCGATCTCGGCAAGCGTGACAAGGTCAAGCCCGGCGTCGACACGAAGGTCGACCGGGACATGACGATCACCGTCAACACCGCGAAGGAGGTCTCGCTCTCCGTCGACGGCAAGGAGACCGACGAGTGGACCAACGCGAACACCGTGGGCCAGGCGCTGGCCGACCTCGGGGTTGATGCGAAGGGCGCCGACCTCAACACGAAGGCCAACCAGCGGCTGAAGGAAAAGGGCAACGACATCGATGTGACCACATCGAAGGACCTCACCGTCGTCGCTGATGGCAAGGACCACAAGGTCTCGTCCGCCGTGGGCACCGCGAAGGAAGCGCTCAAGGAGACCGGCATCGAGCTCAAGAAGGACGACTTCCTGTCCGTCCCGATGTCCGCCAACGTCTCCGATGGTCAGGTGCTGACCGTCAACCGCGTCGAGAAGAAGACCGTCAAGGACAAGCAGGCCATCGAGGCCAAGGTCGAGACCAAGAAGTCCTCCTCGCTCTACGAGGGTGAGACCAAGGTCGAGTCCGAAGGCAAGGACGGCGAGAAGCAGGTCGTCTACAAGGTCAAGACCATCAACGGCGAAGAGGTGAAGAAGGAGAAGAAGGACGAGAAGGTCCTCTCCGAGCCCAAGGCGAAGGTGGTCATCCAGGGTACGAAGAAGAAGGAGGAGGCTCCGGCCGACACCGGTGGCTCCGACTCGGGCGATTCGGGTGACTCCGGTGACGCCGGTGATTCCGGCGGCTCTGATTCCGGTGACTCGAGCACCGGCGGCGACTCCGGTTCGGGCGGCGGCTCCATGAGCACCGCAGAGATCAAGGCGATGCTGGGCGGACCCGGATCCAAGTGGTATTCGGTCGTCGAGTGCGAGTCGAACTTCGACCCGAAGGCCTCGAACGGCACCCACTTCGGTCTGTTCCAGTTCCTGCCTTCGACCTGGCACAACATGGGCGGCAGCGGCAATCCCTCGGATGCCAGCCCGCAGGAGCAGTTCCAGCGTGCGAAGAAGCTGCAGGCTCAGGAAGGCTGGGGACAGTGGACCTGCGCCTGATCGCCGACCAGTCCTGACCGCAATCGACACATGAGCTGAGCCGGTCAGTGAGAAGCGCCGGTCCCGGGAGAGATCCCGGGGCCGGCGCTTCTCTGCGTCCAGGCATCGGCTCCGTCGGGCGGAGTCCGCGGGTGCCGACAGCCGCCGATCTGAGCTTTCGCCCAGAGCATGACGAATTGCTGGCACTCAAGTTGACCGAGTGCTAAGAGCGTTCTAAAGTCGAATTAGCACTGACGCTCAATGAGTGCCAGTTTCACAGGACGGTCGAATCGCTCGGCACCCGCGACGACGAGAGGTTCATGGCAGCAGCCGCCGTCTGACTCAACGAAGAATGAACCCAGCGAAGGGAGAGGGCCCGATATGTCGGTCTCCATCAAGCCACTCGAAGATCGGATTGTCATCCGTCAGGTCGAAGCAGAGCAGACTACCGCCAGTGGTCTGGTCATTCCCGAAACCGCCAAGGAAAAGCCTCAGGAAGGCGAAGTTGTCGCAGTGGGCCCCGGCCGTGTCGCTGACAACGGAAACCGCGTGCCGGTCGACGTCGCCATCGGCGACAAGGTCATCTACTCCAAGTACGGAGGCACCGAAGTCAAGTACGCAGGCGAAGAGTTCCTCGTGCTCTCGGCTCGCGACGTGCTCGCCGTCATCGGCTGAATCCTCTGAACAACTACTTCACTGATAGGAGGACGAATGCCTAAGACTCTGGAATTCGACGACGAAGCTCGTCGCGCACTCGAAAAGGGTGTCAATACACTGGCCGACACCGTCAAGGTGACGCTGGGACCCAAGGGCCGCAATGTCGTGCTCGACAAGAAGTGGGGCGCCCCCACGATCACGAACGATGGCGTGACCATCGCCCGTGAGGTCGAGGTCGACGACGCGTACGAGAACCTCGGCGTCCAGCTGGCCAAGGAAGTCGCCACCAAGACCAACGATATCGCCGGTGACGGAACCACCACCGCGACGGTTCTCGCTCAGGCCTTCGTCAACGAAGGACTGCGCAACGTCGCCGCAGGTGCCGCTCCCGGTGCCCTCAAGCGCGGAATCGAAACCGCCGTCGAGGCCGTGTCCGAGCAGCTCGGAACCATCGCCCGCGATGTCGCCGACTCCTCGGAGATCGCGCACGTCGCCGGTCTGTCCGCTCATTCCGAAGAGATCGGCAAGCTCATCGCCGATGCCTTCGACAAGGTGGGCAAGGACGGCGTCATCACGATCGACGAGTCCCAGGCCGCATCGGTCGAGCTCGAGATCACCGAGGGAATGCAGTTCGACAAGGGCTTCCTCTCACCGCACTTCGTGACCGATGCCGACCGTCAGGAGGCTGTGCTCTCCGACGCTCTCATCCTCATCAACCAGGGCAAGATCTCCAACATCCAGGAGCTCCTGCCCGTCCTCGAGAAGGTGCAGCAGGCCGGCAAGCCGCTGTTCATCGTCGCCGAGGACATCGAGGGCGAGGCTCTGTCGACTCTGGTCGTCAACAAGCTGCGCGGCATCATCAACGTCGCCGCCGTCAAGGCGCCCGGCTTCGGTGACCGCCGCAAGGCCATCCTCGAGGACCTCGCCGTCCTCACCGGTGGCCAGGTCGTCACCCCGGACATGGGCATGAAGCTCGACCAGGTCACCCTGGAGGAGCTCGGCAACGCCCGCACCATCACCGTCACCAAGGACAACACCACCATCATCGATGGTGCTGGCTCCGACGATGCTGTTGCCGGTCGTGTCGCCCAGATCCGCGCCGAGGTCGAGAACACCGACTCCGACTGGGACCGCGAGAAGCTGCAGGAGCGCTTGGCCAAGCTCTCCGGCGGTGTCGCCGTCATCAAGGTCGGCGCCGCCACCGAGGTGGAGCTCAAGGAGCGCAAGCACCGCGTCGAAGACGCCGTGTCCGCAACTCGTGCCGCCATCGAAGAGGGCATCGTCGCCGGTGGCGGGTCGGCTCTGATCCACGCCGCCAAGGTGCTGGCCGGAGACGACCTGAACCTGACCGGCGATGCGGCCACCGGTGCTGACATCGTCCGGCGCGGAGTCGTCCAGCCGCTGCGCTGGATCGCCGAGAACGCCGGCCGCGACGGCTACGTCGTCGTGTCGAAGGTCGAGGACCTCGAGTCCGGCCAGGGCTACAACGCCGCGACCGGTGAATACGGCGACCTCATCGGCGCCGGAATCATCGACCCCGTCAAGGTCACCCGCTCGGCGCTGCGCAACGCCGCTTCGATCGCCGCCCTGGTTCTCACCACCGAGACCCTGGTCGTCGAGAAGAAGGACGAGGAGGACGAGGACTGAGCACTCCGCTCGGCCTGAGTCGCCTCTGAGAGACACACCAGTGGCCCGGAACGGCTTGTTCCGGGCCACTGGTGTATTCACACGCACCACGATTCGCCGAGAGCTCGCTCTACGACAGATGGCTCTGGTTCCTCGTCGAGCTGTCTGTCGCAGAGCGAACTCTCGACGGATGCCCTCGGCACGGAATCTCGCGCCGTGCAGGCTGCTCACAACTACTGGCCAGTCAGTTCTCATGTTCCTGACTGCGGATCCTCGTTAGTCTGGACAAGACCGATTGCAGCAACCGTTGAGGACCCATGACGACCGTCTCGCCGATGCCCATCGCCCGACTTCGCAACGTCTCGAAGATCTTCGACCCCGACGGGGCGGCAGTGACCGCTCTCAACCGTGTCACTCTCGACATCGCCCCGGCCCGGCTCACCGCCGTGATGGGGCCCTCGGGTTCGGGCAAGTCCACCCTCATGCACATCCTCGCCGGACTCGACCGTCCCACCTCGGGCACAGTCCATCTCGGCGAGAAGGAGATCACGGGTCTGCGCGAGGAGGAGCTCTCGGCCCTGCGCAGGCGGAGGATCGGATTCGTCTTCCAGGCGTTCAACCTCGTGCCCACGCTCACGGTCAAGGAGAACATCCGGCTGCCGTTCGAACTCGACGACCGGCGACCCAATGCCGAGGAGCGGGCCTGGATCTCGACCATCGTCTCCCGGTTGGGTCTCGAAACGCGCCTGAAACACCGGCCGAGTGAGCTCTCGGGCGGTCAGCAGCAGCGCACCGCGATCGCCCGGGCCCTGGCGACCCGGCCCGACATCCTCTTCGCCGACGAACCGACCGGCAACCTCGATGCCCGATCGGGCCGCGAGGTCATGGCGATCATGTCCGAGGCCGTGCGCGACCTCGGGCAGTCGATCGTCCTGGTCACCCACGATCCGCTCGTCGCCGCCCACGCCGACCGTGTCGTCTTCATCGCCGACGGCACTCCCGTCACCGAGATGAACGAAGCGATCAGCGCCGAGGCGATCGCACAGACGATGCTCGACCTCGACGAGCGCGCCGAGGCGGCAGATGGTGAGCGCGCCGAGGCGGCCGCCACGGCCGCCGGGCTCGTCGCACGCGGCAACGCCGGCCTTCTGCACGACGGCGCCGAGAGCGGGAGTCGCCGATGAATCCGATGCGAGAGATCCTGGCCAATCCGCGCCAGTTCTTCCCCAGCTTCCTGGTCGTCTTCATCGCCGCTCTCTTCGGCACCGCCATCATGCAGGGCATCGCGATACTGACCGCCTGGCTGTCCTCGGCCAAGATCGTCGCGGAGTCGGACACCGCACAGAAGCTGCTGACCACCGTCGGATTCGCTTTCTTCCTCATCGCGCTCTTCGTCTCGGCGATCGTCATCGCCAATACTTTCTCGATCATCATCGCCGGTCGCAGCCGTCAGCTGGCCCTGCTCCGGCTCATCGGCGCCTCGTCGGCACGGCTGCGTCGGGCCGCCTCGGTGGAGGGGCTGCTGATCTCCGTCCCCAGCGCCGTCCTGGCATTCCTCGCCTCGACAGCGCTCGCGTGGGCGACGCTGCACTACCTCGGCGGGCGGATCACCGAGGAGGTCGGACTGTTCGACCCGATGATGGCCGTCCCCGCAGCCGCCACCATCGTCGTGACCTGGCTGTCGGCGTATCTGGGCGCCCAGCGCATCACCGGTATCTCCCCGATCGAGGCCACCTCGCAGGCCGTCGAACGGCGCCCCGAGGATGCGCGCGCCTCGATGGGGGCGCTGACGGCGGCTCTCATCCTGCTGTCGACCGGGCTCACCTTCCTCGTCAGCGCCGTCATCGGGGCCAGTGAGAACCGGTTGAGCATCGTCGGCGTCTTCCTCGTTGCGCTCGGGGCGGCGCTGACCTTCCTCGGCGTCATCGTCGGCAATCCCTGGATCCTGCCGCCGCTGCAGGCGGTCGTCGGATGGCTGCTCGGTCGCACTGCGGTCGCTCGCCTGGCCGCCTCGACGATCGCCCGCCACCCCACGCGCAATGCCCGCACGGTCATCGGCCTCGTCATCGGCATCACCCTCATCGTCATGTTCGCCACGGCCATGACCACCTTCCGCGACCAGCTGCTCGCCTACGCCCGCTCGCTCGGCGAGGAGGGCTGGAACGGCTTCGAGGACGCATTGGCGACGGTCGTCGACAAGACGATGCTCTTCTTCCTCGGCATGATCCTCTTCTCCGTCATCATCGCCGTCATCGGCGTCGCGAATGCCCTCATGCTCTCCGTGCGACAGCGCACTCAGGAGATCGGACTGCTCATGGCCCTCGGCCAGACCCCGAAGCGAGTCCGGCGCATGATCGTCGCCGAAGGCCTGCAGCTGAGTCTGACCGCGTGCCTCGTCGCCGTGCCGCTGGGCGTGGTCTACGGCTGGATCGGGGCGCTGACCCTGCTGTCGCCGCTGACCGGACTCTTCGCCCCGAGCGTCCCCTGGTGGGTCATCGCCGCCGTCGTCGGCGGCACCTTGGTGGCCGTGGTGGCCGCCAGCCGCGAACCCGCCCGTGCGGCGACGTCGATCAGTCCGGTCGAAGCGCTCGAAGCCGTGTGATCGGTCGGCTCACCGACTCGCCGAGGCGGGGCTCAGGATTTCGCGTCCGTGTCCTCACGCTCGGCGACGGCTGCAGCGGCGTGGGAATCGTCGACGCCGGGTTCTCTCCCGGCCGCGTCGAACCGGTCCTCCTCCTCGGCCGCCTGGCGCGCGTAGCGCTTCGCGATGACGGCGCAGACGAGGAGCTGGATGATGTGGAAGATCATCAGCGGCAGAACGTAGACGCCGACATCCTCTGCGGGGAAGAGGAGGAATGCCATCGGCAGGCCGCTGACCTGACTCTTCTTCGAACCGCAGAACAGCAGGACGATGCGGTCGGCGCGATCGAATCTGAAGACCCGCCCAAGGCCGATGAAGAGGCCGAGCACGAGCGCGAGCAGGACCGAGGACAGGGCGATGACCTTGAGCAGATCGACCGGTGGAACGATCGTCCACAGCCCCTGGGTGACGCCGGTGCTGAACGCGGCGTAGACGACGAGCAGGACCGAGCCCTGATCGACGATGGAGACGAGGATGCGGTGCTCGGCAAGCCAGGAGCCGATGTACCGGTGCAGCAGCTGACCTGCGATGAAGGGCACGACCAGCTCGCCGATGATCTCGAGGATCGACTGCGGGGTCACCTCGACGTGGGAGCCCAGCAGTGCGGCGGCGAGCATGGGGGTGAAGACCACTCCGAGGACGTTGGACACGGATGCCGAGCTCACGGCCAGTGCCACATTGCCACGCGCGACCGAGGTGAACGCGATGGAGGACTGGACGGTCGATGGCAGCAGGCAGAGGAACAGGAATCCGGTGGCGATCACCGGGCTGATGACGGCCGTCGGCAGAAGCGTGATGAGCAGACCGATGGCGGGGAAGATCACGAATGTGCCGACGAGGACGAGGAGCTGGAACGGCCACCGCCGGAAGCCCGCGAGCGTCTGAGCCGGAGCGAGCTTCGCACCGTGGAGGAAGAAGAGCAGGCAGATCGCAGCGATGGTCAGGGTGTCGAGGGCCTCGGCGGCGCCATCGCGAACAGGGAACAGCGTCGCCGCCACCGGGATGAGCAGCAGGGCGGCGAGGAACGGATCGATGCGGCGGAAGATACTCATATGACCACCGTCGCATCGAACCGGCATGCTGATATCGTCATTGAGCTGGACACTGTTATCGGATAATTTGATAAGCATGTCAACCGAGCTGAGCCAGCGACATCTGCGGACCTTCATCGCGGTGAGTTCCGAGGAGAGCTTCACCCGCGCTGCGCGGCGGCTCGGCATGAGCCAGTCCGCGGTGAGCAGTCAGATCCGCCAGCTGGAGGCCACGGTGGACATGCCCCTCCTCAGCCGCGACACCCACAGCGTGGAGCTGACTCCGGCGGGGGAGCGCCTGCTCAGCTACGCGCAGCGGATCACCGCCATGATGGACGAAGCGATCCTCAGCGCCCGAGACCTCCCGCAGCGCGAACGGGTCCGCTTCGGCGTCTCCGAGGATTTCGCCTTCACCCACCTGCCCGACTTCCTCGAGCGGCTGCGCAGCGAGCTTCCGAATCTCGAAGTCGTCCTGTCAGTCGAGCTCAGCGCCACGCTGCATAGGCAGCTGCGCGCCGGGGAGCTTGACATCATCCTCGCCATGCGCCCGCCGGCGAGCGTCGACTCCGTGTCGTTCGCCTCCAGTGAGCTCTTCACCGATGCTCTGGCCTGGGTGGCTCGGCCCGGGTTCGGCCTCGAGGAAGAGGAGCCTATCCCGCTCGTGCTCTACCCCCGTCCCAGCGTGACCAGGGAGATCGCCTTGGATGTGCTGGAGCGACATGGTCACCGGTTTGCGACGGCCGCGACATCGACCAGTTTGGCGGGACTCCGGGCGGCAGTGCTCGGCGGCCTGGGCATCATGCCGTTCGCGAAGTCGCTCATTCCGGAGGGGGCGGTCGTCATGGACGAGCCGCGGCTGCCCGGGCTGCCGGACCTGACCTTCGTCGTCGTGACGAGGAACCCGAGCACTCGTGCGGCCGCAGCAGTCGCTTCCGTCCTTCAGCGCCACAGCCCCGAACTGCGCACCCGACGACCGGAAGGGGCCGCCGAGCCGGGCTGAGCGCCGCGAGACGCTCACCCTGCGGCGATGCTCGCCGCGACGCGGCGCCTCACCGGCGGAGCGCCTCGCCGCGAGACGCTCACCCCGCGGCGGGGGTCCCCGCGGCGACCTCGGCGCGCAGCTTGTGTTTGAGCAGCTTGCCCGAGGGGTTGCGCGGCAGATCATCGGTGAGGATGACCTCGCGCGGAAGCTTGTAGCGGGCGAGCTTGTCGGCCAGATAGTCCCGCAGCTCCTCGACATCGAATTCCGAACCGTCGGTGGTCGTGATGAATGCGACGACCTGCTCGCCCCACTCGGGGTCCGGTTTCGCCACCACGGCCACATCGGCCACCCGCTCATGGGCGATGATGGCCTCTTCGACCTCGAGGGAGTAGACGTTCTCACCGCCGACGATGATGACGTCCTTGGACCGATCGACGATGAACAGATAGCCGTCCTCATCGAGTTTCGCGATATCGCCGGTCCGGTACCACTCTCCTTCGAACGCCGCAGCGGTCGCTTCGGGGCTGCCCAGGTATTCGCGCATGCGGGTGTCACCGGAGAACCAGATCTCACCGGACTCTCCGGGGCCCGCCTCGGTGCCGTCGGCCTTGACCACGCGCATCGCATTGCCGAGCATCGCGGTCCGCCCGACCGAGCCCGCCTTGCGCAGCTGGTCCTCGGGGCGCAGCAGGCAGCCGGTCGGACCCATCTCGCTCATGCCGAAGAGGTTGTAGAACTGGTCCGTTCCGTAGGTCTCGATGAGCATCGCCGCCGTCGAGCGGTCGATGGGCGAACCGCCGTAGTTCCAATAGCGGATGGTCGAGAAGTCATAGTCGGCGAAGTCGATGCCGAGCTTCTTTGCGGTCATGATCGGGGCGACATAGGCCACGGTCGGGCCGAAGAAGGTCGTGATCTTCTCCTCGGCGATGATCGCCATCGAGTCCACCGGGTGATAGGACCGCTGCAGGACGACGGTGCCGCCGGTCTGAAGCGTCGGCATGAGGCTGATGTTCAACGGCGCCGAATGCCAGATCGGCATGCACACGAGGTAGCGGTCGTCGCTGCGATAGCCCATATTCAGATTGATGAGCGTGGCGACCTGCGCGATGCTGCGGTGGGTGTGCACGCAGCCCTTCGGCGCGCTCGTCGTGCCCGAGGTGTAGAGGATCTGCGCCACCTGCTCATCGGTGAAGTCGCCGGGCACGGTCTCCTCGGCGGCTGCGAGCTGAGCGTCGAAGCTGTCGGGCGCATCCGATTCGGTCTCGAGCCAGGTGATGTCCGGGGCCCCGGACCGGGCGGTCTCGGCCAGTTCGGCGCTGACGATGCCGAGCCCGGCCCCGGAATGCTCGATCGTGTATCTGACCTCCGGCGCCTGCATCTTGTGGTTGACCGGCACGACAGTGGCGCCGAGGTACCACGCGCCGAAGGCTGCGAAGACGAAACCGGGGACATTGAAGGTCATGATGCCCACGACATCTCCCGCGCCGATGCCGTTGTCCTCGAGCACGCGGGCGGCCCTGAGCGCGCGGCTGTGCAGCTGCGCATAGGTGAAGCGCTCGTCCCCGTAGACGAGGGCCTCCTTCTCGGGGTCGCGCAGAACCGTCGTATCGAGCATCATGCCAAGCTTCATTGCTTCTCCTTGTGACGAGTGTCATACTCAGTACAATTGAATCATGATTCATTTCTTGAAGGAAGTGAAATCCGACGCCGAGGAGGGGGAGCTATGGCGTACAGGCCCACCGCCCGCACGCGGGCCAATGCCCAGCAGCGGCGGTTGAGCATCGAAAGTGCCGCGCGCCATGTCATCGCCCGAGGCGGGTTCGCCGCCGCGAGTGTCGCCGCCGTCGCCCGCGAAGCCGAATGCAGCACCGGGCTCATCTACACCTACTACGCCAATCGCGATGAGCTCCTGCGAGCCGTGTTCGCCCGCGCCTCCGGACACGAGCTCGCCGTGATCGAGACTGCCGTCGCGCAGGCGAGCACCGCCGCCGCGATTGCGGAGTCCGTCGCCGAGGTGTTCGTTCGCCGCGCCGTGACCGGCCGCAGGCTCGCCCACGCACTGCTGTTCGAAGAGGTCCCCGATGCGGTCCAGCTCGAACGTCTCATCCTGCGCCGCGGCTATGTCGCGTCCGTCGCCGCGGGGCTCGACCGGGCCAGTGGCCACTCGCACCCCGTTCGGGCCGGGGCCGAATCGCCCTCCGCCGCCGGAGGAGCGGCCCGGGACGTCTCCACCGTCCCCGCCGAGGTGGCCGCCCGGTTCATCGTCGGCGGGATCGCGGAGAACCTCGTCGACGTCCTCGACCCGACCACGCCGCCACCGCGCCCCGACGAGATCGAGGCACTTATCAGCGCACTGTCCGCCTTCACCCGATCCGCTCTGGGATCCGATCCTCTAGGAGAGAAATGACTGCCGAAGCCCTCACCACACCAACGGCCGCCCCGCACACCACGCATACGGTGTTCAACCAGGCCCTGCCTCGGCGGGATGTCAACGAATTCACCCTCAACACAGCGCTCCTCGACGGGCTCGACCGCTACGGAGCGCAGGCTTCGCGGAGCGAACTCGAACGCATCGGAGCGCTGGTGGGAAGCGCGGACTTCATCGAAGACGCGCGTCTGGCCAACGAACACGGCCCGCAGCTGCGCACCCACGACGAGTGGGGCAACCGCATCGACGACATCGAATTCCACCCCTCCTACCACCGGATCATCGGAGAGTCGCTGCGCAGCGGGGCCCACTCGCACGCCTGGACGAACCCCGGTCCCGGAGCCAATGTCGACCGGGCCGCACGGTTCATGCTCTTCTCTCAGATCGAACCCGGTCATGCGTGCCCGGTGTCGATGACGCACGCCGTCGTGCCCTCGCTGCAGGCGGACCGTGAGCTCGCCGACTTCTGGCTGCCGAAGGCCACGGCGAGCGACTACGATCCGCGACGCATCGACCCGGCGGAGAAGACCGCAGTGACCTTCGGCATGGCGATGACGGAGAAGCAGGGCGGATCGGACATCCGGGCGAACACCACCCGCGCAGTCGCCTCGGGTAACCACTACCTCATCACCGGCCACAAATGGTTCTGTTCGGCCCCGCAGTCCGATGCCTTCCTCGTCATCGCCCAGCTCGACGAGGGACCCAGCTGCTTCGTCGTGCCCCGAGTGCTGCCCGGGGGCGGGCTCAACACGGTGCGCATCCAGCGGCTCAAGGACAAACTCGGCAACAAATCCAACGCCTCCTCCGAAGTCGAGTTCGATTCGACGGTCGGCTGGCTGCTCGGCGAGCCCGGCAGGGGAGTGCGCACGATCATCGAGATGGTCTCCCAGACGCGGCTCGACTGCGTCCTCGGCTCGGCGGCGGGCATGCGCCAGTCCGTCGCCGAGGTCGCCTGGCACACCCGGTCCCGAGCGGCCTTCGGCTCCACGCTCATCGACGCCCCGCTCATGCGCGCAGTTCTCGCCGACCTCCAGCTCGAGTCCGAGGCCGCGACCTATACGTCCCTGCACCTGGCCGCTGCCTATGACGACGACAGCTCCGATGCCGCGGACTTCCGTCGGCTGGCCACGGCGGTCGGCAAATACTGGGTCTGCAAACGCGGGCCCGAACACGCCTATGAGTCCCTCGAATGCCTCGGCGGCAACGGCTATACGGAGGCCTTCCCGCTGGCCAGGCGTTACCGCGAACAGCCGGTGATGGCCGTATGGGAGGGCTCGGGCAATGTCATCGTCCTCGACGTGCTGCGCGCCCTGGCCCGCGAGCCGCGGACGGCGAAATCGTTCCTCGGCTTCCTCGAAACCGGTCTGGGCAGGCACGCGGACTTCGACTCCGCCTTCGAATCCCTGGCCGGCTCACTGCAGGCGGCGGTCCAGGACGTGTCCGGGGGCGATCCGAGTGCGCTCGCCGCGCTTCAGGCCCGCGGTCGAGTGCTCGTGGAGAAGATGGCGCTGCTCATGCAGTCGGCGATCCTCTTCGAATCCGCCCCCGCCGAGGTGGCCGCAAGCTTCGCTGCCGCCCGTCTCGGGGCCGACCGGGGGCGGGAGTACGGTGCACTTCCGGCCGGTGTCGACATCGATTTCCTCGTCGCGCGGGCCTGAAGGGGCTGAATCCGGCGGACTTCGTCCGACCTCGGGCTCAGCCGCGGCGGTGAGCCGACAGGCAGCGTCGCCGGTCGAGCCGCAGGACTCGGGCGCTGATCCGCAGCCGGCGCAGCGTGCAGTCGGCGGGGCCGTGGAACTCGGGTCGGGGAGGACGGCTGATCGCAGACGGCCAGAGGCCTCCGTAGACTGCACCGGCCTCCCAATCCGAGGTTCGGTGGGCGCCGAACTCCGACGCCTCGATGAACGATGTGAACTCGTCGACGAGCCGCTGCTGCATCTGCAGGAGGCTCTCTGTGCTGCCCGGATAGTCGAGGAGGACTTCGACGGCCTCCCCGCAGACGACGATTCTTGCGGTGAGCCGTCGTGCATCCTTGGGATCGCGGATCATCGCAATGCTGTCCCATTCGTCATCGGCGAACATGCCGAGGACGACCGGAGTGACGACCTTCTCGCTGAAAAACTTCTCCGTCAGTTCGGTGTGGTCCATGCCTTCCACCATAGGCCCAGTCGGATCGAGAAGTTCTCTTGGCCGCGGATGTCCCGCATGTCGAGAGGTCCTCTGCACGGACGGGGAGAAGTCTGCCCGGGCTTCGGCCCTGAACAGCCTGTCCGGGCTTCGGCTCTAGACTGAGGGGATGCCACGCAGTCCGCTCCCACCTCGAGAGGGCATCTCGGCGACCGCGCTGCGCGCCCCGGGCGGGAAAGCCACCCACGCGAAGAGCCACCTTCCAGTGCCCGAGACGATCGGGGCCTGGCTGGAATCCGAATTCCCCGAGGCGAGTCCGGCCGCTCGCCGCGGCCTGCTGGCGCAAGGGGACATGCGCGACGAGGTGGGCCGTGCGGTGGCGTGGGAGGATCCGGTCATCCCCGGCGGGTTCTACTTCTTCCATCGTCCGGTGCCGGCTGAGGAGCGGATCCCCTTCGAAGTCGGCATCGCGTTCGAGGACGAGGACCTCCTCGTCGTCGACAAGCCCCACTTCCTCGCCAGCACCCCCAACGGTCGGTTCGTCCGCGAATGCGTCGTCACCCGCCTGCGCGTCGTCCTCGATCTGCCGGACCTCGTGGCCATTCACCGCCTCGACCGGATCACCGCAGGGCTCCTCATCCTGTCGAAGAGACCGGAGACCCGTGGCCGCTACCAGCGCCTGTTCCAGGACCGTTTGGTGACGAAGACCTACCAGGCGTTGGCCCCGGTCCCGCCTCCGGGCCTGGAGTTCCCGCTGGTGCGGCAGTCGCGCCTGGTCAAACCCGAGGGTGGTCGGCAGGTCCTCGAAGTCGACGGTGAGCCGAACGCGACCAGCCGCATCCGGCTGCTCCGGACAATCACGCCAGCGGGTCATTCCGAGGCCAAGGCAGGTCCACCTCGGCGAGGGGGCGCGGTCGGGGTTGCCGAATACGAGCTCGAACCGGTCACGGGCAAGACCCACCAGCTGCGGGTGCACATGAACGCGCTCGGGCTGCCCATCCTCGGCGATCCGGTGTATCCGGTCGATCTGGCACCCGATCCCTACGACTTCAGCTCGCCTCTGCAGCTCCTGGCATCGGAGATCGCGTTCGACGATCCGCAGACCGGGCGCCCGCGCCGGTTCACCACACAGCTGAACCTCGACCCGACGGCTGTCGCGGCGCCCTGAGTCATCGGACTCGTCGGTCCGGCGTCGAGCTCCGCTCACCCACTGCGCCGAGGTCCGCTCACCCACGGCGCCGAGGTTCGCCCACCTGCGGCGGGGACACGGTAGCCTGGTGTCATGAGTCCACATGCCCCCGGATGCACCTCAGAGGCCATCGTCGCCCTTGTCCGCACCCGCATCACTACCGGTGAGTACCCGGCCGGAAGCCCGGTCCGCGATGGTGCATTGGCCAAGGAATTCAACGTCTCGCGCAACACCGCACGCGAATCGCTCAGCCTCCTGCGCCATGCGGGACTGCTGACCCAGGAGCCCAACCGCGGATTCTTCGTCAGCACCTTCGGCATCGACGAGCTCAAGGACCTCTACCGCGCCCGCCGGGTCTTCGAGATCCGCGCTGTTCAGGAATCCCAGGACGCCACCGACGAGGCGATGGCCGCCGTCGAAGCCTCAGTCGTCCGGGCTGAGACAGCACCGAAGAACGAGTCCTGGACCGACGCGCAGGAACATTCGGCCTCCTTCCACCGGGCGATCGTCGGACTGCTCGGCTCCCCGCTGCTCGACGAGTTCTACCTCAACCTCATGGCCCGCCTGTCGACGACGTTCTCTCGCTCGCCCGAACCCGGCAAGTACCACTCGCACTGGGCGAACCCGCACCGTGACATCCTCGAGAAGATGAAGTCGGGCGACCGGCAGGGTGCCGAGGGCCTGCTGCGCATCCACCTCGACGATTCCGAAGCCTCGACGCTCGACCTCGCACGGTCGGTCGGGGAAGGGCGCTGAGGCACGCCGGCGTTTCCGCGGGGCCGTGCTGGGATTCGCGGGACGTGCTGGGATCCGTGTTTGCGCCGTTGTCGCCGCCCCGATCCGTGTAGTCAGTCTCACAGTGCTCGGTGCTTGAAACCATAGCCGTCGCCTATTCGACTCCGATACCATTGACGCACCGTATCTTCGTGTCGAAAGGCTGTTTTCATGGGGAACCCTGAGCAGGAATCACAGGCCGCAAACGATCCGTTCTCCCTCACGGGACTCACCTACGACGATGTCCTCCTCCTGCCAGGCGACACCGATGTCATCCCCTCCGAAGCCTCCACGACGACCCGTCTGACCAAGGAGATCGAGCTCAACATCCCGCTCGTCTCCGCAGCCATGGACACCGTCACCGAATCGCGGATGGCCATCGCCATGGCCCGCATCGGCGGCCTGGGCATCATCCACCGCAACCTCTCGGCCGAGGACCAGGCCGACCAGGTCGACTACGTCAAGCGCTCCGAATCGGGCATGATCAACGACCCGCTGACGATCACCGCGGACAAGACGCTGACCGAACTCGACGAGATCTGCGGCAGGTACCGGATCTCCGGACTGCCCGTCGTCGACGACCACGGCGTCCTCGTCGGCATCGTGACCAACCGCGATCTGCGCTTCGTCACCCGCAGCGAATTCCCCACCCGCACCGTCGCCGAGACGATGACGAAGATGCCGCTGGTCACCGCACCCGTCGGCGTCTCCGCGGAGAAGGCCTTCGAACTGCTCGCCGAGCACAAGGTCGAGAAGCTGCCCCTGGTCGACGACAACAACGTCATCAAGGGCCTCATCACCGTCAAGGACTTCGTCAAGACCGAGGAGTACCCGCTGGCCACGAAGGACGACGAGGGTCGCCTGCGCGTGGGTGCGGCCGTCGGCTTCTACGGCGACGCCTATGAACGCGCAGGAATGCTCGCCGAGGCAGGCGCAGACGTCCTCGTCGTCGACACCGCCAACGGCCATGCCCGCGGAGTCACGGACATGATCAAGACGATCAAGTCCGACCCGGCCTTCGCCCACGTCCAGATCATCGGCGGCAACGTCGCGACGAAGGAGGGGGCCCAGGCGCTCATCGACGCCGGCGTCGACGCCGTCAAGGTCGGCGTGGGGCCCGGATCGATCTGCACCACCCGCGTCGTCGCCGGCGTCGGAGTCCCGCAGGTCACCGCCATCCACCTCGCCGCGCAGGCCGCACGCGCCGCCGGCGTCCCGGTCATCGGCGACGGCGGGCTCCAGTACTCCGGTGACATCGGCAAGGCCCTCGTCGCCGGTGCCGACACCGTCATGCTCGGCTCCCTGCTTGCAGGCTGCAACGAATCGCCCGGTGAGCTCATCTTCATCAACGGCAAGCAGTACAAGGCCTACCGCGGCATGGGGTCGCTGGGCGCCATGGCACCGCGCAAGGGCAAGTCGTATTCGAAGGACCGCTACTTCCAGGCCGACATCGCCACCGACACCGACCTCATCCCCGAGGGCATCGAAGGTCGCGTCGCCTACCGCGGACACCTCAAGCAGGTCGCCCACCAGCTCACCGGCGGACTGCGACAGACGATGTTCTACGTCGGCGCGCGCACCATCGACGACCTCAAGGCCAAGGGCAAATTCGTCCGCCTCACCACTGCGGGGCTGAAGGAAAGCCACCCGCACGACATCCAGATGACGGTCGAGGCCCCGAACTACGTCGTGAAGTGAGGCTTGAGGCTCCGAAGTGAGGAGCGGGTCAGCCGCAGTCTCTGCCGAGTTGTGCAGGGGCTGCGGCCTTTTCGTGTCTTCGGCGGTTGCTGGTGCAACGAGTGGTCATGTTCGGATATTTTCCAGGCAAAAAAGTATCCGAACATGACCTCTGGTCGGCCGGGTACCCGTTGCGGCGCTGCGAGTCGGAGGCGACCACTGGTTGGTCGGGCAGGCGTTTGCTGCTGCGGACCGCAGCGTGCGGCTGTCGTCACGCATCGTCTGTCTCACGATGCTGGACGACTCGCGCGGGTGTGACGGATGCCACTCTCCCATTTTTGCGTCCGTGTGCCTGTAGTGCAGACAGGCTCCTTGCCGCGTGATTTCGGGGGAGGAGCGGCCTCGCAGGGGGCCCGGCTGCGACAGCAGTAGTCATCGCACCTGGTCTGAGCCCCTTCGGAATCGGAGATAGTTAGGGTAGGTTTCCCTAATGCGAACCGCGCTCCGCGGTCCGTCCATCGAAGGAGGAAACCACACAGTGACGACTTCTCTGCTTTCCGATACCGCAGCGATACCACCAGCAGCGCCCCTTCACGCCCCCGATTTTCCCCATAGCGACGCCCTACTCGGCGCCCACAGCGCCGACGAATACACATCACTCATGCACGACGTCGTCGACGCACTCGGCGAACGCTTCCGCACGACTGAGCGGGCCGCCTCGGCGAAGGATCGCTTCGGTCTGCAGGCCGCGGTCGATGCCGTCGATCTCGACACCCCTGGCGTCGGCAATACCGCCGCCCTGCGCGAGATCGACTCCCTCTACGCCGACAACGCGGTGTGGTTCCACCACCCCAGCTACGTCGCCCACCTCAACTGCCCGGTCGCCGTGCCCGCCGTCGCCGCCGAGGCGATGCTCGCGGCCATCAACACCTCGGTCGACACCTACGACCAATCCGAAGTCGCCACCTCCGGCGGCACCCAGTCGAACCTCCAGGCGCTGTTCCTCGCCCGGGAGAACGTGCTGGCCCGGCTCGACGACGCACGCTCGGATGACGGCAGCGACACTCGCCGAGGCGGCCTGCCGCGCCTGCGGATCCTCGCCACCGACCAGGCCCACTTCTCCGTGGCCCGGGCCGCGTTCCTCCTCGGCCTCGACGCCGAGGCGGTCGTGACCGTGCCGACCGATGCCGCCGGACGCATGGACGCCGAGGCACTGCGGGCGAGCCTGCTCGCGATCGACGCGAACGGCGCCATCCCCATGGCCGTCGTCGCCACCGCCGGAACCACGGACCTCGGGGTCATCGACCCCCTCGAGCCCATCGCCGAGGTCTGTGAAGCCGCGAACGTGTGGCTGCACGTCGACGCCGCCTACGGGGGAGGACTCCTCTGGGCCCCACGCCGTGCTCACCTGCTCGACGGAATCGGTCGGGCCGCCTCGGTGACCATCGACTTCCACAAGACGTTCTTCCAGCCGGTGTCGTCCTCGGCGCTGCTGGTCAGGGACTCCGCGGCCTTCGCCCCGACCATCCACCACCACGACTACCTCAACCCCGAGACCGAAGCGCAGTCCGCCGACGCCGAACCGAACCAGGTCGACAAATCCCTGCAGACCACCCGCCGCTTCGACGCACTCAAGCTCTGGGCGACGCTGCGCGCCCGCGGGGCCGGGGAGATCGGTGCAATGATCGACACCGTCTGCGACCTGGCCGATGAGGTGCGCGAACTGCTCGAGGACCAGGCCGACTTCGAAGTCCTGGGCGGCTCGGACCTGTCGACCGTGCTCTTCCGCTTCGCCCCGCCGAATGCCGACCGGCAGACATGTGATGAACTCGTGCCGATCATCCGCCGCGTCCTCTTCCGCTCCGGCCGGGCCGCCGTGGCCCGCACCGTCATCGCCGGCACCCCGTGGCTCAAACTCACCCTGCTCAACCCCGACACCGGCATCGACGACATCACCGCCGTCCTCGACCTCGTCCGCGCCACCGGACACGGAATCCTGGCCGGACGCACCCTCGAAGGAGGTGCGGCATGAGCGCACATGACACCCACGACCTCCTCGGCGTCGGCATCGGCCCCTTCGGCCTCGGCTTGGCCGCGCTGTCGGAACCGCTCGGCGACGTCGACGCGGTCTTCCTCGACCAGCGCCCCGAGTTCCGGTGGCATCCGGGCATGATGATCGAAGGCTCGACCATCCAGGTGCCGTTCCTCGCCGATCTCGTCACCATGGCCGATCCGACCTCCCCGTACTCGTTCCTCAAATTCCTCAAGGAACAGGGCCGGCTCTACCCCTTCTACATCCGCGAATCCTTCTACCCGCTGCGCGCCGAATTCGACGAATACTGCCGGTGGGTCGCCGCCCAGCTGGACTCGCTGCGCTGGAACCGACGTGTCGTATCCGTGACCCGCGAGGACGGAATCTACACCGCCCTCGCCGAGGTGACCGACGCCGCCGGATCGGTCGTGACGACCGAGACCTACCGCGCCCGCCACCTCGTCCTCGGCGTCGGCACCCGCCCGGTGCTGCCCGAGGCACTGCAGGGCATCGGAGCCGAGGAAGGGGTCGGTCCGCTCATCCACACCGCCGACTACCTGGACAATCGCGAGGCCCTGCTCGAGTCCGGTGCCGTGACCATCGTCGGCAGCGGACAGTCGGCGGCCGAGATCTACCGGGATCTCATCGACGATGCCGAGGACCGCGGGGTTCGACTGGACTGGGTGACCCGTTCACCGCGGTTCTTCCCCATGGAGTACACGAAGCTCACCCTCGAGATGACCTCCCCGGAATACACCGACCACTTTCGCGCCCTGCCCGACGAGCTGCGCGACCGCCTCGGCCGCGAGCAGCGCACCCTGTACAAAGGGATCTCCGCCGACCTCGTCGACGACATCCACGACACCCTCTACCGCCTCAGCCGCTGCGGTCGGACACTGCTGACCAATCTCATCTCCGAAGCCGAACTGCAGACGGCGACGGTCGATCCGATCAGCGGCGAGTACCTTCTCGACTTCCGCAACACCGCACTGGACAAGACCTTCACCCGACGCAGCGGAGCCGTGGTCGCAGCCACCGGCTACCGTTCGCAGGTGCCGGACTTCCTCGCTCCGCTCGGCGACGAGGTGCGCCTCGACTCCCACGGCCGCCTCGACGTCAGCCGCCACTACACGATCAACGACGAGGGCACCATCCATGTGCTCAACGGCGAAGAGCACACTCACGGCGTCACCGCTCCTGACCTCGGCTTCGGCCCCTGGAGGGCCTCGGTCGTACTGGCTGCGGTGACCGGCCGCGAGCCCTATCCGATCGAGAACCGGATCGCGTTCCAGACCTTCGGGGTGCCCGATGACGATCCCGCCGCCGCCCTCGACCTCGACGACTCCAAGGAGATGTCACACGCATGACCACCGAACTCATCACCGACCCGACCGACACACCGACCACCGCCCCGGCCGAGGCGGCCCACCCGGCTTCCGAGGACGCGAACCCGACCGCGAACCCGATCGCGGGTTCGACCGTCGAGCCGACGGCCGCCTCGGCGAGGGTGACCATCCGACCGCTCGACGTCGTTCGGGACACCGCCCAGCTCCACGCCTGGCTCAGCCACCCGCGCGCCCAGTACTGGATGATGACCGACCTCGACGAGTCAGGAGTCCGCGACTACCTGACAGGCATCCGCGACTCCGCCGACGACGCCGGCTGGATCGGAGCCGTCGACGGCACCGACTGCTTCTACGTCGAGACCTACACCCCGGACAGCCTCATCCCGCAGAACGTCCTGGCCGCCGGTCCGGGCGACATCGGAATGCACCTGCTCGTGGCACCACCGGCGGGGCCGGCCGTGCACGGGCTCACCGACCGGATCATGGCCGAGGTCATCGACTTCTGCCTCAGGCCTGCTGACCAGGGCGGACGCGGAGGCCACCGCGTCGTCGTCGAACCCGACGCCCGCAACGACGCCATCATCGAAAAGAACCGGGCAGCCGGTTTCCACCCGGTGCGGGAGGCGACGATCCTCATGGGCGAAGTGGAGAAGCGAGCCCTGGTGAGCGTGTGCTCGCGGGCCGACTTCGACGCGAGCGAGCTCGCCGGCCTCGTGGGGCATGGGCGCGACACCGACCAGGACGCCTCGCTTCCGCAGGCCTACGCCCACCTCAACGCCGATGCCTTCGCCGTGTCTCAGCGCCACCTCGTGGCCAAAGCCCTGTCCGAATTCGCCCACGAACGACTCATCACCCCGGTGCGCTCGTCCTCTGGCGGCGCCGGAGAGGGAAGGAGCCCCTCGGACGGTGGCGCCGCCACGGACGGCGGTGGCGCCGCCACGGACGACGGCGGCGACGCCTCGGCGGTCGGCGACAACTGGGAGCTGGCGATCGACGGCGCCACTCGCTACACCTTCACGGCCCGCCTGCTGCCGCTCGAGCACTGGGTCATCGACGAAGACAGCATCAGCCGTTGGCGCGACGACACCGAGGTCCCACTCGACGTGCAGGAGCTCATCGTCGAACTCCAAGACGATCTCGCCCTGCCCGAAGACCTCATCTCGACCTACCTCGAGGAGCTCGCCTCGACGCTGGCCGGCGCCGCCTTCAAACTCGAGGACGCCCGGGCCGGGAAGCGACCGGATGCGCGCGGACTCGTCGACGCGGACTTCCAGACCACCGAGGCGGCCATGATCGAAGGCCACCCCGGATTCCTCGCGAACAACGGACGCATCGGCTTCGCGCTCAGCGACTTCCGAACCTGGGCGCCGGAGAACGGCAGACGCAACCGCCTCGAATGGATCGCTGTCAGACGCGAGCACAGCCATCTGTCCCTCGGGGACGGACTCGACGAATCCGACCACCTCGACCAGGCGCTCAGCGAGGCTGAACGCGAACTCTTCGACGCTCGCATCAGGGCGGCCGGGCAGGATCCCGAGGACTTCCACCTCATGCCGATACACCCCTGGCAGGCGGACCACCGCCTGGCGATCACGTTCGCTGCGGACATCGCCCGCGGAGACCTGCTGCCGCTGGGAGAGGGATGTGATGAGCACCAGGCGCAGCAGTCCCTGCGCACCTTCTTCAACCACTCGCGCGGCGGGGCCCCGTACGTCAAAGTTGCGCTCGCCGTGCAGAACATGGGATTCCTGCGCGGACTGTCGCCGAAGTACATGCGCAACACCCCGGCCATCAACGACTGGGTCGCGGACCTCATCGGCTCCGATGCCACCTTCGCCGAGACCGGATTCCGGGTCCTGAGGGAACGGGCGGCACTCGGCTACACCGGAGATGTCTACCACCGGACGAAGGAGACGAATCCGCATCGCAAGATGCTCGCGGCGCTGTGGCGAGAGAACCCTCTCGCACAGATCACACAGGGTCAGAAGCTCATCACCATGGCCGCTCTGCTCCACCGCGATCATGAGGGCCGCTCCTTCGTCGGTGAGCTCATCCGCGCTTCGGAGCTGGAGCCGGAGGACTGGGTGCGCAGCTATCTGCGCGTCTATCTGCGACCGCTGCTCCATGCCCTGCTCGCCCACGACCTCGTGTTCATGCCGCACGGGGAGAACCTCATCCTCGTCCTCGACGACAGCACGGTCACCGGAGCGTTCATGAAGGACATCGGTGAGGAGGTCGCCGTGCTCGGCCACCGCGAACTGCCTGAGGAGGTCGAACGCATCCGTGCCGTGGTCTCAGGCGAGGAGAAAGCGCTGTCGGTGTTCACAGACATGTTCGACGGAGTCCTGCGCCACCTGTCGGGCATCCTCGATGCCGACGGACTCATCAGGGCCGGGCGCTTCTGGGGCCTCGTGGGCGAGGTACTCGATGACTACGAGTCCGAGCATCCGGAACATGCCCGCGGGGTCGGCGGAGACGTCGACCTGCGCGCTCCGCGCTTCGACCACTCCTGCCTCAACCGCCTGCAGCTGCGGAACACGAAGCAGATGGTCGACATCGGCAATCAGGCCGAATCGCTGCTCTATGCCGGCACCATGCCCAACCCCGTGGCCCGCTGACCACGACGAACACCAGCATCGCCGAGGTGGGGCACCGTGGCCGAGCTCCACCTCGGCGAGTCTATGCATCGGTCGGATGCGGTGGCGAAGATTAAGCACTATGCAGGCCCACCTGAATATCCGTACCGCTCTTGCCGGAGGTATGCTCCACGCAAAAGTGAAAACGGAGAGCAGGAGGCGCCGATGCCGCACGCCGACGACGAATCGGCACTAGCGCTGGCTACCGAGCAGCAGATCTATGACGTCGTTGAGCCTTTGGGTGACAGCGACCGAATTGGACGTGCCAAAGTTCTCTTGGCGCGAGGATTATCTCCGCCGATCGTTCCTGATCGGCAGATCACCTTACGGCCTATTGCGACCGAAGAATCGTGGAATCGCTA
Organism: Brevibacterium renqingii; assembly: GCF_017808095.1. NCBI lineage: Bacteria > Bacillati > Actinomycetota > Actinomycetes > Micrococcales > Brevibacteriaceae > Brevibacterium > Brevibacterium renqingii. The sequence continues at coordinate 483,533 of NZ_JADBHG010000001.1, read as the reverse complement.
TGCTGATGAACGCGTCGCGGTCGAGGCCGATTTCGGCGTCACCGAGTCGCGCGCCCGCGCCATGGTTGACGAACTTCGGCAGCGTGCGAAGCGTGTCGGTATGACGCTGTTCTTCGCGGTCGCCGGACACGACGTCGTAGGAGCGATTGGGCATTTCAAGGTATCGGTTCCACACGGAGATTGCGTACGCCTGCAGGAGGTTGACATATTTCCACAATGGCGTGGCAGAGGATATGGGACGTCCATGCTCTTGGAGATGTTGCACCACGTGGCGATTCAGGGGTGCATCACGGCTGTCATCGGCGCAGATGAGGACGACTGGCCTCTGGATTGGTACCGCCGACATGATTTCTTCGATGTACTGCGCGTCCGGTCTGCCCGTCACTAGGTGTTTGACCGACCATTCAAGTGGTTCCGCAGCGCAACCGCCAAGCCTCACCGCTGCACAAACGGCGCTGGAGAAGGCGAAACTGACTGCACGCAATTCATCTTCTTCGGTTCTATGGGTCCTCGTGCGCGCAGGGCATACGGCTATCATCAATCCAGCGGCTGCTGATCTTTGCGGCCGTTCACGAACCGGTTCTCGGACTCAAAGGTGTGGTCATGGCGAAGCAGAACGAGCGGCCGACGCTGGCCACCGTCGCTGCGCATGCCGGAGTGAGCATCAAGACCGCCTCCCGGGTGCTCAACGGGGAGAAGCACGTCGCCCGCGCGACGGCGCAGAAGGTCGAAGAGTCCGCCGCCGAACTCGGCTTCCGCCTCAACCCCACAGCCAAGAGACTGCGTGCCGGTGGGCGTTCGCCCTATGTCGGCGTCGTCCTCTCCGCCGCCGACGATGCGCTGCAGACCCGCGCCTTCACCGCTCTCGAAGCGGAACTCTCGGCCGTCGACCTGCGCCCTGTGGTGACCGTGATCGGGGGCAGCCCGGACCGTGAAGTGGCCTTCCTCGACGAATGCCTGGCCAACGACCTGTCGGGAATCATCGTCCTCCGGGCCCACCCGGACATGACCGGAATCTATTCCCGGGCCGCCGGCGCCGATGTCAGGATCGTCTCCTTCGACCCCGCAGTCACCGGGGCAGGAGTGACCGTCATCACGGGTGACGAAGTCGCTGCCGGGCAACTGGCCGCCAGGCAGCTGCTCGATCACGGGCACCTCGCCCTCGGCGTCATCGGCGATCATTCGACGAGCCTCGTCACCATCCGCCGCCTCGAGGGCATCCGGTCCGCTTTCGCCGGCCGCGGCGACATCGGCTGGCGGGCCTATATGCGCGAAGACGCCCATGACGAGGCCAGTGCGAAGAACGTCGTCGCCGCCTGGCTCGGGTCCCGCAGCGCCCCGAGCGCGCTCATCACCCTGTCCGCCACGCTCACCCAGGGTGCCATCGACGCCTGCCGCCGCCTCGGCGAATGGCCGGCGCTCGTGGGCATCGACGATTTCCCCACCGCCGAACTCCTCGACGTCACCGTCGTCGACCGTGACATCGAGGCCATGGCCGCCGAGGCGGTCCGCCGACTGCAGGCTCCGGCGGGGAAGGGCGACGGCTGCCTCGGTGGGAGCGGCGGCGACGGACTCGATGGCGGAGGCGGTCGGACCTGCGGGGGACAAGACGTCTTCCCGGTTGCCCTCATCGCTCGGGGCAGCGGCGAGGAACCGCCGGATCGGCGGTGAAGACTTTCGCAGCGAAACAGTTGACACCGGGGGTCGATCGGCGAATCATATTCAACAACCTGACAACGTTGTCAGAATGATTGAAAGGTTCACAATGAGGCACAACCTGAAGTCCCACAAGAAGCTGGCCCTTTTCGGTGCCTCGGTCGCCATCGGCGCGCTCGCGCTCAGCGGCTGCGGCAATCAGAAGGGCCAGGGCAATGCGGAAGCCGACAGCGGTTCCGGCGGTGACGGGGAAGTCACGATCGCACTGCTCCTTCCCGAGTCGAAGACCACCCGGTACGAATCCCTCGACAAGCCGAACTTCGAGAAGTACGTCGCCGAGGCCAACCCCGACGCGAAGGTCGAATACCGCAACGCCAACCAGGACGCGACCCAGCAGCAACAGCAGTTCGAAGCGGCGGTCACCGAGGGTGTGGACGCCATCGTCCTCGACCCCGTCGATGCTTCTGCGGTGTCGTCGGCGCTGTCGAAGGCAAAGGCGAAGAAGATCCCGGTCATCGCCTACGACCGCTTCTTCGAAGGTGCCGACTACTACACCTCCTTCGACAACAAGAAGATCGGCAACCTGCAGGGCCAGGCCGTGCTCGACGGCCTCAAGGCCGAGGACGTCGACCCAAAGTCGGGCCCGGTGTGGATGGTCAACGGTGACCCGAAGGACCCGAACGCCGCGGACTTCAAAGCCGGGGCCGAAGAGACCCTCAAGGACGCCGGCGTCGACATCGCCGCCAGTCACGACACCCTCGACTGGAACCCCGACGACGCCCGCCAGTGGGTCGAGGGCCAGCTGCAGGGCAAGGGCGAGAAGCCGATCGCGATCTACGCGGCCAACGACGGAACCGCAGGCGGCGTCATCGCCGCGACGAAGAAGGCCAAGGTCGACCCCGTCGTCACCGGTCAGGACGCCGAGGTCGACGGCCTGCAGAACATCCTCAAGGGCGACCAGTACGCCACGATCTACAAGTCGATCCCGCCCCAGGCCGAATTCGCCGCGAATGCCGCCGTCGCGCTGGCAGGCGGCGAGGACGTCGACGCCGGAACGACCTACAAGGACACCCCGACGGACTTCGTCGAGGCCAAGGTCGTCACCAAGGACTCGGTCAAGGACATCGTCGGCGATCAGATCAAGGCCGACGACATCTGCACCGGCAGCGTGAAGAAGCTCTGCGCAGACGCAGGAGTGAAGTGACTCAGCGACGGTGCAGACGCGACATGACAGCCCACCTGCCGGCGGCCCTCCGGGTCGCCGACAGTCCGGGGCGGCGACAGCGAGGAACAGATGACATCTGAGACACCCGAACCGACCCCCGCGGCGGCGCAGGCGCCGGGAGACAGCAGCGAACCCGTGCTCGAGCTGCGCGGAATCAACAAGAGGTTCGGGGCCGTGCAGGCCCTGACCGACATCCACCTCACCGTCGGCCGCGGCGAAGTCGTCGGGCTCGTCGGCGACAACGGCGCCGGCAAGTCGACGCTGATCAAGGTCATCGCCGGCGTCCACGCCGCCGATGAGGGCGATCTCGTCATGAACGGCACGAAGCAGAGGTTCTCCTCACCCAAGGACGCACAGAAGGCCGGAGTGGCCACCGTGTTCCAGGACCTGGCCCTGTGCGAGAACCTCGACGTCGTGGCCAATCTGTTCCTCGGGCACGAGAAGACCCGTGGGGGAGTCCTCGACGAGGTGGCCATGGAAGCGAAGTCCTGGGAGCTGCTGCGCAGCCTGTCGGCGAAGATCCCGAGCGTGCGGGTGCCGATCGCGGCCCTGTCCGGCGGCCAGCGGCAGACCGTTGCGATCGCCCGGTCCCTGCTGGGCGAGCCGTCCCTGGTCATGCTCGACGAGCCGACTGCCGCCCTCGGCGTGGCACAGACGGCCGAGGTGCTCAACCTCATCGAGAGGCTCAAGGAACGCGATCTGGGTGTGCTGCTCGTCAGCCACAATATGGCCGATGTGCAGGCCGTCGCCGACCGTGTCCACGTGCTGCGGCTGGGCAAGGACGTCGGCGACTTCCCCGGGGACGAACGCACCGATGTGCTCGTCGCCGCGATCACCGGAGCCAGCGACAATGTCGTGACGAAGAGGGCCGCACGCAGGGGTGAGCGCCGATGACTCGCAACTCCTTCATCACCGATGAGCGGATCTCCAGCGAGGGGGTCGTCGGCACGTTCGTCCGACGGGTCAAGGAGGGGCAGCTGGGGGCGTTCCCGGTCATCCTCGCGCTCGTCGTCATCGTCATCGTCTTCCAGACGGCCGATTCCAACTTCATCTCACCGGCCAACCTCGTCAACCTCTCCACCCAGGTCGCCTTCCTCGCGATCCTTGCGCTGGGCATCAACCTCATCCTGCTCCTCGGCGAGATCGACCTGTCCCTGGCGCAGCTGGGCGGGTTGGCGGCCTCGCTGCTCGGTGTGCTCGTGGTCCGGCAGGGTGTGCCGCCGGCCATCGCGCTGATCATCATGCTGCTGCTCGGGCTCGTCGTCGGAGCCGTGCAGGGGTGGTTCTTCGCCGTCGTCGGCATCCCCGCCTTCGTCGTCACCCTGGCCGGCCTGCTCGCCTTCACGGGTCTGACGCTGACGACCTTGGGCACGCAGAAGAACCTGTCGATGTCGGAGACCTTCGCCTTCGACTTCGCCAGCTACTATTTCCCGGCCATCTGGGCCTACGTCTTCGGGGCGGTCGCGATCATCGGCTTCGGTGCCGGAATCATCCATTCGAAGCTGCGTCGGCATCGTGAGGGGCTGAACGCGCCGAGCTGGACCTCGGTGATCGTGCGCATCGTGCTGCTGGCCGCGATCGTGTTCGGGTTCCTCATCCTCGTCAACCAGGACTTCGGGCTGGCCATGCCCTTCTTCCTCATGATGGTCATCGCGATCGTCATCGATCTGGTGCTGCGCAAGACCCGCTACGGCCGCTCGATCTACGCCGTCGGCGGCAAGGTCGAAGCCGCCAGGCGAGCCGGCATCCGCGTCACCTGGGTGCGCATCAGCGTGTTCATGGCCGCGGGCGTGCTCGCCGCACTGTTCGGGTTCATCAAAACAGGGGTGACGACGAACGCCGGATCGACCCTGGTCAGCACCCAGGACCTGCTCAACGCGATCGCGGCAGCCGTCATCGGCGGCACCTCTCTCTTCGGCGGACGCGGGTCGGCCTGGGCCGCCGTGCTCGGTGCCCTGGTCGTCGGAGCGATCAACAACGGTCTCTACCTCATCGGCTTCAACTCCGATGCGCAGCAGATCATCACCGCGCTCGTCCTCCTCACCGCCGTCGTCATCGACGCCCTCAGCCGCCGCGGCCAGAGGTACGTCGGCCGGGGGTAGGGGAGTCCCGCCCTCACCGAGCGGACCACTTGGTGTCGAGGGACCAGTTGCAAGGGGTCCTTTCGAGGCCAAGTGGTCCGCTCGGTGCAATCGGCGGCGCGACCAGCTCGTGCGGACTCGCCCCGTCCCGGTGGGGCTGATACAGTCGAAGCCAATGACATGGGGTGCCTCATGACGATCCGCGGCAGCGGAGTTCGGCGAGGCTGAGAGAACACCCATCGAACCTGATCTGGGCCATACTAGCGAAGGGATCGTCATGGTTGACTTCGACCTGCGTTCTGCCAACGCACGACTGCGTGCGGGACATCCGCTCATCCAATGCATCACGAACACCGTCGTGCAGCAATTCAGCGCGAACGTGCTCCTGGCCGTCGGCGCGTCCCCGGCGATGCTCGACCATGAGGCCGACGCCGGGCAGTTCGCCGGCATCGCCGACGGCGTGCTCATCAATTTCGGCACCGCTTCGAATCATCAGCTGCTCGCCGCCGATGCCGCCATCGACGTCGCCGCTGCCGCCGGCAAGCCCTGGGTGCTCGACCCCGTCAGCGTCGGCGCGGTCGACTTCCGCACCTCTCGCATCCGCCGCGCCGCCGCTGACCGACCGACCGCGATCCGCGGCAACGCCTCGGAGATCGCGGCTCTGGCCGGAGTCGGCCTCGGCGGACGCGGAGTCGACTCCACCGATGAGGTGGACGCCGTCCTTCCCGCCGCCGCCCAGCTGGCACGCACGACCGGTGCGATCGTCGCGGTGTCCGGGCCCAGTGATGCCGTCGTCGCGCACATCGACGGAACCGACCATGTCGCCCATATCGACGGCGGCCACGACTTCATGCCGCTGGTCATCGGCACCGGCTGCTCCCTCGGCGCCGTCGCCGTCGCCTACCTGGCCACCGCCGACTCCAGCACTGCAGGCCCGGACTCCGCAGCAACGGTCTCGGCGACTGCGGCAGGGGACCCGGCCATCGACAGCGCGGCCGCCCTGGCGAGATTCGAAGCCGTCGTCGCCGCCCACGCGCACTTCGCCGTCGCCGGAGAACTCGCCGCCGCCGGCGCTCACGGGCCCGGCAGCTACTCGGTGAGCTTCCTCGACGCCCTCCACGCCGTCACCGGCGACCAGCTGGCCCAGGCCCGGGTCAGCCACGGCACACTGACCGCGGACGAAGGCGTGCAGGCATGACCGCCGGATCGGCGCACCCCGCGGACAGCCCCCACGACACAGGGGACCAGGGCGTGACCGTTCAGTCTCAGGACCGCTTCACCGGCATCGACACCCGCCTCTACCTCGTCACCGACTCCGCTCAGTGCGAAGCGGCCGGCCGCAGCGTCGCCGAGACCGTGCACGAGGCCGTCGCCGGGGGAGTGGGAATCGTCCAGGTGCGCGACAAGGACATCGACGACACCGCCTTCTACTCGCTGACCCGCCAGGTCATCGCCGCCGTCGACTCCGCCACCGCGGGCACTGACCGCACAGTCCCCATCGTCCTCAACGATCGCGTCGAGGTGGCCCGCCGCCTCATCGACGAAGGCGAGATCGTGCACATCCACGTCGGCCAAACTGATGCCACCGTCGCCGAGGTGCGCGCCACCTTGGGCGAGGCACCGCTGATCGGTCTCTCGGCCGCGAACAGCGCCGAATTCGCCGCCGCCCGCGACACCGACGTCGTCGACCTCATCGGCATCGGGCCCGTCTACGACACCGCGACGAAGGCCGACGCTCCCGACGGCATCGGACCCGAGCGCCTCGGCGAACTCGTCATCGAAGCGGGCATCCCGGCTGTCGCGATCGGCGGCATCAGCATCGACCGGGCGCCTGAGCTGCGCGACCGCGGACTGCTCGGCATCTGCGTGGTCTCGGCCATCTGCACCGCCGAGGACCCGAAGGCCGCGGCCGAGCAGCTGCTCGCCGCCTTCACAGGAGGCCACGCATGAGCACCCGCCCGCCCATCACCCTGTCCATCGCCGGCACCGACCCCTCTGGGGGTGCCGGCATCCACGCCGACCTCAAGACGTTCACCGCGCGGGGGACCCTCGGCACGACCGTGATCACCGCGCTCGTCGCGCAGAACACGCACGGGGTGTCTCGGGTCTATCCGATCGACGACGACTTCGTGGCCGACCAGTTCGACTCCGTGCTCGACGACATGCCCGTCGACGCCTCGAAGTCAGGGATGCTCGGTACCCGTTCACTCGTCGAACTCGTCGCCGCCCGCGCGGCAGCCGGCAGGCTCGGATTCTTCACCGTCGACCCGGTGATGATCGCGACCTCCGGGCACCGGCTCCTCGAAGCCGATGCCGTCGACGCGGTGCGCACCCACCTGCTGCCCGTCGCCGACCTCATCACCCCGAACCTCCCCGAAGCGGCCCTGCTGCTCGGAGACGACGAACCCGAGGCGGGATCGTCCGCACAGATGCGTGAACAGGCCCGCCGCCTGCTCGACCGGGGACCCGGCGCCGTCCTCCTCAAGGGCGGACACGGCAGCGACGGGGACGTCTCCGACATCCTCGCCACCCGTGACGGGCAGATCCGCGAGTTCACCCATCCGAGGCTCACCACCCCGAACACGCACGGCACCGGATGCACGCTGTCGGCGGCGATCACCGCCGAGGTGGCCGTACTCGGCCGCGAACGCGCAGTGTCCGCGATAGGGGCGGACGGCGACGCAACAGCAGCGTTCGCGGCAGGTGTCGACCTCCTCGGCGATGCCGTCAGCAATGCCCTGGATTTCCTGGCCCGCGCCCTGGCCTCGGCCGCCGACTGGCAGGTCAGCCTCGACCCCGTCGGCGCCCACGGACCCGTCGACCATCAGGTCGACATCATCCGCGGTCAGCCCGCCTGAACCACGTCACACGAGCACAAAGGAGTTCCCATGACCGTCGATTTCGCCGCCGGCCCGCAGACCACTCAGCTGTGGGAGCGCGTCCGCCCGATCGTCGAACAGATCGAAGACCTGCCGTTCCTCGCCCAACTCGCCGACGGCAGCCTCGACGTCACGGCGTTCACGAACTACATCATCCAGGACGGCATCTACCTGAACGGCTACGCGAAGGCGATGTCCTTCCTCGCCGCAAAGACCGTCGACCGCGACGAGTCCCGCTTCTGGGCCGGCTCGGCGGCCGAGGCGATCACGGTCGAGGAGGGCATGCACGAAGAGCTGCTGGCCGATTCGCGTCTGGCCGCCGCACATGCCGAGCTCACCGGCGCCAGTGCGGGTGCCAAGGCTTCGCCGACGACGCTCGGCTATGTGTCCTTCCTCGTCGCCACGGCTGCCAGCCGCTCCTACGGGGAAGGCGTCGCCGGAGTGCTGCCGTGCTTCTGGGTCTACGCGCACATGGGCAAGGTGCTCATCGACGAGGCCGGGCAGATGGCCGCTGACCATCCGTACCGGGCCTGGGTCCAGACCTATGACTCACCGGAGTTCGACGAATCGACCCGCCACGCGGTGCAGATCCTCGAACAGGAGCTCGCGAAGGCCCCGGACGAGGAAGCGGCACGGATGCGCGCGGCCTTCGAACAGGCGTGTGTCTACGAACTCCACTTCTGGGCCTCGGCACACGCGATGCAGAACTGGGACGCCTCCATCTTCCTGCCGCAGGGTGCTGCGGTCGAAACCGCGAGCGTCTGAGGGAAGCTGCCGAGGCCGGCCCGCTGAGCCCATGGGCCCGGGCTCACCTCGGCGGGCGGAGCCGGCGGACAAGGTTGATCAGAGCCGCTGCGGTGATGATGAGGAAGACGCCGGTGGGAAGGAACGTCATCCCCGTCGGCATCGTCGCCCCGCGCCCCTCGCGCATGATCATCACGAGCACCGTCGTCAACAGCAGGGCCATTGCCCCGCCGAGGATGCGCATGAACTCCATGAGGCAGTCATAGAGGTAAGTGCGCTCGCCGTGTGCGAGCCAGTACTCCTTGAACGGGATGTTGATGATGGAGCTCGGGAGCTTCTCCCAGATGCAGCGGATCGAGAAGAGCAGGGGGAGTCCCACGCCGATCGGCACGAGCCAGCCCAGCGTGCCCGCCTTCGACGACCAGTCGTCGGGCTGTCCCGAGGAATCGAAGTGGCTCGCGACGGTGTCCGGGGCCTGGATCCAGAACCACACGGCGGTGCCGATGAACACGAGGATCGACACGGCTGCGAACACGAGCGCCGCGAAAGCCCCGAACGGGTTCTGACGTTGAGGTGCAGAGGAAGTCACCCTGCCACTTTAACAACAAGGGAAGTTCTGTCATTCAGCGGCAGGCGCGAGCGAACCTCAGGCGTGCGCTGTGCCGGACGATCCGTCGGGGTAATGGGTGAGTGGTCCGAACGATCCGAGCGCATGCCAACCGCGGCGCAGCGTATTCCACAGGAGCACGTGATCGACCTCCATGAGAGGGACGCGATCGTGCCTCGGGCATGCGTATCGCCCGACGAAGAACACGATCGTCGAAAACATCACGGCAATCATGAACAGAATCAGCAGATCCATGGTGGCCCCCTCACACCCGGTACGAATGCTTGCCCCTATTTTCTCTCCGAATCGCGAAGAATGATAGGGGCGTCTCGCCTGGTGGGTGTGAGAGTGGACACAATCAGGTGTAGCTGAGGGCGAGACTCTCGGCCGCCTCGATGACCGCCTGCGAAGCGAGGCGCCCCTGTTCGTCCGTGACACCGGCGGGGAAGGTGAAGCGGACGCTCGTCTGAGCGACCTCGGCCTCGATGCCCAGAGCCACGAGCACATGCGAGGCCTCATCGGAACCGACCGCACAGGCCGATCCGCTCGACGCCGTCACGCCGAGGCGTTCGAGCTCGAGGAGGACGGCCTCACCGGAGGTGTTCGGGAAGCAGAAAGACGCATGATTCGGGGTCCGCGCTTCCGGGCTGCCCGTGAGGAAGGCTCCCGGAACCGCGCTCAGGACTGCGGAGACGAACGCGTCGCGCACGGCCCGGACACGGTCGGCGGCTGCGTACCGCTCCGCCTCGGCGAGTTCCAGGGCCGTGGCGAAGGCGACCGCCAGGGCGACGTTCTCCGTGCCCGACCGGCGGCCGGATTCCTGCCCGCCGCCGTGGATGAGCGGTTCGACGGGGATGCGGGCGCGGATCGCGGCCACACCGATGCCCTTCGGCGCACCGACCTTGTGCCCGGCCAGGGTGAGCGCGTCCACGCCGAGACCCGACAGCGGCAGCCACCCGGCCGCCTGCACCGCATCGGTGTGGAACAGCGCGCCCGAGGCGTGCGCGACCTCCGCCAGGGCGGGGACGTCGGCGACCGTGCCGATCTCATTGTTCGCATAGCCCAGGCTCACGACCGCGGTGCCCGGCCGCACAGCAGCCTCCAAAGCCTCGGGAGACACCGTCCCACCGGGGCCGAGTGCGACCTCGGTGACGTCGAATCCGTGCACTCGGGTGAGGAACTCCGCCGAGGCGAGCACCGCTTCGTGTTCGATCGCCGAGGTGACGATATGTCGCCGAGGCGGCCCGCCGCCACGTGGATGTGCCCCGCCCCGGGCCCCTCGTCCGGCCTGCGTACCGACGTGGGCCTGGGCGCCGAGGGCCATGCCGATGATCGCGAGGTTGTCCGCTTCGGTGCCGCCGCTGGTGAACGTGATGTCCGTGCTGCGCATGCCGAGCACCCGCGCCACCCGGGACCGGGCGTCGGCGAGGGCCTCCGACGAGAGCCGACCGACTTCGTGATGGCTCGAGGGATTGCCGAAGGCGCCGGCCAGATACGGCCACGCGGCTTCGAGGGCCTCCCGGCGCACCGGTGCCGCCGAGGCCGTGTCGAGGTACAGTCGGCCGCCGTCCATCTCAGTTCTCCAGGCTCAGGTCGAGGCCGAGGTCGACGGCGCGCACACTGTGGGTCAGCGCGCCTGAGGAGATGACGTCGACGCCGGTGGCGGCGATCTCGCCGATCGTGGCCAGAGTGACATTGCCGCTGGCCTCGACGATGGCGCGGCCGCCGATGAGCTCGACGCCCTCGCGCAGCCGGGCGGGGCTGAAGTTGTCGAGCATGATGATATCGACCCCGCCGTCGAGCACGGCCGGAATCTGGTCGAGCCGGTCGACCTCGACCTCGATCACCGTCGTGTGCGGCAGGCGGGCCCGTGCGGCACGGATCGCTTCGCTCACATCAGCCCCCTCGCCTGCCAGGACGGCGAGGTGGTTGTCCTTGACCATGACCGCGTCCGAGAGCCCGAAACGGTGGTTGTGCCCGCCTCCGCACACGACCGCGTGCTTCTCGAACGCCCGCAGCCCCGGGGTGGTCTTGCGGGTATCGGCGATGCGTGCACGACCGGCTGCAGCATCCACATAACTCCTGGTCAGAGTCGCGATGCCGCTCATCCGCTGACAGAAGTTCAAGGCGATCCGCTCGGCCCGCAGGACTGCTCTGGCCGGGCCGCGCACCATGGCCAGGACATCTCCGGAACCGAAGGGAGCGCCGTCGGAAGACCGCAGGTCGACCGCGACCTCGTCGTCGACGAGTCCGAAGGCGCGGGCGAAGACCTCGATACCGGCGAGGACCCCGTCCTCCCGGGCGCGCAGCGCTGCGCGTGCCGAAGCCTCGTCGGGGACGAAGGCCTCCCCGGTGACATCGCCCCAGGGCGCGTCCTCGTCGAGGGCGAGGCGGAGTGCGGAATCGATGGTGGCGTTCGTCAGCATGCGGTGGTCTCCTCGAGCAGGTCGGTGGACGTGGCGCGGGGCGCGAGTGCGCTCGCCGGCGGGGTATCGGTTCGGGTATGGGCACCGAGGCTGAGCGGGCGCGCCAGCGCATGCCGGGCCATGTGTGCGGCGATGAGGGCGAGGTTCGACGTCTCGACCCGATCGACGAGAGAATCGTGACGCATCATGTCGGTCGCGGAATCGTGCCGCATGTCGGCTCCGCTCAGATGCCCAGCGGTCACCGGAGCCTCACCGAGGCGGCTGAGCAGGAGGCGCAGACCGGCGGCGTGTCGTTCCACGCCGAGGTGGGCCCAGGTCAGTTCCCGCAGCTCGGCCCGTGTCAGGCCCGCCCGACGAGGCAGCCGGCGATCGCCGGTGCGTGCGGGGTCCGTGCCGGCCCGGCCGGGGGTGTGGACGGCCCGTGCGGACGCCGAGCCGAGGTTGGCGCGGTGCTGTCCGGCGACGTCGCCGAGCTCGGCTTCGATCGCTCGAGCCGCGCGCTCGACGAAGACCGCACCCTCGAGCAGCGAGTTCGAGGCCAATCGGTTCGCCCCGTGCACCCCGGTGCATGCGACCTCACCGACGGCGAAGAGCCGGCCGATGCTCGTCCGTCCCTCGAGGTCCGTGGCGATTCCGCCCATGAAGTAATGCGCGGCAGGAGTGACGGGAATGAGATCCTGCTCCGGGTCCAGACCATGGGCGGCAAGGCCTCGGGTGATGCTCGGGAACCGGGCCGCCACCTCAGGCACCTGCGTGGCGTCGAGGAAGCAGGGCCGCCCGTCCTGGGCGGCAGACCGGCGGTGCAGCGCCAAGGCCACGACATCGCGCGGAGCGAGCTCGGCCCGGACATCGACCTCGCGCATGAAGCGCCGCCCCTGTTCGTCGACGAGCAGGGCCCCGGCGCCGCGCACGGCTTCGGAGATGAGGAAACCGGGTCCGGCCAGCGCGGTCGGATGGAACTGGAAGAACTCGAGATCGCGGACTCGAGCTCCGGCTCGGAGGGCCGCGGCCAGTCCGTCCCCGGTCGCCGCGGCCGGGTTCGTCGTGTGTGCGAAGAGCTGCCCGGCACCGCCGGTGGCCAGCACGACCGCATCGGCGGACAGACGCCCGAGGCGACCGCCTCGGAGGACGGTGATGCCGGTGACGCGAATCGATGTGCCGTGTTCCTCGGTGACGAGGTCGACGAGCATCGTTTGCTCGAGTACGCGCACTCGCCCCGCGGTCGCCTCGGCGCGCAGACGACCGGTCAGTGCCACGATGATCGCTCGACCGGTCGCATCGCCGCCGGAGTGGAAGATGCGCGGGTGGGAATGCGCCCCCTCCATGCCCCGGGCCCAGGCACCGGTCCGGTCCGTGTCGAACTCGACTCCTGCCTCGGCGAGGTCGACGACGGCCGCACCGCCGGCCTCGCACAGCACCCGCACTGCCGACTCGTCGCAGTGTCCGGCACCGGCGGTCAGGGTGTCCGCCACATGGGCAGCGGCCGTGTCCTCGGTGCCGATGACCCCGGCGATCCCGCCCTGCGCCCACTCGGTGTTCGACTCGCCGAGCGCGCCCTTCGTCACGAGCGTGACCTCGTGACGACCGGCCAGCCGCAGTGCCGCTGTCAGACCGGCGATGCCGGAGCCGATGACGATGACCTGTCCCATGGGACTCAGATCCGCGGCTTCGCAGCGAGCATCCGCGTCAGCGACACCCTGGCGGGATCGGCCACCGAGGCGTCGACCGAGATCTGATTGACGACCTCCCCGTCGAGCAGCGACTCGAGCACCCAGGCGATGTAGCCGGGGTGGATCCGGTACATCGTCGAGCACGGGCAGATCACGGGATCGAGGCAGAAGATCGTGTGCTGCGGATGTTCGGCGGCCAGCCTCTGCACGAGGTTGATCTCGGTGCCGATGGCGAAGGTGGTCGGCTCGCTGGCCTCGGCGATGGCCTTCGTGATGTAGGCGGTCGAGCCGGACTCATCGGCGGCGGCGACGGTCTCGCGAGGGCACTCGGGGTGGACGATGACGCGGACGTCCGGATGCTCGGCCCGCGCCTTGTCGATCTGCGCAGGGGTGAAGCGCTTGTGCACTGAGCAGAAGCCCTGCCACAGGATGACGCGAGCGTCGTCGAGGGCGTCGACGGTGTTGTTGCCCAGCGGCCGGGCCGGATTCCACAGCGGCATCTCGTCGAGGCCGATGCCCATATTCACCGCCGTGTTGCGCCCGAGGTGCTGGTCGGGGAAGAACAGGACCCGCTGTCCGCGTGCGAACGCCCATTCGAGGACCACCTCGGCGTTGGAGGAGGTGCACACGATGCCGCCGTTGCGGCCGCAGAAGCCCTTGATCGCGGCCGAGGAATTCATGTACGTGACGGGGACGACCGGGACGCGGCCGTCGGCATCGGGTTCGGTGCCGAAGATCTCTGCCAGCTGCTCCCAGCAGTCCTCGACCTGGTCGATGCTTGCCATATCGGCCATCGAACAGCCGGCGGCGAGGTTGGGCAGGATGACCGACTGGTTCGGCTGCGAGAGCAGATCAGCGGTCTCGGCCATGAAGTGCACGCCGCAGAAGACGATGGCTTCGGCCTCCGGGTGATTCTGAGCGGCGCGGGCGAGCATGAACGAGTCGCCGATGTAGTCGGCGTGCTCGACGACCTCGACGCGCTGGTAGTGGTGCCCGAGCAGCACCACGCGATCGCCGAGAGCCTCCTTGGCCCGACGGATCCGAGCGTCGAGCTCCTCGGCCGAGGCCTGCTTGTACTCGTCCGGGATCTCGCCCTGACGCGGGGCTCCGACCGGGATCGGATCGGCCAGCGACGCGCCGGGGCCGTAGCCGGGGCGGACATCGACGTCCCACGGCGCGTCGAGCAGCTCCGTCGAACACATATCGTCCTTCGCGCCCGCAGCCGAGATGTCCTTGAGGGTGAGTTCGATCGAAGCTGTGGTGGTCATCATCGTCCTTCGCGTCGGTGGGTGGAGGCGCGACGGGATCCGCCCGTCGGCACCACTCGAAAAATTTTGCGCAGAAGTGCTTTAATGGTTTGCGCAGAAGTGAGATTAATCGCGTGGGTCGGCGATGTACAACTCCGGCCAGGGGGAGCGCCGATGCCGTGCCGGGATGGGCGGGGGCGCGCGGGATGTTCTAGGCTGGGGCCCGGCTCGCAATCCGAGTCGATGCGCACTGCGGAGGGCGCCCGTGGGAGAGGTCGCTGCTTCAGACCGGAGCACAGTCCCCGATCGGCCCGCGCCTGCACCGACGACATCGCACCAACGAAGGATTCCCATGCCCGATGCGGCACATTCGAACCAGACAGCACCGGCGAACCCGACATCGCCCATGAATTCCGCCGAGGAGCCGCCCCCGTACGGCGGGCCCGGCTCGACCGACTCGACCGGCTCGACCGGCGTTTCCGGCTCGACCGGCGCTTCCGGGGCGGCCGGCGGCGCACCCCGGGCGCCCGGCGCGGATGCCCCCGCGGCACCGCCTCGGCGAGTGCGCACCCTCGACCTCATCAAGGCCAAAGCCGAGGGCCGACGCTGGGCGATGCTGACCAGCTACGACCAGTACACGGCCGCACTGTTCGAACAGGCCGGCGTCGAGGCTCTGCTGGTCGGCGATTCGGCGGCGAACAACGTCTTCGGCCACGCCACGACACTGCCGGTGACCGTCGACGAGCTCATTCCTCTGGCCCGCGCAGTCGCCTCGGCGACGAATCGTGCGCTCGTCGTCGCGGACCTGCCCTTCGGCAGCTACGAGATCTCCGACGAGCAGGCAGTGGCCACGGCCGTGCACTTCATGAAGGAAGCCGGCGTCCACGCGGTCAAGCTCGAGGGCGGGGCGACGATGGCCTCTCGGATCAAAGCGATCACCACGGCGGGGATCCCGGTCATGGCCCATATCGGCTTCACTCCGCAGGCCGAGCACAACCTCGGCGGGTACAAGGTCCAGGGCCGCGGCGAGGCTGGCGCCGCTCTGCTCGACGATGCTCGCGCCGTCGCCGAAGCCGGCGCCTTCTCCGTGGTCATGGAGATGGTCCCCTCGGGGCTGGCCGGGCAGGTCACGTCCGAGCTGTCGATCCCGACCGTGGGCATCGGCGCCGGTGCGCAGACCGACGCTCAGGTCCTCGTTTGGCAGGACATGGCGGGTCTGCGCACGGGCCGGGCTCCGCGCTTCGTCAAGCGCTACGCCGATCTGCACTCGGTGCTCACCGAGGCGGTCGGAACCTATGTCGACGAGGTGAAGTCCGGGGCGTTCCCCGAACCCGAGAGGGGCTTCGACTGATGGAGGTCGGAGGCATCCAGGCGCTGCGACGGTGGCGGGCCCGGCAGTCGGGCAAGGTGGGCCTCGTGCCGACGATGGGCGCCCTGCACTCGGGGCATCAGGCGCTGATGACCCGGGCGCGCGCCGAGTCGGACCTGGTCGTGACCTCGATCTTCGTCAACCCGCTCCAGTTCGGCGCCGACGAGGACTTCGTGCAGTATCCGCGCCCATTCGCCGCCGACCTCGAGAAATGCGAGGAGGCCGGAGTCGACTTCGTCTTCGCACCGGCGCTGGGGGAGATGTACCCCTCGGCGCCCGAGGTCAGGGTCAGGGCCGGGCGCATGGGTGCGGTCTTCGAAGGAGAGGCCCGGCCCGGGCACTTCGACGGCGTGCTCACGGTCGTGGCGAAGCTGTTCAACCTCATCGCACCCGATGTCACGGTCTTCGGCCTCAAGGACATCCAGCAGTTCTGCCTGGTCAAGAGGATGATCGCCGACCTCGATTTCGATATCGAGATCATCGGTCTGCCCGTCGTCCGCGACGGCGACGGACTGGCGATGTCGAGCCGCAACGAATACCTCACCGGGGCAGATCGGAATCGCGCCTTGGCGATTCCGCGGGCCCTCGAAGCCGCCGCCGAGGTGGCAGCGGAGGTGCCGTCCGGAGGCGGGGGAGGGCCCGCCGCGGTCGAGGCGGCGGCGCGAGCCGTACTTGATTCCGCGGCCGAGCGCGGGGACCTCGAGGTCATCTATCTCAGCCTTGTGGATTCCGCGGACCTGCGCCCGTGCGGCCCGGACTTCCGAGGGTCGGCACTGCTGCTCGTCTCCGCGACCGTCGGCGGCACTCACCTCATCGACAACCTGCCGCTGGAATTCTGAGCGCTTCCGGCTGCCGGCTGTCGGCTCAGATCGGGATCGCGATGACGGCGATGCCGATGATCAGGAGGATGCCGGCCGAGGCGGCTTCGATGAAGAAGTCGGCGCTGCGGTGGGCCATCGCCGAAGCCGCCAGGCTCGCGGTCAGGGCCAGGACGATCTGGTAGGACAGCAGCACTCCGAGGATCAGGGCGATGAGCACCGCATAGTCGACGCCGCTCGGCGAGGCGGGCACGAGCGTGGGCAGGATCGCGAGGAAGAACAGACCGACCTTCGGATTGCTCAGGGACGAGACGATGCCGCGACGGTAGGACACCACCGATCGCAGGTGCCCCCAGGAGCTCGACTCCATGACGGTAGCGATCTCACTGACCGGGCCCTCAGGGGTGTGGTCGGCCGGTTCGGTCGAGGGCGTCGCCTGGGCAACGGACGCCGACAGCTCACGGCGCAGCCGGACCGCCTGCCTGGCAGCCAGCACTCCGAGGAAGCACAGATACAGCCCGCCGACGACCTTGAGGACCTGCACGGCCGCAGGATAGACGGTGAGCAGGGCGGAGACCCCGGTCAAGGCGAGCACCATCCAGATGACGGTGCCGGTGGCCGTGCCGAGCGCGTAGACCATCCCGGCCTTCCGTCGCAGCGAGGAGAGGCGGATCGTGAGGATCGTCTCGGGCCCGGGCGTGACCGCAAGCGCGGCAGCGGCACCGGTGATGGTGAGGATCTCGGGACCGGTCACGGCTCTCCTTCGAAGAAGTGGGGGACAGAACGGCACACATCGCGCGGGACTTCTCCATTCTGACGGCAGAAACCTGTTGAGAAAAGCAATTGATTGCTAATGATCATCAGGTGCTGCCGAATGGTTCTCCGCTAGGCTGGGAGCATGTGGGATCTCAACCGGCTCCGAGTCTGGCGCGCCGTAGTCGCCACGGGATCCGTGGTCGATGCCGCGAGGAGCCTCAACTTCACGCCGGCGACGGTCAGCCAGCACATCACCACTCTGCAGAAGAGCCTCGGCGTGCCCCTGTACCGGCGTTCGGGACGCGGCATCGAGATCACGGAGTTCGGCAAGCGTCTGGCCGAGGAATCCGGCGAGGTCTTCGCCTCCGTGACCAAGCTCGACGATCTCGTCGAGAGCTTCCGCAGCGTCAGTCGCCCGCGGATGCGCATCGCGGCCTTCACCTCCTTCAACGCCCGACTGCTGCCCGGCATCATCGAATCCGTCGCTCGTGACCACCCGAACCTGCGCTTCGATATCCAGCTCAACGAACCGGCGAAGGTCCGGCGCAGCCACTGCCTCATCGAGATCCGCAGCGAGGTCCCGCAGGAGGGCGAGATCCATCTGCCGGAGATGACGCGCGTGCCGCTCTTCGACGATGACTACAGGGTCGTCGTCTCCGAGCGGCACGAATTCGCCGGTCTCGACTCCGTGCCGTTCAAGGACCTCGAGGATCAGCCCTGGGTCGACTACGACCTGTGGTCGGGGCCCACGAGCAAGGTCGTCGACCTCGCCTGCGCCGCAGCCGGCTTCGAACGCAGGAACTTCGCTGCCTCCGAGGACGATTTCGCCGCCCTTGCCCTCGTGTCCTCCGATCTGGCGATCACCGTGCTGCCGCGACTGTCGACGCTGCAGCTGCCGCCCGGTCTCGTCGCCGTCGGCCTGACCGATCCCGTGCCGATGCGCCGAGTGGTCATGCACGTGCGTGAGAGGGATGCGCACCTGCCGCATGTGCGTGCCTTCGTCACAGCCGCCGAGGCGGTCGTCGCCGCCCACCTCGACCGCACCGCCCTCTGATCTCAGGCAGCAGTCGTCCCTGCCAGGGAGACCAGGTGTTCCTCATAGTGGGCTGAGACCTGGCCCGGAGGGCGGTGGGATAGGCTGTTGGCGTGAGTTCTGAAATCGAGATCGGCAAAGGCAAGCGCGGCCGTCGCGCGTATTCGCTGGACGACATCGCCATCGTCCCTGCCCGGCGTACCCGCGACCCCGAAGACGTGTCCCTGAGCTGGCAGATCGACGCCTACCAGTTCGAACTGCCCTTCATCGGCGCACCGATGGATTCGGCCATGTCGCCGGAGACCGTCATCGCGCTGGGTCAGTTCGGCGGCCTCGGCGTGCTCGACCTCGAAGGACTCTGGACCCGCTACGAGGATCCGGCCCCGCTGCTGGCCGAGATCGCCCAGCTGCCTTCCGAGATGGCGACCTCCCGGATGCAGGAGCTCTACTCCGCTCCCATTCAGGCCGAACTCATCACCGCCCGCCTCGCCCAGATCCGTGAGGCCGGAGTCACCGTCGCCGGTGCCCTGACACCGCAGCGGACCCAGGAGTTCTACAAGACCGTCGTCGATGCCGGTGTCGACATCTTCGTCATCCGCGGCACCACGGTCTCGGCCGAGCACGTCTCGACCCACACCGAACCGCTCAACCTCAAACAGTTCATCTACGAACTCGACGTGCCCGTCATCGTCGGCGGAGCGGCCACCTACACTGCGGCCCTTCACCTCATGCGCACCGGCGCCGCCGGCGTCCTCGTCGGCTTCGGCGGGGGAGCGGCGGCCACGACGCGCAAGACCCTGGGCATCCACGCCCCGATGGCCACGGCCGTCGCCGATGTCCACGCCGCCCGCCGGGACTACATGGACGAATCCGGCGGCCGCTATGTCCACGTCATCGCCGACGGCGGCCTGGGCACCAGCGGCGAGATCGTCAAGGCCTTCGGCGTCGGCGCCGACGCCGTCATGCTCGGCACCGCTCTGGCCCGGGCGACCGAGGCACCCGGGCGCGGCATGCACTGGGGCGCCGAAGCCCACCACCCGGAGCTGCCGCGCGGCCACCGCGTGGAGCTCGGCACCGTCGGCAGCCTCGAACAGGTGCTCTTCGGCCCCGGCCGCACCGCGATCGGCGAACTCAACCTCGCCGGCGCCCTGCGCCGTGCCCTGGCCACCACGGGCTACCTCGACCTCAAGGAATTCCAACGCGTCGACGTCACCGTCTCGCCCTACCAGACTGGTTCGGTGGTCTGAACTGTTCCGCCTGGCGCTGACCCCCAAATGGTTGGGGTCCCTGCTCCTCGTGCTGGTGCTCGTCACCTGCTTCGTCGGCCTCTCCTCGTGGCAGGTCAACCGCGCACAGCACAAGAACGACGTCGCCGATTCCGCCGGGGTCGAGAAGCTCAAGGACTTCAACGACGTCATGGACGCCCAAGCCCCGATGCCCGGCGTCCTGGCCGACCAGCGGGTCAGCTTGAGCGGACACTGGGTCCGCGACGCCCAGGTCGTCGTCCCCGGACGCGTCCAGGACGGTGACACGGGGTACTGGGTGGTCACGATGTTCGCCCCCGACGGGGCCCACCTCGGCGAGGGGGTCGAAGCGGCGAACGCCGATGAGAAGACGATCGCGATCCCCGTCGTCCGCGGCTTCACCACGGACGAAGAGCTGGCTGCGGATTCCCGCGCCGCCGCAGGCGAGGTCGAGCTCACGGCCCGGATCGGACCCATCGAGGGTCCGCAGCCGGGCAACGATCTGCCCGACGGCCAGGTGCGTACGGTCTCGACCTCGCAGATCATCAACATGTTCCCCGATCTGCTCACCTACTCCGGGTTCCTCATCCCGGAGAGCGCGAGCGGGGCCGCCGCCTCGGTCGGCACCGACGGACTCGAACAGGTTCCGACCACCACGACCCGCGACGAGGGCGGATTCGATCTGCAGTCGGCGGTGTACGCCGTCGAGTGGCTCATCTTCGCCGCCATGGCCCTCTATATGTGGTTCCAGCTGCTGCGTGACGACTATATGCGCCGCCGCCTCGGCGAGGATTCCCAGGATTCGGAGAACCGCGTCGAGTATGTTGTCGTCAAGGCCGCCGGTGCCTCGAGCATCGACCCCGAGGTGATGTCGGGCCTGACCGGACTGCCGGCCCACCGCCACGGTGGGAAGAAGCCGGGCAGGCGCCGCCGCGGCAGCCGAGGCGAGGACCGCGCCGATGGGCCGTCCGGCGATCAGCCGAAGGGCACCGACGCAGGTCCGGCCGACAATTCAGATACCGATACCCGCACGACCGGAGGAAACTGAGCGTGAGCGAAGAACACGAGTCCTTGGACTCCCGCCCCGACTTCGATGAGTCCGATGTGTGGAGCGTCAAGCGCTTCACCTCGGCGCGCAATGCGCTGAAGTTCTACCGGGTGATGGCCTTCATCACCGGTACGATGCTGCTCATCCTCACGGTCGAGATGATCTACAAGTACCTCATCGCCGCCGACTCCGAGACCGCGCTCAACTTCGGCGGGTTCAACCTCGCCGCAGCCATCGCGATCTGCCACGGCTGGTGCTACGTCGTCTACCTCATCGGCTGCTTCTGGCTCAACCAGCAGATGCGCTGGAGCCTCGGCCGCTACCTCGTCCTCGCCCTGGCCGACGTCGTGCCCGTGATGTCGTTCATCCTCGAGCGCCGCATCCACCGCCAGGTCGACGCCGAGCTCGAAGCCGCCGTCGTCGTCGCGCCCAAGAGCTGAGCCCTCCCGAGGCGGGAAGCCCGTCCCCGAGGCGGGAGCTCGGCCCGTCGCCGAGTTGAGGCGTCGGAGGTGCGGAACCCCGAAATTGGGCGGCGAGTGGCCGACGCATAGAATTGGACCATGACGCAATCCCAGAGCACACAGGTGCCCCCTGTCCTCGTCGTCGATTTCGGCGCCCAGTACGCCCAGCTCATCGCCCGCCGCATCCGCGAGGCCGGTCTGTACTCGGAGATCATCGCCCACGATGCCACGGCCGCCGAGTTCGCGGCGAAGAAGCCCGTGGCCATCGTGCTCTCCGGCGGTCCCTCGAGCGTCAATGACGAAGGCGCCCCGAGCTTCGACACGGGTGTCTTCGACCTCGGGATCCCGACCATGGGCATCTGCTACGGCTTCCAGCTCATGTCGACCAGCCTCGGCGGTCGGGTGGCGAAGACCGACAAGCGCGAATACGGCTCGACCCCGCTGTCGGTGACCGACACGGGTTCGCTGCTGGCCGAGACCCCGAGCAGCTACAAGGTCTGGATGTCCCATGGGGACTCCGTCGCCGAGGCGCCCGAGGGCTTCGACGTGCTCGCGTCCACCCCTGACACTCCGGTCGCGGCCTTCGAATGCCCGACCAAGCGCTTCGCCGGCGTGCAGTGGCACCCCGAGGTCCTCCATTCGGAGAACGGCCAGAAGATCCTCGAGAACTTCCTCTACAACGTCGCGGGCCTCGAAGCCGACTGGACGAACGCCTCGGTCATCGACGAGCAGGTCGAGCTCATCCGGGCCCAGGTCGGCGACAAGAAGGTCATCTGCGGACTCTCCGGAGGCGTCGACTCCTCGGTCGCCGCGGCGCTCGTCCATAAGGCGATCGGCGACCAGCTCACCTGCGTCTTCGTCGACCACGGCCTGCTGCGCGAGGACGAGAGGAAACAGGTCGAGGAGGACTACGTCGATTCGATCGGCGTCCGCCTGGTCACCGTCGACGCGCGTGAGCGGTTCCTCTCCCAGCTCGCCGGAGTCACCGACCCGGAGGAGAAGCGCAAGGCCATCGGCCGCGAGTTCATCCGCACCTTCGAGACCGCTGCCGCCGACCTCGTGCTCGAGGCCCAGGAGGACGAGGGCGAGGACATCGCCTTCCTGGTCCAGGGGACCCTCTACCCGGACGTCGTCGAATCCGGCGGCGGATCGGGCACCGCGAACATCAAGAGCCATCACAACGTCGGCGGCCTGCCCGATGACATCCAGTTCGAGCTCATCGAACCGCTGCGCGCCCTGTTCAAGGACGAGGTCCGCGCCATCGGCCGCGAACTCGGCGTGCCCGAGGGCATCGTCTCCCGTCAGCCCTTCCCCGGGCCGGGACTGGGCATCCGCATCATCGGCGAGGTCACCGAAGAGCGTCTGAATATCCTTCGCAAGGCTGACGCCATCGCCCGTGCCGAGCTGACGAAGGCCGGCCTCGACGGGGAGATCTGGCAGTGCCCGGTCGTCCTGCTGGCCGACGTGCGCTCCGTCGGAGTCCAGGGCGACGGCCGCACCTACGGCCATCCCGTGGTGCTGCGTCCGGTCTCGAGCGAGGACGCGATGACCGCCGATTGGACGCGCATTCCCTACGATGTGCTCTCCGTCATCTCCAACCGCATCACCAACGAGGTCGACGACATCAACCGCGTCGTCCTCGACGTCACTTCGAAGCCTCCGGGCACCATCGAATGGGAGTGATCGACCGGCCGTGAGAGACACGGTCGGTGCCGAGGCGACTTTCGGATGACCCCCGATTTCGGTTCCTGAACAGTGTTCAGTTACTGTGGTGGGTGTCCGGGGTCGCCTCGGGTGCATCCGGAATCGGACCGGATGGATCACGAACTATGGAGTACTTATGTCTCAGGCACACAGCACCGCCTCGGCGGGCATCCCTCGTCCCCGCTCCGCCGGTCGGGGCGGCGATATCGCACTCATCGCGGTCTTCGCCGCCATGCTCGCAGCCTTTGCGATGATGCCTCCCGTTCCCGTCCCCGTCGGTCCTGCCGGGGTGCCGATCACCCTCCAGACGTTCGCCATCGCGCTATGCGGAATGGTGCTCGGACCCTGGCGGGGAGCCGCGGCGACACTGCTCTACGTTGTCCTCGGTCTGCTCGGGCTGCCGATCTTCTCGGGCATGAGCGGCGGCATCGGCGTGCTGGCCGGACCGAGCGCCGGTTACATCCTCTCCTTCACGCTCTATGCTCTGGCTGCGGGACTCGTCGCTCGCTGGGCCGTGCGCCGCTTCCATGGAATGCGGCTCGGACTGGCCCTGTTCGTCGGAGGGTTCGGCGGCAGCCTGCTGCTCAACCACCCGCTGGGGATCCTGGGCATGTCGATAAATGCCGATCTGCCGCTGAGCGTCGCGACCGTCGCCGACCTCGCCTACTGGCCCGGTGACATCATCAAGAACATCCTCGCCGCCTCGGTCGCGGTCCTCATCCACCGGGCGTTTCCCGATGTGCTCCGCCGCCGCGGAAGGGCCGTCGCGTCGGCTGTCGGTGCCGGCGATGCGGGCGCACCTGCTGCGGCTGGTGCCGGCGAGAGCCGGGAGCCTGGCCGCAAGTGACACGTGAGATCCGATTGACCGACGTCGCCGTCGGCGTCCTCGACGAAGGCCCCGACGGCGATGTGGTCCGGCCGATCCTCCAGGACGTCAGCTTCACGCTGACCGAGGACATCGTCGCAGTCATCGGCGCCAACGGCTCGGGCAAGTCGACCCTGCTGCAGCTGTTCAACGGCCTGGTCACGGCGAACGCGGGACGGGTCCTCGTCGACGGGTTCGACCCGGCCCGACAGGGGCCGAAGGTGCGATCGCGCGTCGGCTTCGTCTTCACGGATCCCGCCGCGCAGCTGGTCATGCCGACCCCGGTCGAGGACATCGAACTGTCCCTGCGCAAGTCCGTGCCGAAGTCGGAGCGCAGAACTGCGGCCCTGGCCGTGCTCGACGAGCTCGGCATCGCCGATCTGGCAGATCGCAGCGTCTACGAGCTCTCCGGAGGGCAGCGCCAGCTCGTGGCCCTGGCCGCGGTGCTCGCCGTCGATCCGCAGATCCTCGTCCTCGACGAGCCGACGACGCTGCTCGACCTGCGCAACAGGGAGCGGCTGCGGGTGCATCTGCAGGAGCTCGTGGCTCGGCGCGGAGTGCGCATCGTCCTCACCACCCACGACCTCGAATTCGCGCACCTGGCCCAGCGGGCGCTCGTCGTCGAAGACGGCCGCATCGCCTGCGATGCCGCCCCCGCCGAGGCGGTCGAGACCTACCGCCAGATGATCATGAGCGATACGCCATGACCCGGGATCCTCTGGCAGGCGCGAACGCTGACGGGGCTGACGCCGGCGGTGCGAACGCTGCCGGGGCTGATGGCGCCGCGGCCACCTGGCGCAAGCATGCAGGGATCAGACCGCGGCCGCAGCTCTTCGGGAAGGTCGCGGCCACCCGCGGTTGGCTGCACGCGGTGCCGACCGGAGCCAAGCTCGGATGCATCGCGGCCATCGGCATCGTGGCGCTGATCTTCCGCGACCCGGTCATCAACTGGTCGATATTCGCAGTCCTCGTCATCGTCGGGTTCACGGCCCGGCTGCGACTCTCGTACTTCCTGCGGACCTGGCTCTACGTCGCCGTGCTGGTCACCATCGTCATGGCCCTGCAGTACTTCTTCGGTTCCCTGCAGTCGGGTCTGGCCGTCGGCGGCACCGTGTTCGCGTGTGTCCAAGCGGCGCTGCTGCTGACGCTGACGACCACTGTCGCGCAGCTGCTCGACGCCTTCACCGTGCTGGTGAGCCCGCTGCGGTTCTTCGGCGCCAACACCGAGGCGATCGCTCTGACCGCGAGTCTCATGGTGCGGGCGATCTCCCACATCTCGGGCCTGCTGGGGGAGGCCGAGCGGGCCGCTCGTGCCCGCGGTCTCGATTCGAGCATCAAGGCCCGGGTGGTGCCGGCGATCCTGCGCTCGGTCAAGTACGCCCAGGACACCGGTCGGGCCCTCGACGCCCGCGGCATCGTCGATTGAAGCGGGCGCGGGCGCTAGCGCCTCGGCGAGGCCGGGGCTGCATCGTGCGTCCTCGAGCCTAGTAGGGCAGGGTGTCCTCGATCCCGGAGTTGACCATCGAGCTGAACCCGCGCCCGAGCACCTGCGGCGCAGGATTCTCGATCGCCTGGGAGTAGTGGCCGATGAGCTGGGAGCACACGCTCTTCCAGCTGCGCGAGGACACCTGCTCACGACCGGCCACACCGAAGGCGCGGCGCTTCGCCTCGTCGCCGAGCAGATCGACGACGTGCCGGCGCAGGGCACCCAGGTCCTTCGGGGAGTAGAGCCAACCGGTCCGTGAGGAGTCGACGAGGTCGAGGGGCCCGCCTCGGGCCGGGGCGATGACGGGAACCTCCGAGGCCATCGCCTCCTGGATCGTCTGGCAGAACGTCTCGAGCTCACCCGGGGTGACCATGACATCGAAGCTCGCGACCGCCTGCGCCAGAGCGTCCCCACCGAGGAAACCCGTGAAGTGCGCTCTCGGCAGGGACCTCTCCAGGCGGGACCGCCACGGCCCGTCGCCGACGATGACGAGACGGGCACCGGGAATATCGGTGAGCACCGCGAGATCCTCGACCTGCTTCTCCGCGGCCAGCCGGCCGGCATAGCCGATGATCTTCTCTCCGTTCGGCGCCACGGAACGTCGCCACGCCTCGGACCGGTGTCCCGGGTCGAAGCGGGAGGAATCGACCCCGCGGGCCCACAGGGCCACCTCGGCGACACCGAGGCCGGAGAGCTGATCGATCGTGTAGCTCGACGGGGCCAGCGTCAGCGAGGAGTGCTGGTGGATATTGCGGACGTGGTTCCACAGCATCGCCTCGATGCCGTGCATTCCGTAGCGGGCGGCATAGGCGGGCACCTCGGTCTGGTAGATCGCCACGGTCGGCAGGCTGAGCGCCTGGGCCGCGAGCACTCCGCGCCAGCCGAGGACGAAGGGGCTGGCGAGATGGACGACGTCCGGGGCGAAGCGCTGGAGGAGACGGCGGATGCGGGTGACGCCTCCGGGAGCGACGCGGACGCGCCGATACTTCGGCAGGGCGATCGAGGGGACCCTGACGATGGGGGCTCCGGCGACCTCCTTCGGTCCGTCGCGGCGGGTGCCCGGGGCGATGACGAGGACCTCGTCACCGCGATCGGCCAGATGGTCGAGGACCCGCAGGAGTGAGTGGGTGACCCCATTCATATTGGGGAGGAAGGACTCGGCAATGATCGCTACTCTCACGATCCCCAGCCAAGCCCCGCCCGGTGACGACCGCATGACCCGGAGGCGACGAGGCGGCGACATCTGGTCGAAATCACGTTCGCGAGGCGTCTGAACCCTGCGTAAACTGAGGTGTCGGAAAAGCTCGCCCCGTCTGCGCCTCAACGCGGGCGGTCGAGCACAGTGAACGAACTCAGCGTCAAGCGCACAGTCGAGGGGAGCGGCCCGTGGTCTGGTTCATCGTCGGCGGCTGCATCGTCGCCGCCTTCGTCGTCCTTCTGCTCGTCTTCACCATCCTGCGGTTCAACCAGCTGTCCATGGCCCGGTCACTGTGCGATGAGGCCAAACGGCAGCTGATCGGAGAGATCCGCGCGCGACACGCTCTCGTGCCGGCCTACATCGGCACCCTCCAGCAGATCGCCGGCCAGGACCTCTCCACCATAGAACTCGCCCTCGCCTCCGCAGAACGTGCTCCCTTCGACCACCGCGGCGCGGCCGCCGAGAACGCGCTGACCGAGGCCGTCGACGAGGCCGCGCTCATCCCCGCAGCCATGACCGAAAGGTCTCTGACCGAGGACTTCGCCCGCTCCGGGCAGGCGGCGGTGAACGAGGAGATCGATACGACGATCCAACTGCTGCACGGTCAGCTGCAGGTGCTCACCGAGCGGATTCTCGCCGCCGCCCGCTTCTACAACACGAACGTCGAACGCTATCACCGGCAGCGCATGCGCCCGATCTCCCGCCTGTTCTCCAACGTCTTCAAACCCCGCGACCCCTTCACCGAGGTCGCCGGTGACGAGGGCGGGCCCGCCTCGGCGAGGTCTGCGGCATGACCCGCTTCCGCATCGACCTCGGCTACCGCGGCACGGATTTCCACGGCTGGGCCAAGCAGCCGGGCCTGCGCACCGTCCAGGCCGCGCTCGAATCCGGGCTCGAACGCATCACCGGCACCGAGGTGGCCACCGTCGTCGCCGGACGCACCGACGCCGGGGTGCACGCCAGGCGGCAGGTCGTCCACATCGACCTGAGCGCCGATGCGATGGCCAAGCTCATCGGCCGATCGAACCGCTCCGCCGAGGTGGCTCTGCTCTCGCGTCTGCGCGGAGTGCTCGGCGCCGACGGCTTCTCCGACATCGTCATCCACGCCGTGACCGAGGTGCCCGAGACCTTCGACGCCCGGTTCTCCGCACTGTGGCGGTCCTATCAGTACCGTCTGGCCGATCATCGGTCATTCATCGATCCGCTGCTGACCGCCGTCACTCCCCGGCACAAGGGCGAACTCGACGCCGAAGCCATGGCCGAATCCGCCGCCGAGGTGCAGGGGCTGCATGACTTCCTGCCCTTCTGCAAACCGCGCGAGGGCGCGACGACGATCCGCACCCTCCACGAGCTGCGGGTCGTCCGCGACCAGGACGCGGTGATCACCATCGACCTGCGCGCCGATGCCTTCTGCCACCATATGGTCCGCGCGCTCGTCGGCGGGCTGATCAAGGTCGGCTCCGGCAACTGGGCGATCACCCGACCCGCGGAGCTCATCGCCGAGGCCGACGCCGGCCTCGCCCCCGACGTGCCCATGTTCGTCACCCCCGCCGAGGGCCTCGTGCTCACCGAGGTCGGCTACCCGGCACCGGAGGAGTACGCCGCCCGTGCGGCCCAGACCATGGCCCGCCGCGACCGCGAGTAGGCGCGCCACTTCATCACGCATGTCGTGATTATGAGAGAATCCCCCTTTCCAGATGTGAGAATCCTGTGTAGATTGTCACTCAGGTAACCCTGAGTTCGCATCGGCACTGCGGGACGGAACCGTCTCCCGCTCCTCGTCACCGTTGATGTGTGCCTGATGAATAACCGAAGGAACTGAATACATGTCCAAGCTTGTGTCGAAGGTGTTGGCCGCAGGAGCGGCGGTGTCGATGCTGACTCTGCCCGGTCTCTCACCGGCCGTCGCCGGGCCCGGCCTCGGCGAGGGGCAGTCCTCCGCGACTGGAGCCGGCGACTCGCACAATGACGCGAACAGCGCTGACGAATCCTCCGCGCAGGCCGCCGCATCCGGCACCCAGGTGCAGCTGCTCAACATCACCGACTTCCACGGTCGCATCTCCGACGCCGGCACCCAGGTCGCCTCGGTCGTCGAAGAGGAGCGTGCGGCCTTCGCCGAGAAGGGCGACACGGGCATGCTGTCGGCCGGTGACAACATCGGCGCCTCACCCTACAACTCGTCCTCGGCGAAGGACACTCCGACAATCGACGTGCTCAACGCGATCGGCGTCCAGGCCTCGGCGGTGGGCAACCACGAATTCGATCGCGGCCTCGCCGACCTCACCGGACGCGTCGTCGACGAGGCCGACTTCCCCTACCTCGCCGCGAACGTCTACGACAAGGGCTCGCAGAACGTCGCCGACGGCCTCGACGAATACACGATCGTCGACGTCGGCGAGGTCAAGGTCGCCGTCATCGGCGTCGTGACGAAGGAGACCGCAACCCTCGTCTCACCGGCCGGGATCGCCGATATCGAGTTCGGAGACCCCACCGACGCGGTCAACCGGGTCGCCGACGAGATCGAGGAGCTCCCGGCAGACGAACAGCCGGACATGACGGTCGTCGAGGCGCACCTCGGCGCGTCCTCGACCGAGAACCTCGAGGACGCGAAAGCCTCGAACGCCGAGTTCGAGAAGCTCGTGACGAAGGCCGACGCCTCGATCGACGTGCTGTTCACCGGCCACACCCACCTGCCGTACAGCTTCGAAGCGCCGGTCCCAGGTGACGCGGACCGGACCCGTCCGGTCCTCGGGGCCGGCAACTACGGCGAATACGTCGGTCAGGTCCAGCTCACCGCCGACGGGGAGGGCAACTGGACGACGGACACGGCCGAACTCATCGACACCGAGGACAAGAGCTACGACTCTCCCGTCGTCGACGAGGTCGAGAAGATCATCGCGGACGCTGACGAAGCGGCCAAGGGACCCGGCTCCGTCGTCCACGGCAAGATCACCGAAGACATCACCCGCGCCGAGACGGACGGCAACGAGGACCGCGGTGCCGAGTCCACGCTGGGCAACCTCGTCGCGGATGCGCTCAAGGACGGCGTCGAGGACTCGCAGCTGCCCGGGGCCGACTTCGGCATCACGAACCCCGGCGGTCTGCGCACCGACCTCCTCTGCGATCACATCTACGGCGAAGAGGAGAAGTGCGAGGTCACGGCTGCTGAGCTCAACGAGGTGCTGCCGTTCGCCAATGACCACGGCGTGGTGACGATGAAAGGCGAAGACGTCATCGGACTCTTCGAGGAGCAGTGGCAGCCCGAAGGCGCACGCAACGCGTTCCTCCATCTGGGCATCTCCGACGAACTCGACGTCGTCTACGATTCGAACGCTGAGAGGGGCGAGCACGTGAAGTCAGTCGAGGTCAACGGTCAGGAGGTCGATCCGAACGCGGACTACCGGGTCGCCACCCTGAGCTTCCTCGCCGCCGGCGGTGACAACTTCTCCTCCTTCGCCAAGGGTGATTTCGAACAGTCGGGACTGACCGACTTCGACACCTGGGTGTCCTACTTCGAGAAGAACACGCCTGTGGCGCCGGATGAGAACGAACGCCAGGCCGACCTGGCCGAAGACGTCATCGACAAGGGCGATCTCACCGCCGAGCTGACCGGTCCTAAGAACATCGCTCCCGGTGAAAGCGCTGTCTTCGAGCTCAAGACGAATGCGAAGTCTGAGGTCGCCGGCCCGATCGACGTCAGCGTCGACGTGCCCGAGGGATTCGCCGCCGAGGCAGCCGGGGCTTCGTCCCAGTCGGCTTCCGCGAAGGCTCCCGAGGTGAGCACCGAGGCGACTGCGGCGACGATCACCCTCGATTCGATCGCGGCGGGGGAGAGCGAGACCTCGGTGACGGTGACCGCGCCGGAGGATGCCTCGGGAGACGTGACTGTCACGGTCGGTGTGCAGGCGAACGCCGAAGGCCCGTGGTGGGACGACAACCCGCTGCCGATCGCACACGAGTTCGCGGCCACCGCTGCCGTGTCCGAGGACGCCGGGGCCTCCGCCGGTGATGATGGAGCGGCCGATGGCGGTGCCGCGGACGGTGGTGACAGTGCGGCCGGCGCGGATGGTTCGGCTGATGATGGTGGTGCGAACGCCGCCGAGGGGGCAGACGCTGCGGCCGACGGCGGTGAGGCGGACGGATCCGCTTCGAACGCGAGTGGTTCGGGGGACGGCAGCGATCTGCCGCGCACCGGCTTCGAGACGTTCAATGTCGTCGCCGCGGCTCTCGCGCTCATCGTCGCCGGCGGCACAGCCATCACAGTGGTCCGTCGTCGCAGGATCAGCATCTGAGTCGACGGCGGACAGGCGGGGTCGGAGAGTACGCCTCTGCGCTGTGTGGAACCTTCGCTGCCGGCAGCTCCTCGCCCGGGCATCCCTCACCGTCAGCGCCTTCGACTGAGCATCCCTCACCGTCAGGGCCTCGACTGAGCATCCCTCACCGTCAGCGCCTTCGCCTACAGTCAGCTGCATGTCAGAGCGGTGCACCGGTGCGACGAGGCGCTGCGCCGCTGAAGTGTCACGAACGGTGCGGGAAGCCGCGAAAGGTGAGGGATGCAGCTTGTCGGTGCCGCTGCTATCGGTGAGATCCGTCGGCAGGCGATTCATCCGCAGCCGCAGAAAGCTCCCGCGATGCGCGGGCAGTACCTGAACCGTCCGCAGCGACAGCGTCCTCAGCAGCATCTGCCAGCTCGTCGTCGCCACCCGTCGGCGGCAGCGGCGCCGTGAAGGTCTCCAGGTGGGTGAGGACCGGCACGAGGAAGAGGATGCCGACCGCCGGGACCACGATGCCCGAGTCGTTGATGAGCGTGCCGACTCCCAGCAGGATCGCCAGGCTGATCATCGCCGCGCGCAGGAGCGGAATCCGCCGGTAGGCGTCCTGGAGCCCCCGCAGGCCGAAGCGCGCGGGGTCGAGCGCCGCCCAGAAGACTGCGACGATGATGAGCGGCAGCACCAAGGTCATCCAGGACTGAGTGAGGATGTCGATGTTCATGCCGATCTTGCGGGCGAGCACGTTCAGCGCCTCTCCGCTGATGATCGAGTCGAAGAAGCGTCCGAAGTGTGTGCGCTGCTCGGGCGGGCGCAGCCAGTCGAGGAAGAGCACGGCGAGCATGACGAAGCCGGCGATGCCCACCGTCAAGCCCAGCCGCTTGAGGGAGAAGCGGATGCTCGCGACGGCGAGGACCAGATAGGTCACACCGATGATGAGCGTCGGCACGGAGCCGAACTTCGTGCCCAATCCCGGTGCGGCCAGCAGGACGCAGGACACGATCACCGGCAGTGTGACGATGAGGATGCGGTGGAGTGGCTTGGCAACCAAAGAGGCGAAGCCGGCCACGGCCAGCAGCAGCGCGCAGCAGTAGAGCGCCAGCGCCGAGTTGCCGATTCCGTAGAACCGGGACGCGATGAGCAGCGGCTCGCCGAGCAGGGTCGACATCTGCAGCTGGGAGCCGGTGACGACGTCATAGGCGAGCACGCCGACGGTGACGACCGAGACGAAGAGGACGGGGCCGAACTTGTGTCTGCGCCACGGCCCGAGCAGCGCCAGCGCACCGAGCAGGAGCGCCCATCCACCGAGGGCCCCGAGCATCGCGATGTCGGGATTCGTCGCCCGCTCCCATGGCACGGTGTTGACCAGATAGGTCGAGATCGGCATCGCTGCGAAGACGACACCGAGGCGGTAGGCCCCGGAATGGACGAGCTGTCGATGGTTCTTCCGCAGGAACCAGGCCGAAGCGAGGAGCCCCACCATCAATGAGGCGACCACGGGGAAGAACCACGTGGACAGGTCGCTCTGCGTCTTCACGGCCACCTGCCGATCGAGCACGGCCTGATAGCGCGCCTTCCAGTCGGACCCGCTCGAGGTCGAGGTCATCGGGGCTCCGGCGGCATTGTCCATCTCCTCGGCTCCGGAGAGCTCCACCAGGGTGGGGGCGAGATCGGGCACCTGCACCAGACCCGGCTGACGCGTCGACGGCGAGGTCAGCAGGCCCGGAGGCTGCCCGGGCCGCAGCATCATCGTCGCCTGCATCGACGAACCCTCGTGCGCGCCGTCGGCGATGGAGGAGAACACCACGGGGGTGCGGCCCTCGCCGAGGCGGCCCTGGCGTTCGTCGCTCATCCACCCCGTCGATTCGAGGATGTCCCCGACCTGCCGGTCGAGCTGCTTGAGCGAATAGCCGTCGGCGGCGGTGTTGCCGAGATCGACGAGGGTGAGCTCATCGTGTGCGGAGGACTTCGCCACCTGGGCGCCCAGATCCGAGCCGACGGGGGACCAGTTCTCCACATGACCGGAGGGGCTGGCAGCGGCGATCGCGGCCCCGGCGCCGAAGGAGCGGATGTCAGGAACCGCCTCGGCGAGCGCTCCGAGGGAGGCATCGTAGTTGTCACTGCGTGCGACTTGGGCGTAGACGTCCCAGTCGGCAACCCATCCGTCCATCGGCGGGGCCGGCCTGCGGCACTCGTCCCGGGGCTCGTCGGCGGCCCTCCGGCCGGACCCCAGCCCCAGCCAGCCGTCGACCGGGCAGCTGGTCGACCGCACGCTGCGGGGCGTGATCGTGCCGATCTGCGCGTTCTTCATCACCACCCACAGATTCGGGGTGATGCGCGGATCGAGGTCCTCGAAG
Source organism: Brevibacterium renqingii (assembly GCF_017808095.1). Lineage (NCBI taxonomy): Bacteria > Bacillati > Actinomycetota > Actinomycetes > Micrococcales > Brevibacteriaceae > Brevibacterium > Brevibacterium renqingii. Next base: position 450,391 of record NZ_JADBHG010000001.1, on the reverse strand, counting down.
CTGAACCCGGAGACGTTGATCGAAACCACGCCCTGACCCGACGGATCTTCGCCCCGATCCGCTGAGTCAGCTGACCGGTCCGAATGCCCTGATGGCGAGCTCGCAGCGGCATGCACCGCCTGCGGCAGACCGAGGACGACGAGGGTGAGGGCCAGGACGCTGAGGAGAACGCGAGCGGCGGTGGAGAGCGCAGAACCTCTCATGGGCGCACCTCCTCGGCGTCGGTGCCGGTCTCCGACGGCGCCACGGTGTCCTCGGCGTGCTCGGCGCTCAATGCCAGCAGGTAGGGCAGGAGCACCATGGCTCCGGTCGAGGGCACGGCGACGCCGGAGTCGGTGAGCACGAGTCCGACGCCGAGGCCGGTGGCCGCGGCGAGGAACCCGAAGTGGAGGTCGGCGTCGGTGAATACCTGAGGCAGCTTGCCCCGCCACTTGTTGACGAGTCGTCCCGTGCGGCTGTCAGCACTCACGCGGGGGAGGTGGAGCAGGTAGCGCAGGAAGAACAGGACGGCGATGACGGCTAGCGGAGTGACGATGGCCAGAGCGGGGTTGATCTGGATGATGTGGAGGTTCGCCCCGAGCTTCCGTCCGATCACCTGCAGGGCCTCGCCCGTGACGATCTGGTCGAAGAAGGTGCCGAAGTGGGACCGCGCCCCCGGAGCGCGCAGCCAGTCGAGGAAGGCGATGCCGATGAGCACGGTCAGGGAGGCCAGGCCGATGAGACCCAGCCGGAGGATCGACAGCCGGACCTTCGTCAGGAGCGCCAGAAGCACCATGAGCCCGGCGAGGATGGCGATCGTGCCGCCGAACTTCGCCCCCCACGAGGGATTGCCGGAGACGAACACGGCGAGCAGGCCGACGACCACGGGCAGGACGATCACGGCCCTGCGATGACCGCGCGTCCGCAGCCAGGAGATCACGAAGCCCAGGAAGACGAAGAGGCTGACGATGAAGATCGCCGCTCCCTGATTGCCCAGACCGTAGTAGCGGCCGCCGACGATCGGGTTGTAGCCGAGCAGCGAGTTCGCCTGCAGGTGCGAACCGGTCGCCAGATCGATGGACAGGACGAGCAGGTTCGTCAACGTCAGCGCGCCCACGCGCCCGCGCCACGTCCGTCCCCACGGAGGGATCAGCGCGAGAGCGAACTGCGCGGCGGCGGTGCCGAGCACGGACAGGAGCAGACCGAGGTCCGGCTGAGACATCCGTGACCAGGGGAGGAGCCCGGCGAGGAACGCGCCCATGGGCAGGGTCGCGATCGCCAGCGAAGCCCAGCCGAGGAATCTGTGGACGAGCGGCGCCAGGGTGGCCCCGCCTCGGCGGCCGAGGACCGACCTGCTCAGCAGCAGAGCGCAGGCGAGGAAGAGGGAGTAGAAGACGATGTCCAACGTCACGGAGAACGTCGACAGGTGTTCGTAGATCGTCGTCGACTTCTGCGCATCGGCGACGAGATCGTCGATGCGCTGCTGGGGATCGTCCTCGGTCGGGGTCTGTTCGAAGCCGACCGCCCCGGGGGCCGGCACATCGAGGAGGTCGAGGATCCCTGGGGCCAGGTCCGTCAGCTGCAGCAGACCGGGGGTGCGGGTCGTCGTCGAGGACAGGGAGCCGGGTTCGAAGCCGGGGCCGGCGGCGATGAAGGCGCGCAGCTGGGGCAGGCCCGAGCTGTCGCCGAGGCCGGCGACGATGATCGTGGGCTCACCGGCACCCTCCTTCGCGTTCTCCTGCACCTCCTGGAGCCGGTCACCGAGGCGGCGGTCGGCCTCGGCGACCCGGTCCTCACGGTCGAAGTCGGACGGAACGGTGTAGGAGTAGCTCGGGATCGGGTTGAACAGCCAGGACCGGATCCCGATCGCCCCGAGGTCGACGAGGCCGAGCCGGCAGTCCGTGGCGATCGCATCGTCGGCATAGTTCGCGACCACGCCGTGCTCATCGGCGGCGGCATAGGCGGCTCCGGGGCCTTCAGCGGCGACGCACGACTCGAGGCCCCGGCCCTCCTGCCGGGCCATTTTGCCCTCCGATGCGTCCTGGCCGTATTCCGCCACGGCGCGAGCGAGCATGCCGTAGTCGACGGAGTAGCCCGAGCCGATGTTGGGCTCCTTGACAGCATCGAAGCCTTCGATCCGGGCCGTGGTCGCTCCGGCAGCCGAGCCCTGCGCATGAGTTTCGTCACTCTTCTCGCCGGTCTCGTCCTCGTCGGTCGGCTCGGCGGCTCCCTCATCGGAGTCGGGGGCGTCGCCGTCGAGGTCCGTGGTGGGCGCGATCATCGTCGGGCAGCGGGCCGTGTCCTCTTCGTCGGCCGCCTCGGCGGCGGGGGAGGGGCCGGCCTCGGCGCGGGCACCGGCGCCGAAGGACAGCCAGCCCGATGCGGGGCAGGTGGCCGAGCCGATCGTGCGCACATTGAGATTGGCGGCGGCGCCCTCGGAGAGCAGACGGAAGAGGTGCGGTGTGCGTTCGCGGTCGATATCGTTGATGGTCAGACCGGGGATGCCGAAGACGATCGTCTTCCCGTCCGGGGCTCCGGCCTCCTCGGGGATCTGCTCCGTGCCGTCCGCCGAGGCGGGGGCGAGTCCGAGTCCCGCCGTCAGGAGCCCGACCAGGAGACCCAGCACCAGGATTCTGAATGTGGGAAGTCGTGAGGGCAGGCTGGAGAGAGTCGGCACAGCACAATGGTATCGGCTCGGTCCCACCCCGTCCTGAGACCGCTCTGAGCGTTTGCTCCCCGACTCAATGGGCGTGTATATTTGATTGTCGTTGTGTGTGTCTGTCGCACTCCCTTACATAGCCTCATGCGTTGCAGGCCCGTAGGTGAGGGGAAGGCGTTGGCAGGCTCATCCGATTGAAGACAACCAGTGCTCGAGGCCCAGTGGACTCACGACCCGCCCGGGACCCGGCGCTGCATTTGAAGAAGATACGAAAAGAAGGCTACTTTTGCGTACGTACACACCCAAGCCCGGTGACATCGAGCGCCAGTGGCACGTCATCGACGCCACTGACCAGGTGCTCGGTCGCCTTGCTTCGCAGGTTGCACGCCTCCTGCGCGGCAAGCACAAGACCACTTTTGCTCCGAATGTCGACACCGGCGACTTCGTCATCATCATCAACGCCGACAAGGTCGCGCTGACCGGTGCGAAGCTCGAGAAGAAGCGCGCTTACCGCCACTCCGGATACCCCGGTGGCCTCAAGAGCGTGAACTACGCCGAGCTTCTCGCCACCCATCCCGAGCGTGCAGTCGAGAAGGCTGTCGCCGGCATGGTTCCGAAGAATCGTCTCGGACGTGCCCAGATGCAGAAGCTGAAGGTCTACGCAGGTGCCGAGCACCCGCACGCCGCTCAGAATCCGCAGCCGTACGAACTCAGCCAGGTCGCGCAGTAAGCGCCTGAGCCCTAGACATCCCGAGGAGAACCGTGGCTGACACCACTAACGCGACCGACGTTGTCGACGAAGAGATCGCGACCGAATACACTTCCGAGACTCCCGCATCTGCCGGCCTGGGCGAAAGCACCGCCGGTGGACGCGGACAGTCCCTGACCGCTCCCGGCAACGGAGTGGGCCGCCGCAAGCAGGCCGTTGCTCGCGTCCGCCTCATCCCGGGCACCGGCGAGTGGACCATCAACGGCCGTACTCTCGAAGAGTACTTCCCGAACAAGCTGCACCAGCAGCTCGTCAACGAGCCCTTCACCCTGCTGGACCTGAACGGACGTTTCGACGTCGTCGTGCGGATCTCCGGCGGTGGACCCTCCGGACAGGCCGGCGCCGTCCGCCTGGGCGTGGCTCGCTCGCTCAACCAGATCGACGCGGAGTCCAACCGCGCCGAGCTGAAGAAGGCCGGTTACCTGAGCCGCGACGCTCGCGTCCCCGAGCGCAAGAAGGCCGGTCTCAAGAAGGCCCGCAAGGCACCTCAGTTCTCGAAGCGCTGATCGACCTGTTCGAGAAGCTGCGGCTGGTCTGCCACTGAGTCGCAGTCATCGACAGTTCAGTTCGACGAACGTGCGAAAGCGGCCCCGAACCTGGTTCGGGGCCGCTTTCGTCATATCCGGACTCGGCGCGGGAATCGACTAAGATCGACTCCGACAAACGAAAGGAACCCCACATGTCCCGACTATTCGGCACCGACGGAGTGCGCGGTCTGGCCAATCGCGACATCACGGCGAAATTGGCGCTGCAGCTCTCCGTCGCAGGATCACGCGTGCTCAGCCGCGGCTGGACGGGCGAGAGGCGACCCTTCGCGGTCGTCGGGCGTGACACGCGTGTATCCGGCGAATTCCTCTCCGCCGCGCTCAGCGCCGGCATCGCCTCGACCGGGGTCGACGTGCTCGATGCCGGGATGCTGCCGACCCCGGGCATCGCCCAGGTGGTCAAGGACACCGGTGCCGCCTTCGGCGTCGTCATCTCCGCCTCGCACAACCCGATGCCCGACAACGGCATCAAGTTCTTCGCCGCCGGCGGCACGAAGCTCGACGACGCGATCGAGGACGAGATCCTCGCGATCTTCGACGAGGAGTGGGAGCGCCCGATCGGTGAATCCGTCGGGCACATCTCCCGCTACCCGGCCGCCGCCGATGAGTACACCGAGCACCTCGTGGCCTCCCTCGGCGCCGAGGGGACACGTCCGCTGTCCGGCCTCAAGGTCGTCGTCGACTGCGCCCACGGTGCCGCATCCATCGTCGGTCCGGCCGCTCTGCGTCAGGCCGGCGCCGAGGTGATCGTCTCCGCCGCCGAGCCCGACGGCTTCAACATCAATGACGGAGTCGGCTCGACTCACCTCGAACCGCTGCAGCGCCTCGTCGTCGAAACCCAGTCGGACCTCGGCGTGGCCTTCGACGGCGATGCCGACCGCTGCCTGGCAGTGGACTCCCGGGGACGTGTCGTCAACGGCGATCAGGTCATGGGCATCCTCGCGATCGGGCTCAAGGAGCTCGGCGAACTCAAGGGCAACACCCTCGTCACCACCGTCATGTCGAACCTCGGTCTCAAGCAGGCGATGGACAGGTACGGCATCGCGACCGTGCAGACGTCCGTCGGTGATCGCTACGTGCTCGAGCGGATGCTCGCCGACGGCTACGTCCTCGGAGGCGAGCAGTCCGGCCATGTGCTCATGCTCGACCACGGCACGACCGGAGACGGTGTGCAGACGGCTCTGCACCTGATGAAGCGCATGGCCGATGCCAAACGCACCCTGGCCGACCTCGCCGCCGAGATCCCGCAGCTGCCGCAGGCCCTCGTCAACGTCAAGGGCGTGGACAAGCACGGGTTCGATCATCCGCAGGTCGCCGCCGAGGTCGCTGCCGTCGAGGCCGAGCTCGCCGACACCGGTCGGGTGCTGCTGCGCGCTTCGGGCACCGAACCGCTCATCCGCGTCATGGTCGAGGCGGCCACCGAGGACACCGCCTCGGCCCAGGCCGAGCGACTCGCCGCCACGGTCAAGGAGCATCTGGCGCTCTAGCGCGCTCCGCCGCTCGGGGTCGGGGTAAGTCAGATGTAAGCGCAGGCTGGGAGCATCGACACATCCAACGGCGGATGAGTCGAACGTCGTTGGAACGAAACCCTCACATCTTCCAACGATCGGAGATCCATGACTCTGCAATCCCAGCCGGTCCTCACCGACACCGTAGGTGAGGATACGACCGATTCCGCCGCCGAACTCGCCGCGATCGTCGGGCCGGTGACGATCCATCTCCCCGGCGATCCCGGGTACGATGAGGCCAGAAGACTGTGGAACACCGCCGTCGATCTGGCCCCCGCAGCGATCGCGGAACCGACCACCCCCGCCGAGGTCTCCGCCGTCGTCACCGCGTCGCGAGAGCTCGGGCTGAAGGTCGCTCCGGTGAGCACAGGCCACAACGCAGGCCCGCTGGTCCAACATGACCTCGCATCGACCGTCCTGCTCAAGCTCTCGTCCATGACCGCGGTCGAGGTCGATCCGTCCGCCGCCATGGCGAAGGTGCAGGGAGGGGCTCTGTGGGGTGACGTCATCGATGCCGCCGGGGCTCATGGACTGGCCTGCCTGCACGGATCCTCGCCCGACGTCGGAGTGGGCGGATACCTGCTCGGCGGTGGGATCTTCCTGTACGCGCGCAGACTGGGAATGGCCACCAGCAGTCTCACCGCCGTGGAGATCGTCCTGGCCGACGGCGAACTGGTCCGCGCGGACCGCACACAGCATCAGAGCCTGTTCTGGGCCCTGCGCGGCGGAGGCGGCAGCTTCGGCATCGTCACCTCCTTCGAGTTCTCGCTCTACCCACTGGCCACCGTGCATGCGGGAATGATGGTCTGGGACATCGACGATGCCGAAAGGGTCGTGCGCGCCTGGGCCGAATGGGCTCCTGAGGCCCCCAAGGAGATCACCACGTCGATGCGCATCCTCAACCTCCCTCAGTCCCCGGACATCCCCGAAGAAGTGGGCGGCCGTCCGGTCGTCTGCATGGACGGCGCCGTTCTGGCCGACGAAGGCCGTGCGGCGAGCATCCTTGCTCCTCTCAGGCAGCTGTCGCCGCGAGTCGACACCTTCGCGCAGGTGCCGCCCAGCTCGATCGCACGACTCCACATGGACCCCCTGGGCCCGACTCCGGTCACCGCGAACACGGCCCTGTTGGGACGACTGACTGATGAAGCCGTCGATGCGTTCCTCGCCCGGGCCGGGCCCGGCACCGAGCACTCCCTGCTCTCGGCCGAGCTGCGACAGCTCGGGGGAGCCCTGGCGCGCAGACATCCGGACGGCGGTGCGCTCAGTCGCCTGGACGGCAGCCTCCTGCTCTTCGCCGCGGCGATCGCAGACACTCCCGAGAACGAAGCCCGCGGACGGATGGACGCCGCCGAACTCGTCCGAAGCCTGTCGCCCTGGAGCACCGGACGCCGATACCTCAACTTCGCCGAGGCTCCGGTCGATGTCGGTGACAACTACGGGGAGCGCGAATGGCTGACGCTCACCTGCGTCAAGAGCGCCTACGATCCCGGGAACGTGTTCGCGGCCAATCACCCCGTGCCGCCGGCGCAGTCGTGAGCACCGCATCGGCCTCCGATCCGCTGCCGAACCCGATCGGCGCGGGGAAGTCGATGCGGCGGTAGAAGGACTGTGCCTCATACCGGTGGTGAAGGGCGGAGGAGGTCTCACCCAAGTGCTCCTCCGCCTCGGCGAGGCGAGCGGCGGCCCGGCCGGCGAACAGCCAGCATCCCGACCGCTGCGCAAGCTCGAGCCCCGCACGTGCGTGCACGGCCGCCGTCTCCTGGCTGCCCCACAGCAGATGGGCCTTGGCCATCGACGCATGCGCGCTCGCAGCCAGGGGCACGCGCACCGCGTCATGAGCGTGCCTGAGCACGGTTCGGTACCAGTCGAAGCAGTCGGTATCGGCGGCATCGCGCATCGAGCAGGCGACGTCGAGCAGAACCGGGCCGAGGTCGACCTCGGTGCCGGCCTCTCTGCCGATGTCCCAGGCTCTGAGCGCTCCGGCCACGGCATCGCGGGGCCGACCGGCCCGCCTGTCGATCTGACTGCGAACCCGCCACCACATGAGCTGTCGGGAGCGCGCACCGACGGGTTCGCCGGAGGCCGTCAGCGAATCCTCGGCGCGGCGGAGCCGACGCATGTGGGTGAGGACGAGGGCCCGGACGATACGCAGCATCGCATCGGTTCCGGTCGTTCGCTCGTCGAGTCTCGACGCCTCACCGAGGAGTCGCAGGGCGCGGCGCAGATCCCCGGTCAGCCCCATGACCGCGACCATGTCTCGCAACAGGAGCGCGCACAGGTTCTCATGCCCGAGCCCGGAGTGGAGGGCCTCCAGGCGCTCCAGCAGCGACAGCGCCTCGCTGTGGCGTCCCTTGCCCATGAGGATGTAGGCGAGCTCGCGGCGCAGCACCGTCCCGCGCATCGACGGGTCGGCCTCGTCGTCGCTGCGCGGAGTCAGGTCTCCGGCAGGATCGACGATTGCGAGTTCGGATCGGATCTCCGCCTCCCGGCTGCAGGCCAGGACCCGTTGGGCGGCCAGCAGGTCCGGCCCCGGCTCCAGTCCCAGATCGGTCAGGGCGCGGTTGACTTCGCCGAAGGCTCGGGGCAGTTCCGAATCCCGGCCCGTCTGCTGCAGGGCCGACATCCGCAGAACCTGTGCGCGTTCGTTCTCCGGCTGCTCGTGTGACAGCTGTGTGGCCAGATCGAGCGCCGCGTGTCCGTCGCCGAGCTCCAAATGGACCTCGGCGCGTTTGACCTGCACTCGCGTGTACAGGTCTGCCAGTGCGGACTGCCACGTCACGGTGTCTGGGAGTTCGACACCGGGAAACGGCTCACCGTCCCACTGCGATGCCGCCGCCTCGAGTCGTCGGAGGGCGCCGACATCGTGGGTGGGCGCGGCCTCGGTGAGGGCGGAGCGGGCACTGTGTTCGAAGTGCCACGCGTCGATGGCCTCCGTGGTGAGATCGAGTCGGTAGCCGCTGGCCGAATTGATGAGGACACCGTGTCCCAGCTGGCGGCGCAGTCGGTGGATCTGGACGTGCAGGCGAGTGAAGGCACGCTCGGACTGATCGCCTGGCCACAGTGCTTCAACCATGAGCGAGGCCGGCGTCCACACTCGGAGCCGGAGAACCAACAGAGACAGAAGGGCCCGCTGCGTGCGCCCCTGCACCCCTCGGGCCACACCATCATGGAGTACCTCCACGCGCCCCATCACGCGCACAATCATGCGGTCAGCGTAGTGGTCGCCCTGAAGACGGGGAAGATCGCAACGAACCTCACGAAAGCCCGGCGTAACCGAGGCTGCGGCGTCGGTCCGGGAGCTCAGCTCGAGGCGAACTGGGTGGCGTAGAGCTCGGAGTAGCGGCCGCCGCGGCCGACGAGCTCATCGTGGGAACCGGACTCGATGATGCGCCCGGCTTCGATGACGAGGATCGTGTCGGCCTGCCGGATCGTTGAGAGCCGGTGCGCGATGACCAGGGCCGTGCGGCCGTGCATCGCCTGAGCCAGGGCCTGCTGGATCGCCGCCTCGTTCGTCGAATCCAGCGCCGAGGTGGCCTCGTCGAGGACGACGATCTCCGGGGATGCCAGCAGCATGCGTGCGATCGTCAGGCGCTGACGCTCGCCTCCCGACAGACGGTAGCCGCGCTCTCCGACGACGGTGTCCAGACCATCGGGCAGAGCGTCGATGACGCTTGTCAGCTGCGCCCGGTCGATCGCGTCGCGCATCTGCCCCTCGGTCGCGTCGGGGTTGACGAGGGCGAGGTTGGCACGGATCGACTCATGGAAGACGTGACCGTCCTGGGTGACGACGCCGACGGCCTCGCGCAGATCGGCGAACGACAGATCCCGCACATCGACTCCGCCGATGCTGATCGTGCCGCCGGTGACGTCGTAGAGGCGCGGCAGCAGGGAAGCGATCGTCGATTTCCCCGCCCCCGAGGAACCGACGAGGGCGACGGTGTGCCCGGCGGGAATCGTGAAGCTCAGATCATGGATGACCTCGTCGCCGCCTCGGGAATCGAGCACGGAGACGTCTTCGAGGCTGGCCAGACTGACCTGTTCGGCACTGGGGTAGGCGAAGTCGACGTGATCGAAGACCACATCGAGACCGCTGGCAGGCAGACGTCGCGGCTTCTCGGGTTCTTTGAAGTACGGCACGAGGTCGAGGATCTCGAACACGCGCTGGAACGATACGACCGCGCTCTGGATGTCCAGGCGGGCATTGGCGAGCATCGTCAGGGGAGTGTAGAGCCTGGTCAGCAGCAGCGCCAGGGTCACGACCTGACCCGCGTTGAGGTTGCCGAGCACGGCCTGCGCACCGCCGACGCCGTAGACCAGGGCAAGCGCCAAGGCGGAGACCAACGTCAGCGAGGACACGAACGTCGACTGCAGCATTGCGACCTTCACCCCGATGTCGCGGACCTGTCCGGCACGGTCGGCGAACTCCTCATTCTCCTTGCGGGGATTGCCGAAGAGTTTGATCAGTGTGGCACCGGCGGCTGAGAACCTCTCGGTCATCCGCGTCGACATGTCTGCGGAGTTGTTCGCAGCTTCGAACTGCAGAGCGGCGAGCTTCCCGCTGAGCAGGCGGGTGGGAATGATGAACAGGGGCAGCAGCAGGATCGACATCACGGTCACCTGCCAGGAGATCGTGACCATGACGCCCACGGTCAGTGCCAGGGACACGAAGTTCGACACGATTCCGGACAGGGTGTTCGAGAACGCCCGCTGGGCGCCGATGACATCGGTGTTGAGCCGGGAGACCAGAGCGCCGGTGCGGGTGCGGTTGAAGAAGGCGATCGGCATCGACTGGACGTGGTCGTACACCGCCGTGCGCAGATCGAAGATCAGCCCCTCACCGATGCGGGAGGACAGGTACCTGTTCGTGATCGAGATCGCGGCATCGGCGATGGCCAGACCGCCGATCGCCACGGCCAGCCACACCACTGTGGCCACAGGCCCGCCGCCGGTGATCGCGTTGACGACGTCGCCGGCGAGCACCGGGTTGAGCACGCCGATGCCGGCGGTGAGGACGGAGAGGATGAGGAAGACGATGAGCTTGCGCTTGTGCCGCGTCGCGTACGCGGCGATCCTGCGGTAGATGCCCGGTTGGATGGTCGTCTGCGGCGTCTTCTGGTTCTTGACCGAGGAGTACATCACACGGTGCGCGGAGGGCATACTCATAGCCGGTCCCTTTCTGGTGCCGAAGCGACCGAGCAGGCACGGGTCTCAGCCGTGTCGATGCGAGGATCGCCCGCATCCGGTCGCCGCTGAAGGCGGGTGACTCTCCAAGGGAGAGAACAACAGTGCACACAGTGCAACTGTTTCTGGAGTGAAACTATTTCCTCGCCGGCTGCGCGACCTCGCTCACAGCTTGCGCAGCTGGACCTTCCGGATCGTGTGATCGGCGGACTTGTGGAGCACGAGGTCGGCCCGGCCGCGGCTGGGCTGGACGTTCTCGCGCAGGTTCGGGAAGTTGATGGAGTCCCAGATCTCCGTGGCCAGGGTGACGGCTTCGTCGTCGTCGAGCTGTGAGTAGCGGTGGAAGTAGGAGTCCTCGTCCTGGAACGCACCGTGCTTGAGCTTGAGGAAGCGGGAGACGTACCACTGCTTGATGTCCCGGGAGCGGGCGTCGACGTAGACGGAGAAGTCGAAGTAGTCGCTGATCGCCAGCCCCACGGTGCCGTCCTGGCGGGGGCGTGCGGGCTGCAGGACGTTGAGGCCTTCGACGATGAGGACATCGGGGGAGCGGACGACCACCTCGGCGCCGGGGACGATGTCGTAGGTGTGGTGGGAGTACACGGGGGCTCGGACTTCCGGGGAGCCGGCCTTGACGGCGGAGATGAACTTGAGCAGTTTGCGCCGGTCATAGGATTCGGGGAATCCCTTCCGGCCGGTCAGGCGGCGGCGGGCGAGCTCGGCATTGGGGTAGAGGAACCCGTCGGTGGTGATGAGTTCGACGCGGGGAGTGTCGGGCCACCGGGCGAGCAGTTCGCGCAGCACGCGTGCGGTCGTCGACTTCCCGACGGCCACGGAGCCTGCCACTCCGATGACGAAGGGCGTGCGCTTGGCGTCCTGCGGCTCCAGTCCCTGCTCGTGCAGCGGCGAGAAGAACTGCCGGGTCATATCGTGTTTGGAGCGCCTGGCCGAGACGTAGAGGTTGAGCAGGCGCGACAGGGGCAGGTACACCTGGGCCACCTCGTCGAGGTTGATCCGATCGCCGAGGCCGCGCAGCCGTTCGATGTCGCGCTGCTTCAGCGGCAGGGGAGTGGCCTGGGCGAGCGTGCCCCAGACCTCACGGTCGAACTCCCAGAACGGGGACGTCGAGTCGGGTTCGCTGCGACGGGCAGGGCTGAGTCCGGCGAGCCGGCGCGCGCGGTCCAGCTGGGGGTCGACTGTGCTCATGCGCCCCATTGTGTCATGCGTCATGTTCGCTTCCCTCGCCGAGGCGGCCCGTGAGACGCGCACGGGCCGCGACCCCGTCCGCCCGGGCCGAGGCCGGGCCCGACGGGTGCCCCACCGCGTGCAGTTGATCACGTTGCCGCGATCATGACTCGCCGGAATGCGCGAGATCGGCCGCGAGTGCGTAAAATCTCCCTCATGTGTGGAATCGTTGGCTATGTATCCAAGGCCCCCATCGACAATGCCGATCATCAGGCGCTCGACGTCGTGCTCGGCGGCCTGAAGCGGCTCGAGTACCGCGGCTACGACTCGGCCGGGGTCGCGCTCGTCACCGCTGACGGTGAGCTCGCCTCGGCGAAGAAGGCCGGGAAGTTCTCCGCCCTGACCGAGGAGATCGAGGCCAACCCGCTGCCGGCCGCGCAGACCGGCATCGGCCACACGCGGTGGGCCACCCACGGCGGCCCCACCGACGTCAATGCCCACCCGCACCTGGCCGACGGCGGCAAGCTCGCGCTCATCCACAACGGCATCATCGAGAACTTCGCGCACCTGAAGAAGGACCTCGTCGCCGAGGGCGTCGAGTTCCTCTCCGAGACCGACACCGAGGTCGCCGCCGCCCAGCTGGCCAAGAACTACCGCGAGACCGGTGACCTCACCGCCGCGATGCGGATCACCGCGACCGAGCTCGAGGGCGCGTTCACCCTGCTCGCCGTCCACGCCGACGCGCCGGGACAGGTCGTGGCCGCCCGCCGCAACTCGCCGCTGGTCATCGGCCTCGGCGAGGGGGAGAACTTCCTCGGCTCCGATGTCGCCGCCTTCATCGACTACACCCGCACGGCCGTTGAGATCGGCCAGGACGAGGTCGTGACGATCACTCCGGACGAGGTCGTGATCACCGACACCCAGGGCAACCCTGTCAAGGGTGAGCGCTTCGAGGTCGACTGGGACACCGCGGCCGCGGAGAAGGGCGGCTACGCCTCCTTCATGGACAAGGAGATCCACGACCAGCCGCAGGCCATCGCCGATACGCTGCTCGGTCGTCTCGACACCGAGGGGCGACTGACCCTCGACGAGATGCACATCGATGAGTCGGTGCTGAAGTCCGTCGACAAGATCGTCGTCATCGCCTGCGGCACCGCCGCCTACGCCGGTCAGGTCGCGAAGTACGCGATCGAGCACTGGTGCCGCATCCCCACCGAGGTCGAACTCGCGCACGAGTTCCGCTACCGGGACCCCGTCGTGACCGAGAAGACCCTCGTCGTGGCGATCTCGCAGTCGGGCGAGACGATGGACACGATCATGGCCGTCCGCCACGCCCGCCAGCAGGGCGCGAAGGTCATCGCGATCTGCAACACCTTCGGCTCGACGATTCCGCGCGAATCCGATGCCGCCCTCTACACTCACGCCGGCCCGGAGATCGCCGTCGCCTCGACGAAGGCGTTCCTGTCCCAGGTCGTCGCCTGCTACCTGCTCGGCCTCTACCTCGCGCAGCTGCGCGGCAACAAGTTCCGCGACGAGATCGCGACCATCCTGTCCGAGCTGCAGACCATCCCCGAGAAGGTCCAGCACATCCTCGATGAGACGAAATCGCAGGTGCTCGCCCTGGCCGATCGCAACCAGGACGTCGGTTCGGTGCTGTTCCTCGGCCGTCACGTCGGCTATCCGGTGGCGATGGAGGGAGCGCTCAAGCTCAAGGAGCTCGCCTACATCCACGCCGAGGGCTTCGCCGCCGGTGAGCTCAAGCACGGACCGATCGCACTCATCGACGACGGCCAGCTCGTCATCATCATCGTGCCGTCCAAGCGCGGCCGGGATTCGCTGCACGCGAAGGTCATCTCGAACATCCAGGAGGTCCGCGCCCGCGGTGCGAACACCGTCGTCATCGCCGAGGAGGGAGACGAAGAGGTCGACCAGTTCGCCTCCGAGGTCATCTCCGTGCCGGAGACCACGACGCTCATGGCTCCGCTGCTGACGACGGTTCCGCTGCAGATCTTCGCGATGGAACTGGCCACGGCCAAGGGACTCGACGTCGACCAGCCGCGCAACCTCGCGAAGTCCGTCACCGTCGAGTAAGGACGAGACGATGGCCATTCTGGGAATCGGCACCGACATCGCCGATGTGCCGCGCTTCGCCGAGCACATCGAACGCGTGCCCGAACTCCTCGACCGGCTGCTGACTCCTGCCGAACAGCTCAAACGCAACGGCAAGCGCCGCACCGATGCCTCCCTGGCCGCGCGGTTCTCCGCGAAGGAGGCGCTGAAGAAGGCGATCGGCTTCCCCGGCTGGCTGCCCTGGCAGTCCGCCGAGGTGGTGCCCGCCCGCTCCGGTGCGCCCTCCTTCCGGCTGCGCGGGCTCGTGCTCGAGCACTTCAGGCGGATCGGCGGGACGAACATCCACCTGTCGATCACCCACGATGCGGACCTGACGATGACCTTCGTCATCGCCGAGGGCGAAGGTCCGTCGCTCAGTCCCGGCATCGAAGGCATCGCCGAGCACTTCAGCCACTCGATGTACCGCCCGGACGGCGGACGGGAACAGACGTCCTGAGCTCAGGAGTCATAGACTGAGGGATCATGAGCTCACTTCCCGATCCCACCGAGGCAGTCGCCTCCTCCGTCCACCTGCCCACCGCCGACGACGCCGCGGACATCGCCCCCGGCCTGGTCGCCCTCCGGCGAGAGCTGCACGAGAACGTCGAGCTCGGCCTCGATCTGCCGATCACGCAGAAGCTCGTACTTGAGGCCATCGAAGGCCTCGACGTCGAGGTGAGCACGGGAGAGAGCCTGTCCTCGATCGTCGTCGTACTCCGCGGCGGCGCCCGAAGGAAGGACTCGACCGGGGTCGTGCCCGCCGTGCTCCTGCGCGGGGATATGGACGGGCTGCCCGTGACCGAGGCCACCGGCTTCGACTTCGCGGCCACCTCGGGCAGGATGCACGCCTGCGGCCACGATCTGCACACCGCCGGCCTCGTCGGTGCGCTCAAACTCCTCCACCGGGACCGCGAATCCCTGCCCGGCGACGTCGTCTTCATGTTCCAGCCGGGTGAGGAAGGCTATGACGGGGCCGGGAAGATGATCGGCGAAGGCGTCCTCGACGCCGCCGGCCCACGCGTCAAAGCCGCCTTCGGCATCCACGTCTCCGCCGACGCCGACCTCGGTGTGGCCTTCAGCCGTCCGGGGCCCTATATGGCGGCGTTCTCGAAGATGACGATCACGGTGACCGGCAAGGGCACCCACGCCTCCCGCCCGGCCACCGGCAAGGACCCGATCCAGGTCGGTGCCATGCTTGTGGGCCAGCTCCAGGAGTACGTCACCCGCCGCTTCGACATCTTCGACCCGATCGTCATCACCGTCGGCCAGTTCAACGGCGGCACCGCACCGAACGTCGTCCCCGACAGCGCCTCCCTCGTCGTGAGCGTGCGCACCTTCTCCGAAACCGTCACCGCCCGCGCCGAGGTGGAGCTGCCCCAGCTCGTGCGCGACCTCGTCGCCGCGCACGGTCTCAATGCCGATGTCGACTACGAGTCCGTCCTGCCGCCGACGATCAACGACGATGCCGAGGCCGAGTTCTTCCTGTCCACCTTCGCCGACCTCTTCGGACCCGAGCGTGCGGTGCGCAGAGCGAACCCGCACCCGGGCTCCGAGGACTTCTCCCGCGTGCTGGCCCAGGTGCCCGGCGCCTATGGGCATTTCGGTGTGGCGCTGCCGAACCTGCCGGTCGCAGAGCGCGAGGCCAACCATTCCCCGCGTGCCCGCCACAGCGACGACGGGCTGGCCGACCACGCTCTGTTCCTCGCCCATCTGGCCGGGCGCAGACTCGTCCAGCTGGCCGAGGACTGATCGGGCTGTCGCCGGAGACGGCATACGGTTGAGGCAGAACGTCGAGACGTGAAGGAGCAGTCGATGAGTGTGTTCGCCTATCCGAGCGAGGTCATCCGCGAGGCCGAGGTGCCTCTTCTCGAAGCCGGTGTCGCTCTCATGGCCCGGGCGGCCCGCGCCCTGGCGAACATCGCCGGAGAGACGCTGGCGACTGACAGGGGCCGGGTCACCGGCTCCCGCGTCTGTGTGCTGGCAGGCCCGGGCAACAACGCCGGGGACGCTCTCTTCGCCGCGGCCGCTCTCGCCCGGCGGGGCGCGGCCGTCACGATCATCACCCTCTTCGAGCATACGCACGCCGAGGGGCTGGCCGCCGCCCGCCGCAGCGGGGCCCAGGTCATCGCCTTCGCCGCCGACCCCGCCGAGGCGACTGCCGCCGGCCCCGCCGACCCCGACCACGCCGAAGCGCTGCGGGAGCTGACGCGCGCCGATCTCGTCCTCGACGGCATCCTCGGCACGGGCGGCAGGAGAGGCCTGCCCGAGCACATCGCCGGACTCATCGCCGCCTGGGCTCCGCATCGCAGGGGCCGTCTCATCGCCGTCGACGTGCCGTCCGATCTCAGCTTCGAAACGACAGGCGCCGAGCAGCGGATCCACGCCGACCGGACCGTGACCTTCGGCGGCCTCAAGGCCGAACTCGTCGATCCGCGAGTGAGCGCATTCACCGGCGCCATCGACGTCATCGACATCGGACTCGACCTCGACCCGGAGCTGGCGACTGCAGAGCTGCTCGACGAGGGCGACCTCGTCACCGGCTTCCCCCGCCCCGCAGACGACGGGCACAAATACTCGCGGGGGATCGCCGGGGTGCTGGCCGGGTCGGAGGAGTATCCGGGCGCCGGCGTGCTCACGACCACCTCGGCGGTGAATTCCGGGGCCGGCATGGTGCGCTGCCTCGGGTCTGCGGCCGTGGCCGAATTCGTCATCGGCCTGCACCCCGAGGTGGTCACCGCCTCCGGCCGGGTCGACGCGGTCGTCCTCGGCCCAGGAGATCCCGAACCCGAATTCCTCCAACCCGTCATCGACGCGCTGACAGGCACCACGATCCCGGTCGTCATCGACGCGGGCGGCCTCGACATGGTCGGACGCGCCGAGACGATGGCCGACACCTGGCTGGGCGATCGTCCCCTCCTCATCACCCCGCATGCCGCAGAGCTGGCGCGGCTGCTCAGCCGCCTCCTCGGCGAGATCATCACGGCCGGTCGGATCGGTCAGGACCCGCTCGGCTGGGCCCGGCAGGCAGCGGAGCTGACCGGAGCGATCGTCCTGCTCAAGGGCCACCACACGGTCATCGCCGCCCCCGATGGGCATACGGTGCTGCCCGAACCGGGGCCGGCGAGCCTGGCCACGGCGGGAGCCGGCGATGTGCTGGCCGGGGTGCTCGGCGGGCTCTTCGCGATCGCCTCGGCCCGCAGCCGCTACAGCAGCGATGATCGGTCGCTGCTGTCGCATCAATGGGCTCGCCTGGCCGGACTCGCCGTGCTGATCCACAATGCCGCCGGACGGCGGGCGATCAACGCCTCCGGAATCGCCGACGCCCTCGCCGAGGTGGTCGACGCTCTCATCCACGGCCAGGACTGAGGCTCACTCCCACGAGGGCGGGCCGGGGCAGGCCCAGCCACACGCCCGCCCCGGCCCGAGCGCATCCTCAGTGGATGACGATCTGCGTCTTCGTCGCCCCCTCCCACTTCATCGCCTTGACGAGGCTGGCCTCATACATCGACACGCACCCGGCGGTCTTCATCGACTCGGTGTTCGCATGGAGGAAGATCGCCGAACCCTTGCCCGGAGTGCGAGCCTCGTTGTACCCGATGACCTGGGCATATTTGTACGGTTTGGGCTGATAGAGCGATTCGCCCGTATACCCCTCGGACTTCAGCTGCATCGTGTTGTAGCCTTCCGCCTTGGTCGCATCACCGTCGACCCAGACATGGTCACGGGTGACCTTCGTCCAGGGCTTCTGCAGACCGGGATTGCTCGACGTGCCGAAGCCCTCGCGCATCCAGAACACGCCCTTCGGGGTCTTGCCGTCGCCTTCGCGCTTGTCCGCCGTCGTCCCGTTGTACCCGAGCCGGGCCTTGAGCGGACCGCTGTCGCGCACATAACGGCTGCCGGACTTGCGGCACAGATAGATGTCGGCGGTGACCGTCGAGCGCTGTCTGACCTCGATGGCCTTCGCCGCCGTGACCTTCGAGTTCGATTCGATGCCGGTGCAGTGCTTCGCCGCCGCCGAGGCGGCCCCGGCACCCGAGGCGAGGGTGAGGACCGCGGCGAACAGCGCGGTTACGAGCACCATGGCCAGGGTGCGAGCGGATGTGCTGGTGTGCATGACTGTCTCCTTCGTCGTCAATTGCGTCCGCGGCCGCCGGCAGGATCGCCCGTGGCCGCGGGGGTTCATCG
Source organism: Brevibacterium renqingii (assembly GCF_017808095.1). Taxonomy (NCBI): domain Bacteria; kingdom Bacillati; phylum Actinomycetota; class Actinomycetes; order Micrococcales; family Brevibacteriaceae; genus Brevibacterium; species Brevibacterium renqingii. The sequence continues at coordinate 432,274 of NZ_JADBHG010000001.1, read as the reverse complement.
TAACGGAGGCCACGGCCGGCTCCGGGGTCCCGATACAGCCCGGTGGGAGGTGTCGGCGGTACTCTTGTCCAGTGACATCTTTCGACATTCCCGAGGCGCTGGTCCGGGCGGAGATCGACGAGGCGGCCCTGCGCGACAATGCCGCAGCACTGGCCTCGCAGCTCGCCCCCGCCCGTCTCAAATGCGTCGTCAAGGCCAATGCCTATGGTCACGGAGTCGACATCGTCGCCCCTGCCCTCTTCGCGGCCGGTCGGCGCGAGTTCTGTGTGGCCACGATCCCCGAGGCCCTGGAGCTGCGCAGCCTGCTCGGTCCCGAGGCCGAGATCCTCGCCTGGCTCTACGGGCCGACCACCGACCTCGACGAGGCGGTGCGGGCAGGCATCGAACTCGGCGTCTCGACGGTCGCCAGCCTCGATCGTCTGGCCGCCGCGGCCCAGCGCACGGGCACGACGGCCCGGCTCCACCTCAAGATCGACACCGGGCTGGGCCGCAACGGACTCGCTCCGGATGCGCTGGTCCGTGCCTTCGAATGGCTGCGCCGGGCCGCTGAGGACGGATGCCCGGACATCCGCGTCGTCGGCATCATGAGCCACTTCGCGGTCGCCGACGAACCCGAACGCCCCGAGACCGCCGCGCAGAGTGCGGTCTTCTCCTCCGCTCACGGGCAGCTTCGGGCGGTCCTCGACGCCGCCGACGGTCGCCTCGGCGATTCCGAGGCCCTCGACGTGCACATCGCGAACTCACCGGGCGCGCTCACCCTCGGCCCCTGTCCGGGCACCTCGGCGCGAGTGGGGCTGGCGCTCTACGGACTCTCCCCGCTCGAGGGAACGGATTCGGAGGCGCTCGGGCTGCGACCGGCCCTGCGGCTGCTGTCCACGGTCATCAACCTCAAGGACATCCCCGCAGGTCACGGCGCCTCCTACGGGCTGACTTTCACGGCCGCGACGGACACCCGGTTCGCGCTCGTGCCCGGCGGATACGGTGACGGTCTTCCCCGCGCGGCATCGAACCGCGCCGAGGTGGCCATCCGCGGCCGCCGCTATCCCGTCGTCGGACGCATCGCCATGGATCAGATGATCATCGACATCGGTGCCGGAAACGAGGACGTGGCCATCGGCGACGAGGTCGTCATCTTCGGCCCCGGCGGCCCGAGCGCGGCCGAATGGGGGATCTGGGCGGACACGATCAACTACGAGATCGTCACCCAGCTCAGCGCCCGCGTCCACCGGTGCGTGCGAAACGACGGCACGGATGTGACAGAAGGAGGCGGACGATGAGGGTCGAGATCGAATCGCTGGAGCAGATGCGCACCGTCGCCGAGGTGCTGGCCGGACATCTGCAGGCCGGAGATCTGCTCATCCTCACGGGCAACCTCGGTGCCGGTAAGACGACCTTCACCCAGTCCCTGGGCGCGGCCCTCGACGTGGCCGGGCGGATCACCTCGCCGACCTTCATCATCGCCCGCGAACACCCGTCACGGGCCGGAGGTCCCGCCCTCGTCCATGTCGACGCCTACCGGCTCGCCGATGGTGAGGAGCTCGAGGACCTCGACCTCGACTCCGAACTCGACGAATCGATCACCGTCGTCGAATGGGGTGCCGGGATGGCCGAGCAGCTGAGCAGCGACTATCTCGAGATCACCATCGCCCCGGTGCAGTCTGACGAGCCCAGCGGTGCGGCCGCCGGCGGCTCCGGCACGCAGAGGCAGACCGACGCTCAGACGGACGGCGAGGCGGCCGACGACGCCGAGGACGAGGAGGCCGAGGACGAACGACGCACCGTCGACCTCACCGGCCACGGCACCTCATGGGCCGAGCGGCTGCCGCAGCTGCACGCGGCGATCACAGCAGTCGAAGGCATGACGTCCGGGGGAGAGAGACCATGATCATTCTCAGCATCGACACCTCGCAGGCGGCGTCCGTGGCGCTCGTGGACACGGACTCCGGTGAGGTCATCGCCGCCGAAGCCGCCGATGACCGACGCCGGCACGTCGAATTCATCGGGCCGGCGCTCGCCCGAGTGCTCGCCGCCGATGCCCGTCCCGACCTCGTCGTCGTCGGCATCGGGCCCGGCCCGTTCACCGGCCTGCGCGTGGGCATCGCCGCGGGAATCGCGGTCGGGCAGGCCCGCGGCATCCCAGTCAGAGGTCTGCTCTCCCACGCCGCGATCGCCGCACAGCTGGTGCGGACCGGGCGGGCGGACGCGGCCGGAACCGGTGTCGCAGCGTCGTCTGCAGACGCGTCCGCTGCCTCCGGCCGTCCGGTGCTCATCGCCTCCGATGCCCGGCGCAGAGAGGTGTACTTCAGCGTCTATGACTCCGTCGATGCCTCCCTGAGCTCCGGTCCCTTCGTGGCCCGGCCCGATGAGGTCGCCGCGGTGCTCGCCGACCACGGCTTCGGCCTCGAGCGGCCCGACCCCGCCGGAGAGGCTTCTTCGGCCGCTGGTCTCACGCCGATCGGCGTACGGTGCGGACGCGGGTTCCTCCTCTATGCCGATGTTCTCGGCGCTCCGACACAGGAGGAGATCTCGGACCCGCGCGCCGAGTTCCTCGCTCTCGCCGCCGCCCGCGAACTCGCCGCCGGCAGGCAGCTGGGCGAACCGGTCCCCGAATACCTGCGCGAACCCGATGCGAAGGCCGCTCCGGTCCGCGAGAGTTCGCTGAGATGACTTCCGAGACGACCATCGCCGAGCTGCCCTGGTGGGATCTCGCCGAGGTCGCCGCGCATGATGCGGAGGTCTTCGGGCCCACCGCATGGACGCTTCGCTACTACTGGTCGGTCAAGGCGCAGAACGGCACGGCCGTGCTCGCAGCCAGAACCGAGCCGAGGCCGGGAAACGGCGCGGACCAGTCTGGGGGCACGTCCGCCTCGGCGGGGGAGCTGGTCGGGTGGATCGTCATGTCCGCGGCCGGCGGCGAAGCCGATGTGATGACGATCGCGACCACCGAGGCGGCACGCGGCGAGGGCATCGGCCGGGCACTGCTCCTGGCCGGCCTCGACTGGGCCAGGGAGCGAGGAGCCGCAGTCGTCCACCTCGAGGTCGACGAGCGCAACTTCGCAGCGCTGGCCCTGTACTCCTCCCTCGGCTTCGAGGAATGGGGGAGACGACCGGACTATTACCCCGGGGCTGCGGCCGTGCTCATGCGGGCTCGGGTTCAGGACTGACCGGGACCACATTCGGGCGGTCGTCTCGGTGGCGGGTTCCGGCGGTGGTCGCAGGTGCCTGTTTCAGGCGACCGTGACCGTCCGACGTTCTGTGGCCTCGGTGAGGTCGACGAGGAGCTCGCCGTTGAGGCGGAAGGCCTCCATCGTCTCGTCGATGACGATCTGTTCGTCGCCCCCGGCCGCGGCCACCTCGTCGAGGCGGCGACGGTAGGCGTCCTTATACGGCTTCGTCTTTCCGATCCCGGTGAAGTCCCACATCGTCAGTGACGTGGCCGGCAGGGCGTAGTGACGGCGCATGAGAGTTCCGATGGCTTGCCCGCCGGACAGGTCGCCGAGGTAGCGCGTGTAATGGTGGGCGATGACCTGTTCGGGGCTGTCGAGGCTCTCCAGATGAGACGCATAGGCGTTCGCGCTGGGCATGACGGGCAGCTCGGTGCCCTCAAGCGCGGCGAGATCTGCGGCGATGCAGTCGGAGCGGAAGAGCAGGGCGTCGTGGAACGGGGCGAAGACGGGATCGCCGGCGAAGTCCCGCGACCTCGCCTCGAGCACCGGGTAGATGACATCGTACTGCCGGAGCAGGAGCGCATAGGCCCGGGCATCGAGGCGGCCCTCCATGAGGTCGACCATGAACGTGGTGTGCTCGACCTCGTCATGGATGGCGGCAGTGCTGCTCTTGAGGCGAGCGGAGAACTGTTCGGTCATTGCGGTTCCTCGGGGAGAAGACGGCGAGCAGGAAGCCTGCTCGTCGGGGGTGGGTTTCCATGGCACGTCGACGCTGATCTTGAGATGAGCTTAGCCTAAGTTTACTGCGGAGGGCCAGACCCTGATCCGGCAGATGGGCAGACCCTGATCCTTCAGACGAGGCGAGTAGGCTGGAGGCATGACACGTGTGCAATTGGCAGATACCGATCTCTTCGTCCACCCACTGCAACTGGGCGGCAACCCCTTCGGATGGGGCGCGGATCGGGATCAGAGCTTCGCGGTCCTCGACGCCTACGTCGAGGCGGGCGGGAACTTCATCGACACGGCCGATGCCTACTCGGCCTGGGTCGAGGGAAACTCCGGCGGCGAATCCGAGACGATCATCGGCGAATGGATGAAGGCCCGCGGCAACCGCGAAGAGCTGGTCATCGCGACGAAGGTCGGCATGCATCCCGAGCGCAAGGGCCTCGACCCGGCGAATATCCGGGACGGCGTCGACGACTCGCTGCGTCGTCTGGGCACCGATCACATCGACGTCTACTATGCCCACCGCGACGATGAGGAGGTCGACCAGGTCGCCGTGGCCGAGACCTTCGACGCGCTGGTGCGCTCCGGCAAAGTCAGCTACCTCGGTGCCTCGAACTTCAGCCTCGAACGGCTGCAGAACGCGCGTAAGATCTCCACGAAGTTCTCCCTCGCCTGCTACCGGGTCGTCCAGGACCGGTTCAACCTCGTCTCCCGCGCCGCCGTCGATCCCCAGAAGCAGGCCTACCTGCGCTCAGAAGGCATCGCCGAACTGCCCTTCCACTCCCTGGCGTCCGGGTTCCTCACCGGCAAGCACACCGGAGGAGACGCCACCGGAAGCGTGCGCGGCGACCGGGTGGCCGATTTCGTCGAGGATCAGAAGGCCCTCGGCGCCCTCGAAGTCCTCCACGACGTCGCCTCCGCCCATGATGCGACGATGACGGCCACGGCCATCGCCTGGCAGCTCGGCCACGACTTCATCCCCTCGACCATCGCCTCGGCGCGAGTGCCCGAACAGCTCACCGAGCTGCTCGCCGGTGTCGAGATGCAGCTGAGCGCCGAGGAGATCACGGCCTTGACAGAATCGTGGGTGGAGGAATGAGCACGACCTCCCCGCGCCTGGTCACCTGGGAGAACGGCACCGACCTCGTCATCGAGATGCCTCTGGCACTCGACGTCGAACGGGTCTGGGACGCACTGACCGACAGCGCGAGTGTGAGGACCTGGTTCGCCCCGTTCCGCCTCGGCGAGGAACCTGCGAACACCGACACCGACGCCGACAACGACGCCGACGCCGACACTGACAACGACGCCGACGCACCGGCGGCCCGCCCGATCACCTTCGAACTCGAGGACGTCGAACTCACCGGAACGGTCCTCAGCTGCGAGACCTGCGACCATGTGCTGTTCGAACTCGAGGGCTTCGGAGTGCTGGGCATCCGGCTCGTGCCCCTCGACGATGACGCCGGCCAGGGGACTTCGGACGCAGGACAGGGGACTTCGGACGCCGGTCGGGAGACCCTGCTGGTGTTCACCCAGACGGCCGCCGATGCCGACGCCGCCCGGACGCGGGCCGAGGAATTCGGGCCGATGTGGGACACTCACCTGCGACTGTTCGCCCGCACCCTCGGGGCCGAGGTCGCCGAGATGAGCGAACCCGAACTCGACGCTGTCTACTCGAACCTCGAACTCGAGACAGCAGAGGCCGAATCATGAGCGAACCACTCGTCCTCGGCATCGAATCCTCCTGTGACGAGACCGGAGTGGGAATCGTGCGCGGCCGCCGACTGCTGACGAACACTGTCTCCTCGTCGATGGACGAGCACGTGCGCTTCGGCGGCGTCGTGCCGGAAGTCGCCTCCCGTGCCCATGTGCAGGCCATCGGCCCGGCCATCGCCTCGGCCTGTGAGACCGCCGAGGTGGAGCTGTCCGACATCGACGCCGTCGCCGTGACTGCGGGCCCGGGTCTGTCCGGTGCGCTCATGGTCGGTGTGGGCGCGGCCAAAGGGCTCGCCGCGGCACTCGACCGACCGCTCTACGGGGTCAACCACCTGGCCGCCCACGTCGCCGTCGATCTCGTGGCCGAGGACGTCGACGGGTTGACCACCCCGACCATCGCCCTGCTCGTCTCCGGCGGACACACGGAGATCCTGCGCCTCGGCGATGTGGTCGATGACATCGAGCTACTCGGTGCGACCATCGACGACGCTGCCGGCGAGGCCTTCGACAAGACCGCCCGTCTGCTCGGCCTCAGCTATCCGGGCGGGCCGAACATCTCGAAGGCGGCCCTCGGCCTGCTCGACGGCACCGGGGTCCCCGGCGACCGGACAGCGGTGAAGTTTCCCCGCGGACTGGCGAAGAAGCAGGATCTGCGCGATCCCGAACGCCGGTACAACTTCTCCTTCTCCGGTCTCAAGACCGCGGCCCTGCGCGAAGTCACCAAGGCCGAGACGCTCGGCACCGACCTGCGCGTGGCCGATATCGCCGCCGGATTCGAAGACGCCGTCGTCGACGTGCTCGTGACCAAGACCCTGCTCGCTGCGGCCGATACAGGAATCGACCATGTCGTCCTCGGTGGGGGAGTGGCCGCGAACACCCACCTGCGGGAGGTGCTCGCCGCTCGCTGTGCCGAGGCAGGGGTGACCCTGCGGGTGCCGCCGTTGAGGCTGTGCACCGACAACGGGGCGATGGTCGCAGCCCTCGGAGCCGAACTCGTCTCGCGCGGGATCGGGCCCAGCGACCTGTCCTTCGCCGCCGTCTCCTCCCTGGATGTCGATCATGTCCTCGTCTGAGAACGAAGAGGCCCGTGCCGCGAGCGATTCTGCGAAACGCGCGGCGGACAGCGCCGCGAGCGAAGCCGCGGAGCGGAACGCTCAGGCGGCGAAGTCGACGCGCCTGCCGGACGGTCGGCCGCCTCGGCGATCAGGCGACGGATGGACCTACGGATCCGACGGGAAGAAGCACTGGGGGCTCAACGGTGCTGCCGGGCTCATGCTCGTCGACCCCGAACGCGGGGTGCTCATGCAGCACCGGGCGCTGTGGTCGGTCGAGGGAGGGACCTGGGGCTTCCCCGGCGGCGCACGTGACATGGGCGAGTCGGCCATCGACGCCGCGGTCCGCGAGTCCTGGGAGGAAGCCGGGGTGCCGGACGAGGACGGTTCGGGCATCGAGATCCTCGAGACCCATGTCCTCGACCTCGACACGTGGTCCTATACGACGGTGATCGCGAAGACCCTGCGCCGCTTCGACGCTGTCATCAGCGACCCCGAGAGCATCCAGCTGGCCTGGGTGCCGCTCGACGAGCTCCGGGACTATCCGCTGCATCCGGGCGTCGCTTCTGCGCTGCCGACTCTGCTGGATCTTCTCCGTCCGCATCTGTAGGCCAGCCGCGCACTTCTGCGTCAGCCGCCCACACCTCTAGCCCAGATGCACGCCGAGAAACGCGTGCGCGCGCTCTGTGTCAGGCTGTTGTGAGACAGCCTGCCACAGAGGGTGCGCACCCGTGTTTCGGTACTTGACCCGTCTTTCGATGGGTGAGCCATGAGGACTGGTCGCGAACGGATAGTTTTGGCGCGGAGACGTCTCCGTTCATGACCAGTGTTTCGGGAGAACGTCGCCGCAGCCGCACGTAGGCAGCTGCCCGGGTGGCTGAGTGTCTCCTGCGGGCGGATCCACTGCGAAATCCCATCGAGAATCACGACGGATCCGCCCGCAGAAAGCATGTGCAGGCCCCGGGCCCCCTAGGTGTAGGAGGTGCGGAGGTCGCCGATGAGGGAACGGGTCACCTCGGTCAGCGACCCGGTGGACCGGAACACTCGCTGCAGACGCTGGTACGGCACACCGCGTTCGATGATCGACGTGATGGAGTGCAGCTCGTCGGCGCAGCCGAGGCGTTCGGCGACCGGGCTCAGGCGGGCGATCTCATCGGCCAGGCACTCGGTGACGAGCCGCTCATCGGCCGCGGCGTTTTCGATGATGATCGCATCCATGCCGTAGCGGGCCGCCCGCCACTTGTTCTCGTTGTGGAACCAATCGGACATCGTCGGCAGGGTCTCACCGGCGTCGAGGCGGGCGGAGAAGTCATCGACGAGGCACTGGATGAACGCGGTGATCGCGAGGATCTCCTCCAAGGTCGGAAGTCCGTCGCAGACGCGGACCTCGACGGTGCCCCAATGCGGAGCCGGGCGGATGTCCCAGCGGATCTCATTGATGTGATCGATGATGCCGGTGGTGAGCATGTCGTCGACGTACTTCTCGTAGTCGGACCACTGATCGAACTGGAACGGCAGACCCGCGGTGGGCAGCTGCTGGAACATCATCGCCCGGTTCGAGGCATACCCGGTGTCCGTGCCGCCCCAAAAAGGAGAGGACGCGGACAGAGCCTGCAGGTGGGGGACGTAGGCGAGCAGGGCTTTGACGATCGGCAGGACCTTGTCTCTGGAGTCGATTCCGACGTGGACGTGGACGCCGAAGATGAGCATGTTCCGCCCCCACCACTGGGTGCGATCGACGAGTTCGAGGTAGCGGTCCTTGGCCCGGACCTCCTGCGACTGCCACTGCGCGAAGGGGTGAGTGCCCGCAGACATGAGTTCGATGCCGCGCGCTTCGGTCAGCTTCCGCAGCGCCGCCATCGAGGTGGCCAGATCCTCGGCGACGGCCGATGCCTGAGTGTGCACACCGGTGACGAGCTCGATGGTGTTCGTGAGCATCTCACCGACGATCTGGTCCTCGAACTCGGGAGCATGTTCGGCCACATCCGCCAACAGGGTCTCGGCGGCGGGGGTCAGGTCAAGGCTCTGACTGTTCAGGAGAGCCAGTTCCCATTCGACACCGATGGTGGAGCGGGCAGAGTGAGCGAAATCGACCATGGATCGATCATAGTGGCGTGACGCCGAAACTCCCTCCTCAGCCGCCGGATTCGGACACACTGACCACCGTCCGGTGAAGCGCTGCGCAATGGCATCGACGACTGCGGCCTCACCGCCGGTTCAGGTCGACCGTCTAGCATGGGGACATGTTCTCCTCGCGCCTGAGCCTCCTGGCTCTGACCACGACCCTTGCGCTCGTCGGCTGCTCCGGCGGGGCGACGCCTGAATCCGAGACGAACGGGGAGAGAACACCCTCCCAGGCAGAGGCGCAGACCGGTGCCCAGTCCGAAACCGATACGTCCCTGTCCGACCCCGCCGAGGCGGACCCGGCCGACTACCGCGACGAGGCCGAAGACATCGTCGCAGGCTTCTCCGACGACGAACTCGCCGGTTCGCTCATCATCGGCACCTGGGACGGAACGGACACTCAGACGGCGGTGGACATGGTCGAGCAGAACCACCTCGGCGGGGTCATCGTCATGGGCTACAACCTGCCGGAGAACCCGACGACCGACCAGGTCACATCGATGACCGAACAGATCTCGGGGGCGCGCACGAAGGGCCAGCCGGTGTCGATCGGAGTCGACCAGGAAGGCGGCCCGGTCTCCCGCCTGAGCACGGCCGCACTGCCGTTCCCGCCGCTCATGGCCCTGGCCGCCACCGAGGACTCCGATCTCGTCACCCAGGCCACGACAGTGCAGGGGACGAACCTCACGGACCTCGGCTTCACCATCGACTTCGCCCCGGACTCCGACGTCACCACGGGCCCCGACGACGTGGCGATCAACGTCCGCTCGGCCGGCACCGACCACAAGGACGCCGCCGAGGTCGTCGCCGATGCGGTCACCGGCTACCGTGCCGGAGCCGTGGCCAGCTCCGCGAAGCACTTCCCGGGACACGGCCGCCTCGGCGTGGATTCGCACGAGAGCCTGCCGGTGTCGAAGAAGACGATCGAGGAGCTCGAGGACACGGATCTGCTGCCGTTCAAGTCCGCCGTCGCGGCCGAGGTGCCGATGGTGATGATGGGCCATATCGGCCTGCCCGATGCGAAGACCACGCCGGCGACACTGAACAGGAAGGCGTACTCGGCATTGCGGGACACCCTCGACTTCGACGGCGTCATCACCACGGATGCGCTGAATATGGAGGCGGTGCCGCAGAACCTGGGCGGCGGGGAGACCGTGAAGGCACTCGCCGCCGGTGCCGATATCGCGCTCATGCCGCCGGACTCGGCCGCCGCGCAGAAGGCGATCGTCACCGCGATGGGCGACGGGACGCTGCAGAAGAAGGACGTCGTGAAGAAGTCCGAACGGGTCGTCGCGATGCAGCTGGCCACCGCCGACGCGCAGAAGAGCCTGAAGTCGGGCGATGAGTCCGGGGGCGGCTCTGGAACGTCCGGAAAGGGGTCCGATGACTCCGCGGACGCCGCCGCGGACCCGAAGAAGGTCCTCACCGAGGTGGCCGAGAAGTCGCTGACCGTCCTCAAGGGCGAGTGCTCCTTCGCCGGCACTGATGCGATCTCGATCGTCGGCGGCAGCGAGAAGGAGCAGTCGGCGCTGCGGAAGGCGGCCGAGGACGTCGGACTCAAGGTCGGGTCGAGCGGAACCTCCGTGAGCCTGAGTCCGAAGAGCTCCGCCGAGGTGGCCGTCGGCACAGCTGCCCCGTGGACGATGCGCAGCACCTCGGCCTCGACCGCGGTGACGGCATATGACTCGAACCCCTACGCACTGCGGGCCGTGGCGAAATGGCTCAAGGGCGATCTCGACGCGAGCGGCACGCTGCCCGCAGAGTATGACGGCAGCGACAAAGCCCCCGACTGCGGCTGAGCCAGGGTCGCGCCCGTGAGCGCGCAGGGCTGAGCCAGACAAGGAACCCCTCGCAGGCAAGGGATGACGAGCCTGCGAGGGGTTCCGTGAGGTGGGGCCGGATCAGAGAACGCGGATGAAAGTGACGTCGCCCATCCAGCTGAAGCTGCGCTTCGAGGTGCCCGATCCCGGCGAACCGGCATCGTACATCTGTCCGCCGCCGGCGTAGATGCCCACGTGACCGGGGTGCCAGATGAGATCGCCCGGATTCGCCTCTGCCTGGGAGACGACCGTGCCGGAGGTCTTCTGCGCTCCCGACTGTCGGGGCAGATCCACGCCGACGTGGCTGTAGACCCAGGACGTGTAACCAGAGCAGTCCCAACCGCTCTGCGAGGTTCCGCCGTAGACATAGGGGGTTCCGACCCCCTTCTTCGCCCAGCCGATGACCTGCTCGGCCTTCGAACCATCGATCGGGCCCGAGCTGTCAGAGCCGCCGGAATCCTTCTTCGGGCTCTCATCCGAAGAGCCGGTGTCATCGGAGGCCTTGTCATCGGCGGTCTCTGCCTTCGCCGAATCCTCATCCGAGGACTCACTCGAATCCTCCTCGGACGTCTCGCTGGACGACGACTGAGTCTGTGCCGGAGACTCGGTCGCCGGCTCCGGTTCGGGCTTCGGCTTCGGCTTGGGCTTCGGTGCTCCCTCGGCGGTGATGACGTCGACGTCGACGGTGGCGGCGCCGCCCTGATCGCTCTTCTCGGAGCCGCTGCCGGCCTGGATGGTCGGCGTCTGGTTCTTGAACTCGACCTGAGCGTGGTCGTCCGACTCGGCTGAGACCGACGCCGTGTCGTCGGGTGTCTGCCCCGTCGCGGGGAGGACCGCCGCGGTGAGCAGGCCGCCGCTGGCGGCGACGACTGCAGCGCGACGACCGAATGCCCCGGAGTTCGCATCGAGCAGTTCGGTCAGGGGTGTCTTGACCTTGGTTTCGGCGGCGCGGCGGCCGTGCTGCTTACGTGCCACGTTTTCCTCTCGTCGTCATGAACGTTTTCACCAACTGTAACGAATCTGTGATCTTATGTCACGGTTCCGTTACAAAAGATGTGCGATCGGAAGTGTGCACTGTTTTGCGAGGTCAGAGGCTTATAGAGGGTGAAATCGAAGGGGAGTGCACGCAGGGAACACAGTACTGATCTGTGATTTAACGCACAGTCACGGGTCCCGCGTAACGATTCGTGACTGTTTCGTAACGAGCGCCGCCACGACGACGGCCGCGGCTTCAGCCGCCGGTTTCGACTGGGCGTTCAGGGTCGGCCGACCAGCCGGACCAGCTGGCAGGATAGAGACTCGCCTGCGCGCCGAGCGTCGCCAGCGCCAAGGCGTTGTGACAGGCGGTGACGCCCGAACCGCAGTAGACGCCGACCGGGCTCTCGAGCGCACCGAGTGCGGCGAACCGTCTGCGCAGGGCTGCCTCGTCGAGGAAAGCCCCATCGCTGACGTTCTCCGTCGCCGGCGCGTTCTTCGCACCGGGGATGTGCCCGGCCTGCGGATCCAGCGGTTCGGTCTCTCCGCGGAAGCGCTCCGCCGCACGGGCGTCGAGCAGCACCCCGTCCCAGGCGGACACGTCATCGGCGTCGATGACCGGCAGCGCTCCCGGGGAAATGGAGACGCTGCTCGGTGCGACCTCGGGCGAGGCGCCGGTCTCGACTTCTCCGCCGGCCGCTTCGTAGGCGGCCAGCCCGCCGTCGAGCACGCGGGCGTTCAGTCCCGCCCAGCGCAGCAGCCACCAGGCGCGGGCGGCACCGAGAGAGGAGTTGTCGTCATAGACCACGACCTCGGTGCCGGAGTCGATGCCCCAGGAACGGACCGTGTCCTGGAATTGTCCGGCGCTCGGCAAGGGGTGCCGGCCCGCTGTGGCCTCTGTGTTCGCGTGGTCGGCGAGCTCAGTGTCGAGATCGACGTAGATCGCTCCGGGGATGTGGCCGGCGGCGAAGTCGTCCCGGCCATCGGGCTTCGGCAGGGTCCAGCGGACGTCGAGCAGCCTCGGCGCGCGCGACGAGGTCTGCAGTCTCAGCAGTTCTGCGGCGCTGATGAGGACGTCGGAGCGGTTCATTTCGGTCTCCTTCTGCGGGGTGTTCGGGGGTCTCAGCGGCGAGGTCCGGGGAAGCGCGGTTCAGGCACGATCGGCGATGTCATCCCACCGGCTGGGTCAGCAGCACGACGTGGCGTTCGCCGAGGCGGGTGAAGACGAGCGTGGCCTTGTCTCCCTTCGGCAGTTTCAGCTGACGTCGAACCTGGTCGGGCACGATGTCGGCGCCGCGCTTCTTGATCACGACCGAACCGATGCCACGGCTGACCAGCTCCTTGCGCAGGCTCGTGATCTTCGCCGGCAGGACGTCGACGACCTCGTAGGCCGTGACCCCCGCCGAGGCGGGACCGGTCGGTTCGACGTCGGTGGTCAGGTACGCGATCGACGGATGCACCCGGCGTGCCTGCAGCGGGGCGCACAGTGCGGCGACGAGCCCGGCGCGCACGATCGCGCCATCGGGTTCGAGCAGATAGGAGCCCAGTTCGCCGATGCCCGCCTCGTCCTCGTCGGGCAGATCGTCCTCGTGCACGAGGAGCGTGCGCTCGCCCATGACGAGGGCTCCGCGACCGGGACGCTGCCGGGCCGCACCGAAGTAGAGGCAGACCTCGACGACCTCACCATTGTGAGAGACCCACTGCGCCTCGGCTTCAGCCGGGACGAGTCCGTGGTCGAGGGCCGGGCCGAGCTTGACCCCGGCCGCTTTGGCCTTCAGCGCCTTGTCGACGACCCAGGACAGAGACGGTGAGAAGGCCTCGGGGTCGGTGATCCGGGCGGTCGACCCGCGGCGGTCGGCCTTGCCGACCGTCCGCCGGGCCGGGTCGAACCACAGAGCGTCGAAGCCGTCGAGGTCGACGTCCTCGGCGCGAGCGTGTTCGACCTCGGCATCGGGCAGGTGGCGGAGGTTGAAGGCGGCGAGGGCGGCGGTGACCTCATCGGCGTCGACGGCGCTGACCTGCGCGCCCATCCCGGAGAAGGCGATGGAATCCGCACCGATCCCGCACCCGAGGTCGGCGATGCGGATCGTGTCATCCTCCGACGCCTCACCGAGGAGACGGCGGGCGTGGTGGGCGGCCACCGGCAGGCGGGTGGCCTGAGCGAGCCCGTCGCGGGTGAAGAGCATGTCATCGGCGAAGGGGCCGAGCTTCGCGGCCGCTTCCTTCCGCAGCCTCGCCTGTGTCAGCAGCGCGGCGGTCACCTCGGCGGAGTAGCCCTCTTTCCGCAGGGCTGATGACCGGGCGAGCTCGTCGCCGGGCAGGTCGTCGATGTGATCGAGCCGGTCGAGGACGGCGACGTCGAGCAGTTCGGTCAGAGTCTGCGGATCCATAGGCTTCACCTTATCGTCCGTGATGGCCGGCACCCCATCCTCGGCGAGTGTCCGAAGCGCCGGACGCGAGATGATTGTGCCGGCCGGGCAGTGCTGTAAGTTGTTGGCTGTGACGTTATTGACCGCCCGCGACATACGCGAGACAGCCGCTGACATCGGTCTGCGCCCGACGAAGCAGAAGGGGCAGAACTTCGTCATCGACCCCAATACCGTGCGCTCGATCGTCACCGCGGCCGGACTCGAGGAGGACTCGAACGTCGTCGAGATCGGTCCCGGACTCGGCTCGCTCACCCTCGGTCTGCTCGAAGCCGGGCACAGCGTCACCGCTGTCGAGATCGACGAGGTGCTCGCGGCCAGACTGCCGGCCACCGTGGAGAAGTTCGCCGGCACCGAGGCGGCCGATCGTCGCCCGGACGCCGACACCGCCGCGCGTGGTGCCGCCTCGGGGGCTGCTCGCTTCTCACTCGTCAACGCCGATGCCCTCACCGTCACCGAACTGCCCGGACCGGATGGGACCGACGCGGGGAACCATCCCGATGCGCTCGTGGCCAACCTGCCCTACAACGTGGCCGTGCCCGTGTTGCTGCACTTCCTCGAGACCTTCCCGAGCCTGAAGTCGGTGCTCGTCATGGTTCAGCTCGAGGTCGCCGAAAGGCTTGCCGCGGCCCCCGGGTCCCGCACCTACGGTGTGCCCAGCGTCAAGGCACAATGGTACGGAGACGTGCGCTTGGCCGGTCGGATCGGCAAGAACGTGTTCTGGCCGGCCCCGAACATCGACTCGGGACTCGTCCGCATCGATGTCACCCGCACCGAGCGCGAATCCGCGCGGCGACGTCGCCTCTTCACTCTCATCGACGCGGCCTTCGCCCAACGCCGCAAGACCCTGCGCGCCGCCCTGTCCGGGTGGGCGGGCAGCCCGCAGAGAGCCGAAGAGCTGCTGCTGGCCGCCGGCATCGACCCCAAGACCCGCGGGGAAGCACTCTCGGTCGTTGATTTCGAACGCCTGGCCGACGTCGAGGCTCCCGGTCACCTCCAGGGAAGCGACACCGACGCGGACTCGGGCGAAGGGAACCGGCGATGACCACGCCGCTGCGCTCGCGTTCGACGACCCGCGCCCCGGTGAAGGTCCAGGCGCCGGGGAAGATCAACATCCACCTCGGTGTCGGAGGGGCGACCGCGGAGGGGTATCACGAACTCGCGACCGTATTCCAGGCGCTCAACCTCGGCGAGACGCTCACCCTCATCCCCGGCGGGACGGGGTCGATCATCGTCCAGGGACGCTACGCGGGTTCCGCGGTCCCGGCCGATGAGACGAACCTCGCGCGTCGAGCCATCGACCTCCTCATCGCCGCTCTCGAGGACGAGCGCGACGTCGACGTGCTGCGCGGCATCGACATCGTCATCGACAAACAGGTGCCCGTGGCCGGGGGAATGGGTGGGGGATCGGCCGATGCGGCCGCCGCCCTCGTCGGGGCAGCCCACCTCGTCGGGGGAGTGGCCGAAGACGTCCTCCACGACTGCGGGGTGGCCGTCGGCGCCGACGTCGCCTTCCTCCTGCGCGGGGGCACGGCCGTCGGCCATGGTCGCGGGGAGAGGCTCAGCCCCGTGCTCACCCGCGGAACCTTCCACTGGGTGATGGCCACCTCGGCGAGGCAGCTGCCGACCCCGGATGTCTACGCACGCTTCGATGAGCTCAACCCCGACCCCGCGCCTGCCGAGATCCCCGCCGGAGTGCTCACGGCACTGGCCGCGGGCGACCCCGATGCGCTCGCGGCATCCGCAGCGAACGACCTCACCGAGGCGGCCGTGTCCTTCATGCCCGAGATCGCCGAGGTGATGGAGGCCGGGCGCGCCGCCGGCGCGCTGCTGCCGCTGCTGAGCGGTTCGGGGCCGACGATCGGATTCCTCGCCCGCGATGCCCGCCACGCACTCGACCTGGCGGTGCTGCTGCAGGCCACGCGCGGCGTCAACGAGGCACTGCGTGCGACCGGGCCGGCGCCCGGGGCGCAAGTGGTGGACATCGTCGGATGACCGGTCAGACAGAGGGCCCGATGAACCGCAGGAACCTCCATGAGCGCCTGCGGGACCAGATCGGGCAGGACATCGTCGCGGGCCGGCTGGCCGCCGGCACCATTATCAAGGCCGAAGATCTCAGAGCCCGCTACGACGTCTCCCTGTCGGTCGTGCGGGAAGTCGTGCGCGTCCTCGAATCGCTCGGCATGCTCCGGCCCGTCCGCCGGGTCGGGCTGGTCGTGCTCGCCATGGATGAGTGGATGCTGCTCGACCCGCTCGTCATCCGCTGGCGGATGACCCAGGCCCCGGCCCGGCAGCTGCGCTCGCTGACCGAGCTGCGCGTGGCCATCGAACCAGAGGCCGCCTGCCTCGCGGCACAGCACGCGCCGGCCGAGGCCGCCGAGGAGATCATGCGCCTGGCCGCCCGGATGCGCTCGACCGGCAGGAACGGCGACGTCGAGTCCTTCCTCGAAGCCGATGTCGCCTTTCACCGCGCCGTGCTAGGCGCCGGGGGCAATGAGCTCTTCGCCGCCTTCGACACGGTCATCGGCGAGATCCTCACCGGTCGCACCGGCGCAGGCCTGATGCCGCAGTACCCGCACCCGGACGCCCTCCAGTGGCACTTCGACGTCGCTGACGCCATCGGGCGGCAGCAGTCCGGGCGCGCGAAAGAGGCGATGTACAAGATCGTCGCGAAGGCCGATGACGAGATGAGCGGCGTCTGGGCCGACGAACCCCGCGGCCCGAGGCGCTGAGGTCCGAGCGACTCGGACCGCGTGCTCACCCGAACGCGGCCTCAGAACAGGCTGACGACCCCGTAGAGGATAAGGCTGAGAGCGAAGCCGACGAGGCCGAGGATCGTCTGTCCGACCGTCCAGGTCTTCAGCGTCGTCTTCGTGTCCATGCCGAAGAAGCGCGAGACGAGCCAGAACCCGGAGTCGTTGACGTGGCTGGCGAAGACTGAGCCCGCTGCCAGCGAGAGCACGATGGCGACGACCTGCAGGCTGGAGAAATCCGGATTGCCCACGATGATCGGCTGCACGAGCGCAGCCGCGGTCGTCAGGGCCACCGTGGCCGAACCCTGCGCGATGCGCACGATCGCGGCGATGACGAAGCCTGCGACGATGACGGGCAGCCCCAGCGCGGCGAGGGAATCGGCGAGCGAATCGCCGATTCCGCTGGCGCGCAGGACACCGCCGAACATTCCGCCCGCACCGGTGATGAGGACGATGGAGCAGACGGGGCCGAGCGCGGAGTCGACGACGTTCTCGACCAGCGACCGGTCCTTGCTCTGGTGCCAGCCGAGCAGCCACATCGCGATGACGACGGTGATGAGCAGTGCGATCGGGGTCTCGCCCAGCAGGCGCAGCGAGGTGACCGCTGTCGCTTCGGCATCGACCCAACCGGCCTGCCCGGCGAAGTCGAGGCCGGTGTTGAGGAAGATGAGCACGAGAGGGAGCACGAGGAGGAAGACGACATGCGACAGCTTCGGCTTCGAGGCGAATTCCGCGAACTCGTCATTCTTCCCGCCCGAGAGGACATCGGGGACCGCCACGTCTATGCGCTTGCCGACGAAGACCCCGAACAGATAGCCCGTGAGATACCAAGCAGGGATCGCGACGATGAGACCGCAGATGAGCACGAGCCCGACATTCGCACCGAGCAGGCCCGAGGCGGCCACCGGGCCGGGGTGCGGCGGCACGAAGATGTGCATCGCGGAGAACGCCATCGCCGCGGGCATGGCGTAGAGGAGCAGGGAGCCGCCGAGGCGGCGCGCGATCGTGAAGATGATCGGCAGCATGACGACGAGGCCGGCGTCGAAGAAGATCGGGAAGCCGAAGAGCAGAGAGGTCACGCCGAGAGCCAAGGGGGCGCGTTTCTCACCGAAGAGCCTGATCAGGGCATCGGTGAGCACCTCGGCGCCGCCGGAGAGCTCGAGCATGCGACCGAGCATCGCACCGAGTCCGACGAGCAGAGCCACGCTGGCCAGGGTGGAGCCGAAGCCGTCATAGAGGACATCGATGAGGTCGCCGGGCCGGATGCCGGACGCCAGGGCGGTGAGCACGCTGACGATGACGAGGGCGATGAAGGCGTGGAGCCGGGCCCGGATGATGAGCAGGAGCAGCAGGGCGATGGCCGCAGCGGCGAGTGCGAGGAGTGCCGGCGCGGACAGGGTCCAGGCCAATTCGATATCGGTCATTGTTCCTCTTCCTTGAGGTCAGAGCGTCGGAGGGACGAGCGGGAGGTCGGACGGCCGCACGGTCACGAGGTCAGGTGGTCGACGGCTTCGAGGATCGCGTGCAGAACCTCGGGGATCGGATGGTCGACGTCGACGATGGCATGGGCCTCCTCGTCGTCGAGCGGTTCCAGGGTGGCCAGCTGGGAATCGAGCAGGTCCGGGGACATGAATTCGTGGCTGCGGCCGGCCAGGTGAGCGGCGATGACCTCACGTGGGCCGGCGAGGTGGATGAAGATGAGGTCGGGTGCCGCCTTGCGCAGCAGATCACGGTAGGAGCGTTTGAGCGCGGAGCAGGCAATGACCGGTGCCGGGGCACGGACAGCCTCGGCCGCGACGCTGTCCAGCCAGGGGATGCGGTCCTCATCGGTGAGGGGAGTGCCCGAGTGCATCTTCTGCTTGTTCGCGGCCGAGTGGAGGTCGTCGGCATCGACGAAGCGACGATCGAGGGCCTGCGCCACTTGAGCGCCGAGGACGGTCTTGCCGGTTCCCGAGACACCCATGATGACGAGCGGTGGAAGGGAAGGGTGTTGACCCATATCCGAAACCTCTCGATAAAATATGAAGAGAAACCTATAATCAGGTATTAAAACAGATTTATTGCACCGTAATGCTGGTGGCGAGTGACTGTCAACATCGCCGCTCCCAGGGAAGGGGAATGCTGATGAAGGCCGACATCGCTGTGATCGGGACCGGCGTGATGGGATCGAATCTGGCCCGGAATCTCGCCCGGCAGACGGGTCACCGGGTCGCGGTCTACGACCGCGACGTCGCCCGCGCCACGACGCTGGCCGAGGATTTCCCCGAAGCCGAGTTCATCGTCGCCACCGACCCCGCTGACCTCGCCGACCGGCTCGCCGGGCCGCGGGTGGCCATCCTCATGGTCAACGCCGGGCCCGCCACGGATTCGGCGATCGCCGATCTCGCCGAGGTGTTCGCGCCCGGCGACATCATCGTCGACGGCGGCAACTCGCATTTCCAGGACACCATTGCCCGCGGGGCGCGCCTGACCGGCACGGGCATCGAATTCTGCGGCGTCGGCATCTCCGGGGGAGAGGTCGGTGCCCTGCTCGGCCCCTCACTCATGGTCGGCGGCTCACCGGCCGCCTGGCAGCGTCTGCGCCCGCTGCTCGAACCGATCGCCGCCCGAGCCGAGAGCATCGGCGCCGGTGACGGCGCAACGACCGAAGATCCCGATGCTGCTCCACCCGAGGCTGCGTCGGCTGAGTCCTACCCCTGCGTCGCGCACATCGGCGCCGACGGGGCAGGGCATTTCGTCAAGATGGTCCACAACGGCATCGAATACGCTGATATGCAGCTCATCGCCGAAGCCTTCACCCTCCTGCGTGATGGGTTCGGGATGCAGGCCTCGGAAATCGGCGAGGTGTTCGAGGAGTGGAACGAGGGGGAACTCGAGTCCTACCTCATCGAGATCACCGCCGATGTGCTCGCCCATGTCGATGCGGCCACCGGCCGGGCATTCGTCGATATCGTCGCCGATGCTGCGAAAGCTAAGGGGACCGGAGCGTGGACGGCCCAGACCGGGCTCGCCCTCGGGGTCCCCGCGCCGACCATCGCCGAGGCGGTCTTCTCCAGGTCGCTGTCCTCGGCCGCCGATCTGCGCGCCGAAGGCCCCCGGCTAGCCGGCCCACGTCCGGCAGCGGCGGACGCAGCCGCCTCACCCGTGTCCTCCGACCTCACCGGCGACGAACGCCGGGCCGCGATCGACGAGATCGGACGGGCGCTGCTGCTGGGCAAGGTTATGGCCTATGTGCAGGGATTCCACGAGATCTCGACCGGGGCACGGGAGTACGGCTGGGAGATCGACCTCGGCTCCCTCGCCTCGATCTGGAGGGCCGGATGCATCATCCGGGCGCGCCTGCTCGACCGTGTGGTCGAGGCCTTCGACTCATCGACGCCACCGCAGACGCTGCTGGCCGATGACTATGTCCGCGATGTCGCCGCCCGCTGCCAGACCGCGCTGCGATCCACCGTGGTCCGCGCGATCGGACAGGGCATCGCCGTACCCGGACTGGCCTCGACGCTGTCCTACTATGACGGGCTGCGCAGCGCGGCCGGCAGCGCTGCGCTCATCCAGGCCCAGCGTGACCGCTTCGGTTCGCACACCTATGAGCGCACCGACCGAGAGGGCACATTCCATACCCTGTGGTCCGGGGACCGCAGCGAGGTCCAGCTCTGATCGGTCCGGTCTCACTGCGCGACGACGGTGGCCCGAACGGCGAAGTTGTGACTATGTTAGAGCCATGACTTTGCCACACGAAGATGTTGACCCCGACGGCCTGCTCGAATACTCGGTGGTCTTCACCGACCGATCGCTGAACCACATGTCGAAACGGTTCGTGTCCGTGATGCAGGACATCAACCGCATCCTGCGCTCGGCCTACGACGCCGAAGCCGCTGCCATCGTCCCCGGCGGCGGCAGCTATGCGATGGAGTCCGTGGCCCGTCAGATCGCCACCGGCAAGAAGACGCTCATCGTGCGCAACGGGCTGTTCTCCTTCCGCTGGTCGCAGATCCTCGACGCCGGGAACATCGCTGCCGAGACCACCGTGCTCAAGGCCTCGCCCGTCATCGACGAGCACCAGGCTCCATGGGCGCCGGCCCCCATCGCCGAGGTGGTCGCCGCCATCGAGCGTGAGAAGCCGGAAGTCGTCTTCGCGCCCCATGTCGAAACCGCATCCGGCATGCTGCTGCCCGATGACTACGTCCGCCGAGTCGCCGAGGCTGTGCACGCCGTCGGCGGTCTCTTCGTCCTCGACTGCATCGCCTCGGGTGCGATGTGGGCATCGATGACGGACCTCGGCATCGACGTCCTCATCAGCGCACCGCAGAAGGGCTGGAGCGGATCACCGTGCGCCGGCTACGTCATGCTCAGCGAGAACGGACGCAAGGCGGTCGAGGGCTCCACCTCGTCGAGCTTCTCGATGGACCTGAAGAAGTGGCTGTCCATCGCCGACGAGTACGAACAGGGACGTTCGCCGTACCATGCCACGATGCCCACCGACGCTCTCGCGCACAATGTCGAACTCATGCGCGAGACGGAGGAGCGCGGCTTCGACAAGCTCGAATCGGCTCAGCGGGAACTCGGCGACCGGGTGCGCGCGGTCTTCGCCGAACGCGGTCTGCCCTCGGTGGCCGCCCCGGAATTCGCTTCGCCGAGCGTGGTCGTCGTCCACACCGACAACTCCGAGCTGGCCAGCGGCGCCGACTTCAAGGAGGTCGGAGTCCAGATCGCTGCGGGCGTGCCGCTGCAGTGCGATGAGCCCGAGGACTTCCGGAGTTTCCGCATCGGTCTCTTCGGCCTCGACAAGCTCGGCGACATCGACGGCACTATCGCTCGCCTCGAAGCGGCCCTCGACTCGATCGGCGTGACCGCAGAGAGCTGATCGCGTCTCGACGAATCGACCGCCCGGCGGTCTGCAACACGAACAGTCAGCGCCATAACCCCTCGCTGCAACGGGAGGTTATGGCGCTGACAGTATGTGCTGGCACTGTCGGTGCGAGGCGACACCAGCGGTGAGGGATGCTTCCGGGCCCCTCAGGCGCCCGGTGCTGACCGAGACCGGTCTCAGGCGGTGTCGCCGAGGGCGACGACGTTCTCGGCGAGGCGCTCGTTGTCTCCGTACATGAAGTGGTTGGCCATGTTCTCCGAGAACCGGCTGGCCTCCGTGGTCAGACCGACGGCCTCGGCGACCTCTCGGATGTGCATCGGGGTCGCCCCGCAGCACACGCCGATGTAGTTGACGCCCAGCTCATAGGCTTCCTTGGCGAAGGCGCCGATCTCGTAGCGGTTGGTCTGCAGCGGATCGAGAGCGGTCGGGAAGGTGCGACCGTGCGGGGAGGCCACCTCGGCGCGGGGGTCGGAGAGGTTGAAGAACGTCGGTTCTTCCTGCGTGGTGCGGTAGGGGATGGGCAGGGCGCCGACGTGACAGGACACGGCCGCACGGATCTCGCGCAGCCACGGCAGCATCGTCGCCGGTCCGCGGAAGCAGTTGAGTCCGACGACGTCGACGCCGAGCTGTTCGAGGCGCTGCGCGGTCTCGACGATCCCGACGCCGTCAGCCATCTCCTGGAAGGCCATGGGGGCGAGGGTGAGGACGACCGGCAGGCCGCTGGCCTTCGCGATCTCGGCGGCGGCGATGGCCTCCCCGGCGAAGTAGAAGGTCTCGCCGATGATGAGGTCGGCACCCTCCTCGACGGCCCAGCCGACCATCTCGGCGAACATGCCGCGGACCTCGTTCTGCTTGTCCTCGTCGGCCGGATCCCAGATGTTCGAGTTCGAGATGTTGCCGGCCATGAAGTTGCCCGGCTTCGCATCCGCAACGCTGCGGGCGATCTGCAGAGCAGAGCGGTTGAGCGGCTCGAGCAGGTCCTCCTTGCCGATGACGCGCATCTTCTCGCGATGTCCGTTGTAGGTGAAGGCCTCAACGATGTCCGAACCGGCCCTCTGGAAGTCGACGTGCAGGGATCGCAGAGCATCGGGGAACTCGAGGGCGACCTCGGGGACGAACTCGCCGGCGGACAGGTAGCCGCGCTTCTCGAGTTCGAAGAGGAAGCCCTCGGCGCAGATCACGGGTCCGGCGTCGAGGCGTTGGGTGAGTGCATTGGTCGCGGTCATGGGTGCTCTCCGATTCGATGGTGGGGGATCGTCCATGTCCGGGTATCGACCCGAACTCAGGTATCAAACCATCTTCGGCACTGCGGCGGCCGTCACAATGACATATTCCGTTGTCAGCGTCGCCGCCGAGGCGGCGGAACCGCTTCTCGCCGGGGCGGCGAGGCGGCGGAACCGGTCAGCGGCTTTCGTCGTCCGAGGGCGTGCTGAGGTAGACGGGGAGGCGGCGGTAGCGACCGGCGCTCTCGCCGAGGTGGGGTGTCGCAGAGTTCTCCGCGACGTTGCGGGTCTCCGGCTGCGGCGTTCCCTGCGCGGTCGGCTGGGCGGAGCCGGCCGGCACTTCCTGTGTGCTCCCGTACGCGGCGTTCTGCGGGACCTGGTGCGAGCCGGGAAGCGGATAGTGTTCGAACGGCGCCGGATGGGCCAGGCTCTCCGGGGCGGGATGTTCTGACGCGAGTTGCTCTGACTCCTCGACCCGGTCGCCCAAGACGTCGGGGCCGAGGGAGGACCCGTCGTCGGCTGCGGCCGGCTGGGCCGAGCGCGACTTCGGTCGCAGCATCGAGAAGGGTTTGAGGATGAGTCCCGACGCGGTCGAGCCGTACCAGCGCAGAGCGCGTTCGAACGGCGTCCAGGACAGCACTCCCGTCCAGACGAGGGCGAGAGCCAGGCAGATGATGAAGACGACGGCGTCGGGCAGGACGTCGCGGCTGCCGTCGAGGACGGGTTGGAGGCCGCGGACGACGAAGCCGTGCAGAACGTAGACCGCGAGGCTGTGCTTGCCGATCGTGGCGATGAAATCGTTTCTGTCGCTCAGCCACGACAGCAGCGCCAGGGTCATGAGCACCGCAGCGATGTCCATGATCAGCCGCAGGCCAACACCTTCGGGGACGCTGACGGCGAAGTGCGCGAAGTTGAGGCTGCCGTAGAGCCAGTGGTGGTCGACCTGGTCGACGTAGAAGTATCCGACCGTGGCCAGCGCCGCGCAGCTGAGGCCGAGCTTCTGCCAGATCGCCAGGTTCCCGGCCCAGTCGATGATCTGCTTGCCGTAGAGCTTGCCGATGACGAAGAAGGGCCAGAAGGCCATCGTCCGAGCCGCTGACAGCTCTGTGTCGAGGATCGGCAGGATTCCGCCGAAGATGCCCATGCCCAAGGACGCGACGAGCATCGTGCGCGGGAAGCGCTCGATGAAGGGCACCGTGATCATCCACCAGGCCATGGACAGCAGGAACCACGTGTACCAGAACGGAGTGAGCAGGCTGTAGTCGGGATCGAGCCCGAACGCCCACATCCACACCCACATCAGCGGCAGCACCGCGGCGAGGAGGACGAGGAAGGTCAGGACCCTCTCGGGCAGTCGGTTGGACTTCGCCGTGATGCCTGCGAGGAAGACGAAGGCAGGCATGTGGAACGAATAGATGAGGTACATCGGTGCGCCCAGGACAGGCGACTCCCAGGGCGAGGTCCTCGCCAGCAGGTGGCCGAGGACAACCGCGAAGATGAGGATACCTTTGGCACGATCGAGGCGATAGTCACGGGAAGACACCCAGATACATTACCGCATATGACCCGATAACGGTAAAGGTCAGCCTCCGCTCGGGGCCCGAGCATCGGCGTCCGAGGCGCGAGGTCCAGTGGCGGGGCCGGAAGGTCAGTGGCGGGGCCGGAGGGTCAGCGGCCGGCGGCGCAGTCCACGCACCGCGCCGCATAGGGGCGGATCTCCAGCCGAGCCGGGGCGATCGGCCTGCCGCAGTCGACGCAGATGCCGAACCGGCCCTCGTCGAGCCTGGTCACTGCCTCGGCGATCTCCTCCAGCCGGGCGCGGGACTGCTCGAGCAGGGTCGCGGCCTGCGAACGTTCGAAGGCCAGGGTGGACCCTTCCGGGTCGTGTTCGTCATCGCTGTTGTCTCCCTCGCGGGCTTCCGAGACCTCGGCGATGCCGTGGGACAGGGAAGCGATGAGCCGTTCGGCGTCCTCCCGCTCCGAGGCGAGCAGCTCACGCATCCGCTCCTCGTCGACCATCTCAGGCCTCCAGGGCTTCGGTCGCCTCGAGCCAGCGCATCTCGAGCTCGTCGAGTTCGTCCTTGAGCTCCCGCAGCGCGGCCGTGAGCGCGGCCAGGCCTTCGAAGTCGGTCTGGTCGTGCGCGGCCATCTCCTCGTGTTTCTTCTCGATCTGCCCGCCCAGCTTGTCCATCCGACGTTCGATCGAGGCGAGCTCCTTCTTCGCCGCCCGTGCCTGAGCGCCGGTGAGCTTCGCCTCCGCCGAGTCCTCATTCGCCGAGGCGGCCGCGCTCTCACCGGCCCGAGCCGAGGCGGCTGTCCCCGTGCGGTTCTGCTCGGCCCGCAGCCGCAGGTACTCCTCGACCCCGCCGGGAACATGGCGGAGTCCGTGATCGAGGATCGCATACTGCTGATCGGTGACGCGTTCGAGCAGGTAGCGGTCGTGGGAGACGACGATGAGCGTGCCCGGCCAGGAGTCGAGCAGGTCCTCCATCGCGGTGAGCATGTCCGAGTCCACATCATTGGTCGGCTCGTCGAGGATGATGACGTTGGGCTCGGCCATGAGCAGCAGCAGGAGCTGCAGGCGACGCTTCTGCCCGCCGGAGAGCTCCTTGACCCGAGCGGACAGGTGCTCCTTGGCGAAACCGAGCCTCTCGAGCAGCTGCGCGGGAGTGTAGTCCTTGCCCTCGATGGTGAAGGACGTCTTCGACTCGGAGAGGACCTCGCGCACCCGGGAGTCGCTGATGCGTGCCAGGTCCTTGAACTGCTGGTCCAGGACGCCGATCTGCACGGTCTTACCTCGTTTGACCCGCCCTGAATCGGGCTCGATGTCTCCGGAGACGAGACCGAGCAGGGTCGACTTGCCGGCGCCGTTGGGGCCGAGGATCCCGGTCCGCTCGCCGGGACCGATGCGCCAGGTGACATCGTCGAGGATCGGGGTGTCGCCGAAGTGCTTGGACACATCGAGCAGATCGACGACGTCCTTGCCCAGGCGGGCGGTGGCCATCTTCTTCAGCTCGATGGGGTTGCGCACCTCGGGGACATCGGCGATGAGCTGATTGGCTGCCTCGATGCGGAACTTCGGCTTCGAGGTCCGCGCCGGGGCTCCGCGACGCAGCCAGGCGAGCTCTTTACGCATGAGGTTCTGGCGCTTCTGCTCCGTGGCGGCAGCGATCCGGTCGCGTTCGACGCGCTGGAGGACATAGGCCGCATAGCCGCCTTCGAAGGGTTCGACGATGCGGTCGTGGACCTCCCAGGTCTTCGTGCACACCTCGTCGAGGAACCAGCGATCGTGGGTGACCAGCAGCAGGGCACCTGCGTTCTTCGGCCACCGCTTGCGCATGTGCTCGGCCAGCCAGGCGATGCCGTCGACGTCGAGATGGTTCGTCGGTTCGTCGAGGATGAGCATGTCCCAGTCGCCGACGAGCAGCGCGGCCAGGGCCACGCGGCGGCGCTGGCCTCCGGAGAGACTGGCGATCTCCGCGTCCCAGTCGAGGTCGGCGATGAGGCCGGCGATGACGTCGCGGGCGCGGGGGTCGGCGGCCCATTCGTGGTCCGCGGCGTCTCCGACGACGGAGAAGCCGACCGTCGCGTCGTCATCGAGGTCGTCGCTCTGGCCGAGCATGCCCAGGCGCAGTCCGCCGCGGTAGGTCACGCGTCCGGAGTCGGGTTCGATGGTGCCGGCGAGCATGCCGAGCAGACTCGACTTGCCGTCGCCGTTGCGGCCGACGATGCCGATCATGTCACCGGTCTCGACGCCGAGGGCGACGGAGTCGAAGACGACGCGAGTGGGGTATTCGAGATGGAGGGCTTCGGCCCCGAGCAGATGTGCCATAACACCCTCCAGCCTAGTTCACCGCGCAGAGGCGGCTGTGCACGGGCGAGCCGGGCTCCGGGGCCCGGGATCTGCCCCGGCGTCTCAAACACAAGCCGATGCGCGTTCGCATTTCGGACGTGAGCGGGTCTCGCGTGACGGATTATTGCGTTTTCATATCGGTGTCCGCGATTGTCGTGCTAGCTGAGCTTCCGAGGGGTCGAGAGTGCATTAGACTGACCGGAACTCACCAAAATATGACAGATCGTCCAGTGGTTTCACATCTTCGGCAGGGGCAGTCAGGGGCCTCGACCGTGTCCGCTGTCTGTGTTCAGAAAAGAGAAAACGTGAAGAAGCTCGCTTCAGCGGTGTCGATCATCGCCGCATCAGCCCTTGTGCTCTCGGCCTGTGGTTCGGGCGAAGGCGGAGAGTCCGGATCCGACTACCTCGCCTGCATGGTCTCGGACTCCGGTGGTTGGGACGACCAGTCGTTCAACCAGTCGGGCAAGGAGGGGCTGGAGAACGCGGTGAAGAACCTCGGCATCGAGGAGAAGGACGCGGAGTCGCAGGGCGACGCGGACTTCAAGCCGAACGTCGACAACATGGTCCAAGCCGGCTGCAACCTCACATTCGGCGTCGGATTCCTCCTCGAGGACACGATCCAGGAAGCTGCGGAGTCGAACCCCGACCTCAACTTCGCGCTCATCGACTCCACGTTCTCCGATGCCGACGGCAAGCCCGTGACCATCGACAACGCCAAGCCTGTCGTCTTCAACACCGCAGAGGCGGCGTTCCTCGCGGGCTACGTTGCGGCCGCGACCTCGGAGTCGGGCAAGGTCGGCACCTTCGGCGGTATCCAGATCCCCTCGGTGACGATCTTCATGGACGGCTTCGCCGATGGTGTGGATAAGTTCAACGAGGACAACAAGAAGGACGTCAAGCTCCTCGGCTGGAACAAGGAGAAGCAGGACGGCTCGTTCTCCGGTGACTTCGAGAACCAGGGCCAGGGCCAGGAACTGACCAAGCAGCTCATCTCCCAAGGCGCCGATGTCATCATGCCGGTCGCCGGCCCCGTCGGCCTCGGTGCCGCCGCAGCCGCGAAGGAAGCCGGCGATACCAAGCTCGTGTGGGTCGACTCCGACGGCTACGAGTCGACCGAATACGGCGACATCATCCTCACCTCGGTCGTCAAGGAGATCGCCAACGCCGTCGAGGACACCATCAAGGAAGGCACGAAGGACAAGTTCACCAACGAGCCCTATATCGGCACCCTCGAGAACGAAGGCGTCGGACTCGCCCCGTACCACGACTTCGAGGACAAGGTGCCCGAAGATGTGAAGAAGGAAGTCGAAGAGCTCAAGAAGCAGATCATCGACGGTTCCCTGACCGTCGAGTCGGAGAGCACGCCGAAATAAGCTCGTCGGTCAGACTGCAGGGCTGCGTTCGCTCGGCCCTGCAGTCTTCAACTTTGTGAGGAGTGCTGCGAGCAGTGAGACTCGAGCTTCGCGGGATGACCAAGGTGTTCGGATCGTTTGTGGCCAATGACCACATCGATCTCACTATCGAACCGGGCGAGATCCATGCCCTGCTGGGTGAGAACGGCGCGGGCAAATCCACCATGATGAACGTCCTCTACGGACTCTACGACGCCGATGGGGGAGAGATCCTCATCGACGACGAGCCGGTGAGGTTCTCCGGCCCCGGGGACGCCGTGGCCGCCGGCATCGGCATGGTCCACCAGCATTTCATGCTCGTGCCTGTGTTCACCGTTGCCGAGTCCGTGGCGCTGGGGTACGAACCGACGAAGAGCCTCGGGCTCCTCGACATCGCACAGGCGCGGAAGAAGGTCATCGAGATCTCCTCGCGCTTCAATTTCAATATCGACCCCGACGCCCTCATCGAAGACCTGCCCGTCGGTGCGCAGCAGCGCGTCGAGATCATCAAAGCCCTGTCCCGCGACGCAGAGATCCTCATCCTCGACGAGCCCACCGCTGTGCTCACTCCGCAGGAGACCGACGAGCTCATCTCGATCATGCGCCAGCTCAAGGAGCAGGGCACATCGATCGTGTTCATCACCCACAAACTCCGTGAGGTCCGAGCGATTGCCGACTCGATCACCGTCATCCGCCGCGGGAAGATCGTCGGCGAGGCCTCCCCGGAATCGACCGAGGCCGAACTGGCCAGTCAGATGGTCGGCCGCGCCGTGTCCCTGACGACGGAGAAGGACGAGGCCGATCCCGGCGATGCGACCTTCCAAGTGCGCGGTCTCACCGTCGTCGACAAGGCCGAGAACGTCGTCGTCGACGATGTGTCCTTCGACGTCCGCCGCGGTGAGATCCTCGCCGTCGCCGGTGTCCAGGGCAATGGGCAGACGGAGCTCGCCGAGACGATCGTCGGCCTGACCGAACCGCGGCTGGGCACGATCACCCTCGACGGGAAGGATCTCGTCGGCGAATCCGTGAAGAACCGCCTCGGCGCGGGCATCGGCTTCGTGCCCGAGGACCGGTCGACCGATGGCATCATCGCCGAATTCGCGATCCGCGAGAACATGATCCTCGACGTCTACGACCGGGAGCCCTATGCCAAAGGGCTCAATCTCAAACCGAAGGTGATCACCGCAGAGGCCAAGAGCAAGGTCGAGGAGTTCGACATCCGTCTCGGCAGCGCCGCCGACCCGATCGCGACGCTCTCCGGCGGCAACCAGCAGAAGGTCGTGCTGTCGAGGGAGCTGGGTCGGCAGCTGCGGCTGTTCATCGCCAGCCAGCCCACGCGCGGACTCGACGTCGGATCGATCGAGTTCGTGCACAAGCGCGTCATCGCCGAACGCGACTCCGGCACTCCGTGCATCATCGTCTCGACCGAGCTCGACGAGGTCTACGGGCTCGCCGATCGCATCGCCGTGATGTATTCCGGCCGCATCGTCGGCATCGTCGGCCCCGACACCTCGCGGGAGGCGCTGGGCCTGATGATGGCCGGCGTGCCGGCCGAGGAAGCGCTGGCCGCGACGGATGCGGAGGCCGCTTCGGCCGACGAGCCCGCCGCCACCTCGGCGGGACCTGCGGATGACGACTCAGCCCCCACCTCGGCGGAGGAGACCGAATGACGACTGATATCTCACCGGCGGCACCATCACCGGCACCGCCGCCGGAAGCCGAGGCCGAAGACGGCCGGCAGCAGAACCTGCTGCAGGAGATCCTGTCCGGCTCGTGGCTGGTCTCGCTGCTGGCGATCGTGCTCGCCCTGCTGCTCGGCGGTGTCCTCATCGCCGTGTCGAACGCGGAGGTCGTCGCGGCGGCGGAGAACTTCTTCGCCGCGCCCGGAGAGTTCTTCTCCACTCTGTTCTCGACCGTCGGCAACGCATATTCGGCGCTGTTCCGGGGAGCCGTCTTCGACTGGGATGCGCGCACTGCCGAACGTGCGATCCGTCCGCTGACCGAATCGATGGTCTCGGGCACGCCGCTCATCCTCACCGGACTCGGCATCGCGCTGGCCTTCCGCTGCGGTCTGTTCAACATCGGCGGTCAGGGCCAGGTCATCCTCGGCGCGACGATCGCCGGATTCCTCGGCTATGCGCTGAGCCTGCCTCCGATCGTCCACATGCTCATCGCCGTCATCGGCGGCATCGTCGGCGGAGCGATCTGGGCCGGGATCGCCGGCGTCCTCAAGGCACGCACGGGAGCCAACGAGGTCATCGTGACGATCATGCTCAACTCGATCGCCGGCTATGCGCTGGGATATCTGCTCAAGCAGAACTGGTTCACCCACACCGCCTCGGCGAACCCGCAGTCGCGCGTGATCGACGATTCCGCGCAGATGTTCCTGCTCCTGCCGCCGCCGTTCCGCCTCCACTTCGGTTTCGTCCTCGCGATCCTCGCCACGGTCTTCGTGTGGTGGCTGCTGGAGCGCTCGACCATCGGCTTCGAGTTCAAGGCCGTGGGCGCGAACCCGCACGCCGCACGCACAGCCGGCATCTCCGTATCCAAGGTCACCGTGACCGTGATGATCGTCGCCGGCGCTCTGGCCGGACTCGGCGGCGCGGCACAGGTGCTCGGCACCGAATTCAAACTCACCGGCGGCATCAGCGGCTCGATCGGCTTCGACGCCATCACCGTGGCCCTGCTGGGACGGTCGAAGCCGTTGGGCACCTTCCTCGCCGGTCTGCTCTTCGGCGCGTTCAAGGCCGGCGGCTACCTCATGCAGTCGCAGACCGGCACGCCGATCGACATCGTGCTCGTCGTCCAGTCCGTCATCGTGCTGCTCATCGCGGCCCCGCCCCTGGTGAGGTCGATCTTCCGGTTGCCCACGCCGGTGCTCAAGCGGAAGGAGGACTGAGATGACTGCTCAGACCGTGGAAACCACATCCTCGACCCACGCGAAGGTCGTGGCTCCCATCGCCTGGAAGTTCCCGATCGTCTACTCGATCCTGGCACTGGTGTCCTTCGTCTTCTTCGGCCTCATCGGCCGTGACGGTGAGACGACCTTCCGGGTCGCCAGCGGCGGAGACCTCTTCGCCATCCCCGACCTCGTCGTGTCCTCGACCGCCGCAGGCCTGACCCTGGGCATCCTGCTCGTGATCATGGCCGCAGTGTCGGTCTACGTGGCGATGCGGCGGTTGAGCATCGGCTCCTGGTTCCCGATGCTCTTCGGCATCCTCTTCGTCCTCTCCTTCCTCGCCTGGGCCGGTGGCGGCTCCGGCGGTGTGATCCCGCTGACGACGCTGCTGGCCGGAGCCCTCGCCCTGTCGGTGCCGCTCATCTTCGGCGCCATGTGCGGCCTCGTCGGCGAACGTTCGGGCATCATCAACATCGCCATCGAGGGTCAGCTGCTGGCCGGCGCCTTCCTCGCCGCCGTCGTCGCCTCGGTGGTGAAGAACCCCTATGCGGGTCTGCTCGCCGCCCCGATCGCCGGTGCCCTCGTCGCCGTGATCCTCACCTTCTTCGCGGTGAAGTACTGGGTCAACCAGATCATCATCGGCGTCGTTCTCAACGTCCTCGTCGTCGGAGTCACGAGCTTCCTCTACTCGACGGTGCTCACCGAGGACCCCGGTCTGTGGAACTCCCGCCAGAAGCTGCCGGACCTGCCCATCCCGCTGCTGTCCGACATCCCCGTGCTCGGGCGAGTGCTGTTCGACCAGAACATCCTCGTCTACATCATGTACGTCGTCGTCATCGCCCTCCAGATCTTCGTCTTCCGGTCGAAGTGGGGTCTGCGGATGCGCGCGGTCGGCGAGCATCCGAAGGCCGCCGACACCGTCGGCATCAAGGTCAACCTCACCCGAGTGCGCAACACGCTGCTCGCCGGCGCCATCGCCGGCCTCGGCGGAGCCTTCTTCACGGTCGGCTCAGGACTGGCCTTCGGCAAGGAGATGTCGGCCGGACAGGGGTACATCGCCCTGGCCGCGATGATCCTGGGCAAATGGAACCCGAAGGGCGCGCTGATGGCCGCTCTGCTGTTCGGCTTCTCCAAGAGCCTCGGCAACACGCTGCAGTCCATCGGCACCCCCGTGGCCAATGAGCTGCTGCTCATGCTCCCCTACATCGTCACCGTCTTCGCCGTCGCCGGGTTCGTCGGTCGGGTCAGACCGCCCGCCGCGGAAGGCGTCCCCTACGTGAAGTGACCACCCCTGATGTGACATGACACCACTCCTCGAGAACCGAACAGTCGCACCGACGAAGGAAGAAGCATCCCCATGACCGTCCCCGACACCGACGCCTCCGAACACGTCTGGAGCGAGGAACCGACCCCCGTCTGCCCCGAGGACCTCAGCGAGGGCACCTGGACGCTGCTGCGGGAGGAAGCACAGCGCGCGATGGCGAAGGCCTATGTGCCCTACTCGTCCTATCCCGTGGGAGCGGCGGGCCTCGTCGACGACGGCCGCATCGTCGGCGGCTGCAACATCGAGAACGCCTCCTTCGGCGTCACGCTCTGCGCCGAATGCTCCATGGTCTCCGACCTGTTCATGTCCGGAGGCGGCCGGCTCGTCGCCTTCGACTGCGTCGACGGAGAAGGCAACACACTCGTGCCCTGCGGCCGCTGCCGGCAGCTGCTGTTCGAACACGGGGGCAGCGACCTCATCCTCAACATGCCCAGCGGACGTGCCCCGATGTCCGTGGTGCTGCCCGAGGCGTTCGGGCCGGACCACCTCGGCGCGGGGCGGAGCACGCACAACGCCAAACACTGACGAGCCACGAGGCCGGTCGCATCAGCGATACCGCCGAGGCGGCCGTCCGCACACGATCGACGGAGGATTGAGACAGTGACAGCAGAGGCATTCGACGCAGTCGACGTCATCGCCGCCAAACGCGACGGCCGGGCTCTGAGCAAGGAGCAGATCAACTGGGTGATCGACGCCTACACCCGCGGCGTCGTCGCCGAGGAGCAGATGGCCGCACTGGCCATGGCGATCTTCATCAACGACATGGATCCGTCCGAGATCGCCGACTGGACACAGGCGATGATCGCCTCGGGCGAGCGGATGGACTTCTCCGGCCTGTCCCGACCCACCTCGGACAAGCACTCGACCGGGGGAGTCGGGGACAAGATCACCCTGCCCCTGGCCCCGCTCGTCGCGGTGTTCGACGTCGCCGTCCCGCAGCTGTCCGGTCGCGGCCTCGGCCATACCGGAGGCACGCTCGACAAACTCGAGTCCATCCCCGGCTGGCAGGCGGGACTGAGCAATGACGAGATCCTCGACCAGCTCGAGGACATCGGAGCGGTCATCTGCGCCGCCGGAACCGGTCTGGCCCCGGCGGACAAGAAGCTCTACGCCCTGCGCGACATCACCTCCACGGTCGACTGCATCCCGCTCATCGCCTCATCGATCATGTCGAAGAAGATCGCCGAGGGCACCTCCGGGCTCGTCCTCGACGTCAAGGTCGGCTCCGGGGCATTCATGAAGGACCTCGACAAGGCCGGCCAGCTGGCCCGGACCATGGTCGACCTCGGCAAGTCCGCCGGGGTGAGGACCTCGGCGCTGCTGACAGACATGTCCACACCACTGGGCCTGACGGTCGGCAACGCCCTCGAGGTGCGCGAATCTCTCGAGGTGCTGGCCGGCGGCGGGCCCGCCGATGTCGTCGACCTCACCGTGGCGCTGGCCGAGGAGATGCTGCGCCTGGCCGGCAAGACCGATGTCGATGTGCGCGCCGCGCTGACCGATGGGCGGGCGATGGACAGATGGAACGCCATGATCCGCGCCCAGAACGGCGACCCCGCCGCGGCCCTGCCGGTCGCCGAGCACACCGAGGTCGTCACGGCCTCCGAGACCGGGGTGCTCACGAAGCTGGACGCGCTGAGCATCGGAGTGGCGTCGTGGCGCCTCGGCGCAGGCCGGGCCCGGAAGGAGGATCCGGTGCAGGATGTCGCCGGCATCGAACTCCATGCGAAACCGGGTCAGAACGTCAGCGCCGGTCAGCCGCTCATGACCCTGCACACAGCGACCCCCGAACGCTTCGCCCGCGCCGTCGAATCCCTCGAGACCGCCGTGGAGATCGGTGGGGACACCGCCTCGGTGCCGGAATCGATCGTGTTCGAGAAGATCAGCTGAGACCCTGACCACCCCACCAACCATTTCGGAGGAACCCATGACCAGCCGAACCGATGTCGCCGCGATCATCGACCACACCCTGCTCAAACCCGAATCCACGCCCGCCGACGTCACCGCGCTCGTCGCCGAGGCCAAGGACCTCGGCGTGCTCGCGATCTGCGTGTCCCCGTCGATGCTGCCGGTCGCCGATCCCGGTGAGCTCGTCGTGGCCACCGTCGTCGGGTTCCCGTCCGGGCAGGTCAAGCCCGAGATCAAGGCCGCCGAGGCGAAGCGCGCCGTGGCCGACGGTGCGGCCGAGGTCGACATGGTCATCAACATCGGCCAGGCCATCGCCGGAGACTTCGATGCCGTCGAAGCCGACATTCGCGGTGTCGTCGAGGCCAGCGGCAGGTCTCTGGTCAAGGTCATCATCGAATCGGCGGCACTGACCGATGAGCAGATCGTCGAGGTCTGCCGTCGCGCCGAAGCCGCCGGCGCCGGTTTCGTCAAGACCTCAACAGGATTCCACCCGGCCGGCGGAGCCAGCGCCCATGCCGTCGCTCTCATGCGGGAGACGGTCGGAGATCGCCTCGGCGTCAAGGCCTCCGGGGGAATCCGCACCGTCGAGGCGACCGAAGAGATGATCGCCGCCGGCGCCTCACGCCTCGGCCTGTCCGGTTCGAAGGGGATCCTCGAGGCGCTGGGCGACTGAGTCTCCGCACCTGCGCTTCCGCGGGGCCCGTCAGAGTCCCAGCGTCTCGCGGACCCTGCTCACCGCCTTCTGCGCCGTGCGCTGTCTGATCAGACCTTCCTTCGCATGCGCTGCGATGCCCAGAGTCGCGGCCTGCCTGTCGAGGACGATGATGACATAGGCCGGATTCATCGAGGCGAATCCGGAGCCGACGATGCCGCGCCAGACGGTCTGGGAGTCCTCCTGCTGAGCGCTGCTCGCTGCGGCGCCGAGGACCTGGCCGATTTCGGTCGTCAGGCTCTCGGCGTCTCTGCCGCTCACGTCGAGAACGGTCTGAGAGGTCTCTGTCTTCAGTCGTTTCGCCGTCCATCCGGCACCAAGGCGTCCGGCGCCGAAGACCGTGGTGCGAGCGCCGAGCTCAGCGAGCTGAGCTGCGAGGACGGAGTCGACCTCGTCATCGACCGGGAACTGATCGTCACTCACAGCCCGAAGAATTCCTTGAGCCCGGTGGTGATCGAGGTGAGACGTTCGCGCAGTGCGGGTTGGAGGGAGGCACTCGCCGAGGTCCTCGGCAGTCGCACGCCTGCGCTGGCCGCGGCCCGGGCGTCGGCCTCTGCTGCCGCCTCCAGTTCGGAGGGTTCGGCGACGACCTCGAGGTAGCACTTGAGCTTCGGCTCCGTGCCGGAGGGACGGACGATGACCCTGGATCCCGACTCCGAGAGCAGCAGGATCCCGTCGGTGGGAGGCAGGCCCTGGTATCCGGCCGAGAGGTCGTGGACCTCGGCGACGGGGGAGCCGGCCAGTGCGGTCGGCGGATTCTCCCGCAGCTTGGCCATGCCCGCGGCGATGAGCGAGACGTCGTCGAGGCGGAAGCTCAGCGGGGCGGTGGCGAAGAAGCCGTCGCGCTTCCGGATCCGATCGAGCTCGGCCTCGATGCTCGACCCCTGCGCCTTGAGCCGCGAAGCCAGGGCCGCGAAGGTCACAGCAGCGGAGATTCCGTCCTTGTCGCGCACCGCAGCCGGGTCGACGCAGTAGCCGAGCGCTTCCTCGTAGCCGAAGACGAGACCGGCGACGCGGGAGATCCACTTGAAGCCGGTGAGCGTGTTCACCGCCGGGAAACCGTGGCTGGCTGCGGCGGCGGCCAACGCGCGGGAGGACACGATCGAATTCGCGAACACCGGTGCAGCCGAGCCCGCACTCGAGTCCTGCGCCGCGTGATGCGTGCCGGCGGCCAGGCGGGTCGCGGCGTCTTCACCGAGGAGGAGCCCCACCTCATCGCCGGACAGCTGTCGGTATCCGGCCGCCGTCGAGGCGTCCGGGATGGCTGCGGAGAAGCGGTCGGCATCGGGGTCGTTGGCGATGACGAGTTCGGCACCGACTTCGCGGGCCAGCTCGTAGGACTCGTCGAGGGCCCCGGCCTCCTCCGGGTTCGGGAAGGTCACGGTCGGGAAGTCCGGGTCCGGGGTCTGCTGTGAGGCGACCGGGTGGACCGTGTCGAAGCCCGTGCGGGCCAGGGCCGCCTCGGCGACCGTGGCACCGACGCCGTGGAGTGAGGTGAGCACGATCGACAGCTCGGACTCCGCCCGCACCCCCAGAGCATCGATCCGGTCCAGGTAGGTCTCGACGATCGACTCGTCGAGGTGCTCCCAACCGGACTCGGCCCGGGGGACGGACGCGACCGATTCGATCGCCGCGATCCTCTCTGCGATGAGGGCATCGGCCGGGCTGACGATCTGTGCGCCCGCTCCCGCCTCGGCGGCCGCCTGGTCGGATTCGATGGCCGACAGCGGACGCCCACCCAGGTAGACCTTGTAGCCGTTGTCGGCAGGCGGATTGTGACTGGCCGTGACCATGACCCCGGCGTCGGCGCCGAGGTGGGACAGGGCGAAGGCGAGCAGCGGGGTGGGCAGCTGTTCGGGCAGCTGGATGGCCGCGCCCCCGGCGGCGGTGACGACGGCGGCGGTGTCGGCGGCGAACTCCGCGGACTTGTAGCGGGCGTCGCAGCCGATGACGACCCGGAAGCCCTCACCCACGGTGTCGGCGAGGAAGCGGGAGAGGCCGGCGGCGGCACGGATCACCACGGCCCGGTTCATCCGGTTCGGCCCTGCGGCGATCTCCCCGCGCAGACCGGCCGTGCCGAAGGCCAAGGGGCCTGCGAACCGGTCCTCGAGATCGGCGATCGCCGCGGCGTCTCCGGCCTCGGCCTCGGCGAGGATGCGCTCCAAGGTCGTCGCTGTCTGCTGATCCGGGTCATCGGCGATCCAGGCACGGACCACCTCGGCGTCGAATCCATTCGTGAAGCGATCTGCTACGCGGGTCATGGGGTCCTTCCTCAGAGCTTCGCGACGATATCGGCCAGCAGCTGCGAGATGCGCGGAGCTGCGGCGACTCCGGCCTCGATGACCTCGGCGTGGGAGAGCGGAGTCTCCTGGATGCCGGCGGCGAGGTTCGTCACCAATGAGATGCCCATGAGCTCGAGGCCGGCCTGACGTGCGGCGATGGCCTCGAGTGTGGTGGACATGCCGACGAGGTCGGCGCCGAGGATCCCGGCCATGCGCACTTCGGCGGGGGTTTCGTAGTGGGGGCCGCGGAACTGCGCATAGACGCCTTCGTCGAGCGTCGGATCGATGTCCTTGGCGATGGCGCGCATGCGCGGGGAGTAGAGGTCGGTGAGGTCGACGAAGTTCGCGCCTTCGATGGGGGAGGTGCCGGTGAGGTTGATGTGATCGGAGATGAGCACCGGTGTGCCGGCTGCCCAGTTGCGGTTGAGTCCGCCGCAGCCGTTGGTGAGCACGAG
This sequence comes from Brevibacterium renqingii, assembly GCF_017808095.1. Taxonomy (NCBI): domain Bacteria; kingdom Bacillati; phylum Actinomycetota; class Actinomycetes; order Micrococcales; family Brevibacteriaceae; genus Brevibacterium; species Brevibacterium renqingii. The sequence continues at coordinate 394,595 of NZ_JADBHG010000001.1, read as the reverse complement.
GCTGGAGCAGCCTGCTGCGGCGGCGGTGCGCACACCGTGGGCGACGCTGCGCACACCCTTGCCCTCGTAGAAGTGGGTGCGTGAACCGAGGACCAGCGCATGCTTGCCGCTGGCGGCGATCCTCACGGTGCGCAGGGTGGCACCGTGGCCTTCGACGGCCGGGGCATGGAAGCCGGGGACCTCGGCCGCGGAGATCTCGCTGACCGTCTCGCCCAGCAGGTCGGCCGCACCGCCCCAACCGGAGCCGAGGACGAGGGCGATGTCATGGGAGTCGATGCCCGCTGCCGCGTTGATGGTCGTGGCCGCAGCATGGGCGGCGGCGGTAGGATCGCTTAAGTCAGTCATGACGCCAAGATTATCAAGTTCCCCACCGCCCAAGGAGCGAGCACATGCCCATCAGAGAGCTGAGCGACGGTGACGATCTGCGCCTGAACGAAGTGTTCGCCGACGCGGACACTCCGGCCGGTCATATGGCCAGGTCCCTGTTCCGCCCGTCCTCGGACTCTCCGCTGATCCGCTCCGTCATCGCCGAGGTGGTTCCCGACGTTCCCGTCGGTGCTGCCGCGATCTCCGAATCGCCCCTGCACCCCTACCGGGCATGGGTGCACGTCGAGGTCGCCGCCGAGGAACGCGGGCACGGCCAGGGGCGCGAGCTCTTCGACGCCGTCTGCGCCGAGACGCGCGGCACGGCGCTCGAAGGTCTCGACCTGCGTGCCCGGGTCCAGGCCGGCAGCTCGGGGGAGGGCTTCGCCCAAGCGCTCGGATTCACTCCGCTGACGACGACTCGGGTGATCAGGGTGCCCGCCGGGGCCCTGCCGCCGTCCGGAGGGGGACGGGCCGAGGACCTCGAGATCGTGGCCACCGGTTCGGTGAAGCTGACGAAGGCCTTCCTTGCGTGGTACACCGCCGTCAACCGTGACGATGCTGTCGGCCCGCTGACGATCGGGCAGGTGAATAACGCCTTCCTCTCCGAAGCCGCAGGCGCCCACGGCGCGGCACTGCTGAACGGTGCGGCCGGGACCGCCGAGGCGGACGGACTCAGCGCCTTCGCCGTGTCCTATGCGCGCGAGGCAGACGAGACGGCCGGGACCCTGCCGGCCGCCGGTGACACCGCTGCTGGTCAGCCGGGTTCCGGACAGTCGGGTGAGGGGCAGTCGGGCGGTCAGGCCGGCTCGGCCGTCGTCGACCAGGTCGAGGAGGAAGCACCGACCGAGCTCATCCTCGGGTCGATGTTCGAGACCTGCGAGGATGCCGCTGACGCAGCCGGTGAGTTCTTCGCCGCAGCCGTCGCCGATGCCGAGCTGCTGCTGGCCCGCCTGTCCGTCGACGCCGATGTCGTCATCGAAGTCACGAGCGGGATGCCGGTGATCTCGGCGCTCGCCGACCGTCTGCTCGAATCGGGCGCGGCGGCCGAGCTGTACCGTTACGAGACTCTCACAGGGCCTCCTTCCGACGCCGCCTGATCGTGGCCTCCGGTGCTCGTCGCTGAGCGTTTGCGCAGCAGAGCTGCGGCTTCATCGGCGGTGAGGGTCCGGACAGCCCGAGCACGATCCTCGGTGACGAACCACCCCGTGCCCGGCCGACCGTCGAGCGGTGCCTGTCTGATGAGGCCGAGACCGTTGAGGTCGTGACGGCTGTGCGCACCGAGCACCAGCAGGGGCCCGAGTCCCTGTGCCTTCGACAGCGTAGAGCCGTAACCGGGGGTGAAGCGCGTCGGCATGGTGAGCACGTGGAGGTCACCGTCGAGCAGGTCCCAGTCGAGCGGTTCGGTCTCCCTGTGAGCGTCGTCATGGGTTGAGACCGCGGCGTTCGCCAGGCTCTGCATCAGCGCAGATAACTCGCTCTTCCCGCTCTGCGAGGAGCCCCGGACCGTGAGCACAGAACCGTCACGCACAGGATTCCAGAGCACGGTCTCGCCGAAGGCGTCGACGCCGATGGGGATGAGATGTTCCTGATCGGTGCCGAGGGGGAAGAGAAGCTCTCGGGGCGGTTCCTCCGTCTCTGTGATCAGGTCCGCGACTTCGGGCCCCGCGTGACGTTCGAGACCATACCAGCGCGGCGCGAAGCCGGTCCGAGTCTGTGCGGAACCGTCACAACCCGCAAAGTCGACAGGGCCGACAGAACCGGCAGAACCAGCTGGTTCTGCCGCCCTTCTGTCCTGCGGCAGCAGTTGGACATCGGCTCCGTCACCTCCCGCCGAGGACGCTCGCGGGCCGCGGAGCACAGCGCGGAACTCCGGCCAGCGGCCGGCGAAGCGCTGTCGGCTGAGACCGACGCTGAGGCCGTCCTCTCCTGCCGCAGGCGGGAAGATGATCTGGGTGGAGAACCGTGAACTCCTGCTCGCTGCGTTCCGGCAGCCGGCGAGGAGGAACACGAGTCCGGAATTCGTTCCGTGGCTGAGCAGACGTTCCAGACGATCGGCCCAATGATGATCGAGCGAATCGACGAGTTCGGCCCAATTGCCGCACACCAGCAGGCTCGGTGGCCGGTCCGCCCCGCTCGGGTCGAAGGCGAGATGGTCCAGGACGACCTGCATCCGCCATCCCGTATCCATTCCGCAAGTGACCTCGGCCCAATCGAGGGCCGAGGCGATCCTGCCCAGCGCGATGATGCGCCGCCTCGGTGCAGCGGCGCGAGCCATCCGCACGAGCACGGAATCCGTGACCGCCGGGTCGGCCGAGGTCAGTATCGTCGAACCGTCGACGTCGGGTTCATAGAGCCATATCTGCTGGTCCTGCTCCTTCGGGATGTCGATGATGCCGGTCACCACCGCGGGCTCGTCTCCGGAGGCACTGTCGGCGCCGGCCGATCTGTCGGCCAGTGACTCGGGGGTGAGCACCTCGTCCGCTTCCGCGCCGGTGAATATCTCCTCCGGTGAGGGAAGCGGTGGGAGCACCACCTGCCGCGGCGGCGCCTGTTCCGGCATCGCCGCGGCCGCGGCAGCGATATTGTCGACGCTGACACCTCTGAGCCCGCTGGCCAGGGACGGAACCGGCCCTCGTGTCCACGGCCGCAGACGCGGGCGGCGGACCGCCTCGTTGCGGGGATCGGTGCCGAAGGGCACGGCGACCCGGAACTGAGAGACAGCCGTACCGGTGTCCAGGCACGCGGCGCCCGGCTTGTCCGCCGGCAGCAGGGCCCCGGCCTCGCTGCCGATGACGTCGAAAGAATCGGTTTCGTCGCGTACCCGGAGGCAGACGCGGATATTGATATTGGCCTTCATCTGCCCGGTGACGACGCCCATGGGACGCTGCGTGGCGAGGATGAGGTGCACACCCAGCGACCGTCCCAGCGCGGTGAGGTGTTCGAGCAGGTCAGCGGCTCGTGGATGAGCGGCCATGAGCGCATGGAATTCGTCGATGACGACGACGAGGCGCGGCGGCGGGTCGTCGAGATCGAGGACATCGGCGCATCCGCGGTCGGCCAGCAGCCGTTCCCGGTGCGTGATCTCGGCGCGCACTGAGACGAGGGCGCGGAAGGCCAGCCCGGAATCGAAGTCATCGAGCACGCTGTCGGTGTGCGGCAGATCCTGCAGCGGGGCGAAGGTGGCGCCGCCCTTGAAATCGATGAGCACGAAGCGCAGTCGCCGGGGCGGGTGTGCCAGAGCCGTCGCCAGCAGCCAGGTCTGCAGGAGCAGTGATTTTCCGCTGCCCGTGGTTCCGGCGACGAGGGCGTGAGGGCCGTCGTCGAACAGGTCGATGCCGACTGCGCCGTGCGCTCCGCGGCCGATGATCGCCGGCCCGGGTACCGGGTGGCGCCACCGTTCCATGATGGCGTCAGGGGCGTCATCACAGAGCTCGCCGAGACCGTGGCTGGGCCAGGGCCGAAGTTCACCGCGCGTCTGGCGGTTCCGGTGCAGGGTGACGAATCGGGCGGCCGGCATGAGTGAGGCGATCAGCGGTCGGCCGGGGACGGGACCACGGGGCGCTGTCGATGCTGTCGTGAGTGCCTGGGCCAAGCTCCCCAGGGTCATCGAGAGCGAGGAATCGGTGTGGGGGCCGGAGAGAGACAGGGCCGCCGGGTGTGCGGTCTCATCGAGCCGCACATCGATGAGTTCCTCGGCCGTCGGCCCGTGGCGTGGCAGGGAGAGGCCGGGTGCTGTGGCATGTGCGCCGGCGAATTCCGTGCCGGCCAGCTCCGGCAGCAGCGTCAGCTCCGGGCACGGTCGCCAGGCGAAGCGCCGGTCGGACATCCAGGAGAAGGCCATGGTGCGCAGCTGTTCGACGTCACCTCTGACGGTCACCGCGGTGCTCATCGGATCGATTCGGATCGGCATCGAATCCAGCACCACCCGTCCTGCGACATGATCGATTCCCTCCTGCAGCTGCTCATCGATCGTCAGGTCGCTGAGGAGCGCTCCGAAACCGAGACACAGACCCGGAGCGGTGAAGGCAGCGCGACGGTGTGTCGCTTCGAGTTCGCACAGTCGCGTGCGAGCTTCGGCCAGAGCAGCGCTGCGGTCGCGTCGGCAACGGGCGGAGTCGCGGGTGAAGCGCTTCTTCTCCACGAAGTAGGCGATGTACCCGGAGAGCGGGGCCGAGATGCTGAAGAGCAGGAACCACCACATCCCCGTGACGACTGCCAGCACCACCCCGATGCCGATGGGGATGAGGAAGGTCCACCACTGCGGAGGACGGGCCGGCCGGGGATCGTCGATCGTCTTCGGAACGATATGTGTGTCCTCTCTGCGGTGCGGCGGCGGGGAACGGAACTGCGGCAGTTCTCCGGGCGCGTTCGCTGTGGACTGCGTTCCCGGGGTCAGAGCGGCACCCGGGCTCGGGGCGAGGATCGTCGCGCCTCGGCAGACGGTTTCCTGTTCACCTGCGGCATCGATCTCCAGGGGAATCGGCTGTCGGGACAGGCAGGGGTCGATGATGGTCAGGCAGGAATCGTGGGGAAGCCGGCTCAGCCGCGCCCTTCGTGGGTCGACGGTGAGGGCGAATCCCGAGTCCGGTCCGGCCAGGACGCTCACGGATGCCAGTTCGGCCTCGGCCCCGGATGACGTGGTCCGCAGGGTGTGTGCCCCGATGACGGTGATCGGGTTGAGGCTCTGCCAGCCTCCCCAGGTGATGGTTTCGAGGCTGCCCTCACCGAGCCGATTGCCCTCGAGGAGGTCTCTGGGCAGCAGAGCGCAGCCGAACAGGGCCCGGAAGACCTCGAGCACCGGCTGAGCCGAATCGGCTTCGATCCGGGCGCTCGTCACTTCTCCGTTCGCCTCGAGGCGATGGACGAGTCCCAGAGTTCTCATGAACACAGGATCTCTGCGTCGATGGGCGCCGACAAGACACCGACGGCCCACTGTGCACAGTGATTGTGCATCCACAGTGCGAGAACATGCGAGTGGGAACGCCTTCCACAGGAAACGGCGTCGAAGTGCCGTGAACGTGCAGTCGGTGCGATCAGGAGAGGCGGAGCGCGCCCCTGGCGTGAGCCGTGGCCTGAAGGTCGATGAGTCCGGGCACGAAAGGCGAGAGCAGGGGTGGCGAGTAGCTGGTCCGGAGGCGGATCCTCACCGAGTGCGCCCCATCGGCGTCGGCGCTCAGCCGCAGATCGTGCATGCCCGTCGGAGTCGGGACGGCCGCGAGATAGCGGCCCGCCGCACGCTTGGCCGCGGGAGGTGAGAACACGAGACCGGGGTCCTCACCCGGGGCGGGTTCGAAGGAGTCCGAGGCCGCCAGCGCCGCGGAATCGGCGAGGCCCTGCAGCTCCCGTCGGGCCATGTGCAGATCGGTCAGCGCCGCGATGAGGAATGCGAGGAGCAGGGCGATGACGACGAAGCCGATGGCCAGAGGTGTGATCGACCCGGTGTCCGACTCGTGGGTATGGTCCTCGATCATCTCATCCGGCTCCTGAGGCGACGACATCGGTGTGGTGCGCCCGCAGGGTGATGTGCGGGGCGTGTTCGGAACCGAAGAGGAGCGGGAGACCGGGCAGTGACACACGCGTCTCGACCCGTGCGGTGACAAGAGACCCCGCATGTCCACAAGGGCCCGCGCACGAGTAGGTGATGGTCGGCGCGGAATCTTCCAGGCCGAAATCCGCGAAGTGCATCTTCGCGACGGCACGGGCCCGAGCCTCCGAGGGGTTCGCATCGCGGGCCGCGATGCGCGAGGCCGATATCGCCGCCGAGGTGGTCGCATAGCTGGCCGCCTGCAGCTGGGAGAGGGTGAGCATGAGGTAGATGACGGGGATGAGCAGGATGATCGAGGCGAAGATGAACTCGATGACGGCGCTCCCGGCATCTGCCGGTTCGGCCGAGGGCCCGGTGTGCTCGTCCACATCGGTTTCGCCGCCGGTCTCGCCGGAGGGACTGATGTGGGCATCAGTCACGGTCGATGTCCTCGACGAGGGACCTGCCTCGCAGATCCCAGACCTCGGCCGGCCCCCACAGTCCGAGCACAGGCAGCGGTGTCCTCACCCGGACCTCGACGATCTCGGCCCCACCGCGCTGTGAAGTCGAGACGGTGACCTTCTGCGCATAGCGCTCGCCGACGGACACGCGGATCAGGTCCGCGGTCAGCCTCTGCCCGTCGCGTGGGCTCTGGTCGGCCAGACTCGCCTGTCTGGCTCCCGCGATCGCCGAGTCGATGACCGTGTTGCGGACGTGGATGACGAGACCGATCTGCAGAGCACCGGCGAGGATCAGGGCCAGCAGTGAGGCGACGAGCACGAACTCGGCGACTGCGGAGCCCGAGTCGGGACCGTCGATTCCGGAGTGCTCGGCATGTTCGTCTGCGGGCGCCGCCTGATCACCCGGCACCGCGGACCTTGTTCATGGCGTCCTGGAACATCGAGGTGAAGGCCTCACCGGCCAGTGCCCACAGCGCCACCACCAGCCCCGCGGTCATCAGGGTGATGAGCACCCATCCGGGCACATCCCCGCGATCGGGCGGATCGACGACAGTGCCGGCGTCTGGGGCGGGGACCTCGGCGTTGGTCCTTCCACCTCGGCGATCGGGTGGACCGGGAATCAACCCGAGCACGAAAGGGATGAGTCGGCAGCTGAACTGACGGAACATAGTGTCTCCTTCTTCGGGGTCTCAGGGGCTGAGGTCGAGGACGGTCAGGGACGGGAAGACGGCGAAGATGACGGTGACCGGCAGGACGAAGACGACGACCGGAACCAACATGCCGATCTCCTTCTTGCCGGAGAGTTCGAGCAGGCGGCGGCGCGACTGTTCGCGCACATCTGCCGCCTGGGACCGCAGCACTTCCGCCAGGGGAGTGCCGCGAGTCATCGACACCGCGAGCCCGTCGACGAATTGGACGATCTCGGGGATGGCGATCCGTGCGGCCATACCGTCGAGAGCTTCGACCAGCGGCGTGCCGGTGCGCGTCGCGGCAAGGGCCGCGCGGAGCTCGTCGATGAGATCACCCGAACAGGTCCGGCACACCCGTTCGAGCGCCTCCACGATCCCCTCGCCTGCGGTGATCGACAGGGCAAGCAGCTCCGCCACGGTGGGGAACTCGGCGAGCACCCGTGATTCGTGGCGGCTGATGGCCTGGCTCAGGCGCCAATCGTTGAACACATGGCCGGCGATGCCGCCGCTGATGACGAGGACGAAGGTGACGATGGGGGAGAAGCCGCGCTGAGCCGACAGCAGTCCGGCCAGCCCACCGGCGGCGATCATCCCGACCAGGATGCTCAGCACCTGGTTGATCCGGAAGCGTTCGATCGTCGCGTTTCCTCCGAGGCGGTCGATGCGCTGCCGCAGCGTGGCATCGGTGGTGATGCGCGAAGTGACCCACAGAGTCGAGGTCAGCAGCAGAGACTTCGTGACACCGACGAATCCCTCCGAGCGAGGCGTCGGGGGAGCGTAGACATCGATCAGGGACTCCTGATCGCGCAGATAGGGAGCGATCCGGGAGGACAGGGTCGGTCGGCGCAGAGGCGGGAGGGAGAAGATGAATACGCACAGGGCCAGACCGTTGAAGAGCCCGAGGCCGAGCACACTCAGCGGTTCGTCGAGGATGCTCATGCCGCCTGTCCGCCCTGTCGATCCCCGCCGATGGTGCGTCCGCTCGACCCGTGCGAATGCGGTCCTGAGGAGCCGAGCCTTCCGAAACCGCTCAGCCCCTGTGCCCCGGTCTCGTCCGCGGCGTCGGCGAAACGTCTGGTCGCGGAGCTGAGCGAGGAGCCTTCGATCACCCGCGGCTCCGTCGGAAGGCGTCCGATGCGCTTCATCGCCTGATAAGCGAGCAGTGAGACGACGAATCCCGCGGCCAGGAGGATCAGCCCGGTCCGGGAGTTGTAGGCGGTGGCTGTCTCCGGTCTGGTGGAGAGGAAAGCGAGCACTGCCCAGGGAGCGGCGACGGCCAGGCGGGCGCCGTTGACCGTCCACTGCTGCCGGGCGGTCAGCTCGTTGCGGGTGCGGGCGTCGTCACGTACGAACTGCGCCAGGGCACGCAGCATGGTGCCCAGATCGCTGCCGCCGACCTGCCGGGTGACGCTCAGAGCCACGACGATGCGGTCGGCGACCGGGTCGGCGCTGACCTGGCGGAACCTCTCGAGCGCCAGGGCGAAGGACCCGCTGGCCCTGTACTCCTCGGCGAAGACCTCGAACAGGGGGCGCAGGGGTTCGGGCCCGCGCTGCGCCAGCGAACTGAGTGCCTCGGGAAGGGAGAGCCCTGCTCGGACACCGGAGTTGAGGTGGTCGAGAGTCTCCGGCCACAGCTCACGGCGCATCACCTGCCGACCGCGGGCCCGATGCTGCAGGATCCGGTGCGGCAGCCAGGAGCCGAAGAGGCCGAAGCACAGGGCGATCGCCCAGGAGCCGGTGAGGACGGTGGAGATGACGGAGACGACACAGAAGACCGCGACAGAGATGAGCAGCAGATGCGCGGGCCGCAAGCGCGGGAAGCCTGCGCCTGTGAGCATGTCGTCGATCTCGCGCACCCACCGCCGCTGCGTCCTGGCCCCTGTCGGGGGCTGCCACAGGGACATCCAGATGAGGAACAGACCGGCACCGAGGCAGGCGCCGATGAGCAGGCTGTACTGCGAATAGCTCACGCCGCCTCCAGAATGGCGTGCAGATCTCTGCCGATGGTGACGAACCGCTCGCCGAGGTGGCCGAACCCCTGACCGCGGATGAGCTGTCCGCGCGGGGAATGGAAGATCGTATCGAGCTCGACGACATCGCCTTCGACTCCTCCGGGCACGGCGCAGATCTCGTCGACGCGCCGGAGTCCCGAAGGGTCCCTGCGCAGATGGACGACGATGTCGAAGCTGCCGGCGACGGTGGGTACGACGAAGGCGGAGGAGATGTTCGCCCCGGCCAGCAGGGGCAGGGTGGAGATCTTCGTGATGGCGGCGCGGGCGGAGTTCGCATGGATGGTGCCCATCCCGGGCAGGCCTGAATTGAGTGCGACGAGGAGGTCGAGGCTCTCGGCTTCTCGGACCTCACCGACGATGATGCGGGTCGGACGCATGCGCAGCGCTTCTTTGACCAGGTCCCGCAGGGTGACCTCGCCGGTGCCTTCGAGTGAGGGCTGTCGACACTGCATCGGCACCCAGTCGCGACTGGGCAGGTTGAGTTCGAAGACCTCCTCACAGGAGATCGTGCGCTCCCTGGCCGGGATCGACCCGGCCAGAGCGTTGAGCATGGTGGTCTTGCCGGCCTGAGTGGCTCCGGAGACAAGGATGTTCGCGCCGCAGGCGACCGCCGCGTCGAGGAACTCGGCGGCACCGGGTGTCAGCGAACCCTTCGACACGAGGTTCGCGAGACTGCGCGGCCGGGCGATGAACTTGCGGATATTCACGGCCGGATGTGTTCGCGTGATGTCGGGCAGCACGACATGCAGACGAGACCCGTCGGGCAGCATGGCGTCGACGAACGGCTGGGACAGGTCGACACGGCGGCCGGAGGTCCGCAGCATTCGCTCGATCAGGTCGTCGAGCTCACCGACGCTCAGCTTCGTCGTCGTCAGCTGGTGGATGCCGTCGACGGCGATGAAGACCTCACTCGGGCTGTTGACCCAGATCTCCTCGACGTGCGGATCATCGAAATAGTCCTGCAGGGCGCCGAAGCCCGAGAGCTGATTGTCGATGTGGCGGAAGGTCGCTTCTCTGTCTTCGAGGACAGGCAGATCGGCGACGAGGCTGCGCTCGTCGTATTCTGCGATGACGGTGCGAATGAGCTCGCGGGATCGCTGAATATCGGCGCGCGGGTCCACATCGAGATCTCTGATCCGCTTGTGGACCTCGCTGGTGATGACTTCGGTGGCTTCCACGGTGAACCCTTGCCCAGATCAATCAAATGACAGCGAGATTTGCTGTTTAACCTATCTGTAGTCGAATGAAGAATCCAGTGATTTCTCAGATCTGTGGATAACTTTCGTTCGGCCCTAAAGTGACACGGATGTAGTTACACGCGCCGTATCGGCTCGTGCAATCCACTGCCGGAGCCCTGAGCCTGAAACCGGCGGCGACCGGAACCCTGTTGCGCACCGACGGGATCCGGTATACATTTTCTTCACCGATCACCGGGGCGAAATGACACGAGCCGCGCCGCCGGCGGGATGAATAGGATCTCCCGCCGGCGGCGCTTGTGGTATCGATCATGGGCCGGGCGCGGCTCACTGGATGCCATTTATTACAATGGGAACCGTGAAAAACAATCGCGGCCACACAGACAGGGATTCGGCGGCGCTCGGGCCGGAGCCGGCAGCCCCGCAGACGGATCTGACCCCGGCGGTCGCCTTCGTCCACGAACACCTCGCCTCCCAGGCGGGGGCGGTGACGATCTCGGCCCTGGCAGCCATGACCGGACTGCATCAGAACACCGTGCGCGAGCATCTCGACCAGCTGGTCGAGGCCGGCGCGGCCACGAAGTCCAAGGCGGCATCGACGGGGCGGGGACGACCGGCTTGGCTGTATCGAGCCGCCGGCTCCCCGCAGACGGGAACCTCCGAATACCTCGGGCTCGCCTCGGTGCTGGCTGCTCATATCGCTCGCACGAGCGCAAACCCGCGCGAGGACGGAATCGCGGCCGGAATCGGCTGGGGCCGTGACCTCGCCCGGGAAGCCGCCGAAACGCGCGCCGAGGCGGACGCCTCCGAGGGCGGAGCGGCGAGATCTGCTGCCGTCGAGCAGATCTCGGCCGTCGCGGAGACGGTCACCCTGCTCGACGAGCTCGGCTTCGCCCCCGAGCCGGCGGACACGACCGCGAGCGCCGAGGCCGCCACCGATCGGCGCAGCTTTCGTCTGACCCGGTGCCCGCTGCTCGAGGCCGCCCATGAGCATCCCGACATCGTGTGCGGAGTCCACCTCGGTCTGGTCCGCGGCGCGCTCGAAATCTTCGGCGACGCGACGGCCGACAGCGAACTCGAACCCTTCTCCGAGCCCGGTGCCTGCCGTCTGCACCTGCAGGACAGGGCATCCGACACCGCCGATGCATCCGTGACGACCTCGGCTCGAAAGCCCGACCAGTGATCCGCCGTCTCGCCTTCCTCGTCCCCGCCGGACTGGCGATGCTCGCCGGTCTCGACGCCGCCCTGCTCCTCCTCGGGGTCTGGGCTCCTGTGAGCACAGCCGATCTGCCCGATCTGCACGGCATCCTCATGGTCTTCGGGTTCCTCGGCACCGTCATCGCCCTCGAGCGCGCTGTGGCGCTGGCGAAACCGGTCGGGTTCCTCGCCCCCGGACTCCTCGGGCTCGGCGCCATCGCCGTGCTCACTCCTGCCCCGCTCATCGTCGGACAGCTCGGACTCACAGTCGGCAGTCTGGCCCTGACCGTGCTCTACATTCCCCTGTTCAGACGCAACTTCGACGACGCCATCCTCATCCAGGCCCTCGGTGCCGCCCTGCTCACCGGCGCAGCCCTCATGTGGCTCGGCGGGGCTCCGGTGTCGAATCTCATCGGCTGGATGTCGGGGTTCGTCATCCTCACCATCGCCGCTGAGCGGCTCGAACTCGCCCGAGTGAGCATCAGCGGCTCGGCCGTGAGAGTGCTGCGTCTGCTCGTCGCGGTCTTCGTCCTCGCCGTTCTCGTGGCACTGCTGTGGCCGGGCATCGGCACTCCGCTGCTGGGCATCGGTCTGCTCGGCCTCGTCGCCTGGCTGACCGGCAACGACGTCGCCCGCCGCACCGTTCGCGCACCCGGCCAGACCGGGTACATCGGAGCCTGCCTGCTCGCCGGCTACGTCTGGTTGGCCGTGGCCGGGATCATCTGGGTCCTCGGCGGTCCGGCTGCTGACACCCGCGCCTTCGACGCCACCGTGCACGCGGTCTTCCTCGGGTTCGCGATCTCGATGATCATGGCCCACGCCTCGGTCATCCTGCCTGCCGTTCTGCGGGTCCGTCTGCCGTACAACCGGGGCTTCTACATCCCTGCCATGCTGCTGCACCTCGGGCTGATCCTGCGCATCGGCCTCGGGGACGGCTTCGGACTCGACTGGGCCCGGCAATGGGGCGGAGTGCTCAACGTCATCGCCCTCCTCGGGTTCGCGCTGCTCGCGGCCGCCTCGGCGATCATCGCCACGAACCGGCGCAGCCGCCCCACGAAACCGACCCGCACAGCCAGACCCGGCACTCCGGCCGAGCCGACGGCGCCCGGCGATGCCGCCGCAGGCACGTCGCCGGCAGCCGCGCCGGACACGAAGTCGCCGCTCACGGAGGAGGACACGACACGATGAGCCCGCAGCTGTCCTCCCCAGGCGACCGCGACCGCGTCCCGAGTGACGCCGGCACAGCCGACCGCGATGCGGAACTCGGCATCGGCCGCGGCCGCTGGCTCATCCGCGACCTGCCCGTCGTGATCTGGATCGTCTTCCTCATCATCGTCGTCGGCGCCCACCCCGGTCTGCCCGTGGCGCGGTGGCTGATGATCCACCTCCTCGTCCTCGGCGCGGTCAGCCATTCGATCCTCGTGTGGTCCCAGTACTTCGCGCAGGCACTCCTGCACACGCCCACCTCGGCAGATGATCGCCGCAGCCAGAGCATCCGGCTCGGACTCATCAATTCCGGCACGCTGGTCGTCATCACCGGCATGATGACCGCGATCTGGGCGATCGTCATCATCGGTGCCGCAGCGGTGGCCGCCGCCGTCGTCTGGCACGGGGCCGACCTGTGGAACAAGGTCCGGCACGCCCTGGCCTCCCGCTTCGCCGGGACCGTCCGCTACTATCTCGCCGCCGCGGCGATCCTGCCCGTGGGCGTGACCTTCGGCGTCATCCTCGCCCGCGATATCGCCGATCCCTGGCACTCGCGACTGCTCGCCGCCCATGCCCTGCTCAACCTGCTCGGCTGGATCGGACTGACCGTCATCGGCACGCTCATGACCCTGTGGCCGACGATGCTGCGCACGAAGATCGTCGCCGGCGCCGAGGCGGCCGCCCGCCGCGGTCTTCCCCTCCTTCTCGTCGGGCTGGCCATCGCCCTGGCCGCATCGCTGCTGGTCGCACCGTGGGCCGCGGGCATTGGGCTGCTCGGCTACCTCGCCGGCCTCGGCCTCGTCGCCGTTCCCTTCGTTCGCGCCGGTATGGCGAAACCGCCTCGGGAGTACCCGACCTATTCGGCCGCGGCGGCCATATCGTGGCTGGCCATCTGCCTCATCGCGACCGCCTGGGTGTTCTTCACCTCCGCGGACTGGGCCGAGGCCACATCCGGATTCACCTGGCTGACGCCGGCGCTGGCGGCCGGGTTCGCCGCGCAGATCCTCTTCGGCGCCCTGTCCTACCTCCTGCCGGTCGTCCTCGGCGGGGGACCGGCTGCAGTGCGGGCCGCGAACCGGGAGTTCAATCGGCTCGCCGCGTTCCGCGTGACCATCATCAACCTCGGCCTGGCCGTCTGCCTGCTGCCGGTGCCCAGCTGGGTGCGGGTCCTCTGTTCGGGTCTCGTGGCTCTGGGGCTGGCCCTGTTCCTGCCCTTCCTGTTCCGCGGACTGCGAGCCTCCCGCCGCGCGAAGGCGAATCCGCACGATGTGCAAGCCCAGAAACGCCCGACGAGGCAGGAGCGCGCTGCTGCGAAGAAGCTCGACGACCGGCGGGCCCTGGCCTCGGCCGCCTCGGGGCTGGCGCTCGTGCTCATCGCCGTGGCCGGGGGAGTGGCCATCGATCCAGCCGCCACGACCGCGGTCACGGCTCAGTCCGCCTCGGCGGGGGTGACTCCGACGGGGGAGACCACGCGGGTGAGCGTCGAGGCGAAGGACATGCGCTTCACTCCGGCGAAGGTCGATGTGCCGGTCGGCGACCGACTCATCATCGAGGTGAAGAACACCGATGACCAGGACGTCCATGACCTCGTCCTCGAAGGCGGCGTCGACAGCGGCCGGTTGAGCCCCGGCGAATCTGCGACCCTCGATGTCGGCATCGTCGGTCAGGATCTCGACGGCTGGTGCTCGATCGCCGGCCACCGGCAGATGGGCATGGTCTTCGCCGTCAACGCCACAGGAGCCGATGCCGCAGGCAGTGAGGACCAGGGCTCGGCCGGTGACGGGAGCGGCTCGGCGGCCGATGACCTCGACTTCATGGCAGAGCCCGGCCCCGATTTCACCGCCCGCGACGCGACGCTGCCGCCGGCTCCCGAAACGACGACGCACAAGAAGACCTTCACCATCAGCGAGGTCGAACGCGAGGTCGCCGTCGGGGTCAAGCAGAAGCTGTGGCTGTTCAACGGCACGATGCCCGGCCCGACCCTGCGCGGAAAGGTCGGCGACACGTTCGAGATCACCCTCGTCAACGACGGGTCGATGGGTCACTCGATCGACTTCCACGCCGGAGAGCTGGCCCCTGACCAGCCGATGCGCACGATCGCGCCCGGTGAGTCGCTGACCTACACGTTCACGGCCACCCACTCGGGCGCCTGGATGTACCACTGCGCGACTATGCCGATGTCGAGCCACATCGCCAACGGCATGTTCGGAGCCGTCATCATCGACCCGTCGAACCTGCCCGAGGTCGACCGCGAATACTTCATGATCCAGTCAGAGCTCTACCTGGGCCCGCAGGGCGGAGTCGTCGACCCCGATAAAGTGGCTCGCGAGGAGGCCGACGCCGTGGTCTTCAACGGCTTCGCGAACCAGTACGACCACGATCCGATCCGCGCGAAGGTCGGCGAGCGTGTGCGCATCTGGGTCGTCGACGCCGGACCGAATCGACCGAGCGCCTTCCACATCATCGGCGGACAGTTCGACACGGTGTTCAAGGAAGGCGCCTACCAGCTCAAGCGCGGCAATGCCGAGAAGGGCGGCAGCCAGACGCTCGATCTCGCGCCTTCCCAGGGCGGGTTCGTCGAGCTCGAATTCGCCGAGGCGGGCCACTATCCCTTCGTCACCCACACCATGGTCGACGCCGAGCGCGGTGCGCACGGGACCGTCGAGGTCACCGACTGACCCGTCCGCGCGCCGTCCGGCCGCTGCGTGTCCGCATTGCGGGTGACCTCTTCTCAAATTCTACGACGTGTAGAAAATGTTCTACACGTCGTAGTACTGTCGAAGACGTCAGCACAAGCACGACCTGGAAAGGCCGTTCCATCCGCGTGGCGAACCGCCGCGAAAGGAGTTTCAGTGATCTCCCAGTCAGCACTGTCCACCGTCCGTGAGACGCTTCCCGTCGTCGGAGCAGCGATCGGAGACATCACCCCGATCTTCTACAAGCGGATGTTCACCGCCCGCCCCGACCTGCTGCGTGACCTGTTCAACCGCGGGAACCAGGCCCAGGGTGAGCAGCAGAAGGCCCTGGCGGGTGCGATCGCCGCCTATGCGAGCCTGCTCGTGTCCGAGGACGCGCCGAACATCGACGCGATGATGAGCCGGATCGCGAACAAGCATGCTTCCCTGGGCATCACCGAAGACCAGTACCCGATCGTCTACGAGCATCTCTTCGCCGCCATCGGCGAGGTCCTGGGCGAAGCGGCCACCGCCGAGGTCGTCGACGCCTGGACCGAGGTCTACTGGGACATGGCGGACTCGCTGATCAAGGCCGAGAGGGAGCTCTACGCCCGCCACGATGTCGCTCCCGGTGACGTCTGGCGCGACCTCGTCGTGACCCGCCGCAGGCAGGAATCGCCGACCACCGTCAGCCTCGTCCTCTCCCGCCCCGACGGCGGTGCGCTGCCGCAGGCCCAGCCGGGACAGTACGTCTCCGTCCAGGTCCAGCTGCCCGACGGCGCGAACCAGATCCGTCAGTACAGTCTGACCAAGGCCACCGCCCGGACCAGCTGGACGGTGACCATCAAGGCCGAGCCCGGCCGCGCCGAGGCGGGCGTCCCCGCCGGTGAGGTCTCGAACTTCATCCACGGCAACGTCTTCGAGGGCGATTCCATCCGCTGCTCGCTGCCCTACGGCGACCTCGTCGTCGAGGACTCCGAGGCCCCGCTGCTGCTCGTGTCCGCAGGCATCGGATGCACGCCCATCCTCGGAGCGCTCAACGACCTCGTGTCCAAGGAGTCCCAGCGCCCGGTCACCGTCCTCCACGCCGACCAGTCCATGGCCAGCCACGCCCACCGGCGCGAGATGGCCCAGCTGGTCGACCAGCTGCCCGGCGCCAACATGCACCACTGGTACGAGCAGCTCGGCGCCCGGACCGCCACCGAGACCGTCCACGAAGGATTCATCAACCTCGCCGAAGTGCCCGTCGACGCGAACGCGCAGGTCTACCTCTGCGGCCCACCGCCGTTCATGAAGGCCGTCCGCCGCGGACTCGACGAACTCGACGTGCCCGAGGCGAACATCCACTTCGAGGTCTTCGGCCCCGATACTTGGGCCACCGTGCCCGAGGCAGTTCCGGCCTGATCGGACCGGCTGCGTATAACGACAGAACGAAGCCCGCGGGTATGCGCCCGCGGGCTTCAGTTCTGGGCGCGGGCAGTGCATGCACTAGAATCGGAGCATTATGGCCACCACTGATTACTCTTCTGAAATCGCCAACCTCCGCCAAACGTACAAAGCGATTCTCGACGTGTCCGACCTGGACAATCTGCGCGACGAAGTCGCTGAGCTCACGGAGGAAGCGTCCTCGCCCACCTTCTGGGACGATCCGGACTCGGCGCAGAAGACCTCGGCCAGGCTCTCGCACAAGCAGGGCACCCTGGACAAGCTCGAGAAGTTCGGCCAGCGCATCGACGACGCCGAACTGCTCGTCGAGATGTCACAGGACGAAGGCGACGCGGATTCCCTCGAAGAAGCCGACCGGGATCTGAAGAAGCTGCACGATCAGCTCGCCGATCTCGAGATCTCCACCCTGCTCAACCACGAATACGACGAACGCTCCGCCGTCGTGACCGTGCGTTCGGGCGCCGGCGGCGACGATGCCACCGACTGGGCGCAGACGCTCACCCGGATGTATGTGAGGTGGGCGGAGAACCGCGGGTACAACGTCCAGGAGCTCGACACCTCCTACGCCGAGGGCGCGGGCATCAAGTCCGCGACGATCCAGATCAACGCCCCCTACGCCTACGGCACTCTGTCCGTCGAGGCCGGCACCCACCGTCTGGTGCGCATCAGCCCCTTCGACAACCAGGGCCGCCGGCAGACCTCGTTCGCCGCCGTCGAGGTGGTCCCGCTCATCGAGTCGACAGACCACATCGAGGTCGACGAGAACGACCTGCGCATCGACGTCTACCGGTCCTCGGGCCCGGGCGGACAGTCGGTGAACACGACGGACTCGGCCGTGCGCATCACCCACATCCCCACGGGTGTGGTCGTGAGCATGCAGAACGAGAAGTCCCAGATCCAGAACCGCGAGGCCGCCATGCGCGTCCTCCAGTCGCGTCTGCTCGAGCGCAAACGCCAGGAGGAGGCGGCACAGAAGAAGGAGCTCGCCGGCGACATCAAGGCCAGCTGGGGCGACCAGATGCGCTCCTACGTCACGCATCCCTACCAGATGGTCAAAGACCTGCGCACCGGCTACGAGGTCAACAACCCCTCTGCGGTGTTCGACGGCGACCTCGACGGTCTCATCGAGGCCGGCATCCGCTGGCGCAAGGAACAGGAGATGGCCGCCGAGGAGTGACCCGGTCGGGCCGGCCTGCTCCCTCGTGCGCCCCCCCCACCCTCCGTTTGTGGTCAGTGCGCCGAGGCGATTCGCCCGTTTCGGCTCCCTTTCCTCGGCGGACTGACCACAAACGCACCGTCGGCCACCCGGCTCGGCCACCCCGCCTCGGTCGGCCGCCTCGGTGGAGCCGCCCGCCTCGGTGACGCGACTGTGAACTTCATCAGATCGCAACACACGCCCCTTCGCCTCCGCGAACATCACGGAACTGTTACGTACAGTGGAACCGGCCGAGCCACCCGCGACATGATTGAAGACCGACTTGATCAGATTCGACTCCGTTTCGAAGTCCTACGACGCACGCTCCCGCAAGGCTCTTGACGAGATCTCGTTCGAGGCCGACCGCGGGGAGTTCGTGTTCCTCGTCGGGGCTTCCGGTTCGGGCAAGTCCACGGTCATCCGCCTCATCCTCCGCGAAGAGGTGCCGACTGCCGGACGCATCCACATCGCAGGCAAATCTGTGGTGAAGATGCCGAGCTGGAAGGTGCCGTATCTGCGCCGGGGGATCGGGACCGTGTTCCAGGATTTCCGTCTGCTGCCGAACAAGACCGTCTTCGCCAATGTCGCCTTCGCCCTGCAGGTGATCGGGAAATCGCGAGCGGCCATGTCGACGCTCGTGCCCGACGTCCTCGAGACCGTCGGCCTGGACGGCAAGGAGAAGCGCTACCCCAGCGAGCTCTCCGGCGGCGAGCAGCAGCGTGTGGCGATCGCGCGCGCCGTGGTCAACAAGCCCGGCATCCTGCTGGCCGACGAGCCCACAGGCAACCTCGACCCGACGACGAGTGCTGACATCATGAGCGTTCTGGAGAAGATCAACCGCAACGGCACCACGGTGCTCATGGCCACCCACGACGGCGAGATCGTCAATCGGATGCGCAGACGCGTCATTGAGCTGCGCGAGGGTTCGATCGTCCGCGACGTCGAAGAGGGCACCTACGGAGTCGCCTCATGAGGGCCGGATTCATCCTCTCCGAGGTCTGGTCGGGTCTGCGGAAGAACTTCTCCATGGTCGTCTCCGTCGTGCTCGTGACCTTCGTGTCCCTGCTCTTCGTCGGTGCCGCGATTCTGCTGCAGATGCAGGTCGGGCAGATGAAGGACTTCTGGTACGACCGAGTGCAGGTCTCCGTGTTCCTCTGCCCGCCCGACTCCGAGGCGACGAACTGCGTCGACGGCGAGGTCACCGGTGACCAGAAGGACCAGATCCGTGCCGAACTCGAAAGCTCCGAACTCGCCCCCTATGTCGACAAGGTCTACTTCGAGGACAAGTCCGAGGCCTACGAGCACTTCCAGGAGCAGTTCAAAGGCACCAGTCTCGAAGGCACGGTGCCCGAGGAGGAGATGAACGAGTCCTTCCGGGTCAAGCTCAAGGACGCGGAGAAGTACGACATCATCAAGGAGACGTTCTCCTCCACCCCGGGTGTCGAGGAGGTCGTCGACCAGAATCAGCTGCTCGACCGTCTCTTCGCGGTGCTCAACATCGCCACCATCGTGGCCGTGGCCATCGCCGGCATCATGCTCCTGTGCGCCATGCTCCTCATTGCCACGACGATCCGACTCTCGGCGTTCTCGAGACGGCGGGAGACGGGCATCATGCGGCTCGTCGGCGCCTCGAACACCTTCATCCAGCTGCCGTTCCTGCTCGAGGGAGTGATCGCGGCGGCGATCGGTGCCGCCCTGTCGGGCGGGGCTCTCGGTCTGCTCGTCCACTTCGGGGTCAGCGGATGGCTGCAGGGTCAGGCGACCGGTTTCAGCCTCATCTCCGGGTGGGACGTGCTCCTCATCGCCCCCGTGCTCATCTTCATCGGTGTCGTCATGGCCGGGGCGTCGTCGCTGATCACCTTGAACAAGTACACGAAGGTCTGAGATGAGAGGCAGACTCGCACTCGTCATCATCGCGGCTGCGCTCGCGCTGTTCCTGCCGGTCGCCTCGGCGGTGGCCGATCCCAGGCACGACAAGAGCAAGGTCGATGAGCGGGTCAAGGAGCTCCAGCAGGAGTTCGAGGGCCTCGACGAGGACCTCGCCCGGGTCATCGCCGAACGCGATGCCGCGCAGGAGAAGCTGCCCGACGCCGAGGCGGCATCGAAGGCCGCCGACGACGCCTTGGCCGCGGCCATCGAGAAGGATCAGGACATGGCGGCGCGGCTGACCTCGGCGGAGAACGCGCAGAAGGATCTCAAGAAATCCATCAAGTCCGGCACCGCGAAGATCGACAAGCACAAGACTGCTGCCGCACGCATCGGTCGCCAGGCCTACCAGAACTCGGGCATCACCTCGGATCTCGCGATGCTTCTGCAGATGGCCGAGGGCACCAGCGCCGACGGCGGCATCGGGCGAGTCGACTCGGCCGTGCGCTCCCAGCAGCGCACGATCGACAGACTCTCCGAACAGCGGTCGTTGAACAAGAACAACGAGGAGCGGCTCTCGGGCGTGACGGAGAAGATCTCCGACCTCAAGGACGAAGCCGCCGAGGCGGTGCTGGCCAAAGAGGCCGCCCAGGTCGATGCGAAGAAGAAGGCCGACAGCCTCAATGACCTGATCTCGGCGAAGGACGAAGCGGAGCAGACGATCTCCGACAACAAGGCCAAGACCGAGGAGCAGCTGGCCAAGGAGAAGGAAGAGCAGGACCGGCTGGCGGAGAAGGTCCGCGAATGGGAGAAGGAACAGGAGAAGAAGGGCAAGTTCGTCTTCGGCGACGGAGTCCTGGCCAACCCGGCCAAGGGCTACCCGACGACTTCGCCCTTCGGCTACCGGGTCCACCCGATCACGGGCGCGAAGAAGCTGCACACCGGCATGGACTTCGGCGTGCCCTGCGGAACCCCGATCCGTGCGGCCGGCGACGGGATCGTCGTGACCTCCGGGTGGACCGGCGGCTACGGCAACCGCGTCGTCATCTCCCACGGCAAGATCAAGGGCGACTCGATCGCGTCGACCTACAACCACAACACGAAGCTCAAGGTCCACGACGGGCAGAAGGTCAAGAAGGGCCAGATCATCTCGTACTCGGGCACGACCGGCGCCTCGACCGGCTGCCACCTGCACTTCGAGATCATGAAGAACGGCGGCTACGTCGACCCGAAGCCCTTCATCTTCTGACTGTTGCCCGACTCACTTTTCGCCCACGGCGGCGGTGAGCTAGAATTGAGGGTCTGTGCGTTCATACCCTGCCACCGTCACAGCAGGCGGTCGCGGACACGTGTGAGACCATCGAGACGAGAGCAGAGAGGAGGCCGGTCATGCCGAAGGACACTGGCAAGAAAGTCATTGCGAGGAACCGCAAGGCGCGTCACGACTATCACATCGAAGACACGTGGGAGGCCGGTCTCGTGCTCACCGGCACCGAGGTGAAGTCGCTGCGAGAAGGCAGAGCCTCACTGACCGACGGATTCGCTCTCATCTTCCAGAATGAGGCGTGGCTGGAGAACGTCTACATCCCCGAATACCTGCAGGGGACCTGGACGAACCATTCGGCCCGGCGTCGGCGGAAGCTGCTGCTCCACCGCGAGGAGATCCTCAAGCTCTCGCAGAAGGTCAAGGAGTCCGGTCGGACCCTGGTGCCGCTCGAACTGTACTTCGACGGTTCGCGGGTGAAGGTCGAGATCGCTCTGGCCAAGGGCAAGCGCGAATGGGATAAGCGTCAGGCCCTGCGTGAGGCGCAGGACAAGCGCGAAGCCGAACGCGCGATGAAGGCCAAGCAGTTCCTGTAGAGACCTGCGGGGCACGCTGATCCAGGGAGCCTGTGAGGGCACAGTTTCCGTTCACGCGGTCCGTGCGTGACAGTCGCCGAGGCGGCCGTGCGAGGCGGTCAGGGGAGCCGGGAATACGATTGGCTCGCCCTGTGTTGACCGAGTATGCTGGAGTTCCTGTCCAGCCGAGAAATCCGCAGACGCGGAGGCCAGAGCGAGGCAGGATTGGTAAAAGAATATGGGGATGATCGGTTTCGACGTCGGACACTGCGTCGGGAGAAGCGGGCCGAGAATGCAGAGTCATCTCGTTAATGTCCTCTGCAAAACAATAGGTGCTAAGTCTAACAACCGCACCGATTTCGCCCTCGCTGCCTGATAGAGCGCGAGCTGCGAATCCGTCAGCCTAGAGTTGCTTCCGCTCTAGAACCTGGCGTCGCTTAGGAAGCCACTGCTTCAGATATTTGTTGAGGGTATCTGAGGGACTCTTACTCAACTCCGTTCGTTGGTCCATGTGTTCGTGCAAGGGCCAGAACCTAAGAAACTATTTCACGAACTGCGCCCGGAGAAGTCCTGACAATCTGCCGACGGACGCGGGTTCGATTCCCGCCATCTCCACCAATGAACGCCCAGGTCCGCTACGGATTCTGGGCGTTTCTGTATTCGCAGGCGTGTTCCCGCCACTCTCGTCGTCGAGTTGCGATCCAAGGCCGAACTCGAGACGAAGGTCATTGACCGCATGGCAGCCCACACCGTCCCGGGGAGTCTCACGCCCGCGCGGAAACACACAGCCCCGCGGATAGACTGGGGCCCGATGAGACGCTTCAACAGGTGGCTGTGGCTGATCCCGGTGCCTCTGGCATTCGGGTTCGAGCTTCTGCTCGGCTCCGGGTGGTTCCTGCTCCTCGGCAACGTCGTCGCCGTCGCGGTGGCCCTGCCGGTCCTCATACGCCACCAGCAGGGCCGCGTCCGAGCAGCCGGCCTATGGATGTCGGTCTGCGGTCTGCTCGTGGCACTCGGCCTCGTGGCGATCGCCCATACGATCAGTCTCACCGTCCTGTGGCTGAGTCTCGTCACCTTGGCGATGCTCGCTCGTTCCGCCTCGGGGCGGGTGCCGACAGCCCTCATCGTCATCCTCGCCGTCGCAAACGCACTCGTCCCGGGACTCATGCCGGACGGGCTGATCTACGCCCTCGCCTCAGCGGTCCTCATCGTCGCCGCGATCTCGATCGGTCTGATGCTGCGATTCACCGACCGCTCGCTGCTCGAACGACAAGCCACCGCCGCCGAGGCGGAACGACGCCGCATCGCCACCGAACTCCACGACCTCATCGCCCACGAGGTGACAGGGATCGTCGTCCTCGCCCAGGCCGCCGCCCGCAGCGACAACGCCGACCTGACCTCGACGGCCCTGCACAAGATCGAGGAGTCGGGCACACGCGCGCTCGAGGAGATCCGCCGCCTCGTGGCCGACGGGGACGCCGATCGCCCGGCCCGCGCCCCGGTCGCCGAGAGCGCCCAGGCGCTGCGCGACCGTGTCGAGGACTACGGTGAGCAGGCCGAGATCTCCATCGAGACCACAACCGACGTCGACCGCCGCATCTGGCCCGTGCTCGATCGAGTGCTCGTCGAGACTCTCACCAATGTGCGCAGGCACGCCGGCCCCGACGCCCCGGTCAGAGTCACTGTCGCCACCCCCGCCGAGGCGGCCGGGGCCGTGGTGATGGTCGTCCGCAACGGCCCAGGCACGGGCGGCCTCGGAGCCGGAAGCGGGACGGGACTGAGCAGTCTGCGGACCAGGGTGAGCCACCTCGGCGGGACCATCGAAGCGGGCAGAGACGCTGGAGGCGGATGGAGCGTGCGCACCGAGCTGCCTTCGGCACGTGACGAAGGGAAGGGGACACAGTGATCACAGTCGCCGTGGTCGATGACCAGGAGATGGTGCGGATGGGCTTCTCCCTCATCCTCGACGCCGAAGATTCGATCAGCGTGATCGGGCAGGCCGCCGACGGCGTCGAGGCGATCGACCTGACCAGAAGCCAGAAGCCCGACGTCGTCCTCCTCGACATACGCATGCCCCGCCTCGACGGACTCGCGGCCCTGCCCGAGATCACGCCGTACTCCAGAGTCATCATGGTCACCACCTTCGACGATGACGACTACGTCGATGCCGCACTCGACGGAGGTGCCAGCGGCTTCCTGCTCAAGGACGCCGGAGCAGACCTCCTCATCGCCGGGGTCAGGGCCGCTGCGAACGGCGATGCCCTCATCTCTCCCTCGCTGACCCTCGACCTGCTAAGGAGGCGCAGCTCGGGCCCGGCACGGAACACTCACGCGGTCGCGAGACTGAGCGCAAGAGAGCTCGAAGTCGCCAGGCTCGTCGCCGCGGGCCGGACCAACCAGGAGATCTGCGAGCAGCTCTTCATCTCCCTCGGCACGGTCAAGACCCACCTCGGCAGCATTCAGACACGCCTCGAGGCCCGCAACCGGGTGGAGATCGCCGCCGCCATGTGGGAATCGGGGGAGATGGATCGGCCGAACGGCTGACCCCTGCTGACGAGAACCGTCCGTGCAGCCGATGCGCGCATGTGGCCGGAGTCGAAGAATGGAAGTATGACAACCCAGCTGACAGACACTGTTCTTCCCACTCACCGGTCCCGGATCCTCGCCCTCGACGTCGTTCGCGGCTTCGCTCTGTGCGGGATCCTGCTGGTCAATCTGCCCCCGCTGTTCGGGCTCAGTTCGGTCGACTCCGACGGCGGCGCCCTCGGCTTCTACCGCTTCTATGAAGACTTCGTGCAGAACCGCTTCTTCCCGATCTTCTCGTTCCTCTTCGGCATCGGCTTCGGACTCATGTGGCTCAGCGCATCCGAGCGCAGCTCGCGTCCCCGCTCGGCGCTGCTTCGCCGGTTCGCCTTCCTCGGAGTCCTCGGCGGGCTCCATCAGCTGCTGCAGCCGGGCGAGGCCCTGCTGCCGTACGCCATCGTCGGCATCGTCGTGCTCCTGCCCTCGACACGGATTCCCGCACGATTCCTCGCGCCTGTGACCTCGGTGCTCGGTGGAGTCCTGCTGATCGCAGCGATTGCGAGCGGCGGCGGTCTCGCCGTCATCCCGGGTCTCTTCCTGCTCGGCTTCGCCATCGGCTGGAGCGGGTTCGTCCGCTCGGCACTCGCACATCCTGCTCGGCTGGCGCTGGTCGGCGCCGGTGCGCTGGTCATCACGGTCATCGGCTTCGCGCTGACGGACTATCTCACACGACACGTCGACCAGTGGATCAACGCGGGACTCGGCATGACGATGGCGTTGACCTATGTCGCCGTCATCGTCCTACTGCTGCGCACCCCCGCCGAGGCGGCCCTGCGGATGATCTTCTCCCCGCTGGGGCGCATGGCGCTGAGCAACTACGTCGGAGCGACCCTGATGATGGTCGGCCTCCGATTCGTCATGCCCGACCTCACCGGGTTCGACTCCCATGGCGGCTACCTCGCCGGCCTCTTCATCTGCCTCGGCATCATCCTCGTGCAGGTGATCGTCTCGAGCCTGTGGCTGCGGTTCTTCGGCCAGGGGCCGCTGGAGAAGCTCTGGCGCATCGTCACCTGGGGTCGCCTCACGAGTTCACGCGGATGACTTCCTCCTGATACGGAGCGATGACAGAACCGGAGATGCGCAGGTCGAGGAGCAGGAACTTCCGCTGGTCGACAGGCGTCGCCTTCCACTCCTCGACGATCTCCAGATCCGCCAGCGAACGCACCGCGAGTCCCTGCCCGCCGGCGGCCGTGGCCAGTGCGGCGAAGTCGATCTCGTCGATGAGCATGGGCGACTTCTCCAGCCCCTTGAGTCCGTAGAGGTTGACCTCGGCACCGTAGGCCGCGTCGTTGAAGACCACGGCCATGCCGCGCCCGCCGGCCGAGCGGACAGCGGTGTCGAGATCCGACAGGGCCATGGCTCCGCCGCCGTCGCCGGTGGTGAGCACGATCGTCGACTCCGGGTTCGCCCGCGCCGCACCGGCCACGCTGTGCCAGCCGAGCCCGATCGACTGGAAGGCGGTGCCGACCATGGCCAGGCGGTCCGGGGCGCTCGGCTCCCAGAACATGTTCGCCCAGGCGATGAAGTGTCCGCCGTCGGAGACGACGACCCGGTCGGCCGGCAGGAGCTCGCCGAGGCGGGCGGCCGCCGCGCGCGGGTCCAGCCGACCGTCGGAGGCGAATTCGGTTCCGGCCTCATAGGCTCGGTCGGCGGCGGTGTCGACGGTCTCGCGCCAGGGGGCGGGGCCGGCAGTGCCAGTCGCAGGTGCTCGTGCGGCGAGACGAGACACGAGCTGCCCCGCGGCCAGTTTGGCGTCCGAACGGATGAAGCCTCCGACTCGGGCGTTCGTCGCGCGGTCGTCGGTGTCGACCTGCCACACCGAGGTGGAGGGGTGGAAGAGTTCGCCGAAGCGCATGGTGAACTGGTTGAGGGAGGCCCCGAAGACGACTGCGATATCTGCTTCCCGAATCCTCTCCATCGCCGCCGGGGCGCCGAAGCCGCCGGCGACTCCGAGGTCGAAATCGGCTTCCGGGAAGAGGTTGCGGCCCAGAGCGGTCGTCGCGGTCAGGGCTCCCGTGGCCGCAGCCAGTTCGCCGAGTTCGGTCTCGGCATCGGCGAGCCAGGCGCCCCGACCGGCGAGGAGGAGCGGACGCTTCGCTCCGGAGAGCGACTCAGCCAGACGGTCGAGTGAGACCTGGCCGAATTCGGAGTCCGGAGCCAGGGGAGCGGCCACCGCCGGACCGGGTACCTCGGGGACTGTGCCGATGTCGAGAGTGGCGACATCGTAGGGGATCGCCAGCACCACCGGCACGCGGTAGGTCAGAGCATGCTCGATGGCGGTCACGGTTGCCGCCGCCGCGTCGACGCGGCCGACGGTGTAGGTGCGCACACCCACCGCCGAGGCCATGGCGATCTGGTCGACGTCCCAGGGGCGCGGACCCGAAGTGGGTTCGTCACCGACGACGAGGACGAGGGGGACCCTGGCCTGGGCCGCCTCGGCGAGGGCCGTGAGCGTATTCGTGAAGCCCGCGCCGTAGGTCGTCGTGGCTGCGGCGATCCGCCCCGAGGTGCGGAAGTGGGCGTCGGCGGCGACCACGGCGCCGGCCTCGTGGCGCACGGCAGTGTAGCTCGCCGAGGTCGAGCGCAGCAGAGCGTCGAGGAAGTAGGCGTTGCCGTTGCCCATGAGGCCGAAGACCTCGTCGATGTGCTGGGCGAGAGTGTGCGCGACATGCGCAGAAGTGTGAGCCATGAGAAGCCAATCGCTGATGAGATATGGAAGTGAACGATCCATATATGTCTCACACGCGGTTCCCGCGGCTTCGTGCTCCTTTTTCGAGCACCGGCATTTCGGCATCAACCGGATCCGTCATCGACACCGGCCTGACATGTCGAATATAGAGGACCGGCGCATCCGCGGCAAAGTCCTGAGTTGCGCGGTGTGTCAGCGGCTCAGCCGCTCCTTCCACGCGGCCATGATCACAGGATCCGTCGGCTTCGAGGCGAAGGAACCGACGAGGTAGCCCAGCAGCGAGGCGATGAGACCGAGGTAGATGGCTTCGTTCGAGTAGATGCCCGCCACGATCATCACGACCACTGTGGTCACGGCGCCGAGGATCATGCCGGCCATCACGCCGACGATCGTGCCGCGTCTGAAGATGAGACCGCCGAGGATGGGGATGAACAGTCCGGCGACGAGCAGGTTGTAGGCCACGGTCAGGGCCTCGACGACGCTGGGCATGATCATCGCGAGCACGAGGGTGACGACGCCGAGCACGATGAGATAGATCCGCGAATCACGGACTTCGTCACCGGTCTCGCGGACCAGGGACCGAACGAGAGTCGACTTCGTCCCGCCGGCTGCCGTCCCGCCGTCCGCCATACCACCGACTGCGTCCGCCCCGCCGGCGGCACCGGCTGCGGAATCCGATTCCGTCACCGGCAGGAGGTCCTTGCGTGCGAGGATCGGTTCGATGATGTCCTGTCGGCATACGGTCGACGCCGCCATGAGCGAGCCCGAGGCCGTCGACATCATGGCCGCCAGAGCGGCGGCGAGGACGATCCCGCCGAGCACCGGTGACATCGAGGCATCGACGACGGCGACGAAGACATCGTCCTGGACCTCGATGCCGGGGACGATCTTCGTCGCGGCCATGCCGATGAGCGCTCCGGCGACGGCGTAGAGCAGGCAGTACACACCGGCCGAGAATCCTCCCCACCGGGCCACCCCGGGGCTGCGCGCAGTGAACACGCGCTGCCAGATGTCCTGACCGATGAGCAGACCGAGGGTGTAGATGAGGATGTATCCGAGGATCGCCTGCCAGCCGATGCCCACCGGGCTCGTGTGCTCGACGGGCAGGCTCGAGAACAGATCGCCCAGTCCGCCGGACTGCGACAGCACGACGGGCAGCATGATGAGGAAGATGCCGATCGTCTGGATGAAGAACTGCACGAAGTCCGTCAGCGTGATCGACCACATCCCGCCGAGCATCGAGTAGAGGATGACGATGCCGCCGCCGATGAGCACCGACCAGAACTTGCTGAGGTCGAACAGAGCGTGGAACACCGTCGCATAGGCCACCGTCGACGTCGTCGAGATCATCAGCCCGTAGGCGGTCATGATCGCTCCGGAGACGAACCGCGAACCCTTCCCGTAGCGGAGCTCGAGCATCTGCGAGACCGTGTAGATCTCGAGCTTCTGGATGCGGGGCGCGAAGAACAGGGACAGGGCGATGATGCCCAGTCCGATCGCGAGCACCAGCCACATGCCCGACAGACCGGAGGTGTAGCCGAGGCCGACACCGCCGATCGTCGAGGCCCCGCCGAGCACGACGGCCGACATCGTGCCCGTGTAGAGCAGTCCGCCGAGGCGCCGGCCCGCGACGAGGAAGTCCTCCTGGTCATTGGCCTTGAACCGGCCCCAGATTCCGAATCCCACCATTCCGGCGAGATAGATGATCACTACTAAGGAGTCCACAGCGACCCTCTCTGTCAGTGCGGCCTCAGCGGCCGACGGTGATGTGAATGGCAGTGGGCACGCGACGTTCGAGTGCCTCGGCGACGGCACCGGGCAGGGCATCGTCGATGTCCGCCTCGGCGATCGTCACCCCGGCCCCGCCCATGGACTCGCCGAGCTTCGCGAAGTCGGGACGGGCGAGGCGGACGGCGAACGGCTCCATGTCCCGCTCGACCATCTGGCCCTCGATCTCCGCGTAGCCGCCGTTGTCGACGATGACGAAGGGGATGCCCAGGCCCAGTTCCGTGGCCGTCATGAGCTCCTGGACGGAGAACATGGCGGCCCCGTCGCCGAGGATGCAGGCGACAGGGCGGTCGACGTCGGCGACCTTCGCTCCGAGGGCTGCGGGAATCCCGTAGCCCAAGGTGGCGAAGCCGGGCATGTAGAGCAGCTGGTCAGGGGTGCTCGCGGTCAGCGCGTGCACGGTTCCGTCGTAGGTGACCTGCGAGGAGTCGCCGGCGATGACGACGCGCGCACCCGCGCCCTGCTCGACGAGCCGGGTGACCCGGGCGCCGATCGAGTCGAAGTCGAAATCGGTGTCCCAGCTCTGCCGGATCCGCGCGGTGCGCTCACCTCCGGATTCGCTCGCCGAGGTGGCCGCACCCGGACCATCGGAGGCGGGTTCCGCGTCCGCAGACTTGGGGCGACCGTCACCGAGCGCGGCCATGAGTGCGGTGAGGAATTCGGAGGCATCGGCACAGGCGAGGATGTCTCCGGGCAGGTTCTTATTCAGCTGATCGGGATCGATATCGCAGCGGATGACGCGCTGGGCAGAGCTCTCCTCGCGGAAGCCGACGGCGGACTGGGCCCCGATGAGGCCGCCCCAGAGGTCGGAGTCGGCCAGTTCCGAGCCGAGCACGATGAGCACATCGGCGGCGGCGGATTCCGCCTGCACACTCGGGAATCGGACATTGGATCCCAGCGAGAGCGGATGGTCCTCAGGCAGGATGCCCTTGCCGTTGGCCGTCGTCGCCAGCGGAGAGTCGATGAGCTCGACGAAGCGCCTGACTTCGCTGCGTGCGGTGCGGGCCCCGCCGCCGGCGATGACGAGGGGGCGCTGGGCCGAAGCGATCGCCTCGGCGGCGCGGGCGACGACATGGTCATCGAGGCCCGGCCGACGACCGGTGAACGGGGTCGGGACGCTGCCGTTCCATGCCCCTTCGAGCACATCGAGCGGGACTTCGATGTGGACGGGCCCGGGCCGGGCCGAGGAGAACATCGCGAATGCCTCGGCCACGGCCTGTGCCGCGCCTTCGGCCGTGCGGGTGCGCTGCGAGGACACGAGCAGGTGGGTCAGTGCGCCGGAGGAGTCCTTCGTCTCGTGCAGCATTCCGACATCGGCTCTTTCGAGTCCGGTCGGCACACCGGGGGAGAGGATGAGCATCGGACGGGATTCCGCATAGGCGGTCGCGGCGGCCGTGATGACGTTCGTCAGTCCCGGCCCCGAGGTCGTGATGACGACCCCGGGCTTGCCGGAGACGAGGAAGTACCCGTCGGCGCCGTAGCCGGCCCCCTGCTCGTGGCGCGGTGTCACGGCACTGATCCCGAACTCCGGCAGGTGCCGGTAGAACTCGAGATTGTGCGTGCCGGGGATGCCGAAGATCGTGTCGACGCCGTGGGCGGCCAGCGTGGCGACGACGGCGCGGCCGCCGTTGCGGAAGCTCTGCTCCTGGCTCATCGCCGCACACCGAGGGCTTCGCCGGAGGGACCCGTGGGCTCGGTGACGCCGTTGTTCTCGGCCGCCCACAGCGACAGGACCTCGTAGCCGACATGGGCGGCGGCCAGACCCGTGATCTCGGCATGATCATAGGCCGGTGCGACCTCGACGATCTCGGCGCCGACGACGTTGAGTCCCTGCAGCCCGCGGATCGAGTTGAGCAGTTCGCGGCTGGTCATGCCGCCGGCCTCGGGGGTGCCGGTGCCCGGGGCGGCCGCGGGATCGAGGACGTCGATGTCGACCGAGAGATAGACGGGGGCATCGCCGAGGCGGCTGCGCATCCGCGCGACGACGTCCTCGACCGAGCTGAACTGGTACTCGTCGCTGCGGATGATCTGGAAGCCGAGCACGCTGTCGTCCTCGAGATCCTTCTTCCCGTACAGCGGCCCGCGGATGCCGATGTGCATGCAGGACTCGAGGTCGAGCAGGCCCTCTTCGCTGGCGCGGCGGAACGGGGTGCCGTGGGTGTAGGGCGCGCCGAAATAGGTGTCCCAGGTGTCGAGGTGGGCATCGAAGTGGAGGACGGCGATCTTCCCGTGCGTCTTGTGCAGAGAGCGCAGGTTCGGCAGGGCCAGGGTGTGGTCGCCGCCGAGGGTGAGCAGCCGGGCTCCGTCGGCGCGCATCTCGTCGGCGTTGGCCTCGACGGTGGCGATGGCCTCTTCGATGTCGAAGGGGTTGACGCCGAGGTCGCCGCAGTCGGCGACCTGCTGCCAGGTGAATGGGTGGACATTCGTGGCCTGGTTGTAGGGGCGCAGCAGCTTCGATGACTGGCGGATGTGGGCGGGACCGAATCGTGCGCCGGGCCGGTAGCTGACGCCGGCGTCGAACGGGATGCCGATGACTTTGACGTCGATCTTCTCCCCGGGGCGCTGCGCCTCGACTTCATCGATGCGAGGCAGCAGTCCGAAGGTCGGGGGACCGGCGTAGCGGGGGGTTTTGCTGTAGTCGGCCGGACCGAGTGGCTGAGACGGCATTGACTCTCTCCTTCGTCGTGGGGCGGACCCGTGCGGGGCTCCGAATGGTTGGTCCTCAGCCTAGGACGTGTCCCACATGACACCGATATCCGAAGAGGAGCAATTGTGAACGGGGGTGTCCAGTGCGGATAGTATGTGGGCCATGGTCACTCTGGAGCAGCTCTGGTCCCGCAGCGAACTCGCCCTCGACGTCATCGTCGGTTCGCCGACGGCGGCAGAGCAGGAGGTCACGATCGTCCACTCCTCAGAGCTGCCGGAGGTCGACGAATGGCTGGCCGGCGGTGAGGTGCTGCTGACCATCGGAGTGGGCCAGGATCTCGGAGCCGAATCGGTGAAGGACTATGTGCGCAGACTCAAGGAAGTCGGCGTCCACGCCCTCGGCATCGGGCTCGGGTCCGACCTGCCGTGGGAGCATGTGCCCCAGTCGCTGGTGATCCACGCCGAGGAGGCCGGGCTTGCCCTGTTCGGAGTGCCCGAACCGGTGCCGTTCGTCGCCGTCGTCGACGCCTTCACCCGCATGCGCGAGGCCGAGACCAACCGTGAGTTGACTCGCGCCAGCAGCGCCGCCCGCCGCTTCGCCACCGAACTGGCGCATCAGGGGCCGGCGGCCCTGGTCGCGGACCTGGCCGAGACCCTGGACACGCGGGTCCGCTTCGTCTCACCCACGGGACGGGCACTGACCGGAGATGATGCCGAACACGACGTCCGCCTCGAACTCATCGAAGCGGCCTTGCAGCCGTCATTGAGCCCACGCCTGATCCGGACCGGGAAGAGGATCGTCGAGGCCGTGCCGCTGGGCAGCGACCATCCGCTCGGATGGATCCTCACCCCCGCCGAGGCGGCCGGCAGTCCGAAGACGCGTGCTCTGCTGCTGTCGACGGCGGCGGCCCTGCTGGCGATGACGCTGACCGGTATGCCGCAGCGGACGGGGAATTCACGTCTGTTCGAAGCTGAGCTGAGCACCGAGGAGGCTCGGGTCGAATGGACGCACGCAACGGGTCTGGCTCCCGTGGCGACGACCGGGATGCGCATCTTCGGCGGGGCCCGCGGGGACACGGCGGAGAACCTCATCGCGGATATCGTCGGCGAGTCCCTGCTGACGCGGGCAGGTTCGATCCTCGGCGTCCTCGGCTCGAGCGAACGCGGACTCGACGAGCTGGTCGACCGGGCGGCCGCGGCGACCGGCTTGCAGCTGCTGAGCGAGAAGGTGCTGCCGCCGGCGCAGATCCACCACGCCTGGACACTGTGGAGGACCCAGCACGAATCCGAGACCTCGGAGGTCAGATCGCTGCTGTCGTCGGTCGACGAGACAGCGGCCGCTCGCTTCATCGACCGGGTTCTCGGAGATCTGGTCCGGGCCAGGGGAGGGCAGGAGCTGCTGGAGACGCTGCGGGCGTTCGTCGCCTCCTCGGGAGCGCGGGAGCGCATCGCCGCCGACCTCGGCATCCACCGGCACACGGTGAGGGCGCGAATGGCGAAGATCGAGAAGCTGCTGGGCCGGGACCTCTCACGCGCCGAGACCGTTCATGCCGTGGCGATGGCACTCGAACTCGCCGAACTCTGAAGCTCTCGGGCAGGCCTGCCCGAGAGCCTCACGCTCCCCGCTGCCTCGTACCTCCTAGGCGAAGTGCTCGGCTCGGAACGCCTTCGCGATCTGGAGAACTCGTTCGAGGGCTTCGGGCTCTCCGATGCTGATGCGCACGCCTTCGCCGAGATTGCGAACCGCTACTGCCTGCTCGACGCAGGCGTCTTCGAAGGCCGCGGAAGCCTCGCCCAGCGGCAGCCACACGAAGTTCGCCTGCGCCTCGGGCACGTCCCAGCCCTGAGCGCGCAGGGCGTTTGCGAAGGCGTCACGGGCTTCTGCGATCTGCTGTGCCCGGTCGAGCACGGCGTCCCAGTGCCGCAGAGATTCGAGTGCTGCCGCTTGGCTGAGATCGGTCACTCCGAAGGGGATGACGGCTTTGAGCAGACCTTCGATGACCGGCGGATGGGCCACGGCGTAGCCCACGCGCAGACCGGCCAGCCCGTGGGCCTTCGAGAAGGTGCGCAGCAGCACGAGGTTCGCATAGTCTCTGACCAGGCCCAGACCACGGGCGCGGTCGGGGACCGTGGCGAACTCCCAATAGGCCTCGTCGAGTGCGACGAGCACATGAGCCGGCACACGGTCGAGGAAGTCCCGCACCTCATCGTCGCGCAGCGCCGGACCGGTCGGGTTGTTCGGCGAGCAGAGGATGATGAGCCCTGTGCGTTCGGTGATCGCCTCCGCCATCGCCTCGAGATCGTGACGACCCTCGGCCGTCAACGGCACCTCGATCCGCTCTGCTCCCGCAAGTCCCGTCGTCTGCGGATACATCTCGAACGACGGCCACGGGTAGATGGCCTCGGTCGTCGCATCCGAGGTGATCTGGGTCAGCGCCACGAGCAGTTCACTGGCTCCGGTGGTGACGACGAGCTCGTCGAGGCTCACGTCGAGGCGCTCGGCCAGTGCCCGTCGCAACGCCAGGGCCGAATCGTCGGGGTAGTTCGCCGGGTCCTTCGCATGCTCGACCATGGCTTCGAGCACCTCGGGCAGGGGAGGGAGGAAGTTCTCGTTCGAGGAGAGTTTGTACGGTCGCAGTCCCTCGATCTGCCGAGGCGGTTTGCCCGGAACATACGGCGGGAAGGTGTTCAGAGCCGCCCGCAGACGGGGTGTCGATGCGGCAGAGGGGGAGGAATCGGCAGCAGTCATGGACTCATGATGACACAGCAGGACACAGGCGGGCTGCGCGGTCCAAGTGCTCCGAGATCCGAATGCGCTCAGGAGCCGATGCGCTGCGCTTCATCACCAGGGCTTGTCCGGGGACGAACGGCCGCCGTTGCCGTCGGGGCCCTGCTGGCGCTGCTGCCGTTCGGAGTCCTCCCCGCGCTTCTCCAGCTCCTCCCGCTTCTTCTCGCGTTCGGACTTCTCGCCGGAGTCATCGGACTTCTCGTCCTCCGAACCCTGCTTCTGATCCTCACCGTCCGAGGGAGACTCCTCATCGCCGGAGGACCCGTCCTCATCCTCCGAGTCCTTGCTCTGTGAGTCCTCGTCGTCGGTTCCCTCCTCCTTGGCCTTCTCGCCCTTCTTCTTGTCCTCGACCCGGTCCTTGGCCTCCTCGCTCTTCTGCTTCTCCTCACTCTTCTTCGGCTGGCACTCCTGGGGTGCCTCCTCGAGCGTCTGCAGCGACCGGTCGTAGAGTTCCTGCGACTGATCCGGGTCCTGGGACGCGATCTGGTCGGCCTGCTTCTCATAGACGAATGACAGGTTGATCCGCACCGCGCATTCGGCCGAGGTCGGAGCGATCTCCAGCGCGGCCTCGAGGTCGCTCTGCGCCTTGTCGTAATCGCCGACGGCCGCCTCGGCGGTGCCGCGGTTGAAGTAGCCGATGTGCCGTTGGAAGGGGCTGAGGTGCAGGAAGGCGCTGGCGGCTTTCTGCGCTCCGGGGAAGTCGTTGGAAGTGTAGCGGACCTGCGAGGCGGTGCCGAAGTAGGCGGTCACCGCGATGTAGCCGAAGACGAGCGCGGCGACCGTGCCGACGATGAGGTTGATCTTCGTGATCCGGCGCGAGCGGGACCACAGTTCCTTGAGCCGGTTCATCGTGGGCCTCCTCGGTGGGGACGACGGGGCATGATCGCCTTCAGCCTCAGGTATTCGCGGACACCGAACACCGACTCCACGGCGATCCAGGCGAAGACGAGGATGAGGGGGACCCAGAAGTACTCGTCGACGGTGACCCGACCGTCTTTCTTCACCAGCGTCTGGTCGTATTTCGGGGCGGTGTAGACGTTGGAGATCGCTCCGCTGCCATCGCGGTGGTGGTAGTCGACGCCGAGGTCGGAGGCGAGCTGCCGGAGATTGCCCTCGTCGATCTTCGAGATGCCCGGATTGCCGTCACGATCTCGGACGTATTCGCCCTGCGGGCCGCCTTCTGTCGAAGGCTCATCGGAACCGCCCAGTCCCGGGCCATTGCCGTCGCCGGTGTCGCCGACGCCTGCTTCGGAGTCGAAAGGATGCGGCTCTCGCATCTTCCCGCCCTGTGCGGTGCCATAGCCGAAGACAGCACCGCTGTCGATGCGGGAGGCGAAGGAGGCCCAGGATTCGGGGCTCTGCGACACCGTCTGCTCGCCGTCGCCGAAGTAGAACACGAGGTTCTTGTTGTCGGGGCGGTCCTCATCGTTGGCGCTCATCCGCTTCTCGAGCTCGTCTCCGGCCTCGGTGATGGACGAGCCCTTGGAGTTCAGGGACGTCTCCGTCGCGAGGACGTCGACGGCCGAGGCGAACGCCGCATGATCGGTCGTCAGGGGCATCACCGTCGCGGCGGTCGATGCGAAGGTGATGATGCTCAGGCGGGTGCCGGGGAACTCCTCGGCGAGAGCGAGCATGTCCTTCTTCACTCCCTCGAGCCGGGGCTTGTCCCCGTCGTAGTCCTCGGCGGCCATCGAGGTCGTGGTGTCGACGACGAAGTACACATCCGCTTGGGCCTCGTACTCCTCGGTCGAGGATTTGATGGGGATGCCGGGGCGGACGAGGGCGAGGGCGAGGATCGCGACGACCCCCATGCGGGCGAACCACTTCCACCGCGGACCGTCGCCGCGGACGGCAGGGATGATGCACACAGTGAGCAGGGCGAGGACGACGAAGCCCCAGCCGAACCAGGTGAAGACGGGATCGAAGTTCATGATTTCGTCCTCCACGCCAGCACGAAGACCCCAGCGAGTCCGAAGACGGCGAGTCCGAGGGGGACCGCCGGCATGTCATGGACGATGGTGTACGACCGGCCGGGGGTGTTCTCTGCCTCCTGGCTCTGGATCTCTTCGACGATGCGGTCGATGGTCGAGGCCGAACCCAGGTCGAACTGCTTGCCGCCGGTGCGGTCGGACACGGAACGCAGCTCCTTCGTCTGAGTGGTGGTCAGGATCGACGGAGGGGACAGGCTGTAGACGCGGACGTCGGCATCGACGGCGATGTCGGCGGCCTCGTTGAGCTGGAACAGCGGATCGCCGGCGAGCATATTGTCCGTGGCGAAGACGATCGAGCGAGAGCGCTTCTCGTCCTTGCGATCGAAGTTGTCGACGCAGGAGACGAGGCCGTCGCCGATGAGGGAGGAGCCGCCGATGTTCGGAGGCGACGTCGACCACGAGTAGTCGGTGCCCTCAGCTCCCCAGGTCCGGAAACCGTCCTCCGCCTCGGCGAGGAAGTTCTCCACCATCTCGTAGTCGTCGGTGAGGGGGAAGGCCGAAACGGCCGTGGCATTGAACACGGTCATCCCGATGCGCTCCCCGTCGAATCTGTCGACGAGCTCCTGGTAGGCCTCGAGCAGATCGGCATCGTAGCCGAGCATGGACCCCGAGACGTCGAGGCAGAGCATGACATCGCGCAGCTTCTTCTCCGGGTTGACCGTCTCGATCCAGGCCGGTCGGGCGATGCCGGCCAGCGCCGAGACCCCGGTGAGGACGATGACGCCGAGAAAGGCGACCGTCGTGATCAGACGGGTGCGCATGGCGCGGCGGAAGCTGGGCAGGCTGGTCATCCGGCCGCTGTGGGCCACGGCCAGAGAGGCCGGCTTGGCTTTCGGGCGGCGGAAGAGGAAGACCGCGGAAGCGGCGAGGACGAGCAGGATGAGGGCGAGCCACCAGAACATCAGGACCATCTGGCCACCAGCTTCCTGGCATCGGCGATCTGGGCCCGCAGGCCGGCCGGCTCCGTCTCAGCGAACTCGGCTTCGTAGAGACCCAGCAGGCACGCGGCGAGGTCATCGAGTCCGGCGACCGCGGCATCACGGTAGGTGAGGTGCTCGGCTTTGACGCCCCAGGCGTCATGGGCGAAATCGCGCACGACCTTCGCCAGCTGTCGGGCCGCGTCGCGGACGTCCGGGCTCTCCGTGCCCAGGGCCGTCTCCACGGTCGTGATGCGCGACAGATAAGTGCTGCGCACGGGGATCGGGACGCGTGGTCCCGCCGCCTCGGTCGCTCCGGCGGCGAGTCGGATGAGCGGGGCGAAGAGGTTGAACAGGGCGATGAGCAGCACGAGGGAGACCGCGACATACCACGCGGGTGAGATCTGCAGCGGTGCGACGAGTTCAGCGGGGCCCACGGCGGTGCCTCAGCAGAAGAGTGTGGAGACGGCCCAGGGCCGCCTTCGGGTGGTCGATCTCGGCATGGGCGATGCCCAGCTTCGCGAGCAGATCGATGCGATGCTGCCGACGGGCCGCCTCGGCGTTGGCGAATTCCTGTCTCACCTGGGGCTGCGTCATCACGGAAGTCGGCAGTCCGTGTTCGGGGCGGGCGACATCGAACGGCGCCGAGGCGGTCGGCAGCCCGGCGAGATCCGCGTCGGTGATCGTGATCCACAGGACCTCGTGCTGGGCGCGCAGCCGTCGGATCGTCGCTTCCTCCTCCGGACCCAGGGGAGCCTGATCGGAGATGACGACGAGCAGCATCCGATGCTTGATGTGGCTGGTGATCCACTGCAGCTGTGAGCTGATCGAGCCGGGTGCCGAGGTGCCTGATTCGGCGAGGATCTGCTGCAGCAGGTGCTCGAGGTGGGCTTCGCTGCCCTTTCTGGGGGAGGCGGTCGTGCGTTCGGCATGTCCGTGGATGAGCATGACGTCGTCACCGTGGCGCACGGCGAGGTAGCCGACCATGCCGGCCATGAGGATCGCCAAGTGGCGTTTGTCCGCGCCGGCCGAGGTCACGGCATCGAAGTCCCGGGAGGTGTCGACGACGAGGCCGAGGATGTGCCGGCGGTGGGCGACGTAGCGTTTGACCAGGGGATCGGAGTGCCGGGCTGTGGCCTTCCAATCGATATCGCGGATCTCGTCGCCGGGAATGTAGTCGCGCAGATCGTCGAAGTCGAGGCTGTGGCCGTGGAAGACCGAGGAGTAGTCGCCGTCGAGAAGACGACGGGTCCGCCGATGGGCGTGGATGGTCATCCGTGCTTTGATGCGGTTGAGCAGGACAGTCATCGTCGCAGCCGATCAGGGGGTGGGCACGGCCATGAGGAGGGCATCGACGATCTGAGCGCTCGTGATGTTCTCGGCGGCGGCCTCGAAGTTGAGTTGGATGCGGTGGGCTAGGACCCGGTGGGCGAGGTCCTTGATGTCTTCGGGGATGACGTAGTTGCGGCCGCGGATCATCGCCAGGGCACGTCCGGCATTGGTGAACGCGATCGAGGCGCGCGGGCTGGCACCGTACTCGATGAAGGGCGCGAAGCGGCCGAGGTACTTGCCCGTATTGCGGGTGGCGTGGACGAGCTCGACAAGATACCGGGTGATCGCAGGATCGATGTAGATCGTGCGCGCATAGCGCTGCATGGTCGTCACATCGTCGAGGGTGCAGGCCGGGTCCGGGACCGAGTCCTTGTCGAATACGCCGGAGTCGAGGCGGGAGAGGATTTCGACTTCCTCGGAGGGGTTCGGATGGGTGAGCAGGTCCTTGATCATGAATCGATCGAGCTGGGCCTCGGGCAGCTGGTAGGTGCCTTCCTGCTCGATCGGGTTC
The DNA here is from genome assembly GCF_017808095.1 of Brevibacterium renqingii. NCBI lineage: Bacteria > Bacillati > Actinomycetota > Actinomycetes > Micrococcales > Brevibacteriaceae > Brevibacterium > Brevibacterium renqingii. The sequence continues at coordinate 355,678 of NZ_JADBHG010000001.1, read as the reverse complement.
TGCGTGGCCATGACGAGGAAGGGCCGGGGGAGCTCGAAGCGTCGGCCGCCGATGGTCGTCTGCTTCTCCTGCATGGCCTCGAGCATTGCCGACTGGGTCTTCGCCGAGGAGCGGTTGATCTCGTCGAGGAGGACGATATTGGCGTGCACCGGACCGAGCACGGTGTTGAACGAGCCTTCGTGCGCGTTGTAGATCTGCGAGCCGATGATGTCGGCCGGCAGCAGATCGGGGGTGCACTGGATGCGGGAGAACTTCCCGTCCACGGCATTGGCCAGGGCCGCCGCGGCCGTGGTCTTCGCCAGGCCCGGGACGCTCTCTAACAGCAGGTGTCCGCTGGACAGCAGTCCGATGAGCAGGGACTCCCGCAGGCGCTGCTGGCCGACGACGAAATGGTCGAGGTAGGACTCCAGACCGTTGAGGATCGTCTTCGCATGAGCGATCTCCTGGGTGTTGGCCGGTGCCGTCGCCGTCATAGTCGGTGCCTCTCGGTTCGTCGTGGTGTGTTCTCCAGCATATTGGCTGACACTGACGTGAGACAGTCGCCGAGGTGCCAGTGCTGACACACGACCGTGGCGGCCGGTCTCGTCACCCGCCTGCACCGGATGGCTGTGTCCGGGCATGTGCGCCGGCCGGCGCGATCGCGCTGCTGTGTCAGTGCCGACCTGTAACGTCGACGGGACCCGAAACGCACAAGGCCGGGCCCGAAACGGACGATGCCGAACCCGACACGCACAATGCCGGGCACTAAACGGACGTGCCGGACCGGAAACGGACAGCGGGAGGGAGGCAAGGATTCGCTTCGTGTGAGGGCAGCGGGAGGAGGAGCAGCGCATGAAGAGCAGAACGGTCGCGACACACCCACAGGCAAAATTATTTTCTGTGGAAAGCGGTGGAAAAACTCAGTGGGAAACGGCGGGAAGAATGACGCATCGGCGGCCGATCCCCGTGTCCTCGCTGGTGATCGAACTACACGAGTGTCGTTCACAGCCTGTGGACGAATGTGGACGACGAGAACACAGGGTGTGGACCGTCGGAACGACACTGGTGTAACACTGGATATAGGGGTAAGGTCGTACCCGAACACAACATCTAGTGGTCAACCCTGAGCCTGCGCCTCGTGATCTTCATCATGATTCGACAGGGAGAGGGCATGGTCACACCAAGCAGAACGCGGAGCCGCAAGGCAGAATTGAGGAGTCGTCATGATTACCGTGTACACCAAGCCGGCTTGTGTCCAGTGCAATGCAACCTACCGTGCGCTCGACGCCAAGGGGCTGAAGTACAAGTCGGTCGATCTCAGCGTCGATGAGAACGCCCTCGACGTCGTCAAGGCCATGGGCTACATGCAGGCCCCCGTCGTCGTCACCGACAACGACCACTGGTCGGGATTCCGCCCGGACAAGATCGCCACCCTGACCGGCGAGCAGACGGCTTCCGTCGTGGCCTGAAATGCTTCTCGTCTACTACTCCAGTAGCTCTGAATTCACCCACCGCTTCGTCGGCAAGCTGCGGCACCCGGCTCGCCGGATCCCGCTGCTGACGAAGCAGGAGACACTGAGAGTCGACGAACCGTTCGTCCTCATGACTCCCACCTACGGGGCCGGCCGCAATCAAGGTGCCGTCCCCAAGCAGGTCATCAAATTCCTCAACATCGAAGAGAACAGACGCCACCTCATCGGCGTCATCGGCGCCGGAAACACGAACTTCGGCGAAGATTACTGTCGCGCGGCCAAGAAGGTCGCCGTCAAATGTCAAGTGCCCCTCATGTACCGAGTCGAACTCCTGGGAACCCAGGAGGACGTCGACACGGTGAATCTAGGATTGGATAAACTGTGCGCGAGCTCGCTGAAGACCGCAATGTAGAGGACATCATCCGCGAAGAGACGGATCTGGACTACCACGCGCTCAACGCCATGCTGAACCTGTATGACGAGAGCGGACGGATCCAGTTCGAGCGTGACAAGCAGGCTGCCCGGCAGTACTTCCTGCAGCACGTGAACAACAACACCGTCTTCTTCCATGACCTCAAGGAGAAGCTCGACTACCTCGTCGAGAAGGACTACTACGAACCCGAGGTCCTCGAACAGTACTCCTTCGAATTCATCGAGGAGCTGTCGAAGCGGGCCTACGAGCACAAGTTCCGCTTCCAGACCTTCCTCGGCGCGTTCAAGTTCTACACCTCGTATACGCTCAAGACCTTCGACGGCAAGCGCTACCTCGAACGCTTCGAAGACCGTGTCGTCATGGTCGCGCTCTTCCTGGCCCGAGGCGACGAGACGCTGGCCAGGCAGCTCGTCGACGAGATCATCGCCGGACGCTTCCAGCCGGCCACCCCGACCTTCCTCAACGCCGGGAAGAAGCAGCGTGGAGAGCTCGTCTCCTGCTTCCTGCTGCGCATCGAGGACAATATGGAGTCGATCGGCCGGTCCATCAACTCCGCCCTGCAGCTGTCCAAGCGCGGAGGCGGCGTCGCCTTCGCCCTGACGAACATCCGTGAGTCCGGTGCCCCGATCAAGAAGATCGAGAACCAGTCCTCCGGCGTCATCCCCGTCATGAAGCTGCTCGAGGACTCCTTCTCCTACGCCAACCAGCTGGGAGCTCGTCAGGGGGCCGGTGCCGTCTACCTGCACGCTCACCACCCCGACATCTACAGCTTCCTCGACACCAAGCGCGAGAACGCCGACGAGAAGATTCGGATCAAGACCCTGTCCCTGGGCGTCGTGATCCCGGACATCACCTTCGAACTGGCCAAGCGCAACGAGGACATGTACCTCTTCAGCCCCTACGACGTCGAACGCGTCTACGGCGTGCCGTTCTCCGACATCAATGTCTCCGAGAAGTACACGGAGCTGGTCGACAACGCGGCGATCAAGAAGAAGAAGATCAACGCGCGCGAGTTCTTCCAGACCCTGGCCGAGATCCAGTTCGAGTCCGGCTACCCGTACGTGATGTTCGAAGACACCGTCAACAAGGCGAACCCGATCGACGGCAAGATCATCATGTCCAACCTGTGCTCGGAGATCCTCCAGGTCTCCGAACCCAGCAAGTACGACGACGACCTCGGCTACGATGTCGTCGGCAAGGACATCTCCTGCAACCTCGGTTCACTCAACATCGCCTTGACCATGGACTCGGAGGACTTCGGTCGGACCATCGAGACCGCGATCCGCGGACTCACTGCAGTCGCCGAGACTTCGAACATCCAGTCCGTGCCGTCGATCGCACGCGGCAACGACATGTCGCATGCCATCGGCCTGGGCCAGATGAACCTCCACGGCTACCTCGCTCGTGAGCACGTCTACTACGGCTCCGATGAAGGTCTGGACTTCACGAACATGTACTTCTACACCGTCGCCTACCACTGTGTGCGGGCGTCGATGGAGATCGCGAAGGAGCGCGGCACCACCTTCGCAGGATTCGAGCGTTCGAAGTACGCCACCGGTGAGTACTTCGACAAGTACACCGACGAGGTGTGGCAGCCGCGCACCGAACGCGTCAAGGAACTGTTCGCCGAGGCCGGTGTGCACATCCCGACGCAGGACGATTGGCGCGAGCTCAAGGCCCAGGTGGCCGAGCACGGCATCTACAACCAGAACCTGCAGGCCGTGCCGCCGACCGGCTCGATCTCGTACATCAACAATTCGACCTCGTCGATCCACCCGGTGGCCTCGAAGATCGAGATCCGCAAGGAAGGCAAGGTCGGGCGCGTGTACTACCCGGCTCCCTTCATGGACAACGACAATCTCGAGTACTACCAGGATGCCTACGAGATCGGCTACGAGAAGATCATCGACACCTATGCCGAGGCCACGAAGCACGTGGACCAGGGGCTGTCGCTGACTCTGTTCTTCATGGACACCGCCACCACTCGCGACATCAACAAGGCGCAGATCTACGCCTGGCGCAAGGGCATCAAGACGATCTACTACATCCGGCTGCGGCAGCTCGCGCTGCAGGGCACGGAGGTCGAGGGCTGCGTCTCCTGCATGCTCTGATCAGAGAACTCGGCGGACCGATGCGAATCGGTCCGCCGGCTTCGTGCCGGGCCACCTCGAGCAGTGTGCCCGCGCACATGACTTCGTCTGCCGTGCAGACAGCTCGTACTCACGACGAACAAAACTTTGGGAAGAGAGAAAGCGTTGGAGAATCTGACTCTGGCCTCGCACGTCGACGCCATCAACTGGAACCGCGTCGTCGATCCTATCGACGATGAGGTCTGGGACCGCCTGACGGGGAACTTCTGGCTGCCGGAGAAGGTTCCGCTGAGCAACGACATCCCCTCGTGGGCGACATTGACCGATGATGAGAAGACGCTGACCATGCGCGTCTTCACGGGTCTCACCCTGCTCGACACGATTCAGGGCACCGTCGGTGCGATCTCGCTCATTCCCGATGCCGTGACCCCGCACGAAGAAGCCGTGCTCACGAACATCGCGTTCATGGAGAGCGTGCATGCGAAGTCCTATTCATCGATCTTCTCCACTCTGTGCTCGACGAAGGAGATCGACGAGGCCTTCCGCTGGTCGCGCGAGAACACCTACCTGCAGTCGAAGGCCGACATCATCCTCAGCTACTACCGAGGTGACGACCCGCTCAAGCGCAAGGTCGCCTCGACCCTGCTCGAGTCGTTCCTCTTCTACTCCGGCTTCTACCTGCCGATGTACTGGTCGGCCCACGCCAAGCTGACGAACACCGCCGATCTGATCCGCCTGATCATCCGCGATGAGGCCGTGCACGGCTACTACATCGGCTACAAGTACCAGAAGGGCCTCGAATCGCAGTCCGAGGAGCGCAAGCAGGAGCTCAAGGACTACACGATGAACCTCATGTTCGAGCTGTACGAGAACGAGGTCTCCTACACCCACGACATCTACGATTCGGTCGGGCTGGCCGAGGACTGCAAGATGTTCCTCCACTACAACGCCAACAAGGCGCTGATGAACCTCGGTTACGAAGCGATGTTCCCCAAGGAGGTCACGAAGGTCAACCCGGCCATCCTCGCGGCGCTCTCGCCCGGCAGCGATGAGAACCACGACTTCTTCTCCGGTTCGGGATCGTCCTATGTCATCGGCAAGGCCGAGAACACCGAAGACGACGACTGGGATTTCTGAGCTCAGGTTCACGGACTGACAGAGGTCCGGAATCGCAGTTCTCTGCGGTTCCGGACCTTTTTCACGTTCACCCGAGATAGACGCCATTGCGTTGCGGCTGAAGTCCGTCGTCGTCCATTGCCGACCCGCAGCATTCATCGTCGTCCGCCCGATCATCGCGTCCACCTTCGTCCAACCGACCTGCCACCGCATTCGCTGCCGGTCGAGCGACCTGCCGGAGTGGCACAATCGGAAGACGAGGTCATATCGACCCGCGTCGTCTGTGGAAGGAACGGTGCATCGTGGCGGACTCAACAACGGGGGAGAGCGGAGGACTCAGCGTCGGAGAGGTGCTTGAGCGAGACCACCACCGCATCGACGGATACTTCGAGGCCTTCGCGAAATCCCTGGCAGGCGACGGACCGATCGACACCGGAGCCTTCACGACGGGGGCCGCAGGTCTGCGTCATCACATCTATGTCGAAGAGGTGCTTCACTTCCCGGCGATGAAAGCCGGAGGGCTCATGGGGCCGGTCTTCGTGATGCTGCGGGAGCACGGTCAGCTGTGGGACCGCATGGATGAGATCGCAGCCCGGCTGGAGACCGTCGGACTCCGAGATGAATGAGCAACGCCCACCCGCTGCGTAAAACCCGGCAACGAGTGGGCGTCTTCGTGACCTGTCTGGATCAGGCAGCGGCCATCGGCGTGATCTCACGCAACGAGGTGCCCGTGTACAGCACGAGGCGACCGGTCGCATCCTCGATGGTGACTTCGCCAGGAGCCTGGTGAACGATCTTCGGATCGATCATTCCTGCGTGTGCGAGTCCGCTCCGGACCCACTGTGGGAACTCAGACATGGGTTCCCTCCTTTCTTCAGTTGTGAATAGCAGGCAGCGACGCATGCTATTCCTCAGGTGTTCGAGTCGGCGATGGGGTGATCGCCAATGGGGATCGCAATTCGAAGAGACACAGTGTCCTGATCATTCATCTGCAATGACGAACCGAGATCGGAGCCGGAGACAAGGACGGCTGATCGTCAGGAGCGACGCCACGATCGGTTCGATGAATGCGGACAACTTCGAACGTGAACTACTATCATAACCCTGCGCTTGTCATCCAGTCAATCGACGGTGGTATGAGTCACAGATTCACTGAGATCGCGGCTCCAAATCGCTGGCGCGGACGGATTGCGAGCGTGGACGGAACGCTGCCGCGGACCCGGACTGCTGCCGCGGCCCCGGACTGCCGGTGCAGCCCCGATTCCTCGCAGGCGCCCTGTTGGTGCTTAGCGTCGGTTCATCCGTGCACGCACGCGCGTCCAGATCACCACCGTGATGATCATGAGCGCCACGCCGGCGGCCAGGAGGCCGAGGGCCAAAGGGTTCTCGAGCGCTGCATGGAGCGAACGGGACGCGATCGAGGGAGCAGCCGAACCATTCGCCTCCTCGGTCGTGGCCGCAGGAGATGAGTCCTCGACGGCGCCACCGGCATCGCTCGAGCTGCCCGCGGCAGTGGGATCGGCCTCGGCGGTGGCCTGGAGCCCGACCGGGACCGTCTGCAGGGATTTCGGATCCTTCTGTGCGAAATCCCATTCGAGGAGGTCGACGGCCGCTTGCCGGGAGTGGTTGTCGATGCCGAGCATCGTCGCCACCACCCGGTGCCCGTCCCGCTTCGCTACGGCGACGTAGGAGCCCTTCGCGGCGCGGGTGTACCCGTTCTTCAGACCGAGCCCGCCGTCGACCTGGCCGACGATCTTCGTATGGTTCTGGATTTCGTATCCGGAGAACTTCTCCTTCGTCTGCGGATTCTTCCCACCCGGGAACTTGAAGGTCTGGGTCCCGATGACCTTCATCAGATAGTCGTTCTCACAGACCGCCCATGCCAGCTTCATGAGGTCCTCGGCCGTCGTGTACTGGCCCTTGGCATCGAGGCCCGAGGTATTCATCGCATGGGTGTTCGTCATGCCCAGCTCCGCAGCCTTGTCATTCATCAGCCTGACGGCTCTGTCCTGCCCTCCGGCCGCGCGACCGAGTGCGTTCGCGGCATCATTGGCACTGGACATGAGCATCGCGTGGAAGAGCAGGTCGATGGTGTACTCGTTCTGCTGCATGAGGCCGACCTTCGTCCCGTCGATCTCCATGTCCGCGAATTCGGCCGTGATCTTCTGCTTCTTGTCATCGAGCACATCGACGAGGGCGAGAGCGGTGAGCAGTTTGATCGTCGATGCCGGAGCATGCCGCTTCTCGATGTTCTTCGCCACGTGCAGATCCCCGGAGTCCAAGTCCCCGACCAGCCACGACGTTCCCACAGGGACCGGGGGCTTCGCACCGTCGCCGAGGTCGTCGGGAGTCACGTACGCCTTCGGCGTCTCGTCGACCGGCTGGGTCACCGCGTGCGAGGGTGCGGGGGACCAGACGAGCTGTGCCGCTGCGAACAGGACCACCACGACAGCGCAGACGACGACGTGGATCACCGAGCGCTGCGAAGGTGCGGCGGTTGTCTGAGTCAGCGCAGCGGAGGAAGGGCGAAGTGAACGCATGCGCCCCAGTTTACGACCGCGCCGAGATCGCGCTCCTCAGGTTCCCCTCACCGCGGCGGCTCCGGAAGACGATGTGAATGGCCATCACATGCGGAAACGGCCGTGCACTCGAAAGTGCACGGCCGCCTCGGCGCCGCTGTTCGCGTCGAACTCCAGAGCGCGCGGTCAGAACGCGCGCTGCAGAATCGCCTGCTTCACCTCGGCGATGGCCTTGGTGACCTCGATGCCGCGGGGGCAGGCCTCGGTGCAGTTGAAGGTGGTGCGGCAGCGCCACACGCCTTCCTTGTCGTTGAGGACCTCGAGGCGCATGTCTCCGCCCTCGTCACGCGAATCGAAGATGAAGCGGTGCGCGTTGACGATGGCCGCCGGCCCGAAGTACTGGCCGTCGGTCCAGAACACGGGGCACGAAGACGTGCACGCAGCGCAGAGGATGCACTTCGTGGTGTCGTCGAATGCCTGACGCTGCTCGGCCGACTGCAGGCGCTCACGCGTGGGCTCATGACCGGAGGTGATGAGGAACGGCATGATCTCGCGGTACGACTGGAAGAAGGGCTCCATGTCGACGATCATGTCCTTCTCCAGCGGCAGACCCTTGATGGCCTCGACGATGATCGGCTTGGACGTGTCGAGATCCTTCAGCAGGGTCTTGCAGGCCAGACGGTTGCGGCCGTTGATGCGCATGGCATCGGAACCGCACACGCCGTGGGCGCAGGACCGGCGGAAGGACAGCGAGCCGTCGATCTCCCACTTGATCTTGTGGAGGGCGTCGAGCACACGGTCGGTGCCGTACATCGTGACGTTGTATTCCTCCCAGTGCGGCTCCGAGTCCTGCTCGGGATCGAAGCGAGCGATCCGGAAGGTGCAGTCGAACGACGGAATCGATCCGGCGTCTCCGGCCACATGATCGGGCAGGTCGATCTTCGACGCTGGCTCGGCGGGTGTTGTATCGGTGCTCATCAGTACTTACGCTCCATCGGCTGGTAACGGGTGACGATGACGGGCTTCGTCTCGAGACGCATGCCCTTGATGCCGTCGGTCTCCGCTTCGGGATCGAGGTAGGTCATCGTGTGGTGCATGAAGTTCTCGTCGTCACGATCCGGGAAGTCCTCGCGGAAGTGGCCTCCGCGCGATTCCTTCCGGTGGATCGCCGCGACGGAGATGACTTCGGCGAGTTCGAGCAGGAAGCCCAGCTCGACTGCCTCGAGCAGATCGAGGTTGTAGCGCTTGCCCCGGTCCTGGATGCCCACGTTGTTGTAGCGTTCGCGCAGTTTGGCGATCTCGTTGAGCGCTTCGCGCAGCGACTCGTCGGTGCGGAACACCTGCACGTTGGAATCCATGATCTCCTGCAGATCCTTGCGGATGGCGCCGATGCGTTCGGTTCCGTCCGAGGTCCGCATCTTCTCGAGCAGCTCGACGACGTCCGTCTCCGGGTTCTCCGGAAGTTCGACGACGTCGGCGGTCTTCGCGTACTCCGCGGCGGCGATGCCGGCGCGCTTGCCGAAGACGTTGATGTCGAGAAGCGAGTTCGTGCCCAGGCGGTTCGAGCCGTGCACGGACACGCAGGCGCATTCGCCGGCGGCGTAGAGGCCGGGGATGACGTTGTCGGTGTCGGCGAGCACCTCGGCGTTGATGTTCGTCGGGATGCCGCCCATCGCGTAGTGCGCGGTCGGGAAGACCGGCACCGGCTCCGTGTAGGGCTCCACGCCGAGGTAGGTGCGGGCGAACTCCGTGATATCCGGCAGCTTCGCGTCGATGTGCGCGGGCTCGAGGTGGGTGAGGTCGAGGAGGACGTAGTCCTTGTTCGGCCCGGCCCCACGGCCCTCGCGCACCTCGTTGGCCATCGAACGGGCCACGATGTCACGCGGGGCGAGGTCCTTGATCGTCGGGGCGTAGCGCTCCATGAAGCGCTCACCCTCGGAGTTGCGGAGGATTCCGCCCTCACCGCGGGCCGCCTCGGAGAGCAGGATGCCCAGCCCGGCCAGACCCGTGGGATGGAACTGGAAGAACTCCATGTCCTCCAGCGGGATGCCGCGGTTGTAGGTCACTGCCATGCCGTCGCCAGTCAGGGTGTGGGCATTCGAGGTGGTCTTGAAGACCTTGCCCACGCCTCCGGTGGCGAAGACGATCGACTTGGCCTGGAAGACGTGGATCTCACCGGTGGCGAGTTCGTAGGAGACGACGCCCGCCGGACGCTTGACCCCGTCGACCTCTGTCATGATGATGTCGAGGACGTAGAACTCGTTGTAGAACTCCACACCGTGCTTGACGCACTGTTGGTACAGGGTCTGGAGGATCATGTGACCGGTGCGGTCGGCCGCGTAGCACGAGCGGCGAACGGCCGACTTGCCGTGGTCACGAGTGTGGCCGCCGAAGCGGCGCTGGTCGATCTTGCCTTCGGGGGTGCGGTTGAACGGCAGCCCCATCTTCTCGAGATCGAGCACGGCGTCGATGGCTTCCTTGGCCATCACCTCGGCGGCGTCCTGGTCGACGAGGTAGTCACCGCCCTTGACGGTGTCGAAGGTGTGCCACTCCCAGTTGTCCTCTTCCACGTTCGCCAGGGCCGCGCACATGCCTCCCTGGGCTGCGCCGGTGTGCGAACGGGTGGGGTAGAGCTTGGTCAGCACTGCGGTGCGGGCGCGCTGACCCGACTCGATCGCCGCGCGCATGCCGGCGCCGCCGGCGCCGACGATGACGACGTCGTAATGATGTACCTGCATGTTTCTCCTTTAGGCCTTGCAGAACTCAGCCAGGACCGAGGGGTCCGCTCCGGCCGGGCAGGGATCGAACGTGAAGATGACGAGCGTGCCGAGCACGATGACGATGACCGCGGCGATGTAGAGGATCACCTGCAGGGCCATGCGAGTGCTGGGCTTCTCGGAGTAGTCCATGATGATGGTGCGCAGTCCGTTGGTGCCGTGCAGCATCGCCAGCCACAGCATGAGCAGATCCCAGATCTGCCAGAACGGGCTGGCCCACTTGCCTGCGACGAAGCCGAAGTCGATGGCCTGAACGCCGTCGCCGACCCACAGGTTGACGAACAGGTGGCCGAAGATGAGGATGACGAGGACGACTCCGGAGATGCGCATGAACAGCCATGCGAACATCTCGAACTTCGAACGCGTCGACTTGTGCCGGGAGTAGCCGGTCCGCGGGGCCGGAATGGATGTTGTGCTCATGTCAGCCTCCGAAAGTGTGCATCAGCTGGCGGGGAATGAAGGCGATCATGATGATGAGCCAGATGACCATGACTCCCCAGAACAGCTTCTTCTGATTCTTCGGGCCACTCTTCGAGAAGTCGACGAGAATGACGCGAAGGCCGTTGAACGCATGGAATGCGATGGCGGCGACAAGCGCGATCTCACCGAATGCCATGACCGGTGTCTTGTAGGTTCCGATCACTGCGTTGTAGGCCTCGGGCGAGACACGGACGAGTGCAGTATCGAGCACGTGGACCAGAAGGAAGAAGAAGATTCCGACGCCTGTGACGCGATGCGCGACCCAGGACCACATTCCTTCGTTTCCTCGGTACAGAGTGCCCGTAGACGCTTTGGCCACGGAGCATCCTCCATCTTGATAATTCGGGTGTGTACGTCTAGAAACTACGCTCAAGACCGCTTCCGTGCCAGTCGGGACACCCCTGAGCGTGCCGGATCACACCACAACCCTGGCAATTCCCTCAATACTGGGATCGGGCGTCTCACGGATTTCCATTTACATCACAGTCGTATGCGCTAAATGGTTCGGCCTCCGCGCTGACCTGGATCGCCCTCGGGCAGCCGTGAACGGCGGCGCGGCGGCCCCGGGCGGGGTGGGGTCCGGTCCCGAGGCGGCCGCACCGATGAGGCTGTCCCCACCCGAAAAGGGGAGGAGTCCGCATTCGACACGGCGGACAGCCTCGAAGAACCGATGCCCGAACTCTGAGACACTGGCACCGTGAACACGCACTTCCACGCCATCATCCCCGCCGGCGGTTCCGGAACTCGTCTGTGGCCGCTGTCGCGCCGGGCGACGCCGAAGTTCCTCCACGATGTGCTCGGCCTCGGACGCAGCCTGATCCAGGCCACCTGGGACCGGGTGGCGCCCATCGTCGGTGAGGACAACGTCTGGGTGGTCACCGGACGCAGCCACCTCGAACAGATCGCCCAGCAGCTGCCGGAGATCTCGCGGTCGAAGATCGTCGCCGAACCCTCGCCGAAGGACTCGGCGGCGGCGATCGGCCTTGCCGCCATGCTCATCGCCCGTGAGGATCCCGAGGCGATCGTCGGGTCCTTCTCCGCCGATCATTCGATCACGAACGTCGACGAGTTCCGTCTCGTCATCGATCAGGCCGTCGCCGCCGCCGAGACCGGCGACATCGTCACGGTCGGCATCATGCCCCGCAACCCTGCGACCGCATACGGCTACATCGAAACCGGCGAGCTGCTCGGTCTGCCGGGCGCGCCCACCGCCAGGCGAGCTCTGGCGTTCGCGGAGAAGCCCGCCGCGAGCACCGCCCGCACCTACGTGAACTCCGGCCGCTACCGTTGGAACGCAGGTATGTTCATCGCCAGGGCGGCGTCGCTCCTCGATGTCCTCGCCGAGGAGGACCCGGCCCTCTTCGCCGGGCTCTCCCGCATCGCCGAGGCCTGGGACACCGCCGCCCACGACGAGGTGCTCGACGAGGTCTGGCCCGGGCTGGAGAAGCGGGCCATCGACTATGTGGTCGCCGAACCCGCCGCCGCTGCCGGCCGTGTGATCGTCATTCCCGGCGACTTCGGCTGGGACGATGTCGGCGACTTCGATTCGGTCGCACGTCTGCGCCAGCCGGTGCCGGGGGAGCCGCGCGGAGTGATCTCCATCGGCGGCAACGCGGACCTGCTGGAGGTCGACGCCTCTGGGGTGGTGTTCTCCGAGGGGCCTCGGACCGTTGCCATCGTCGGACTCGAGGATCTCGTCGTCGTCGACACCGACGACGTCCTGCTCATCACCTCCCGTTCGCACGCGCAGGATGTGAAGAAAGTCGTGTCCGTGGCCGGCGAGCGCGGACTCGACGAACTGCTCTGAACCGCACCGCTCGCGCCGAGACCGGCATCGCCGCTGCCGTCGCAGCGGACGACAGTGTGTCGAAATTGGTCGCAATCGGCACAATTGTGACGGTGAGTGCTTAGCATTGCAGTCAATGTTCGACTTCTCCCATCCCCGACCTGCTTTTCCTGAAGGACCCGACGTGATCAGCTCGACAATCGCTGAGATCGGTGCAGAGCTCATCGATTTCCGCCGCGACATCCATGCCCATCCGGAACTGTCCTTCCAGGAATTCGCGACCACGGACAAGATCGTGGCCCGCCTCGAGGCCGCAGGTCTCCAGCCGCAGCGGCTGGAGGGGACCGGCGTCGTCTGCGAGGTCGGAGAAGGCCCTCTGGCGGTAGGACTGCGTGCCGATATCGATGCTCTGCCCGTCGACGACCTCATCGAGGAGGAGTACCGGTCGACGGTCCCCGGCGTCGCCCACGCCTGCGGCCACGACGTGCACCTGACCTCCCTCATCGGCGCCGGCATCGCCCTGCAGCGACTCCACGAATCCCGGCCCGGAGGACTCGGCGGACGTGTGCGACTGATCTTCCAGCCCGGCGAGGAGGTGACCCCCGGAGGCGCGCTGCGTGTGATCTCCCAAGGCGTCCTCGACGGCGTGCCGGAGGTCTATGCCGTCCACTGCGACCCGAACGTCGACATCGGCAGGGTGGGTTCGCGCATCGGCGCCATCACCGCCGCCGGCGACACCGTCATCATCCGCCTGTCCGGCCACGGCGGGCACACCTCACGGCCGCACCTGACCGAGGACCTCGTCTACGCTCTGGGCAAACTCGCCACCGACCTGCCCTCGACGCTGGGCCGCCTCATCGATCCGCGGCATGCGATCTCACTCGTATGGGGCGAGATCAGCGCCGGGCACGCCGCGAACGTCGTCCCCAGTGAGGGCATCCTGCGCGGCACGCTGCGGTGCCTCGACGTCGACGGGTGGAATCAGGTCGCCGAGGTGCTGCCCGAACTCGTCGACCGCATCGCCGGACCGTATGGGGTCGACGTCGACCTCGAACACCGCCGAGGCGTCCCGCCGGTGGTCAACACCGAGGACCAGGTGACGCTCATCGAATCCGCCGTGCGCGGCGAACTGGGGGAGAACGCCGTGCAGCTGACCCCGCAGTCGATGGGCGGAGAGGACTTCGCCTGGTACCTCACCCACTGTCCGGGGGCCCTCATCCGTCTGGGCACCCGCACCCCCGGCGGCACGACCTACGACATCCACCAAGGTGATCTGCTCATCGACGAACGCGCCGTCGCGATCGCCGCCCGCGTCTTCACTGCCACAGCTCTCAAGGTCCTCGAGCGCGACCGGAGCCGGTGATTACCGCGGTCGTCAATCGGGCCGATAATCTTGCACCCATGAGGATGAGAGCTCGGGGCATTCTGCTCGGCGCCGTCGGTGCGGCCGGCGCACTGATGCTCAGCGCCTGCTCCGTGACAGCTCCCGAACCGCTCGAGGAATCGAGGCTGGGCTGTCTCATCTCCGCCCCTGCCGGGTTCGACGACCATTCGTCCGGGGCCCTGACCCTCGAGGAGACGGAACTGGCGCGTGCGGCGGGTGTCTTCTCCGGCACCTCGAGTCAGCGTGTCTCGGGAGGCGGGGCCACCTCGGCGGCCCTGCAGCGGATGCACGGGCAGGACTGCGCACTGACCACGGTCATCGGATCCGGCGGTGCCGATGAACTCGCGGAGTTCGCCTCCGCCCACCCCGATGATCTGTTCCTCGGAGTCTCCAGCGGCGGGCAGGACCTGCCGAAGAACGTGCTGAGCATCGACTTCGACCTCGTCCCACCGGCCTTCATCGCCGGCTACACCGCGGCCACGGCCTCGGAGACCGGAGAGGTCGGCGTCGTCGTCTCGCACCACTTCCCCCAGGCGGAGAAGATCCTCACCGCCTTCGACGCCGGAGTCGACCTGTACAACGAGGAGAGGGACGAAGGCGCCGACGAGGTGAAGTCCTACCGCAGCGCCTCGGCGATGAACCGCACGGTCGACGACACTCGTGCGGCGGGCGAGGAGTACTTCACCCAGGCCTTCGACTCCGACGTCGACGTTCTCGTGCCCTTCGGCTCGGCCGCCGCGATGGGGGCGGTCACCTCGGCGGAGGAGGAGCGGAAGGACCAACTCGCGTCGGCGGAGGAGGCCGAGGACTCCGATGATGAGGGCCCGAGCCTGCCGAAGCTCGTCTGGTACGGAACTGCCGGAGGCTTCAACAAGACGATCGTGGCGACCGTGGAACCGAATGTCCGCCGGGGGCTGCGCACGATGTTTCCGGACTGGCCGCAGAGCAAGAATCCCGACGAGGTGGCTCCGGCGTCGAAAACGCAGCCGGAGGAGATCGGCGGCTTCCGCGTCGGCGACCGGCGGTACCACGGCACGATCGACAACGGCGGAGTCCGGATCGTCGCCGAAGACGGTTTCCTCTCCCGCGTCTCCGACGCCGGGCGCGGCATCACTGATCTGCGCGAGCGGATCAAGAGCGGGGAGATCGACCCGGAGAAGGGATGAGCGCTCGCCTCGGGCGCGAAAGTCGGAGGCGGAGCCGGTCCGAAATCCTCCCGCGCCGCACCGCCGATGTTCGGCGTCATCGGATAAGCTGAGGCGGTGATGAATGTACCCGCCGGCGTCGCTTCGGACGACCCCATCCTGCAGCTGCCCAAAGTCTCCCTCCACGATCACCTCGACGGTGGCCTGCGCCCCGAGACGATGATCGAACTGGCCGAGCAGAGCGGACACGAACTGCCCGCCGGCGACCCGGAGTCGCTGCGTGCCTGGTTCTCCGAGTCCGCGAACTCCGGTGACCTCGTCCGTTATCTCGAGACGTTCTCCCACACGGTGGCGCTCATGCAGAGCCGTGAAGGGCTGCAGCGCGTGGCCAAGGAATGGGTGCTCGACCAAGTCGCCGACGGAGTGTTCTATGCCGAGGCCCGGTGGGCTCCCGAGCAGCACCTCGAGGGAGGGCTCGAACTCGACGAAGTCGTCGACGCCGTCCAGGAAGGGCTCGAAGCCGGTGTCTCCGAGGCCGCAGCCGAGGGCAAGTACATCCGCGTCGGTCAGCTCATCACCGCCATGCGCCAGGCCGACAACTCCCTGGCGATCGCCGAACTGGCCATCCGCCACCGTGAGAAGGGAGCGGACTCCGGCGTCGTCGGCTTCGACATCGCCGGGCCCGAGAACGGCTTCCCGCCCTCGGCGCACCTGTCCGCCTTCAACGCCCTCCACCAGGCCTATGTGCCGGTGACGATCCATGCCGGTGAGGCCGCAGGCAAGGAATCCATCCACGAGGCGATCACCATCTGCCACGCGCAGCGTCTGGGCCACGGTGCGCGCATCGTCGAGGACATGGACATCGTCGATGGAGAGGGTCAGCTCGGCAGCCTCGCCGCGTGGGTCCTCGACCAGCAGGTGCCGCTCGAACTGTGCCCGAGCTCGAACCTGCAGACCGATATCGGCGGTACCATCGCCTCCCACCCGATCACCGGGCTGAAGGATCTCGGCTTCGCCGTCACCATCAACCCGGACAACCGGCTGATGTCGGGCACGTCCGTGACGCGCGAGATGCGTCTGCTCGTCGACGAGGCCGGATGGACGCAGACGGACCTCGAATGGGCCACCGTCAATGCCGTGACCGCGGCCTTCCTGCCCCTGGATGTGCGCGAGCGCATGCTCGACGAGATCCTCATCCCAGGTTTCGCCCGGGTGACCATTTGACCGACGTGAGTTCGACCGATGTGCCCACCCCCAGGGCGATGCTGCTGGTCGTCGTCGTCCTCGTGGTCCAGGCATTGGCCCTGGTCGGTTCGGCGCTGTCCTTCGTCATCACAGCTTTCACCGCCGGTGAGCTGGCAGCATCGCTGCTCGGCCTGGCCGTCATGTTCCTCATCTTCGCAGCTGGGGTCGGTGCCGCAGCGCGCGGCGCGTGGCGTCTGCACCGCTGGGCCCGGCCGGCCGCGATCGCCTTCGAACTGCTGGTCATCGTCTTCGGCTTCACCGTCATCGGCGGTTCCCTGTGGCTGGGGCTGGCCTGCCTGGTCACCGCCATCGCCGTGATCATGGGCTTCTTCCTGCCCGCAGTCGTCGACGCCTACAACCGCGCGCTGCACGACTGACGTTCCGGAACACCGAGTCTCCAAGGAGGAGGTCCGGAATCACGACGCTTCCACGGAAGAGGTCCGGAAACACGACGCCTCCACGGGAGGGGCCGGAAACACGACGCCTCCACGGGAGGGGCCCGGAAACACGACGCTGTGAGTGATAGATGCTTTGCGATCGCGCTCGTACGGCCGAAGAGCCAGCTTAAGTGGTCCAAATGGGTGGATTTTCCCGGGGCCTGGTCCGCCCAAAGCGCCCACCCAAGCAGCGTCTCGGCGAATTCCGCACCCTCCCCCGCACGATGAACTCACCGAGGCGGGTCCAGGGCTCACCGAGGCGGGCCCGGAACTCACCGAGGTGGGGCCGGAGGTGACCATCTCTGGACGCGCGCGGCCTGAGCGGCGATGAGCCTTGCCGGAACGGCGGAGAAGATCGCGTCCCGCGCACCGGCCAGCAGCGGAGACTCGAGCTGGAACACCCGCCCCATGAATCGGGACTTCTTCGCGATCGACTGAGAGCGCGGTCGACGCAGCGCATCATAACGGTGCAGAACCGCATCGAGATCCGTCCGCCGGCCTGCGGTGTGACCTGACAGCAGCGGGGTCAGCAGAGCCGTCAGCGTAGCTGCGTCTTCGAGGGCCTGGCCGCCTCCCTGCCCGAGGTTCGGCGTCATCGCATGCGCGGCATCGCCGAGGAGCACGATCCGACCCCGCTGGAACCGGGGCAGCGGGCTCGACAGGTCGGCGATCGGGGTCCGGCGAACCGCCTCGGCGTCGGTGGCGGCGATGAGTTCGGCGATGGGGGAGTGCCATCCTGCGAACATCTGCTCGACGGTCGATTTCTCATCGGCGAAGACCGCATCTTCGGGCATATTCGCGACGGCGAACCAGTAGACGCGGTCATCGGCCAGGGGCGCGATGCCGAACCGGCGGCCGTGACCGACCGATTCCCCGGCTTGGCCCGACAGATCCACCGGCACCGAGGTGATGCCTCTCCACGCGGAGTATCCGGCGTATTGCGGGCCAGCCCGTCCTCCGTCGACGACGGGGCGCACGCGGCTGTGCAGACCATCGGCGCCGATTATGAGATCGAAGCGCTCTTCTGCCTCAGGCGGCGCGGCGTCGGTCCTGAAGGTCAGAGCACCCAGAGGTGTCGCGGAAGCCGCCTCGGCGTCTGTGCGCACCGTGTCCGGTGTCAGCCCGGCGAGCAGGAGCCGGTGGAGATCGGCACGGTCGACGACGCGCAGAGCGCCGACCGCGTCCTCGGGAACACGTGCGATCCAGCGTCCGTCGGCGCGGCGTTGGCCGGCGGTGAAGCCTTCGACCCCACGGTCTGTCACGGTTTCGAATTCCTCCCGCAGTCCCAGCGCCTCCAGAGCCTTGAGCCCATTGGCGAAGAGGGAGAGCCCCGACCCGCCGGCGCGGACTGCGGGGGCGCGCTCGAAGACGGTCACCTCGGCGCCGGCTCTCTGCAGCCCCACGGCCGCGGAGAGTCCGCCGATGCCGGCTCCGACGATGGCGATCCTCATGTGGCCATCGTTCCACGTCCGAGCTCGGCCGACGAGTGCCTCGGCGTCGAAACCGCTACTGGAGGTATTCGCCGCACGCCTCGGTGAGGAAGTCGCCGGCGACGCCGCCCTCTTTGCCGAGGCTGATCGCGGTCTTCTGGATGCCCCACCACACCTTCGGCGAGCCGCCCCACTGCTGGCGGAACTCCTCGCGGCGACCGGGATCCTCGGCGAGGTCATCGGCAGCGAGCCCGATCCTCTCCTGCGCGTCGTCGGCGGTGCAGCGTGTCTTGTCGTCGGGACCCTTCGGATCGAGCTCCGGGATGTCCTCGGCGTCGACGGTCTTGAGGGTGTAGGCGGAGCTGCCGATCTCATCGACTTCGAAGGTGCCGTGGATGAGCAGGAAGGGAGAGAGGTCGTCGTCGACGTTCTCGGCGTCCACGGTCACGCTGACGCTGTCGGGAGTGTCTGCAGTGACGGTCATCTCGCCGGAGTCGGGCACCTCCGGGTTGCCGGCGTGGACGTAGACCTTGAGATAGGCCTCGGTCTTCTTCTCAGCTGCCTCGGCGAGTCCCTGCCACAGTGGGTCGGCGTCTTTCTCACCGCCCGGCGAGCTGTCGACGACTGTCACCTCGGGCGCGCCCTTGGGCGTCTCGATCGGTGTGACCTCCTCTTTGCTCACCGATGGCCGCGGCTGGGGCCGAGTCTCCTCGGGCGTCGACACGCAGGCTGTCGTCGTGGCCAGCAGTGCAGCGGCGGACAGAAGAGCAAGTGGGCGAAGTCGCATGGTTCCTCGAGGTTTCGTCGGCGTCCCTGTGGGATGAGGACCCGCACTCTGCAGGTCCTCATCCTCAGCCTAATCCGAGTGGGGGCCAGAGCCGGGGCGGACGCGCGGTGCCGTGACGAACGGGGCAGGCGAGAGTCCCGGAAGCCGTGTCGAACCGGGAAGAGGTGAGCGGCTCACATGCCTCGGTGGACGGCGATGAGCTCCCGCAGTCCCTTCCTCTGTTCGCCGCGGTCATCGAAGTTCGCATCGTTGAGCCACTCGAGGTACGCCGCCCGCAGAGCCGGCCATTCGGCGTCGATGATCGAGAACCAGGCGGTGTCCCGGTTACGGCCCTTGACCACGAGGTGCTGCCGGAACACGCCTTCGAAAGTGAATCCGAACCGTTCGGCCGCACGCTTCGACGGTGCGTTGTCGTCATCGCACTTCCACTCGAACCGGCGGAACCCGCGGGCGAAGGCGAGATCGGCGCAGAGGAAGAGCGCCTCGGTGGCAGCGCGGGTGCGCGACAGTGCCGGACCCCAGAGGATTTGGCCGATCTCCATGACGCCGTTCGCCGCATCGATGCGCATGAGCGCCTGCCGTCCCACAGCCCGTCGGGTGACACGGTCGACGACGGCGAAGAAGAGGGGGTCGGTGCCGGCGGCCGCCTCGGCGATCCAGGCGTCGAAGTCCCCGCGATCGGTCTGCGGGGTCTGCGGCAGATAGCGGAAGCGCTCCTCGATTCCGTCGGGCGCGGAGACCGCGGCGAAGAGCGATTGACCGTGAGCGGCCGGATCCAAGGGTTCGAGATCGACCCAGCGACCGTGGATCGCTTCGCGCCGAGGCGGCTGTGCGCCGGTGTAGTTCGTGAGCTCATCGGTCATGGCTGGCTCCTCGTGGTCGAAGTCGGTCGGGTGTGTCGGGCCGGTCGGCGTCAGTCCTCGTCGCTGTCGAATCCGGTGGAGAGCTCGCGCAGCAGGGCGGCGAGCTTGCGGCTGCCCGCGGGGGTGAGACCGCTGAGGATCGCGCGCTCCTTGACGAGCAGATCCGCCAGCGCCGAGTCGACGGTGGCCCGCCCGCTGTCGGTCAGCTGGACCAGCACACCGCGACGATCTCCCGGGTCGGGCCGGCGCTCGACCCAACCGCGAGCGACGAGGCGATCGATGCGATTGGTCATCGTGCCGCTGGTCACGAGCGTCTCCTGGAGCAGCGTCGACGGGGAGAGCTGGTAGGGCTCGCCCGAGCGACGGAGGGCGGAGAGCACATCGAAGGCCCACCCCTCGATGCCGTAATCGGAGAAGCTCGTCTTCCGTGCAAGATCCAACTGCCTGGCCAGGCGCGAGACACGGGAGAGGATCTCCATCGGGGAGACATCGAGATCCGGACGCTCGCGACGCCAGGCTGCGACTATTCGGTCCACTTCGTCCATGGACCGATTTTACGTCCATATCAAGATTCTTGACGACAAAGATACTTTTTGACGAGATATTCCTTACGCTCGAGGGTCTGTCCAACCTGCAGGTTTGGAGCCGCGGGTGCGTTTGGGAATATGGTTGTCTTTGGTTCTTGCATCCGTCAACGAACCTGCAGGGGCAAACCACCCGGCAGTGAGAGCGAAGGAATACACGTGGATCTTTTCGAGTATCAAGCACGTGACCTGTTCGAGAAGCACGGAGTGCCCGTGCTCAAGGCCCAGGTCGCGACGACGCCAGAAGAAGCGAAGACAGCTGCCGAGGCCCTCGGCGGCGGAACCGTGGTCGTGAAGTCGCAGGTCAAGATCGGCGGCCGTGGAAAGGCCGGCGGCGTCAAGGTGGCGAAGAACCCCGATGAGGCCGAAGCCCGCGCCAAGGACATCCTGGGCCTGGACATCAAGGGCCACATCACCGAAAAGGTGATGATCGCCGAGGGTGCCGACATCGCAGAGGAATACTACTTCTCCGTCCTCCTCGACCGCTCCAACCGCACCTACCTGGCGATGTGCTCCAAGGAAGGCGGAATGGAGATCGAGCAGCTGGCCGTGGAACGCCCGGATGCGCTCGCCAAGATCCCCGTGTCGGCCATCGACGGCATCAACGCCGACAAGGCCGCCGAAATCGCTCAGGCCGCCGGCTTCGACGCCGACACCGCTGCGAAGGTCGCCCCCGTGCTCACCAGCCTGTGGACCGTCTTCGAGTCCGAGGACGCCACCCTGGTCGAGGTCAACCCGCTGGTCAAGACCGGTGCCGGTGACATCCTCGCCCTCGACGGCAAGGTCTCGCTCGACGACAACGCCGACTTCCGCCACACCGAGCACGAGGAGCTGCGCGACATCAGCGCGGAGAACCCGCTCGAGCTCAAGGCCAAGAAGCTCGACCTCAACTACGTCAAACTCGACGGCGAGGTCGGAATCATCGGCAACGGCGCAGGTCTGGTCATGTCGACCCTCGACGTCGTCGCCTACGCCGGTGAGAAGCACTCGAACGTCAAGCCGGCGAACTTCCTCGACATCGGAGGCGGCGCCTCGGCTGAGGTGATGGCCAACGGACTCGACGTCATCCTCGGCGATGACCAGGTCAAGTCGGTCTTCGTCAACGTCTTCGGCGGCATCACCGCCTGCGACGCTGTGGCAGACGGCATCGTCAAGGCCCTCGAGATCCTTGGGCCGCAGGCCACCAAGCCGCTCGTCGTCCGCCTCGACGGCAACAATGTCGAGGAGGGACGCGCCATCCTCAAGAAGGCCGCGCACCCGCTCGTCACGCTCACTGACACGATGGACGGTGGAGCCGACAAGGCCGCCGAACTGGCTGCTGCCAAGTAAGGAAAGGTCTTTACAACAATGTCTGTCTTTCTGAATTCCGATTCGAAGATCATCGTCCAGGGCATCACCGGCGGAGAGGGCTCGAAGCACACCGCTCGCATGCTCGCCGCCGGATCGAACGTCGTCGGCGGTGTCAACGCCCGCAAGGCCGGCACCACCGTCAAGCACAACGACAAGGACGGCAACGAGCTCGAACTGCCCGTCTTCGGCTCCGTGACCGAGGCGATGGAGGCGACCGGCGCCGATGTGTCCGTGGCCTTCGTGCCCCCGGCGTTCTCCAAGGACGCCGCGATCGAGGCCATCGACGCGAAGATCGGTCTGCTCGTCATCATCACCGAGGGCATCCCGGTCCAGGACTCGGCAGAGGTCTGGGCCCGTGCGCAGGCGGCCGGCAACGCCACCCGCATCATCGGACCCAACTGCCCGGGCATCATCACCCCCGGGGAGTCGCTGGCCGGCATCATCCCGGCCAACATCACGAAGAAGGGCAAGCTGGGTCTCGTCTCGAAGTCCGGCACCCTGACCTACCAGATGATGTACGAGCTGCGTGACCTCGGCTTCTCGACGGCCATCGGCATCGGCGGAGATCCGGTCATCGGCACCACGCACATCGATGCACTTGAGGCCTTCGAAGCTGACCCGGACACCGAAGCCATCGTCATGATCGGCGAGATCGGCGGAGACGCCGAGGAGCGTGCCGCGGCCTTCATCAAGGACAACGTGTCGAAGCCGGTCGTGGGCTACGTCGCAGGCTTCACCGCGCCCGAGGGCAAGACCATGGGCCACGCCGGCGCCATCGTCTCCGGCTCCTCGGGAACCGCTCAGGCCAAGAAGGAAGCCCTCGAAGCCGCAGGCGTCAAGGTCGGCAAGACCCCGACCGAGACCGCCGACCTCATGCGCGAACTCCTCGCCTGAGAGTCGCCGGCCCGGCGCTGAGGCTCTGACGCTCTGAATCTGCGCCTCTGAGCCGATTTCACCGCGGCCCGTCTCCCCACAGCGGAGGCGGGCCGCGGTGTTGTGTATCCGATGCGTCGGGCGATGTGCGGGGTGCTTCAGCCGATGTGCGAGGTGTTTATGCGCTGACGTATCCACCAGGGCTCGATGCTGCCACGACGCACCGTTGCCGTCTCGTCCTACCATTGCACGCGCATCAAACATCGGTCCTCGCAGAACACCCCGCTGCAGCGGGTGTGGATGAAACCACCGATGAGGGATGGCCGAGCCCAGGACCGCCGTGCAAGGACGGCGGCCGAGAGGCTAGTCTGAGAATGTGAACACCCAGGCATCTGACCAGACAGCGCAGTCCCAGAACCCCTCGAACGCTCCCGCCGCACCTGCCGCCGCCAACGCCCCCGCCGGCGCCGCCACCGCGCACTCTCAGTCCCCGATTCCCGCGGTCGACACCAGCCCGGATGCGCATCCGCGCAACTTCGGCTCCGACAACTGGGCCGGAGCCCACCCCGAGGTCATCGCCGCGATCACCGAGGCGAATGTCGGCCACGCGCCCGGCTACGGCGGCGACCCGTGGACCGCGCGTTTCCACGAGCTCATGCAGCATCACTTCGGGCCTGAGGCTCAGGCGTTCCCGGTCTTCAACGGCACCGGAGCCAATGTGCTCGCCCTGCAGTCCGCATTGCCGAGGTGGGCCGCTGTCATCACCGCCGCCTCGGCGCACATCAACTACGACGAGACCGGCGCCCCGGAGAAGGTCGGCGGACTGAAGATCGTCGGCGCCGCCACTGAGAACGGCAAACTGACACCGGAGACCATCAAGGGCGCGATCATCGGCCGTGGCGACGAGCACAATGCCCAGCCCCTGGCTGTGAGCATCTCCCAATCGACCGAATGGGGCACCACCTACACGCCCGAGGAGATCGCGGCGATCGCCCGCACTGCACACGAACTCGACATGATCGTCCACGTCGACGGATCGCGTCTGGGGAATGCCGCCGCCCACCTCGACCTCGGCCTGGGGGACATCACGAGCGCGGTCGGCGTCGACATCATCAGTCTCGGAGGGACGAAGAACGGACTGCTCGGCGCCGAAGCCGTCGTCGTCCTCAACCCGGACATCGGTCAGGGCATGCGCTTCCTGCGCAAGATGAACCTGCAGCTGGCTTCGAAGATGCGTTTCCTCTCCGCCCAGCTGTGCGCTCTCTACGAGGGCGACCTGTGGCGCCGGTCTGCCGCTCACGCCAATGGGATGGCCCAGCGCCTTGCGAAGGGCCTCGCCGAGGTGATCGCGGAGAACCGCGTGCCCGGACTCGAGATCGTGCAGAACGTCGAATCGAACGTCGTATTCGCCCGAATGCCCGCCGAGGTGACCGCCCGTGCCCGGCAGAAGTTCGCCTTCGCGAACTGGCCGCTTGAGAAGGACATTGTCCGTCTCATGTGTGCCTTCGACACGACCGCCGACGACGTCGACGCCCTGATCGCCGCCATCGTCGGAGACTGAGCCGGACGGCTCGAAGAGATGAGGTCAGCGACCGCTGATCTGCAAGTGATGCCGATGAAGAAAGAAGATGAATGAAGAAGGTCCTCGTCCCTGCCCTGACTGTGCTGCTCGTCCTCATCCTGGGCGTCGTCGGCTACATCCTCAACTCGGGGCCGACTCCAGGTGAGGCGGGATCCGAAGCCGCCGATGACTGCGATGTCTCTGCCTACACCATGGGGGTGAAATGGCAGCAGCAGAGCGCAGAGGCCATGGCCCTGCAGGGACAGACCTACGAGCTAGCCAGCAGGCAGCTCGATAAGGCCGTGGCCGCCGCGCCGAAGGGCGAGGACCTGGCCATCATGAGCGATCTCGATGAGACGGCCATCGACAACTCGAAGCTGCTGGCTCGCGATATCGCGAAATGCCACGACTTCAGCGGCTGGGACACATGGGACGACTGGGAGAAGAACGGGGAGCCCACCCTGATCCCCGGTGCGATGGAGTTCTTCAAACATGCCGATGAGCTCGGAGTCGACATCTACTACGTCTCGGACCGGACCGAAGACAACCATGCTGCCAATGTCGCCGCTCTGCAGAAGCTCGGTCTGCCGCAGGCCGACGACGAGCACGTCATGCTGCTCGGCCCTCCGAAGGACGAACGGCGCGCGAAGGTCGAATCGGACCACACCCTGCTCATGCAGCTCGGCGACACCCTCCATGACTTCGATGGCGCCTTCGCCGATGCCTCGATCGACGAGCAGCGCAAGCTCGTCGAGGACAACAGCGCGAAGTTCGGCTCCGAATGGATCATCCTGCCCAACCCGACCTACGGCGACTGGAGCGAAGCCGAGCTCGACGAATGGGACGCACCGGTTCGCACCGATGACTGAGTCGCGCGACACGTGAGCACCGATGCGAAGAATGCCCCGCACCATCGCAGGTGCGGGGCATTCTCGTTCAGAGGGATGTCGAACAGGAGGGAGTCACTTCTTCGTCCGGTCGACCTTCACGGAGACGACGGGGACATCGGAGTCGAGGATGATGCGCTGAGCCGTCGAGCCCATGATGAGCTTGCCGACGGGGGAGCGGCGACGGGATCCGATGACGATCATACGAGTGTCGGCTGTCGCTTCGGCCAGCGCCAGCAGCTCTTCGACGGGGTCGTTGCCGCGGAGGAACTGGAGGATCTCATGGGAGACCTCGGAAGACTGCAGCGTCTCCTTGAGCTCCTCGATGTCCTTGCTGGTGGCCACTCCGCGTTCGTCAGGAGTCTCACCGATTCCGGCATTGAGCACGACGACGACATCGTCGAATGCGCGGGCCTGTTCGATGCCGAAATCGACAGCGGCCCTGCCTTCCGGCGAGGGGGAATAACCGACAAGGATTGTCATGATCTCTCCTGATGCGACATTGGACGAAGCTCCCTCAATTTGTAGCACACCCGCCCTTGTCCGACGGGTGTCCGTCCGGT
This sequence comes from Brevibacterium renqingii, assembly GCF_017808095.1. Lineage (NCBI taxonomy): Bacteria > Bacillati > Actinomycetota > Actinomycetes > Micrococcales > Brevibacteriaceae > Brevibacterium > Brevibacterium renqingii. Next base: position 329,917 of record NZ_JADBHG010000001.1, on the reverse strand, counting down.
CCGCGGAGCGATAAATCTTCGGATCCGGTCGAGATGTCTCCCGGGCGATCTCCGAGAGCTCGGTCACGGTCAGGCTCATGGGAGGCAGCTCGGCGGTGCAGTCCCACTAGACTGGTCGGATGCCTGCTTCTCTGCTCTCTCGCGACTCCGCCGCCCTCGAACGCAGTCGGAAGCTGTTGGCCGAATTCCCGTCCTTCGCCGACCGGCCCGGGCTGCCGCAGGCGCGGATGCTCGTCGACTACATCCTCGGCAGGCGCGCCGGCGAACTCGACGTCTCCGGGCGTGACGCCCAGGGCACCTTCGTGCCCGCCGAGGCCGTCGCCCGCCAACCGCAGCGCATCATCGTCGTCGATGATGCCCACGGCATGCAGACGACGCTGATGGGACGTCTCGCCGAGGTCGAGACCCGGCATGACCGGATCGACGAGGAGCGATCCGTCGAAGACACCGTCGAGGTAGCCGAAACCGCGGCCGAAACCGGAAACCCGCCCGTCGAGGACGGTCAGGATCCCCACGAGACCTGGGCGGTCGTCAATGCGCCCAAGGCGACGAACGCCCTGGCCGAGACCATCGCCACGCTTCACCCGTCGGTGACGACGATCATCGTCATCGGACGCAGCGATGCGATGTCGCGGGCGGTGAACAAGGAGCTCGCCCGCGGTTTCGGCCGCGTCGATGTCTCTCCCGGAGTCGGCAAGCATCGGATGATCATCGGCAGCCGCCCCCTGCCGACCCCCAGCCTCTCCCGTTTCCCCAAGCACGGCACCATCACCCATCCCGGCAACGGAGACCTCGAGGTCAGAGCGCATGGTGCGTGCTTCTCCGGGATCAGGAAGGACGAAGGATCTGCTCTGCTGCTCGACTCCGTGCAGAGCCTGCTGACGGCCTCTGGCACCGGAGAGGAAGCTGCTCCGGACTCCGAGTTCGCTCCCGGCTCCGTGCTCGACCTCGGCTGCGGGAACGGCTGGCTGCTGACCGCGGTCATGCAGGCCACCGGCGCCGCCCGCGGTGCCGGACTCGACGTCTCTCGAGCGGCAGTCGCCTCGGCGCGAGCCACCGCAGAGGCCAACGGCATCGACGTCGACATCCGACTCGCCGACGCCGCCGACAGCACCGACCCCGAGCTGAAGGGGCTGGGCGAATTCGACCTCGTTCTCCTCAACCCGCCGTTCCACCAGGGCACGGCGATCGAGACCGACAGCGCCGAGGCGATGATGGCCGCAGCGGCCAGGCACCTGGCGCCCGGCGGAGTCGTGATCACTGTGTTCAACTCGCATCTGCGCTATCGCGGCCGACTCGAGGCCATCATCGGCGACAGCGAGCAGCTGGCGCGGAACAAGAAGTTCACGGTCATCGCCAGCCGCGGATGACCCGCCAGGTGCTCACCTGGTCCCAGACGACGATGATCCAGATCGCGATGACAGTGATGACCTGTTGCACCTCGGCGCCCGAGGCGCTCGTCAGCTCCGGGTGGAAGACCGGCTGAGTGAGCATGGCGGCGGTGAGGAAGACGGCCATGGCCACATCGATGATTCCGCCGATGATCGCCACGGTCGGTCGTGTCGAGGCGGTCACGAACCTGACGATTTCGACAGCGGCCAGGAGGGCGAGGAAGGCCCAATAGCCGACCAGCCAGCCTGTGCCGAGGTCCGGATTGATGAACGTTCCACCGCGGTTGAGGTGGCCGACGTAGAGCAGGGTCGTCGGAATGAAGGGGATGGCTGCCAGCGCGAGGATGAAGACCAGCCCGAGGGCCGCCTCGGCGCGGGTCTGCCTGCCGCGGATATCGCGGCGATCGAGGTCATCGATCGTCCACGGGACCTTCTGACGTCCGGGCACGCGCGGGAGCGCATCGTCGTCGACTCGGCGGTCGCCGAGGCCGATGAGGATCGTGATGACGGCGAAGGCGGTGAGCAGCGCGGTCACGGTGTTGCCGATCGCGGGTCCGATGGCTTCGCCGAGGTGGGCCTGCGGCGTGGTGGCGAAGGTGACGACGATGTTGTCGAGCAGGGCGATGAGACCGACGATGGGCAGGATCCAACGCAGCGTCCAGAGGAAGAGCGGATATGACTTCGGGCCGATGAAGTGCTGCGGCGAGTTCGAATACTCCCGCGACAGCACAGCGGGGTCGCCGAGTTCTTCGAGCACCTCGCGTTCGACCGCGGCCGTATGTTCGGGACTCGGCTGCGGATCCTCGCCGAGGCGGTCATCGATCATATCGCTGATCGTCGCGGTGATCTCGGCGGCGATATCGGAGCGGGAGCCCTCGGGCAGATGGCGGATGACGTTGTCGATGTAGATGCCGGTGAGCACAGTCATGGTGTGCCGTCCTTCCAGAGTTTCGTGATGCTGGAATCGAGGTCCAGCCAGTGCGTGTGGAGTGCGGCGGCGACTTCGGCGCCGCTGTCTGTGACGGTGTAGTACTTGCGGGGGCGGGCCTGTTCGGTGTTCCAAACAGCTGAGAGCAGGCCCTGCTTCTCGAGGCGCCTCAGCAGGGGGTAGAGGGTATTGGCCTCGGTGGGAATGCCGGCCTCGGTGAGCGTGGTCAGCAGTGAGTAGCCGTACTGGGGTCGGCGGCAGGCGACGAGGCTGGCGAAGACCACGGTGCCGCGGCGCAATTCCTGTTCGTGGGTGGCCAGTGCTTTCTCTGCATCCTCGTCCATGCACCACACAATAGTGTGTGTCACACACTATTACAAGAGGCGAGGTATGGCACGGTCAGAGATGAACCGCTCCTCGCCTTCCGGGCAGGCTGCGGCACCGGTCCCTGTCCGGGCCGGGCGCTGTGCCGGTGGGGTCGTTTACTCGGTCAGGTCGAGCATCGGAGTCGGGCGGCGGAAACCGCGGGTGACGAACGCGAGGTAGGCGACACCGAGGAGGAGCCAGATCACGCCGATGAGAAGCGTCCGCGGTGACAGGCTCGTCCACAGCCACAGGGTGAGGCAGAACCCGATCCCCGGCAGCACGAGGGAACTGAGGATCGCGTCGCCGCCCCGGTGCTTCTCGTCGATGATGAAGTGCTTGATGACCGAGAGGTTGACCGCGGAGAACGCGATGAGCGCACCGAAGCTCACCATCTCCGAGATGAAGCCGAGGTCGACTGCCAGTGCAAGCAGCGAGACCACGCCGACGCAGAGAGTGGCGAGCACCGGAGTGTGGAACCGCGGTGAGAGCCGTCCGAAGAAGCTCTTCGGCAGCACGCCGTCGCGGCCCATGGCGAAGAGGATGCGCGAGACCGAAGCTTGCGAGGTCAGTGCCGAACCGCAGGCGCCGGCGACATAGGCGGCTGTGAAGAAGATGGTGAGGAATTCGCCGCCGGCGGCGGCCATGACGTCCAGGGCGCCGGAGTCGACATCGGCGAAGTCATTCGACGGATAGACCAGCTGCGCGAGGTAGGACAGCACGATGTAGATGAGGCCGCCGGTGATCGTCGCGATGACGATCGCTCGCGGCACGGTGCGCTTCGGTTCCTTCGCCTCCTCGGAGAGGGTCGAGACCGCGTCGAAGCCGAGGAACGACAGACACAGGATCGCGGCACCGGCCATGACGCTGTCGAATCCCGGCGCGGTGCCGTCGCCGGTGAATGGGGCGGCGAGATCGACCGTTCCGGCTCCGGTCATCGACGAGATGCCGAGTGCGGCGAAAGTGACGATGAAGATCGCCTGAGCGGCGATGATGACGATGTTCGCCCGGGCCACGGAGACGATGCCGATGACATTGAGGACCGTGACGAGGCCGATCGCCGTGAGCACGAACACCCACGCGGGAATCATCGGGAACGCGGCAGACAGGTAGATGCCGATGACGAGGTAGTTGATCATCGGCAGGAACAGGTAGTCCAGGAGCAGCGCCCAGCCGGCGACGAAGCCGATGCCGGCGCCGAAGCTCTTCTGCGTATACGTGTACGCAGAGCCCGCGAAGGGCATCGCCGCGGCCATCCTCGCATACGACCGGGCGGTGAAGACCATGGCCAGCAAGGTGACGACATAGGCGGCAGGCACTCGTCCGCCCGTGACCTGGGTGACGATCCCGTAGGTCGTGAAGATCGTCAGAGGGACCATGTAGACGAGGCCGAAGAAGACGAGGGAGGGCACCCCGAGGGCGCGTTTGAGCTCAGTGTCTCCGCCCGCGGCCGTGGTGCTGCTCTGCTGATGGGGCATGACGGTCCTTTCGGCTCAGTCTCCGGTCTGCACGGCGACGCCGCGGAGGTAGGTGCTGCGCACGGATGCGAGCGCGAGCTCACGAGGTGCGAGTTCCCGCGGGTCACGGGCGAAGACGATGAGGTCGGCGCTCGCCCCGGGGCTGATCTCTCCCCAGGGGGCGGGGGAGCGGTCGGCGAAGGCCTGGTGGGCGACAGTGGCCGAGTACGCCTCGAGTGAGCGGTCGATGTCGAGGATCTCGTCCGGCGTCCAGCCGCCCGCGGGCTCGCCGTCCTCGTTCTGCCGGCTGACTGCGATAGCCAGACCCTCGACGGGATCCCCCGAGGTGCACGGCCAGTCCGAACCGAAGGAGAGGCGACCGCCGTCGTCGAGGATGCTGCGCATCCGATACTGGGTTCTCGCACGTTCTTCGCCGAGGCGGGGCACGGTGAGCACGGTCATGAGATCGTCGAGCTGTGCCCACAGGGGCTGCATATTGGCGATGACGCCGAGCTCGGCGAAGCGGGTGAGGTCGGCCGAGTCGACGAGCTGGGCATGCGCGATGACCGGGCGACGATCGCGCGGCCCGTTCTGCGCAATGGCCGCTTCGATGGCATCGAGCGCCTGCCTGACTGCGGCGTCGCCGATCGCATGGATGTGGACCTGGAATCCCTCGGCGTCAGCGGCGCGAACCGCATCGGCCAGGGACTCGCCCTCCCAGACGCGCAGACCGTGGTTGTGCAGGGACGAACAGTACGGTTCGAGCAGTGCTCCGGTCTCGTTCTCGACGACTCCGTCGGCGAAGAACTTCACGGTATTCGCGCTCAGCAGCGGGTCATCGAGTGCTGTGACGCGGTCACGGGCGCGGACCATCTCGGGCAGCTGCCGGGTGAAGCGGCGGGGATCGGCGTAGAACGCGAGGTTGAAACGCAGCTTGAGGCGCTGCTGCTCCGAGGCGGACAGGTAGGTCTCGACATCGGCCGGTTCGACCCAGGCGTCCTGAACCCAGGTGACGCCTCGGGCGAGGTAGTAGTCGGCTGCGCGTTCCAGTGCCCGCAGACGGACGGATTCGTCATGGGGTGGTTGCACTGCGTCGACGAGGTCGACCGCGCCCCATTCGCGCAGCGTGCCCAAGGGGGAGCCGTCGTCGCGGCGCGGAATCTCTCCCAGCTCGGGTTCGGGAGTCTCGGCAGTGATCCCGGCGAGTGCGAGAGCCCGGGAGTTGCACCAGACGGTGTGATAGTCCCAGGCGCGGAGGACGACCGGACGGTCGGCCACGGCCTCATCGAGCCAGCGGGCGTCGAAGAGCCCGCCTTCCACGAGGCTGCCGTCATAGGAGGCTCCGGTGATCCACTCGTCGTCGGGATGGGCTTCGGCGTAGCGGCGGACCTCTGCGACTATCTCGTCGACGCTCGAGCACGAACGCACCTGCGGTCCTTCCGCTTCCATCCCGCCGAAGATCGGATGGGCGTGTCCATCGCCGAAGGACGGCATCAGGAAGCCGCCGTCGAGATCGACGAGCTCGGGTGCGGCCTCACCGGTCGCCCGGGAGGCCAGGTGACGATTCACTTCGGCGGTGCCGACGGCGACGATGACTCCGTCGCGGATGAGAAGGGAATCGGAGGCCTCGGCCCCGGGTCCGAGCCAGATGGTGCCGTTGTGGAAATGCGTCGTCGTCAATTCGTTCCTGCTCCCGCTTCGCTGCGATCTGTCAGTGCCGTTCATCCGGATACGAACACTGTTCGTATGTGTGGCGAGCAACACGATACACTCCTAACGGAAATACGGAAAGCAGCGGCAGCAGGCAGCAAGGGAAGCGAGGGCCGACATGCGACTCGATCAGGAGCGGCTCGTGTCCGCCGCGCTCGCCCTCGTCGACGAGGAGGGCTCCGAGGTGCTGTCCATGCGCACGCTCGCAGCACGTGTCGATCGGCAGGTGTCCTCGCTGTACAACCATGTGTCCGGTCGTGCCGAGCTCATCGAACTCATGCGCGCCCGCATCGTCGCCGACATCGATGTCAGTGCGTTCGCCGCGTCGTCCACCTCGGCGGACGCGGTGCCCTGGGATGTGGCGCTCGAGTCGTGGGCACGATCGTATCTGCGTGCCTTCGCCGCCCATCCGAACCTCATCCGGCTGCTCGCGACGACATCGATCGGTGATCTCTCGACCTATCAGATGTATGACGCGGTGGTCGACGGCCTGCGCCGAGGCGGTTGGCCGGAGTCGCGGACCGTGGCCGTCATGCGCACGGTCGAAGCCCATGTCCTCGGCTCTGCCCTCGACATCATCGCCCCCGACGATCTCATCACCCAGGACTCTGCTGACACACGGTTCTCCGAGATCCGTGCGGCCCTCGATCCGCGCTTCGCCGAGTCCTCATCGGCCGCGGCAGCATTCGAACTCGGTCTGACAGCGCTGATCAAGGGCCTGCGGCAGGAGGTGGGCTCTGGCGGCTGACCGCAAGGTGCCGTGCGGACGAAACAGCCCTCCACCTCGACCCGCACGGGACTGGTGAAGGGCTGTCGTCGATCTGTACGCGAGAGGGGACTTGAACCCCTACGTCCGAAGACACTGGAACCTAAATCCAGCGCGTCTACCAATTCCGCCACTCGCGCCAGGCGGCCTCACTCGGCCGCGACGCCCTCAAGACTAGCAGGGCGCCGTCGCGATGCTGAAAACGCTCAGGAGCGGTGGAAGACCCGTGAATCCGATGGCTCGGTTCAGGCCGCGTCGATCCCCAGCGCCTTGCGCACGCGGGCGACGTGGCCGGTGGCCTTGACGTTGTACTGGGCGAGTTCGACCTTGCCCTCGGCATCGACGACGACGGTCGAGCGGATGACGCCCTGGACGACCTTGCCGTAGTTCTTCTTCTCGCCGAAGGCACCCCATTCTTCCATCATGGTCTTGTCCTCATCCGAGAGCAGATCGAAGTTCAAGCCCTCCTTCTCGATGAACTTCTGCAGCTTCTCCGGCTTGTCCGGGGAGATGCCGAGGACGACGAGACCGGCGGCCTTGAGCGCCGAGAGCGAATCGCGGAAGTCGCAGGCCTCGGTCGTGCAGCCCGGAGTCATGGCCGCGGGGTAGAAGTAGACGACGACGCGCTGGCCCTTGTAGTCGCTGAGGCTGACCGACTTCCCGTCCTGGTTGACGAGCGTGAAGTCCGGGGCGGTGTCGCCGACTGACAGACGTGGCATGGATGCTCCTTCTAGTGTGGGCGGTGTTCCTGGTGCGAGGCGGGCATGCCGGGACCGCACGGCCCATGGCAGTGTCGCACCAACGACACCCACCACTCTATTCGGAGTTCGCCTCCGCCCCCAATGCGCGAATTCCGCGCAGCGGCGACGGCACCGAGGCGGCCCGAGCTCTTCAGTCGACCCGTGCGATGATCTCGCCCACGGCCAGGACGTCACCGACGGCGGCCACCTGACGGAATGTGCCGGTCTCAGAAGCCTCGACCCTTGTCTCCATCTTCATCGCCGACAGCACTGCGACCTCGTCGCCGGCCTCGACCTCTTCGCCGTCGTCGACGAGATAGTCCACGAGGCTGCCGGGCACCGGCGCGGTCACCGTCCCTGCACTCGACTGCATATCGTCGCCGTCAGAGGCGGTCCGTTCGCCTGGTGCGCCCTGACCAGCCGCGGGTCCGAGAGCGGTCAGCAGCCCAGCGGGCAGCCCGATGGTGGTGATCCTCCCGTCGATCTCGATCGGCATGCGCCGCAGATGCTCGTCCGCCAGTGGCTCTGGTCGCTTCTGTGCCTCGAGGCGTGGCATGAGATCGGCTTCGATCCACTGCGTGTGGATGCCCTCGGCGCTGTCCGACCCGAGTGAGGTGAACGCGTCGTCGGCGAGGATCTCCAGTGAGCACGGCAGCACCGTTGCCGGTCCTGCGACGCGCAGCTCTCTGGCCGCGGTGATCGTGCGGGCGATCGCGGAGTCCCGGTCGGGACCGTGGACGATGAGCTTGGCGAAGAGGGAGTCGAAGGCCGGCTGCACCGTGTCCCCGGCGCGCACTCCGGCATCCCAACGGACCCCGGGGCCTCCTGGGACGTCGAGGCCGTCGATGTGTCCCGGGGTGGGCAGGAAGCCGCGTCCGGGATCCTCGGCGTTGATCCGCAGCTCGATCGCGTGCCCTCGGGGCTGCGGCGTCGAGTCGAGGGAGAGGCCCTGGCCGAAGGCGATGCGGAACTGTTCGCCGACGAGGTCGACGCCCGAGGTCACCTCGGTGACGGGGTGTTCGACCTGGAGACGGGTGTTGACCTCGAGGAATGTCATGGTGCCATCGGCGGCGAGCAGGAATTCGACGGTGCCCGCGCCGCGGTAGTCCACCTCGGCGCAGATGGCCTCGGCCGAACGGTGGAGACGTTCACGCTGGTCTGCAGTCAGTCCCGGAGCGGGGGCCTCTTCGATCAGCTTCTGGTTGCGGCGCTGGGCCGAGCAGTCGCGGTCTCCGACGGCCACGACCCGACCGGTGCCGTCGCCGACGATCTGGACCTCGACGTGGCGGGGGCGCTCCAAGTACTTCTCGACGAAGCATTCGGAGCGGCCGAAGGCCTCGGTCGCCTCACGGGTGGCCGAATCGAAGGCTCCGGCGACCTCGGTGAGCTCGTGGACGATCTTCATTCCGCGCCCACCGCCGCCGTGGGCTGCCTTGATGATGATCGGCAGTCCGGCTTCGGCGGCGAAGGATTCGACTTCGGCGGCGTCCTTCAGCGGCCGATCGATGCCCGGGGCCAGGGGAGCCCCGACCTTCTGCGCGAGCTGCCTGGCGGTGACCTTGTCGCCCAGCGCCGTGATCGTCTTCGCGGTCGGGCCGATCCAGATCAGACCGGCTTCCTCGACTGCGGCGGCGAAGTCGGCGTTCTCCGACAGGAAGCCGTAGCCGGGGTGGACGGCATCGGCACCGGCCTGCTTCGCTGCTGCGAGGATCGCGTCGATGCTCAGGTAGGTCTCGGCCGCAGTGGCCCCGGGCAGGGCGAAGGCGGCGTCGGCCAGGCTCGTGTGCAGGGCATCGGCGTCCTGATCCGCGTAGACGGCTACCGAGGTGTGTCCGTGCTCGGCGCAGGCGCGGATGATGCGGACGGCGATTTCGCCGCGGTTGGCGATGAGGATGGTCGACATGGTTCAGCTTTCGTTATCAGTCGTCGTGGCCGAGGTGGTGAAGCGCAGCTTCACTCCCGGCGGCAGCTGCGCGGCGAAGTCGAGGTCGTCGACGCTCGCGATGATCGGGTAGCCGCCGGTGAGCGGATGGTCGGGTCCGAACAGGACCGGCTGCCCGTTCGGCGGGACCTGGAGGGCGCCGGTGACCGCGCCCTCACTGGGCAGCTCCCCGGTCCGGGCCCGCTCCAATGGGACGTCACCGGACAGGCGCAGACCGACTCGGTCGGACTCATGCGTGACCGTCCACTCCTGGCCCAGCAGTGTGTCGATTCCTGACGTGGTGAACCAGTCTTCGCGGGGCCCCAGGGTCACCGTCATGGTCACGGTGTCCCCGGGCCGCGGCAGGTCCCGGTGCGTCAGCGGGACATGGGGGTCGACGAGGTGGGGCGCGGTCCGCGGATCGCGCAGGGGCAGGAGGCTGCCCTTCCCCAGCGCCGCAGGGCCGAGTCCCGCGAGGGTGTCGGCGGAGCCGCTGCCGAGCGCCGTGCCGACGTCGATCCCGCCGCGCACGGCCAGATACAGGCGGATTCCCCGATCGGCGCTCCCGAGGTCGAGTTCGTCTCCGTCGGCGATGGCGAAGGCCTCGCCGAGGCAGGGGCGATGGACAGTCCCGTCGGCCCCTGTCACGGTGACGGTGCCTTCGGCGCCGGTGACGGCGGCCACTGACTCACCGGTGAGGCGCAGGAGCGCGCCGCCGCCGAAGCTTTCGAGCCCGGCCGCGGACTCGGCGTTGCCGACCAGCCGGTTGGCGGCAATGAGCGCGGAGCGGTCGGCAGCGCCGGCGCCGGAGACGCCCATCGAGGCGAAGCCCGGACGCCCGAGGTCCTCGACGAGCAGCTGCAGGCCGGGCCGGAGGACCTCGAGAGCACGGGGCGGTGTGCTGGGCTCCGCGGCAGAATCGGCTTCCTGCGTCGCCGCGGGCTCCGAGCTCTCCTCCTCAGCCGTCGCCTCGTCTGATCCCGGTCCTGCACCGAGGTGCAGGGATTCCCGACCGGCGTCGTTGAACTTCACGATCGTCCCCGGCACGAACAGCGCGGGCGGCTGCCGGTCGAGATCCCACAGAGTCGCCTCGGTGCGGCCGATGAGCTGCCAGCCGCCGGGCGAGGACCGCGGGTAGACACCGGTGAATTCCCCGGCCAGGGCGACGGCGCCCACGGGCACGCGGGTGCGCGGGGAGGGACGGCGGGGAACCTCGAAGAGCTCATCGTCCCCGGCGAGGTAGCCGAACCCGGGGGCGAACCCGGCGAACGCGACCTGCCAGGTCGCGGCCTGGTGGCGGGTGATCACCTCGGCGGGGGAGACGGAGAGGAGGTCGGCGACCTCGGCGAGGTCCTCTCCGTCGTAGCGGACATCGATGGTGACCGCTCGGGCGTCATCGGTCGTCGACTCGGTGTGCCCGAGCTCGCGGATGGCCTCCGCGAGTGAAGCCGCCCGGGTGCGTGCGGGGTCGAAGCTGATGAGCACGGTGCGCGCTGCCGGAACGAGTTCGACGACGCCGGGCAGTTCTGCGGCTTCGAGGCTGCGGTGCAGCGCCATCGTCGTGGCCAGGTCGGTGCATTCGACGAGGAGGTGATGCTTCGAGGCGGTGTGGAAGGTCAGTTGGGAGGTCATCGGCGATAGGTGTCTTCCGGTTCGTCGGTGATGAACATGCGCCCCGGCGAATGGGTGATCGCGAACGGAACCTTCGAAGCCCGGATCGCGGCCTGCGGGGTGACTCCGCAGGCCCAGAACACGGGGATGTCGCCCTCGGCGATGACCGGCGGGTCACCGAAATCGGGGGAGCCGAGGTCGCTGATGCCGATCTGGGCGGGTTCGCCGATGTGGACCGGGGCACCGTGGACGGCGGGGAAGCGGTCGGTGATGCGCACCGCCTCGGCGACCTGAGCGGCCGGGATCGGGCGCATGGACACGACCATGTCACCGCTGATCCGACCGGCCGGGACGCACGCGGTCGAGGTGCGGTACATCGGCACGTTCCGCCCGGCCTCCTGATGGCGGATCGGGATGCCGGCGCCGGTCAGACCCGATTCGAAGGTGAAGGAGCAGCCGATGAGGAAGGACACGAGGTCCGGGTGCCGCTGCCACACCTCGGTGGCATCGGTGACCTCGTCGGCGAGTTCGCCGTCCCTCCAGATCCGGTAGCCGGGGAGATCGGTGCGCACGTCGCTGCCGGGGGCCAACGCCGATTCGACCTGTCCGGGTTCGAGGACATCGATGACCGGGCAGGGCTTCGGATTGCGCTGTGCGAAGAGCAGCACGTCGAAGGCCCAATCGGCGGGCACGGAGATGAGGTTGGCCTGGACCAGGCCGGGAGCCATCCCCGAGGTGGGGCCGTCGAATCCGGCCCGGATCCGTCCGCGGGCCCGGCTGCCGTCGGTCTTCGACTCGGCCGAGGGCGCGGCAATCGGTGTCCCGGCGTCCGACGACGCGCTCATCGACCGGCTCCGGCGAAGGCCGAGACGGTGACGCCTTCGGACTCGAGGAGAGCACGGGCGGCGCGGGCCATGTCGATCGAGCCCTGCGAGTCTCCGTGGAAGCAGATCGACTGGGCGTCGACGTCGACGAGGCTGCCGTCGATCGCCTCGACCTGACCGGTCTGGACGAGGCGCAGCACTCGGGCGGCCACGTCATCGGGGTCGTGGAGGACGGCGTTCGGTTCGCTCCGGGAGACCAGGGACCCGTCGGGGTTGTAGGACCGGTCGGCGAAGGCCTCGGCTGCTACGGTCAGCCCTGCCTCGGCGGCGATGCGGTTGGCCACGCTGCCGGCGAGGCCGAGGAAGACGAGGGAGTCGTCGATGGCTGTGATCGCGTCGACGACGACCTTCGCCTGCGCCTCGTCGCGGACGATCGCGTTGTAGAGGCCGCCGTGGGGCTTGACGTAGGCGACTTCGCCGCCGACGGCCGTGGCCAGGCCGATGAGCGCGCCGATCTGGTATTCGACCTGGGCCTGCAGGGTCGCTGCCGGCACGTCGAGGGCGCGTCGGCCGAAGCCTTCGTAGTCGTCATAGCCGGGGTGGGCGCCGATGACGACGCCGCCCTTGACGGCGGCATCGACGGTGGCATGGATGCCCTCGGGGTTGCCGGCATGGAATCCGCAGGAGACATTGGCGCTGGTGACCAGGCCGAGCATGGCCGCGTCATCGCTGACGACGCGGTCGGGCACGTTCTCCCCGAGGTCCGAGTTGAGGTCGATTCGCGTTTCGCTGTTGACAGACAATGTCACCCTCCGATTCCGATCATTGCGAAGATGGGGCCGATGGACTGCACGGCTGTGTACCACGTGACCAGTGTTGCCGCGGTGCCGATGATGAGCAACCACTTCGGATAGGAATCCGTGCGCAGCAGCTGAGGTCTGAACCAGCCGATGTACATGAAGATCGTCAGGCCGATGGGCAGGATGAGGCCGTTGAAGCCGCCGACGAAGACGAGCAGCGTGGCCGGAGCGGTGCCGACGATGAGATAGACGATGAGTGAGACGACGATGAACGCGACGGTCGCCAGCTGCAGCGGCCAGCCGCGGGCGAGGCGTCGGGAGAAGGCGGAGAGGAAGGTCGCCGAGGTGTAGGCGGCACCGATGACCGAGCTCAGCGCCGCGGCCCAGAAGATCGCACCGAAGATCCGCATCCCGGCGTCTCCGAGGACGGCGGCGAAGGCCTGACCGGCGGGGTTGGCGACCTGGCCCTGGACGTCGATGGCGACGCCGGAGGCGACGACTCCGAGGATGGCGAGGAAGAGGATATAGCGCATGACGCCGGTGACGAGGATGCCCGAGAGCGCCGAGCGCATCACGGATCGCGAGTTCTCCGGGCCGGTCTTGCCGGAGTCGAGGTAGCGGTGGGCACCGGAGTAGGTGATGTAGCCGCCGACGGTGCCGCCCACGATCGTGGTCACGGTCGCGAAGTTGATGGTGTCGGGTACGAAGCTCTGCCTGAGGGCCTCTCCGACCGGCGGATCGGAGACGACAGCGACGATGCAGGTGAGAACGATCATCCCGATGCCGAGGACGAGGACCACAGCGTCGACGACCTTGCCCGCGCGCTTGAACAGGAAGATGCCGATGGCCAGAACGCCGGTGGCCAGGCCGCCGAGCTTCGGATCGATGCCCAGCAGTGCGTTGAGTCCGAGTCCGCCGCCGGCGATGTTGCCGATGTTGAAGGCCAGGCCGCCGACGACGATGAGGATGGACAGGACGATGCCCGAGCCGGGCACCGCCGAGGACGCCAGCTGCGCGGCCCGCTTGCCCGATGAGGTGACCATTCGCCAGATGTTGAGCTGGATGGCGATGTCGATGAGGATCGACACGAGGATGGCGAAGGCGAATGCGGCGCCCATCTGCGCGGTGAACGTCGCCGTCTGCGTGATGAATCCGGGGCCGATCGCCGAGGTGGCCATGAGGAAGATGGCGCCGACGATGGCGCTGCGGCTGATCTTCGCGCCGAGTTCGCTCTTGAGCCCCGCTGGTTCGTCCGAGGTGGGCTCCGGCGTTGGTGATTCCGGTGCGTGTGACATGGGAGTCTCCGACTGTCTCTGTGGTCGATTGTGTTTCCTGGGCGCCGCCGGTATGACGACAGCAGTGTCTGTGTCCTGGCGCACTCCGAAGAAGTGGTAAACAATCTAGCATGCATTGTTGAACAAAGATAGACGCGCATCACATTGCTCGCGCACAGTTGCTGAACACCATGTGGGTGTTCGATTCGGAGATTCATTAGGATGGAGATGTGAATCACGACTCATCCCTGGTCAACAGACTCACCGACCGACTCATCGCAGGAGAGCTCCGTCCCGGAGACCGCCTGTCCGAGGCTTCTTTGGCCAAGGAGTTCGATGTCTCCCGCAACACGCTGCGCGAGGCCTTCCGGGTCCTCGGCGAGCAGGGGCTGGTCACGCACATCCCACATCGCGGCGTGTCCGTGGCCTCACCGAGCACGGCCGATGTCGTCGACATCTATCGGGTGCGCCACCATGTCGAGTGCTCGGTGCTCGAGCATGCCCCGCGCAATCATCCGAACGCCGCGCATATGGAGGCCGCCGTCGAGGCGGCTGCGAAGTTCGCGGCGGAGGAGAACTGGCTGGAGGTCGGGACGGCGAACATGGCCTTCCACAATGCCGTGGTCTCGCTCTCGGACAGCCGGCGGCTAGCGCGGTCGTTCGCCAATGTGCTCGCCGAGCTGCGGCTGGCCTTCCTCAAGGTCGAGGTCCTCGACTTCCTCCATGCGCCCTTCATCGAGCGCAACCGGGAGGTCATCGAGGTCTACCGCAATGAGAGCCCTGCCGCCGCGGCCGCGAAGCTCGGCACCTACCTCGGCGATTCCGAACGACAGGTCCTCGGTGCCTACGCCCGCGCCGGTCAGGGATGAGTGCCCGCGTAGTGAATGCGAAAGAACCGCTCCCGACCGTAGTCGGAAGCGGTTCTGTCGGCGCTGTGCGCCCCCCGGGACTCGAACCCGGAACCCACTGATTAAGAGTCAGTTGCTCTACCAATTGAGCTAGAGGCGCCTGCCGCGCTCGTTGCGCAACGAGAATTAATATTACTCAGGTGTTCGCCGTTCATGCAAACCGAGATCGGGCCGATCCGGATTTTGTGATGAACGTCGCAAGCCCCAGGTCAGAGGCCGATACGAACGACGCTCTCGACTCGGAATCCACTGTTTCGGAGTCCAGCTGACGGCGTCCCGGACCTCACAGGTACATGCCTGCGCTCGACTGCTCGGCCGGTTCGGAGATCGCATGGACGTCGCGCTCACGCAGGAGCACATAGAGCTGCCCTTCGAGCTCCACCTCGGCGAGCTCTTCGGGATCGTAGAGGACGGTGTCGCCGAGGTTGGCCTGCCTCACGTGCGGGCCGGCCGCCACGACCTTGCCCCACACGAGGCGTTTGCCCATGCTGGCGGTGGCCGGGATGACGATGCCCGCCGAGGACTTGCGCTCGCCGGCCTCCGGACCGGGTTCGAGCAGGATCCGGTCATGGAGCATCCGGATCGGAAGAGCGCAATCAGCCACGCTTGTTCCGACCGGACAGACCGACGACGAGAGCGGCCACACCGAGGACGGTGCCGGCGCCGAGAGCGAGGACCTCAGGCTTGGGCGAACCGTCCTCCTCGACGACTCCGGACTTCGCCTTGTTGACGGCGCGCGTCACCAGCACCCTGGGATGGATGCGGCCGATGAGTTCGTCGATGTTGTCTGCGATGCGCTCTTCGCGCAGGCGGATCGACTCCGCGAGCTGTGCGGTCGTTGCCTGGTCGACGGTTACATCTGAGGTGTAGACGTTGTCAGTCATCGGGTCGAGTCCTCCCGGTCGAGAATGCCTGGTGCGCCTGTGGCCCTGTGCCACAGTGCTTCGCTGTCCAGCTTAGCGGCTGGGAACTGCGAGTGTCAGATATCGGACGCGGTTCGACGGAATCTTACGATCTCGACCGTGGCGTCATCCGGCATGGCGGGGTAGTGGGCGTGGAGGTTCGCAAGGTAGCGGTCCAAACCTCCGGGACGGCTGAGCTCCAGATCGGTCGCACTCAGCTCGCTCAGTCGTTTCGGGGTCACCGAGGTGATGACGACGGGCGCCGGGCCGTGTTCGGTGTCTTCGAAATAGGCCAGTGCCCTGCCCGTGCGGTGCGCTTCGTTCCAGCGCACCGACAGAGTCTTCTTCCCCGCGCGGAAAGCATCGACGTACCTGGCGTTGAAGCGCAGCAGCCGCATCGGTGCGGCGTCAGGATGCCGGTAGGAGTGGGGGAGGAGCGCGGGGATCGGTGCGATCGTCTCTCCGCCCGTGGACTTGTCGGTGATGGCCACCAGCGCGTCGGGGTGGAGGTCGAGGATCACCTGCCGGCAGCGACCGCAGGGTGGGAGCACCCCTCGACCGTGATCGCCGACTGCAGCGATCGTGACCAGCGAACCGGCGCCGGCGGCGGCAGCAACCCCGATGGCCACCATCTCGGCGCAGGGGCCGCCGGTGAAGTGATCGACATTGACTCCGGTGTGGATGCGGCCGGTGGTGTCCATCGCGGCTGCGGCGACCGTGTGGTGGGCGTCGGATCCCAGACTCGCCGCGAGTTCTCGGGCCGAGGCGATCACGCGTCGTTCGGAGTCGAAGAGGTCCATGCCTGCGATCTTAGGCGAGTATTGCCGGGGCGGACCGGGACGGAGAGGAAAATCCTCGCCGAGGCGGCCAGGCCCAGTCCGGCGGCCCTCAGTCCTGCTTTCCGCGACGTCCCATGAGGTAGATGATGAATCCGACTGCGGCCATTCCGGAGGCTGCGAGGACGAAGACGGGCCAGGAGCTCACGATCGTCGAGATGATGGACTCGCCGAATGAGGTCGACGGCTGCTGGTTCGCCCGTGGGGAGGGCTGGTCGCCTCCGGTGATGAGGTCGGTGTCGTCCTTGGGCGTGGGCGCGTCGGGATTCTGTGGCACGGGATCCGAATAGTCGGGGTGCTGAGAGTCGTCCTCGTCGCCGGGCAGCCATTCGTCGCCGGCGGTTCCGGGGATGGTCTCCCGTGCGTCTTGGGAGCCGTTGCCGGTCGACGGATCCGGGGTGGTGCCGTCGGCGTCGACCGTGCCGAGTGGGGAGCCGGAGCCGTCCTTGTCGTTGCCAGAGTCCTTCTCCTCGTCCTTTCCGGACGTCGAGTCCGATCCTGAGCCATCGGAATCGCTGCTGCTGGAGGCATCGGACCGCGAGCCGGTATCGGACTTCGATTTCGTGCCGTCGGAGTCCTTGTCGGTCGACGAGTTGGCCCGATCCTTGCTGCCGGAGTCCTTGGAAGTGTCGCTGCTGGCCGATGATGTGCTGTCGGAGGACTTGGCGCTGTTGGCCGACGAATTGGCGTCGGAAGAGTTGCCGTCGGAGTCCTTGTCAGCAGATTTGCTGTCGGCGGTGTCAGTGCCGTCCTGCGCGGCAGTGTGGGATCCGCTGTCTGACCCGTCCTTGTCCGCTGCCGAGCCTGTAGTTCCCTCTTTGGATCCGTCTGTCTCAGCGCTGGAGGATCCGCCTTCTGGGTCAGGATACCCACGGCCGGAGACGACTGTGACTTTTCCGCCCTTTACGTTGAATTTCCACTTGGGGTTGGCCGTGAACCCGGTGAAACGTACCGGTTCTCCACCGCTTGCAGGCACAACAAAGCCGTCGGAGCGGAGCCTCAGGTCTTCTGGGACACCTGCCTGAGACGCCGCGGACGGCAGAGGATTCCCGCTGTCATCGGTATCGCCCCCGTAGGTAGTCGATTGCGAGGAGCTTTGGACCGGAAGACGCACTGGCTGTCTCTTCCGAAGTTTGAACTTCTCTTCCTTCCAGCTCTTGGGCATGCTGCCAGGCTCATTCGCGGGTGAGGGGAGTCGCAGAGTCTGGTTATTGTCATCCCATTCGGCCGGTAGCGGTGCCTTGATCTCGCAGGGCCCGTCGACGCCCGGAGTTGGTTCGCCTTCTTCGGGAGGAGCGCAGGCCTTATCGTAGTCGTCATCGGGCTCGTCATCGCCGCCATTCGAGCCGTCGTTGGTGTCCTTGCCCGCCTCGTCCTCGCTGGCGGAGTCGGCTTCGGTGTCGCTGTCCGCGGCTGCAGTCGATTCGGCTTCGGAGGAGCTCGCCTCATCGGATCCATCCGTGCCATCGGCGGCTCCGGTCGCCTCGGCGTTGGCCGCTCCGGCGTCCGCGACGGTCGTGGGACTCGGCTCTGCGAGCGCCGGCGGCGAAGTGAGAGTGCTCGAAACCGGAAGCGCCACCAGGGCAATCGCAGCGCCGATGGCGGCGATTCTGCGGTTGAACTGGTGTGAAGCTGACACTGCGTTCCTTCGCGGTGGGGATTCCGGCTCTATTGGATCAAGGGGACATGACGTTCAGGCACATCGGTCCCATCTTAATGTCTCGACCGGATGTGTTAAAACCTCGGTGATGTTTCGTCGTGGCGTTCGGCTCAGCGGTCGTGGGAGTCGGACTTCTTCGGATACGCCCGCACAGTGGAGTCGTCTCCCATCACCAGAGCCGATTCGCCCCCGTCGACGACCGCGAGGAGATCGGTGTCGGTCTTGAAAGCGTGTTTGCCGGCGAGCAGGCAGGAGGTGTTCGTATCCATGGTGCACGGGACGATCGTCCCGCGCGGCTCCGAGAGGTGGATGTCGCGGCTCGAGACGTCCATGAGCAGCAGACCGGACTGCAGGTCGAAGAGGTAGGGGCCGATGTAGGCGCGCTCGCCTGCCTGGCCGCGCACCCAGGACTTCTCGCCGACGATGTCGGTCGTCGTGGTCACGGTCGAGAGGATGGATCCGTCCTCGAGGGAGTGGACGACGAGCTGGATCCGGTGGCCCGAATTCGTCGACGCACCCTGTTCGCCCCACAGGGTGATGGCCTTTCCGTGCCCGGCGGAGATCCAGTCGATGATCTGCAGGTTGTCGGCGGGACGCTCGAGGTCGATGCTGCGCTCCTCGCCGGTCTCGACGTTCTTGGCCTTGACCGGGCCGTTCCAGTCGGAACTGTAGAGCTCGTCGTTCTCGATCGCCATCGGCGTCGAGCCCGGCTTCGGGGTCGGCACGTTCTCCAGCCCGTCGGTTCCGAAGGTCGAGAGCTGATTGCCGGATTTGATGAGCACGCTCTTGCCCGCCGAGGTGATGCGTGCCTTCTCGGGCAGCTGATAGGACTTCGGCTTCTTCTCCCCGTCGAAGAGCGCCTCGGCGGTGTCGCCCGCCTGCCAGAGCAGAGCCGGCCGGCCGTCGATGACGGTGTCGACGGCGAAGGTCGGGGCCTCGTCGATCTTGGTCTTATAACGGGTCTTGCCGGTGTCGGGGTCGAGGACCTCGAGCTTCTTCTTGTACACGAGGAGGACGCCGCGGTCCGAGGCGGTCACCGACGCCCGCTTGGGCACCTCGGTCTCCCAGGTGGGGGAGTTGTCGTAGCTCGGCACCACATCGCTGGTTTTGTCGACGGAGAGTTCGGAGGCCGGGTTGATCTGCTGCTCGGAGCCGATCGTCTGCGGCGCCTCCGAGGTGTCGACGGGCACGATGTTCGGAACGACGAACGCTCCGATCATGAGGATCGCGAGACCGATGAGCACAAGCCCTGGGACCGTGATCTTCTTCAGTCTCTGCGGTCGGCTGCGCGAGGAGTGCTTGCGTACGCGAGTCTTCTTCACCTTCGGTGCGGCGGGAGCGGCGGGGCCCGAGAACGGGGTGCCGAGCGGATAGCCGTCACCGCCTGCGCCTGAGGGGTCGGACGAGCCGCCCGATCCCTCGGGCGTGCCTTCGGCTGCTGACGAGGAAGCCGCTGCGCCCTCACCAGCCATCCCTTCATAATCGCGGGAAGGATCAGAGCCCGTCTCCGCACTCTCCGCACTCTCCGCGGCTGCGGCCGACCCCGCGGCGGGGTCGGCCGCCTCGGCGCCGGTGTGTGGTGCAGTCTTCTCGGCGGAATCCGTCGCGTCGGCTTCTGTATCCGCAACTGGTTCGTTGCCTGCGTGTGCCGCGGCGGTGCCGAGCTTTCCGTTCTCGTCGAGGAAGACTTCGGTCTTCTTCGTGCCGTCGTCGATCGTCACGGTCAAGGGAGTCGCGGTCTCCCGCGCATAGTCGCCGAGGTAGGCGATGGCCTGTCCGGTGTCGGAATAGCGACTCGTCGCCCCATTGAGGGAGATGTAGGTGAACCCGTCATCGGAGACGGAGATCAACGCACGAGTCATGTACAGGATTCCTTGAGAGGTGACGAGGACAGGGCCGAACTTATCCTAATGAATATCGAGGACGGCTCCTACCGCTTTTCCGAAACCGTTATACATCGCTACTGAATCGTTGCACGTGAGATCTGTGTCTCATTGTGCGCGACGGGCGGATCCGGTTTGCCCGGGTGTGGCGGGTGAGGTTAAGATATATCTTGCTGTCTGCACCTGTGGTGCAGCGCATGTGGTGGGTATAGCTCAGCTGGTAGAGCGCCGCGTTGTGGTCGCGGATGTCGCGGGTTCAAGTCCCGTTACTCACCCCGAACCGGAAGCCCCGTGATCCGTCCGAATGAGTGGATCACGGGGCTTTCCTCATGCCGACTCACCGATTCGCTGCCCGGTCGCCGGCGGGTCAACCCGGGATAATGGTGTCTATGACCATCGCCTGCGCACTCACGGTCGTTGGCAGCATCAACGCCGACATCACCGCCACCACCGACCGCCTTCCGGCCGCTGGCGAGACCGTCGGCGGGGGTCGGCTCTCGCGCTCGCCCGGCGGCAAGGGCGCGAACCAGGCCGCGGCGGCCGCCCGGCTCGGCGCCCGTACCCGGATGGTCGGCGCCGTTGGCCGCGACGCCGAAGGCCAGGAGATGAGGCAGGCGCTGCGAGCTGCCGGAGTCCTCGTCGACGACATCGCCGAGGCGACCGCCGAGACCGGGACCGCTCTCATCATGGTCGACTCCGCCGGGGAGAACCAGATCGCGGTGTGCGAAGGTGCGAATGCCGAGGTCAGCCTCGATGGGATCGAGTTCGGCGAGGACGAGACCGTGCTCACGCAGCTCGAGATCTCCATGGACCTCATCACCGAACTCGCCGCCCGCGTGCCCGGTCACCTCGTCATCAACGCCGCCCCGGCCCTGCCTCTGCCCGCCGAGGTGGTCGACCGCGCCGATCTCATCATCGTCAATGAGACCGAGTACTCCCTGCTGCCGCAGCTTCAGGAAGCGAGGCTCGTGGCCGTGACCTACGGGGACCGCGGTTCGGCCCTGCTGGCCCACGGTGAGCAGATCGGCTTCGCCGAGGCACTGGCACGGAAGCCGGTGAGCACCGTCGGTGCCGGCGACGCCTTCTGCGCTGCCCTGACCATCGGCCTGCGCTCGGGACTGCCCGGCGAAGAGGCATTGCGTGCGGCCAACCGCGTCGGAGCCGCGACGGTCATGGATGCCTCCGCGCAGCCGGAGTTCCTCACGCTCGACCACTACCTCGACAGCTCGACCCCTACCGTGAAGGACGAACGATGACCTCATACGACGACTCCCTGTTCACCGGCCTCAGCGCCTTCCCGCTCACCCCTCTGCGGGACGAGGGCATCGACGAGGACGCCTACACCGGCCTCATCGAACGTCTCGTCCTCGCCGGAGTCGATTCGATCACGGCTCTCGGGTCCACCGGCTCCTATGCCTACCTCGACCGGGATGAACGCGCCCGTGTTGCGCAGCTGACCGTCGACTCCGCGCTCGACCTCCCCGTCATCGTCGGCATCGGAGCGCTGCGCACCAGGGACGTGCTCGCCAATGCCCGCTCCGCCGAGGCCGCGGGTGCGAACGGACTCCTCCTCGCCCCCGTCAGCTACCAGCCCCTGACCGACGACGAGGTGTTCGAACTCTTCCGCACAGTCGCCGAGTCCACCGAACTGCCGATCGTCGTCTACGACAATCCGGGCACCACGCACTTCACCTTCACCACCGAGCTCTACGCGCGCCTGGCCGCACTCGACGGAGTGGCCTCGATCAAGATCCCAGGCCATCCGCTCTCACCCGCGGGCTGGGACGAGCGCATCGGCGAGATCCGTGCCGCCGTCGGCAACGAGATGATGATCGGCATCTCCGGCGACGCCTTCGGTGCCGACGGACTCATCGCCGGCTGCGACGCCTGGTACACGGCCGTCGGCGGAACCGTGCCCGAGCCGCTGCTCGAGATCACTCGCGCCGCTGAGCTCGGCAATGCCGAGCAGGCCCGTGAACTCTCCGCCGAACTCCAACCGCTGTGGGACCTGTTCGCCGAATTCGGCGGCAGCCTGCGGGTGACCGCGGCCATCGCCGAGCACCTCGGCCTCATCGGGTCCGACAGTCTGCCGCTGCCGGTGCGCGGACTCGACGAGGCCGCGAAGCGCAAGGTCGCTGAAGTCGTCGAGAGCCTCGAGCTGGACTGAGTTCCCGCCTCGACCGCCCACCGGATCGCGGCTCGCGCCGAGCGCACAGCGCTCGACTTTCCGCGATTCAGTCGATCTTGCCGATGGGTTCGCGTTTCTCGGCCTGGAACTGGTCCTCTGCGCGGCCCCGCGCCCAATACGCGGAGATCGACAGCGACTCTCTGGGGACCTCACGCTCCTTGAGGATCTTCCTGATGGATTTGATGGTCTCGCGCTCGCCGTGGGCGAAGACCTGCGGCATACCGGCCGACCACTCGAGTTCGCGCACCGCGGCGATGAGGTCCTCATCCGAATCCACCCACTTCACCTCGACGCCGGCGGGCGGGGCAGGTAGCACCCGATCCGCTGCGGCGACATGGGCCACGACGAGGCCGCGGGCGTCCTCGGGCATCGCCTCCAGTGCGGAACTGACCGCAGGAAGAGCGGAATGATCGGCGATGAGCAGGTGCCAGTCCGACTCCGCCGAGGGCGCATACTTCCCTCCGGCACCGGACAGGACGAGTGTGTCGCCCGGGCGGGCGTCTTTCGCCCAGGGGCCGGCGACCCCCTCATCGTCGTGGATGACGAAGTCGATGCTCAGCCACTTCTCTTCAAGATCGATCTCGCGCACCGTGTACGTGCGTCTGCTCGGCAGCTTCTCCGGAGCCTGCTCCCGCAGTTCGGTCAGATCATAGGGCGGCGCGAGCCCGTGAGCGGGATCGGCGAAGAGGAGCTTGACGTACTTGTCGGTCGACTCGTTCGCCGTGATGTTGTCGAAGGTCTCACTGCCGCCGAGGCGGATCCGGACGAGGCGCGGGCTGAGCTCGGTGACCTCGAGAACGGTCAGGATGGCCTGCGCGCGGGCAGGGCGTGCGCTGCGGGTGGGAGTGTTCGGTGCGGTCGTCATCAACGGCCTTTCTGCAAGGGGTCGCTTCCACGCGCGAGCGGCCGCGTCGGGGACGGGCGAGCCGCCTCGGCGCTGTGGTTCGGTGAGCCTCACCTTATCAGGCGCGTTTCCTGAACCAGCGAGACCCCTTCGCCCGGCTTCTTCGCCTGGCTTCGCATCGGCCCGTCCCATCACACGAGTTCGCTGCACATCAGGGCCCGGATTCACCGAGAGCGTTCGGCCATCTCCCTGCGGCGGTCGTCGCGGATGCGTTTGAGTCCCTTGACGGATTTGAGCGAGTCGAGGATCGTCACGCCCGGCAGCGCCGAGTTCGGACCCTTGCACTGCATCATGTCGTCCGGGTCCATGAGCACGACGCGCATACCGTCTTCCTCGAGCCGGGACAGCGCCTCGGTGAGCATGGTCCTGGCCACGGAGTTGACCTCATTGACCCGCCGCAGGTCGAGCACGAAGGTGTCGGTGTGCGATTCCGGTTCGTCCATGGCGCGGATGACGTTCTCCGAACCGCTCCACTGGATGAGGCCCTGGAGACTGCAGATGCGGACCATCTTGCCCTGTCCGTCGACGAAGCGGCGGTCGCGGCGGATGATTGAGCGCGCAGGTTCCGGCGCATCCATGATGTGCAGGCTCAGACGGTTCGACAGATCCTGGAAGATCTTCGCCCCGCGTACGCTCGTGCCGTGCTTGTCCAGGCGCGGGGAGAACGTGGCGATGCCGACCTGACCGGGCATGACACCGAAGACACCGCCGGAGACCCCGCTCTTGGCCGGGATCCCGATCTCCGTCATCCAGTCGCCGGCGGCATCGTACATGCCGCAGGTCATCATCACTGCGAGCACCTGGCGGTTGACTCGTGGGGAGAGCACGTGTTCTCCGGTGAGGGGATTGATTCCGCCGCCGGCCAACGTCGCGGCCATGATCGCGAGGTCCTTGACGGTGACGAGGACAGAGCACTGTTCGATATAGCCGCGGACGACCTCGTCGGGGTCGTCGAAGAAGATGTCGTAGGACCGGAGCATGTTCGCGATCGCGACATTGCGGTAGGCCTCGCGCCATTCGCCGTCGGCGACGTCTTCGTCGATCGTCAGCTCCCGGCCGGCGAACCGGGACAGTCCGGCACGGACGAGCTCGGTGCGTTCGGGCAGGCCGGCACCGGGCTCGCCGAGGATGGAGTGGATGGTCATGGCCCCGGCATTGATCATCGGGTTGAGCGGTCGCCCCGACATCTTGTCGAGGGAGAGTTCGTTGAACTTCTCACCGCTGGGTTCGACGCCGACCTTCTCGAGGACTCCGGCCAGTCCCTCCTGTTCGAGGGCGAGCCCGTAGATGAAGGGCTTCGACATCGATTGGATGGAGAACTCGTGATCGGCGTCGCCGGAGGTGTATTCGATGCCGTCGAGGGTCGAGATGCAGATCGCCAGCTTCTCCGAATCGGCCGCGGCCAGATCCGGGATGTAGTCCGCGTTCTCCCCGGACCGGTCGGGGCGGAAACGGTCGAGCGTCTCATCGAGGAAATCCGGGATGGGCGATCGCATGGCACCTCCTGCATGTGACTGACGTTCATCGACCGCCGTTTCGGCCGACTGCCATTCTCACACATCGCCCGCGCGCACGGCGGCTCCCCAGCTGTGAGGACGCCCACCTGCGGCTGTCAGCCGGCGTACCACCGATCGACGCGCAGCACGGTCTCGAGCAGCACGGAGACGCCGGGCATGATGTCGTCGAGATCGGTGAACTCCTCAGGACAGTGGCTGCGTCCGTCGACCGAGGGGACGAAGACCATCCCGACCCGGGTCTTCGCGGCGATGATTCCGGCATCGTGGCCGGCTCCGGAGAACATCGTCGCCCTGCTGAGGCCGAGATCGTCGGCGACGGAGGCGATCGTCGATGTGACCGGCTCATGCAGTGGGACCGGCGCGTCGTCGGTGGTCCATTCGACCTCGACCGAGACACCGCGCCGGCTCGCCTCGGCAGCGGCGGCATCAGTCAGCCGACGTTGCGCTTCGTGGAGCCACGACCCTTCGGGACCGCGGAACTCTCCCTCGACGACGGCATTCTGGGACACGACGTTGACGGCCTCGGGCGTGAAGCTGATCTGTCCGCAGGTGCCACGCGTGTTCTCACCCGAACCTGCGATCGACTCGACCGCCAGCACGGTGCCGGCGGCGGCGCAGCCCGCGTCGGCGCGGACGTCCATCGGGGTGGTCCCGGCATGGTCCTGCCGTCCGGTGAAGAGCGCGCGGAAGTGGTTGATCCCGGTGATCGTCTCGACCACGCCGATCTGCCTTCCGGCGCGTTCGAGCTCGGGACCCTGTTCGATGTGGAGTTCGAGGAACGCGGTGACCCGAGCGAAATCGTAGCGGGCGTTCAGGAACGCCTCGGGATCGATCGCGGACTCGGGAAGGGCTTCGGCCAGAGTGCGACCAGTGGGATCGACTGCGGCCAGGGTCGAACGGTCGACGAGTCCGGTCATCGCCCGAGACCCCACACAGAAGAGGCCGAAGTCATTGGGCTCCTCGTTGAAGAACACGACGATGACGAGATCGTGGTCGAGACGGACGTCGTTCTCGCGCAGCAGCCGCACGACCTCGATCGCTCCGAGAACACCGGTGATCCCGTCGAACCGACCGCCGCCGTCGACGGTGTCCGTGTGCGAGCCGAGCATGATCTCGCGCCCGCCGAGGCGACCGCGCAGGAGGCCGATGACGTTGCCGGCCCCGTCGATCCGGGTCTCGAGACCGGCCTGCTTCATCAGGGTGCGAGCATAGTCGCGCCCGGCGACGTCCTCTTCGCTCAGCGCCCGGCGGGTCCAGCCCGGTCTCGAGGAGTCGGTGAGGGCGGCGAGTTCTCCGAGTTCGGTCGCGAAGCGTTCGCGGACCGGTGAGATGATGCTCATCGTCGAGCCTTTCAGGGTCTGGTCAGCCGGCGTCGGTGCCGGCTTCGGGTGCCGAGTACGACTGTAGCGAGCGCGGCGGTGACGAGCGAACCCGCGAACCGGGCGAGCATCGCTGAGCTGACCTGGCCTCAGTCCAGCGTCACCCCGGAACCGTGCAGGCGCACGGACAGTCCCGCCTCGGTGGCGGTGATGTCGGTGAGTTCGAGACCGGCGGGCAGGAAATCGAGGTCGATGACGATATCGGAGATCTCCGAGGTGAGGAAGCCCGGCAGCGATCCCACATCGACCTTCGCCGAGCCGAGCCGGATCGTGGTCGCATCGACGACGGCGCGTCGGCCCTCGGCCGTCGGCTCGATGCCGATGAGCAGGTCCTGGCCCAGCAGCGAGCCCTTGAGGAAGAGCTCGCCGTCGACGGTCGTGAACGTCATCCCCTCGGGCAGGGAGGCATGCTCGGCCGCGAGCGCATCGAGCGTGGAGTGGGGGAGCACCGCGGTGGCGTCGACGGTGCCGATCGGTCGGGAGGTGTCGGTCGGGACGTCGTAGAGGCGTGCGTCGACGTCGGTGAAGTCCACGTCGTCGTAGGTCGCCTCCGCCGCCGTGATGTGCACCGTCTCGAGCTTCCCGGCGGCCAACTGGGTGAGCACGGGGAAGCCCTCGACGGAGACGTCGGCCTCGCCGTAGTCCTGCAGCCCGTCGGCGATGCGCTGCTCGGTGGTGTAGTCGACGATGCGATCGGCCGCGATCACCCCGATGATGAGGGTGATGACGATGACGATCGCGGAGACGAGGACCGTCGTCCTGCGCGACCTCCGCCGAGGCTGCTTCTGCGGGTATTCGAGAGTTCTGGCCGTGGTCATGGACTCCATTGTCCCGCAGATTCGACACTCACTCGTTCAGGATCACGACATCGAGGGTGCGCGGACCGTGCACTCCTTCGACTCGGCTGAGTTCGATGTCGCTCGTGGCCGAGGGCCCGGAGATGAACGTCAGCGGGTCGCGTGCGTCGAGCCGGGAGATCCCCTCGGGCACGATGTCGACGATATCGGCCACGCGGACGATGCACACATGGTGGTCGGGCACGAGAGTGACCGCCCGGCGCCCGCACACCTGCGAGCCGTCTAAGACGATCGTTCCCGTCTGGGCGATCGCCACCGCCGAGGCGGTCACCACCGCCCCCTGTGCGTCGAGCTCGTCGACGGTGAGCTCCTCGCCCGGGGCGTCGACGCGGACCTCACCGTCGAACCCTGACAGCCAGGAGGTCTCCAGACCGTGGGGGACGACGACCGAATCATGGGCCTCGATCAGCTGCGCGATCGTCTCAGCGGGATCGCCCGTGGCGCGATGAACGTTCGCTTTGTAGTCGACCAGACGGTCGATGAGCAGATCGACGAGTTCCTCACCCGTATGCGTGCCCTCGTGGCGGTACCCGACATCGGCGGCCGTTGCGCTCGCCTGGCTCGCCGAGGCGGCTGAACCGGATTCGTCTGCCGCACCTGCAGAACCTGCCGCACCTGCAGAACCTGCCGCACCTGCGGACCCCGCCGAAGCGGGCGTTCGGGCAGTCGAGGACACATAGTCCCCGCCGCCGCGACGACCGAGAGCCTCGTTGATGCGGGCGAGGATCTCCTCGCGAGCGGTGCTGGTCATTTCTCGCCTTCCTCTTCGGCCCACAGCTGACGGAAGCTCTTGTTCGGCAGAGCCGGGATGTCGCGACTCGACGTCCAGGCCCCGGCGATGCCGGGCAGGGCGTTGATCTGCTCGCCGCGGGTGACCGCATGCGCCAGGGGCAGGCCCTTCTCCGTCGCGGTCATCCGCTTCCCGTCGCTCATCATCCACGACGCGCCGGTGAGGGCGGCATCGAGCTGCGAGGACACGGGGGAGTGATTGGCCTGGACGTCCTCGCCCCTGAGGTGGACGAGGATCTCGGGGATGTTGATCTTCACCGGGCACACGTCATAGCAGGCGCCGCACAGACTCGAGGCGTAGGGGAGGGAGCCGTTGCCCTGCTCCTCCACCCCGGTCAGCAGGGGCGAGAGGATCGCGCCGATGGGGCCCGGATAGGTCGAGCCGTAGGCGTGTCCGCCGGTGCGTTCGTAGACGGGGCAGACGTTCATGCACGCCGAGCAGCGGATGCAGTTGAGTGCGGTGCGGCCGTGCTCATCGGCCAGCGCCCGGGTGCGGCCGTTGTCGAGGAGGACGAGATGGACGTTCTGGGGCCCGTCGCCCTCGGCCCTCCCCGTCCAGAACGATGTGTAGGGATTCATCCGCTCACCGGTCGACGAACGCGGCAGCAGCTGGAGGAAGACCTCGAGGTCGGCGAAGCGGGGCAGCAGCTTCTCGATGCCCATGACGGTGATGAGCGTCTCCGGCAGGGTCAGGCACATGCGCCCGTTGCCTTCGGATTCGACGACGCCGAGCGAGCCGGTCTCCGCGATGCCGAAGTTCGCTCCGGAGATCGCGACCTTCGTGGTGAGGAACTTGTGCCGCAGGTGTCTGCGCGCCGCCTCGGCGAGGACGGCGGGCTCATTGGTCAGCTGTCCTGCGTCGGGCATCTTGTCCATGAAGATGTCGCGGATCTCGTCGCGATTGCGATGGATGGCGGGGACGAGGATGTGGCTGGGCTTGTCCTCGCCGAGTTGGACGATGAGTTCGGCGAGATCCGTCTCGAAAGCGTCGATGCCTGCGGTCTCGAGATGTTCGTTGAGACCGATCTCCTGCGTGGCCATCGACTTGACCTTGATGACCTCGCGACGGCCGTTCTCCAGCACCGGAGCGTTGTCTGCGACGAGATCGGTGACGATGGCGTTGGCCTCATCGGCGTCCCGGGCCCAGTGGACGATGCCGCCGGCGGCGGTGAAGGCCTCTTCGAACTGCGTGAGGTATTCGGGCAGGTTGGCCATCACCTCGTTCTTCGTGCGAGCCCCGGCCTCGCGCAGTGCCTCCCAGTCATCGAGTTCAGCGACCACGTCGGCCCGCTTCTCACGGATCGTCGAAGTGGCATGCCCGATGTTGTTGCGCAGCTGCTGATTCGACAGATGCTGATGCGAGACGTCCGGGAAGGACTCCGGCTCGATGATGTTGCCCTGTCCGCCCGGAAGATCGGTCTGCTGCCGACGCTTCGGCGGAAGCAGCGGCATTCCCAGGAAAGTCATCGCAGGCTCCCTCCGCTCACTGCTGCTCCTTCACTCGGGACCCGGAGCGGGTCCTCCTTCGTCGATGCGAGGATCCGCGCGAGGTGCACGGTGGCCTGACCGACTCGGAAGCCGGCCTGCACACGGCTGGGCTCGACGGGCGCGCTGCCGTCCTCGCCCGGGGTGCGATGGTCGTCGTCATCGGCTCCGACCACCGCGGTGAGGTGCTC
Organism: Brevibacterium renqingii; assembly: GCF_017808095.1. Classification (NCBI taxonomy): domain Bacteria; kingdom Bacillati; phylum Actinomycetota; class Actinomycetes; order Micrococcales; family Brevibacteriaceae; genus Brevibacterium; species Brevibacterium renqingii. Next base: position 300,633 of record NZ_JADBHG010000001.1, on the reverse strand, counting down.
GGATCCCTCGTTGCCGACCGTGGTCGAGCTCGTCTCCTTGACGTGGACGGCAGTGATGTCGGGCGCGCCTTCGAAACGGCCCGTCCGCTCGAAGCGGGAGATCCCGCCGCCGATGTGCAGCAGACACGAGGCGTCGCCGCCTGTGCACACATCGGCGGCGGTGGCCTGAATGGTGCGGACCTTGTCGGCGAGCATCGCGGACGAGACCTCCGGGTTCTTCACGGAGAAGGTGCCGCCGAAGCCGCAGCAGGAATCGGCCAATGGCAGTTCGACCAGGTCGATGCCTTCGACGGACCGGACGAGGGAGGACTGCCGGTCGCCGAGGCGGAGCAGGCGCATGCCGTGACACGAGGGATGGTAGGTCACCCGATGCGGAAAATAGGATCCGAGGTCGGCCGCGGCATCGGTGACGCCGAGGACGTCGGTGAGGAACTGGGTGAGCTCATAGGTGCGCTCGGACACCTCGGCGGCCGCCTCGGCGAGGGCCTCATTGCCCATGCGGCGGGCGATCAACGGCTGCTGGTGCCCCAGGGAGGCCACGCAGGAGGCCGAGGGGGCGACCGCGGCGTCCCATTCGGTGTTGGTGAAGGCCCGAACGTGATTGGCGATGACGGGTTCGGCCTGGGCGAACTTGCCGGAGTTGATGTGCATCTGCCCGCAGCAGGACTGGCCCAGGGGGAAGATGACCTCGTGGCCCAGCCGACGGAGGACGGTCACGGTCGCCTGCGCAACCTCGGGGTACATCGCATCGACGATGCAAGTGGCGAACAGTGCGATCTTCATCTGACCTCCAAGCCGGACATTGCGGTTGTGCAGGTCGCGTTTCGGTCCGCTCGACATCGCGGGCGAGACGATCCTCCGGCACTCCGTGCTCAGACGGTAGCACCGGGCCGGTGCAGAGCAAACACCTGCGCCCGGGTCCGACCGTCGGGAGCCGCCGCGGCGGGCTGCGCGCGCCGGCCGCTGTCGCGGTGAACCGATTAAGAGAGCATGGGACTGCGCTAATTGCCGACCGCAGCAACGAACCGTTTACCCGCAGCGATGCTGACCATAGGATGACGACATGGAATCCCAGCGCACACAGAGCATCCGAACGGTCTCCGCCCGGCTCAACTCGATCCATGCGGCGATGTACTTCTCCTCGACGGTCGGCGCCGTCTACGCCGAACACGGCCTCGAGCCCGGAGTCGAAGGCAATCTGGTCGCCCGCACCGCTCCATTGGGGCGAGTGGAACCGGGAGTCGTCAGCGCCGCCTATTACAACTACTCCCCGAACTTCATCGCCGATCTGCTGCCCGGCCTGTGGGAGAAGGTGACTCCGGAGGAGATGGTCCGGGCCCGCTTCGACGCAGTGGCCGCCTACATGCACGAACTCTTCGGCGACCGCGATGACATCGCGCTGCTCACCGAGGCGGCCACACAGGTGACCGAGACCATCGAGCCGGTCCTCGCCGCGATGGACTTCGCCGGCCGCACCCTGGCAGCGGCCACCGCCGACACGATCGGCCGACATCGGCCGAACACCGCCTTCGAGAAGCTGTGGGACTGCGCGACCATTGCGCGCGAGTTCCGCGGCGACGGACACGTCGCCTCCCTCGTCACCGCCGGAGTGCCCGGCATCGACGCCCTCATGCTCGACGTCGCCGCCGGGACAGGCTTCCGACCGCGGGCGGCGCAGAAGACCCGCGGCTACACCGACGAGGAATGGCAGACCGCGCAGTCCGGGCTCGCCGAGGCCGGCCTCATCACCGTCGACAAGGACGAACGCGGATTCGACCTGCCGACGATCACCGAGGCCGGGCGCGAGCTCAAGGAGCAGGTGGAGCTGCTGACCGACGGCACCGTGGCCGCGGCCTGGTCGGTCCTCGACGACGAGCACATCGAATCCCTGCTCTCACCCACCCGCACGCTCGTCAAGGTCATCGCGCAGTCGGGTGCATTCCCGACGAACGTGTTCGCGCAGCCGGCGAAGAAAGCCGGCTGAACTCAGCCCGCCCGCTCCACATGGGAGCGGGCGTGGGTGACGGCCGCGGGCAGTTCGTCGAAGAGGTGCCGGTGGTGGCGGAGGGCGCCGAGCACTCCGACCTGCCGGAACAGTCCGGCGTGGCCGTCCTTGACGCCCTTGATGAGCACGGTGATTCCGCGCCGTTCGAAGGCCCGGACCATATCGCTGAGGATGTGGGCGCCGGTGGCGTCGACGAGCTCCAGCTGGGACATGCCCAGCACGACGACCGTGACTCCCTGCAGGCGCATCACCTCGTCGAAGACCCGGTCGGCGGAGGCGAAGAACAGCGGTCCTCCGAAATGGACGATCGCGATCGACTCGTCTCCCGGCCTCGGCTCGGTGCTCTCGGACAGGCGCTCGATGCGCACTGCGGTGGTGGACGAGAGCTTGCGCAGAGCGAAGAACGCGGCCACCACGACGCCGATGCCCACAGCCACGATGAGGTCGAAGGAGACAGTGATGAGAGCGGTGATGACGAATCCCGCGGCGTCGGATTTCGTCGACCGCAGGATCGCACGCATCGTGCCCAGGTGCACCATCCGCACGGCAGTGACGAAGAGGACCCCGCCCAAAGCGGCGAGCGGGATCCGACTGACCGGAGCGGCGGCGACGAGGACGATGAGCAGCAGCACGAGCGCGTGGACGATGGAGGCCAGCCGCGTGCGTCCTCCGGCACGGATATTCACCGAGGTGCGGGCGATGGCACCGGTCGCGGGGATGCCGCCGAAGAGTGAGGACCCGATCGAGGCGATGCCCTGCCCGACCAGCTCCCGATCGGGCTGATAGGCCCCGGCATCCGACATCGACGAGGCGACCCGCGCCGAGAGCAGCGATTCGATGGCCGCCAGCGCAGCGATCGTTCCCGCCGCTGGCAGCAGCGTTGGCAGCGTGGCCGTGTCGATGATCGGCAGAGTGGGGGAGGGCAGGGACTGCGGAATGCTGCCGATCGTCGCCAGCGGATTGGGCACGAGGCCGGCGATGACGGTGACGATGACGATGCCGATGAGGGAGCCGGGGATCGAGGCGTGGATCTTCGGTGCGAGCACCATGCACGCGGCCACGATCGCCACCGCACCCAGGGAATAGGGCAGATAGGCCCAGTCGGCGGCAGCCACGAGCTGCACCGCTGCTGCGAAGGCATTCGTGCTCATCTCGCCCGGGGAGAGATCCGCGGGCGTGGTCACGAAGGGCACCTGTTGGAGGAAGATGATGGCGGCGATGCCCACGGTGAAGCCCTCGATCACCGGCCACGGAATGAAGGAGACGGTGCGGCCCAGCCGCAGCAGACCGGCCGCGGCGACGATGATGCCGGCGATGAGGGTGACGGCGACGACCGCCTGTGGCCCGTGACTGGCGACGATGGGCACGAGAACGACGGCCATAGCCCCGGTCGGACCGGAGATCTGGACGTGCGATCCGCCGAAGACCGCGGCGAGGAAGCCGGCGACGATGGCGGTGATGAGGCCCTGCTCGGCCGTCAGCCCCGAACTGACCCCGAAGCCGAGGGCAAGCGGCAGGGCGACGATGCCGACGGTGGCTCCGGCCAGCAGGTCCTTCGGCCAGGACCGGCGCGCCTCACGGTAGTCCGCGAGAGAGGGCAGCAGGCCGCGCGCGTGTCGCAGCACCGATGCCGGACTCATCGGCTTCCCGCGCCGGGGATCTGCGGCAGCGTGCGCGCCTCCGAGAGCCGCACCTCGTCGTCCTCGAGCATGGTCAGCAGCAGGCTCCTGGCCACGGCGAGCAGCTCGGCGGTGCGACGGTCGGCCAACCGGTAGTAGACGTGGCTGGCTCGCCGTTCCGATTCGACGAGGCGGTGCCGGCGAAGCACGGCCAGATGCTGGGACAGATGCGAGGCCTCGAGGCCGGTCTCGGTCTGGAGGTCGGCGACGCTGACCTCCTCGGCGCCGGAGAGCAGCTCGAGGATGCGGATGCGGAAGGGGTGGGCGAGGCCCTTGAAGAGATTCGCCTTCACCTCGTAGAGGGGACGCTGAGACTGATTCAATGGCATGATGAATCCATCATCTCGCTGAGTCACGGAAAGCAGTGCGGAGTCTCACGCGGCGGGCAGTGGGAGTCTCAGGCAGTGAAAAGCCCGGTCCCGCATCAGCGGAACCGGGCTGAGATAGGATCGCCGTCGCATATCAATCGAGGAGAGCGCGGTCCGATCGCCCCGGGGAGGAGGCGATCAGCTCTCGTCGGTCTGTTTCGAGAAGTTTCCGGCCACCTCGGCGGCGATCGACTTCGCTTCGTCGGAGCTCGGCCCCTCGGCGGAGAACACGGCCTTCCGGTAGTACTGGAGCTCGATGATCGAGTCGATGATGTCACCGAGCGCCCGATGGCCGCCGTGCTTGGCGGGGGCCTGGAAGTAGGCGCGGGGGAACCACTGCTTGCTCAGTTCCTTGATCGAGGAGACGTCGATGATCCGGTAGTGCAGGTGGTCGACGAGTTCGGGCATCTGCTTGTTGAGGAACACTTTGTCGGTGCCCACCGAATTGCCGCCCAGCGGGGCCTTGCGCGGCTCGGGTACGTGCTGCTTGACGTATTCGAGGACCTGGGCCTGCGCCTCAGCGGCGGTGGTGCCTGAATCGAGTTCGGTGATCAGCCCCGAGGTGGTGTGCATGTCCGTGACGAACTCGTTCATGTTCGCACGCGCCTCCGCCGAGGGGCGGATGACGATGTCGATGCCCTCGTCGAGGGGCTTGAGATCGAAGTCGGTGACGATCGCGGCCACTTCGATGAGTTCGTCCCTGACCTCGTCGAGGCCCGTCATTTCGCAGTCGATCCACACAATCCTGTTATTGCTCACCGGGCCAGCTTAGTTCAGGCCGGACGCTCGGAGCATCCCGGGCCCGTCTGCGGCCCGCACATCTGTGAATGCCGACACACACTGAGCGTGGGCACAAAGGCGATGTTCGGCATGTGACTTAAACTTGGAGAGTCCCCGAACCAGGGGTGCCATTTTGCTCGGCTGAGGGAAGGTTCGCTCGTGCGCTACACATTCGCTGTGATTCTCATGGTGGTGGGTGTCGTCGTCGGTGGCCTCGGCATCCTGCAGAAGACCCTGTGGGCGCCGGAGGATACGATCACTGCCACCGCGCAGATCGACACCGACAAACCGGCGGTCATCGTCGACCCCGGAATGCTCAACCTCTACAGCACCCCCGCCACTCTCACGGTCAAAGGCAGCGGTGACCTGACGATCGCCCAGGCGCCGATCGAGAACGTCGAAGCCTGGGCGGGGCAGTCCGCCTATGACCGGGTCACCGGGCTGGCCCAGGAGGGCAAGCTCACGACGAAGTCTACGGACGGCGAGGAGAAGGTCCCCGACCCGACCGGCGACGATCTGTGGCAGGCGCAGGTCAGCGGCACCGATTCGGTCGAACTCGAATGGAACGACGATGCCAACCGCACCGGCTTCCTCATCGCCGGCAACGGTGAGCCCGGACAGATCAAGACAGTCACCATCTCCTGGCCCAACCACGCCGACACGCCCTGGGCGCTCCCGCTGATGATCACCGGCGGCGTCGTCTTCATCGGAGGTCTCGTGCTGCTCTTCCTGGGTGCGAACCGTGCGAAGAGGGAAGCGAACCGGCGCAAGGCGCGCCAGGAGCGCCGCCGCAAGCTCGCCGAATTCGGAACCGCTTTCGCCATCGTCCCCGTGCTCGCACTCAGCGCCTGCGGCCCGGAGGAGCTGCCGAAGCCCGAACCCTCGCAGGAGCCGAGCTCGGCGGGCGCCGGAATCACCGACGACCAGGCCGAACGGATCCTCGAGTCAGTCGCCCAGGAGATCAAGGCCGCGGACAAGGGCGCCGACAAGAAGGCTTTGGCCAAGCGCGCCACCGGCCCTGCCCTGCAGCAGCGCGAGGACGCCTACAAGGTGAAGAAGAAGGTCGAGGACCAGAAGCTGCCGCCCGCCGTGGCCAGTGGGGACATCGTCGCGAACTACACCTCCGCGACCGATGCCTGGCCGCGGGTGACCAGCCTCATCACCTCTGCCGGCGGAGACACGCAGCTGCTCGTGCTCACGCAGGAGGATCCGCGCAGCGACTACAAGCTCTGGTCGCAGACCCAGCTGGTGGCCGGCACGAAGCTGCCCGAGCTGCCCGACTCCCGGCAGGGAGCGAAGATGCTCGAACCCGGCGCCAAGGACTTCGTCGCGACCCCGGAGAAGGTGGTGGCGAACTATGCGAAGGCCCTCGGCGAAGGCAAGGGATCGAAAGAAGCGAAGAAGTTCGAGTCCGACGACTTCTCGAAGTCGATCTGGAAGAACCAGAAGGAACAGAAGGCCAGCGCCGAAGAGGGCAAGGCAGAGGTGAAGTACGACTACACACCGGGCAAGGAACTCGTCGCTCAGGGCACCGCCGGCGACGCCGCCATCGTCACCGGCGTGATCGAAGCCGAGTCGACCATCAGTCCGGAGTCGAAGGACGGCCGCACCGGCACCCTGTCCCTGTCGTCACCGCAGAAGGAACTCCTCGGCACGGACTCCACGCAGCAGCCCGTGACCACGACGACCACGCAGGTGCTCACCTTCCTCGTCCCCAAGGACGGGAAAGTCAGGCTCATCGGCGGGCTCGAAACGCTGGCAGGAGCGCAGGCGGGCTGATCCGGACCCTTCGGCACCGGCGAGGCCATGGGGGAATAGCCGCAGGCTGACGGGTGCTGATACGTTCTGTTGGACAGATAAGGACCAGGTGAGAGACCGACGTCGCCGGCCCCACCGATCGCGTCACAAAGGAGACCACGTGTCAATGGATCCCTCGCAGGAGAACACACAGCAGAATCAGGGACTCGACCTGTCGGCTGTGCGGAGTAAGAACCTGCCTCCGGAGCAGGCCGGAAATGCGGGACAGGCACCTGCCGGGGCGGGCCCTGCCGGCGCAGGAGCAGCCGGTGCGCAGGACCCGAACGCGGTCGCCGTTCCGTCCCTGGTCTTCGACGTCGACGAGGCCGGTTTCAACAGCGTCGTCGCGATCTCGGACCGAGTGCCCGTCGTCATCGACCTGTGGGCCGAATGGTGCGAACCGTGCAAGCAGCTCTCGCCCGTGCTCGAACGCGTCACCGAGGCCTACGGCGGGCGGTTGGTCCTGGCCAAGGTCGACGTGGACGCGAACCCGCGCCTGCAGCAGGCCTTCGGCGTCCAGTCGATCCCGACGGTCGTCGCGATCGTCAAGGGCCAGCCCGTGCCGCTGTTCCAGAGCGCCCTGCCCGAACCGCAGGTCAGGGCCTACTTCGACGAGCTGCTCAAACTCGCCTCCGAGAACGGCGTCACCGGCTATGCCGTCGCCGACGGCGCCGAACCCGAACCGTCCGGCCCCGCACACCCCGAAGCGGAGGAAGCCCTGGCCAAGGGCGACTTCGACACCGCGGAGAACCTGTTCAAGGCCGCACTGGCTTCCTCACCAGCCGATGAGGAGGCGAAGTTCGGTCTCGCCCGCGCCGGGCTGGGCCGGCGCCTCATCGACAAGGAACCCGCCGAACTCATCGCCGCCGCCGATGCCGACCCGACCGATGTCGAGGCGGCGAAGGCCGCCGCCGACGCCGAGGTAGTCGGGGGCAATGCGAGCTGCGCCTTCACCCGACTCATCTCCCTCATCCGCACCACGGCGGGCGAGGAGAAGGAATCCCTGCGTCTGCGCGTCCTCGAGCTCTTCGAGGTCCTCGGCGCCGACGATCCAGCCGTGACCAAGGCACGGACCGCACTCATGAGGGCACTGTTCTGATCCAGCGAATCCGTCTCATCACCGCCATCCTCTTCGGCGTAGCCGCTCTCACGCTCGCCGGACTGGTCATCTCCGCGCTCTCTGTGGTCGGCACCGACGAGATCACCGAGACTCCCGGGTTCAAGGTCGACGACGGCGCCTATGCTGTCGTCCTCGACGAGGCGATCGTGCCCTATTCGGGTTCGAGCGTGACCGTGACGGCGAAGAACTCGAAGGGCACGGAGCTCTTCATCGGCACCGCCAACGGCGTCGACGCCGACAGCTACCTCGACGGGGTGGCGCAGGAGCAGATCAGCGATGTCTCCTTCCCGAAGGAAGCCGAGCATCGCTTCCTCCCCGGACAGTCGAAGCCGGAGGCGGCCATCGCCGAACGCGATTGGTGGATCAGCCAGGATGCGGGGAAGTCGGTGGCCAAGACCTTCGACCTCGACGCGGAACCGCAGGTGCTCGTCATCGCCCCAGCGAACGCCGATGACGATCTCGAAGGAACGACGGTGAGTCTGAAGATGCGCGTCAACGGTGTGCTCGGACTCAGCCTGCTCGGCGTGGCCCTGGGCATCATCCTCGCCGGATTCTGTGTGTTCTTCTTCATGCGCTGGTGGCAGTCGCGCATCCGGCCGCCCAGGAAGGACGTCGACCGCACCGGCACCGGGAACACCGGTGGCGGCAGCGGCGGTTCGCAGGGTGAAGACCAGCAGACACCGACCGACCGCACGGACCGCGCTGCGGCTGCCGACCAGGCCGGTCCGGAGACCCAGCCGATCTCGACGGTCGAGCCGGGTTCGACCACCCCGGTGCCGCCTCGGCGACGGGACCTGCGCAACCGTCGCTCACTGCGCGCCGTCACGGCCGCGACTCTGGGCACGGGGCTCGTGCTCAGCGGCTGCACGAGCATGCCGATCGCCAAACCCAGCCAGCCGGACACCACCCCGTACGAACGCACCGCGCTGCGGCCGGGCGAAGCCGGGGAGTTCATGACGAACTACACCGAGGCACTCGACAAGACGCTCGGGGACGAGGGGGCCGACCTCGACAAGATCCAGGCCGCGCCGCTCATCGAGCGCACTCGCGCCCAGGTCCAGATCGCGGACAAAGCCAAGCAGAAGCTGCGGGCGCCGAACTTCACCGAGGTCGTCGCCGGCAGCCCGAGCTTCACCGAGTACCCGATGTGGTTCTACGCCTTCGGCACCGCGGACAAGAAATCCACCGACGGCGACAAGCAGCTGACCCAGGTGATGCTCGTGACGCGGGAATCGGCCTCGAGCGATCCGCTCGTGCGCTCGTCCTCCTACATCCCCACCGATCAGATGCCCAGACTCATGGCCGATGACCGCGGCGCAGTCGAGCGGGGGCCTGAATCATTCGACGAGGAGATGGATTCCTCGGCCGACGAGGTGGCCTCCTACCTCGTGGACGGCAAGGCGAAGTCGGGGTCGCCCGAAGGACTCAAGGAAGGCGGGTTCAAGGGATTCCGCGGCTACCTCGACGGGCTGCGGGACAAGGACTCCGGCTTCGACAAGGTCGATGTCGACTGCAAGCCCTATGACGATCTCGCTTTCCAGGACATGACGCTGAGCACGGAGAACGGTGCGATCGGCATGGGCGAGGTCCGCTGCACGCTGACGATCAAGGTCCCCACCGACTATGCCCTCGATCTCGGTGACACCGTCGAAGCCGTGAAGACCAATGACAAGGACGGCGACACCGTGAAGGTCGACACCGCGCACCCCTATGTGCTGATGAAGACCGGGGAATCGCTCACGGCTGTGGCCACAGACTGGAACGTTCTGTCCTCGCGCGTGGAATGAGCGAGAGGCCGGGTCCGGCAGGAACGTCAGCCCTTCGCCGCCCGGCGGCCCACGTGGACCAGCCACCAGAGGCCGATGAGCGGCAGGACGAGGGGGATGAACCCGTAGCCGCTGCCGAAGTTCGACCACACCGAAGGCTTTGCGAAGTCCTCGGGGTGGGTGTGGCTGAGGATGCCGACGACGATGACGCCGAGGAACTCGATACCGCAGGCGGTCAGGGCGATCCGGTGTGCGACGCGGTTGCCGATGACCAGGCAGATCGTTGCGAGAATGTAGATGACCGCGGCCAGCGCCGACAGTGAATAGGCGATCGGGGCGACATCGAATTCGCGGATGAGCTGATAGCCCGCCCGTGCCGTGGCCGAGAGCGCGAAGACACCGTAGACGGCGGTCAGCGCCCGGCCGGGACCGGTGTGCATCGCCGAATACGGGGTGCTCGTCCGGGTCTCCTCTGCATGGGCATCGTTCGCCGAGGCCGCGCCGGCCCCGCCGAATCTGCTGCGTCTCTTCACTGCCAAATCTGGTCCAATCTCTCGATCATCACGACCACCGTCAGTCCCGCCGCGGCGAGCACCCCCGGCCCCCACCGACTGAGTTCGGCGAACGCCCAGAAGCCGGCCAGGCCGATGACGAGGATCGCGGTGATCACGTAGCCGAAGTAGAGCAGGGGATCGACGTCATGGGCGGATCCGAAGGTCGCGATCGAGAGCACGAGCTGCACGATGAGCAGCAGCAGGAGCAGCGCGGCGGCTGCCAGCAGCGCCTTTCCTGCTGGTCTGTTGCGGATGGTCTCGACGATCGACCACACGGTCAGGACGCCGGTGACGGCGTAGAGGACGATGGTGAAAACGGTGAACACGCGCCCCAGTTTAGTCGCCATCGGAGGCGAGGCCGCAGTTCCGCGGACGTACCCGGCGGGTGAGATGCCGCACGATCCTGGCCGAAGCCGGGCTCACCCCCTAAAATTGCAGGGTGCCCATCTATCTCGACCACGCAGCCACCTCGCCGATGCCCGCCGAGGTGCTTGACGTGTACACCAGGGAGCTGGCCCGCCGGGCCAATCCCTCGGCTCTGCATGCGGTCGGACAGGCCGCTCGGATGCGCATCGAAGAGGCCCGCGAGGACATCGCCCGAGCGGTCGGTGCGGCCACCTCGTCGGAGGTCATCTTCACGTCCGGAGGCACCGAGGCGGACAACTTCGCGCTCAAGGGCCTCTACCTCTCACGCAACAGCGGTTCCTTCGACGCCCCGCTGCGGCCCCGCGTGCTGACGACGACGATCGAACACCATGCCGTCCTCGACTCCGTGGAGTGGCTGGCCGACTTCGGAGCCGAGATCGTCTACCTCGACGTCGACTCCTCCGGACGCCTCGACCTCGAGTCGTCCCTGGCTGAGCTGCGCCGGGAGCCCGAACGCACAGCACTCGTGAGCGTTATGGCCGCGAACAATGAGATCGGCACTCTGCAGCCGATCCGCGAGATCGGTCAGGCGGCGGCCGAACTCGGCGTGCCCTTCCACATCGACGCGGTGCAGGCACTCGGACAGATCCCACTGGACTTCGCCGAGTTCCGGGCCACCGCCATGACGATCACCGCGCACAAGATCGGCGGTCCCGTCGGCATCGGTGCTCTCCTGCTCGACCGTTCTGCCGCTCCGACGCCCATCCTCCACGGCGGGGGGCAGGAGCGCGGAGTGCGCTCGGGCACCCTCGACGTCGCCGGAGCCGTGGCCTTCGCGGCAGCTGTCGACCTGGTCACACGTGATCTCGAAACACGAGCGGCACGGCTGTCAGGTCTGCGCGACCGCCTCATCGCCGGCATCGAATCCGACGTCGACGGAGCCGTCCTCTCCGGCCCGCGCGGTCAGGGCCGCCTGCCGGCCAACGCCCACTTCACGTTCCCCGGCTGCGAGGGGGACTCGCTGCTGTTCGGTCTCGACGCCCGCGGCCTGGCCACCTCGACGGGTTCGGCCTGCTCGGCGGGAGTCTCCCGCCCCTCGCACGTGCTTCTGGCTTGCGGGATGGACGAGGACGCTGCCCGGTCCGCCCAACGCTTCAGCCTCGGTCACGACACCACCGAGAACGATGTCGATGCCCTGCTCGCGGCCCTGCCCGAGGTCGTCGAGCAGGCACGCCGAGCCGGGATGGTCTCGGCAACACCCCGATGGATGCAAGGAGCATCATGAGAGTACTCGTCGCCATGTCCGGCGGAGTCGACTCGTCCGTGGCCGCGGCGCGCGCCGTCGACGCCGGCCACGAAGTCGTCGGCGTTCACCTGGCCCTGTCCCGCATGCCCGGCACCCTGCGCACGGGCTCGCGCGGCTGCTGCACGATCGAAGACTCCCGCGACGCCCATCGGGTGGCCGGGATGCTCGACATCCCCTTCTACGTCTGGGACTTCTCCGAGAGGTTCAAGGAAGACATCGTCGACGACTTCATCGCCGAATACGCGGCCGGGCGGACCCCGAACCCCTGCATGCGCTGCAACGAGCGCATCAAGTTCGCCGCCCTCCTCGACCGGGCGCTGGCCCTGGGCTTCGACGCCATCGCCACCGGCCACTATGCCGAGGTGCTGCGTGATGACGATGGGAAGCCCGAGCTCCACCGCGGTGAGGATCTGGCCAAGGACCAGTCCTATGTCCTCGGCGTGCTCACCTCCGACCAGCTCGAACACTGCTACTTTCCGATCGGTGCCACCGCTTCGAAGGCCGAAGTGCGCGCCGAGGCGTCCGAGCGCGGCTTCTCCGTGGCGAACAAGCCCGACTCCTATGACATCTGCTTCATCCCCGACGGGGACACGAAGGCCTGGCTGGCCGACAAGATCCCCATGCGGCCGGGCCTGATCAAGGACGCCGAAGGCGAGGTGCTCGGCGAGCACGACGGTGCGATGACCTTTACGATCGGACAGCGCAAGGGCCTGGGCATCGAGAAGCCCGCTCCCGATGGAAAGCCGCGCTTCGTCACCGGCCTCGACCCGGCCGCGAACACGGTCACCGTCGGTTCGCGCGCCGATCTCGCCGTATCGCATCTGACCGGCATCCGCACCTCCTGGGCAGGTTCGGCACCGGCGGACATGGGACGGAGTCCGGAATCCGCGATCGACTGCGAAGTCCAGATCCGCGCCCATTCCGACCCGGTTCCGGCCCGTGCCTGGCTCGGCGAGTTCGTCGCCGAGGTGCCCGAGCACGAAGCGAATCCCGTCGTCGACGAGGTCGAGGTGCCCGCTGCCCGCCCTGCCGGACAGCTCATGCACGTCGACGTCGACGAAGAGCTCTCGGGCGTGGCGCCCGGGCAGACCATGGTCATCTACCGCGGCACCCGCGTGCTCGGCCAGGCCACCATCGACTCCACGGCGAAGGACCACGTCGGCCCGCAGCGCGTCGCGGCCCGCCTCGGCTCCTGAGCCGGCGCCGGCCGTCCTGCCGCCGAACGTCCAGCCGCGGACCGGGTGCGGCCGCCGACCGTCCAGCCACGGACCGGTCCCGGGCGACAGGGCATGACGATACGCTGAGGACATGAAGGAATCTCCCCAAGATGTCGTCACGGCACCTTATGGAACCTGGACGTCACCTCTCAGCGCCGTCGAGGTGGCCGCCGGTGCCACGCCGATCTTCGACGCGGCCTTCCGCGGGGACGAGATCTTCTACTCGACGAAGATCCCCGCCGAGAAGGCCCGCACCGGACTCGTCCGCACCTCGCTGTCGCGCCCCGGAGCCCGCGAGCAGATCCTGCCGGCCGGCTTCAACATCCGCTCCGCCGTCCACGAATACGGGGGAGCGGCTTGGGCGCTGGATCCCGGCAGCGAGGTCATCTACTTCGTCAACGCCGCCGACCAGCGGGTATGGCAGATCATTCCCGGCAGGGCGCCGCACGCCCTGACCCCGGACACCTCGGGGAGGATCCGCTACGGGGACCTGCACATGACCCCCTGGGGGCTGCTCTGCGTGCGTGAGGACTGCCGGTCCACCCGGCGCGAACGCGCCATCGTCCTGCTGACCAAGCACGGAACCACGAACGTGCTGTCCACGCACTCTCACTTCATGGCCTGGCCGCGACTCTCACCCGATGGCAGCACCTTGGCGTACATCGGCTGGGAACACCCGAACATGCCCTGGGACGGCACGAACCTGTGGCTGATCGATGTGCGCACGCCTGCCACACCCGCCGCAGCAGTGCTCATCGGCGACGCCGTCGAACGGCCTCTGCACGCCCCGCCGAGCCTGCCGACACCGGCGGACGGGGGAGTCTCACTCCTGCAGCCGGAATTCACCTCGGATTCCTCGCTCCGCCTCATCTCCGACCACCGGGGACACTGGACGCTCTACAGCCTCGACTTCGCTCCTGTGGCCGCGAGTCCCATCGTCACGGACGCCTCCCATGCTCCGGCGACCACGGAGATGGGGATCGAACAGCTGCGGCCCGTCCTCGACACCGGCATGGAGATCGGCGCTGCTCTGTGGCAGCTCGGCGCCAAGTGGCACCTGCACGACGGTGACGAGGTCTGGGCGCACGCCCAGGCGGCGACGGCCGCACTGGTGCGCTGTCGGCTCACTGACCGCACCTGGGCGACGGTCGCTCCGCCGGGGGAGACGTTCGGCACGATCGAACTCCTCGACCTCGGCCGCACCCACCTACTTATGACGGCCAGATCGACGACGAGAACCGGCATCCTCTATGCCGTCGACCGCGCCACCGGGCAATTCACCGAGATCGCCGGAGAGCGGCTCGACACCCATCAGGGCTGGTACTCCCGTCCCCGTGTGGGCGAACTTGGGGGAGTCCCGGTAGTCATCCACCCACCGCACAATCCCCGCTTCGCCCCTGTCGAGAGCGAACTGCCGCCCTATGTGGTCTCGATCCACGGCGGACCCACGGGACAGGCGACGCCGGAGATGTCGGCGCGGACGAGCTTCTTCACCTCCCAGGGGATCGGCGTCCTCGAAGTCAACTACGGCGGTTCGACGGGCTTCGGCCGAGCCTGGCGCGACCGTCTGCGCGGGCAGTGGGGAATCGTCGACGTCGAGGACACCGTGGCCGCCGTCGAGGGGCTCATCGCCGCTGGGCTGGCCGACCCGAAGCGCATCGCGATCTCCGGATCCTCCTCGGGCGGGTGGACTGTGCTCTCGGCCCTGGCCTCGACGGACGTCTTCGCCTGCGGCACCTCGTACTTCGGCGTCACCGACCTCCTGCGTTTCGTCGTCGACACCCACGACTTCGAATCCCACTACATCGACGGCCTCGTCGGACCGCTGCCCGAAGCCCTCGACGAATACACTCGCAGGTCGCCGCTGCGAAGAGTCAGCGAGATCAGCGTGCCCGTCGCCGTCATGCAGGGAGACCGCGACCCGATCGTCCCGCCCTCACAGGCCCAGGAATTCGTCGATGCACTGGAGCTGGCCGGAGTGGAGTACATTTACCGACTGTACAAGGGCGAATCCCACGGGTTCGTCCGCGCCGAGACCATCATTGATTCCCTGGAAAGCGAGTTCGGATTCTATGTCGACGTCTTCGGAATCCCGCGCGGCGGCCGCCATGGCTGAGCCAGGCGAGCCCGTCCCGACCGAGGGGCCTCCGACCACTGTGCTCCCGGCCGCCACGACGACCGGCATCTGGCTGCCCGCAGCCCGCGACCGGCGTGACGGCTACATCGCGACGAGCCCGGTCCGCGAAGCGGCCGCGGCCGCCTTCGACATCCTCGCCGAGGAACTGCCGCCGGTGCCGCTGACAGCCCATCTTGCCGAGGGCCGGTGGGGCGCCGACGCCATCGGTCGGGCCGCCGGCCTGATCACGGACCTGCATGTCGACCTCACCTCCTTCGGCTGGCGGCTGACCGCCTCGGCGGGCAAGGACGAACGACTCGAGGACTCGGCGCTGGGGGAGGCCTTCGACGCGATCGCCGAATACGGCCGATCGCGTCCCGGCCAGGTCCAGCTCTCTCTGCCGGGACCGTGGACGCTGGTGACCGCCCTGAGTCTGAGCTCCGGGGCGCGAGTGCTGGGCGACCACGGAGCCCGTCGCGATGTCGTCCAGGCCTATGCCTTCGGCATCGCCGCGTTCACCGAGAAGATCGCCGCCCTGGGCATGCAGCCGACCGTCCGCCTCGTCGAGTCCCGCCTGGACCCGGTCCTCACCGGCACCTGGCCCTCGGTGTCCGGATGGCAGAGCCTGCCGGCGATCAGCGAGACCCAGGTCTGGGCCGCCCTCGAATCCACATTGCGCCACCTGCCGCCGACCGTGCTCAGCCTGCCGAACCTCGCGCCCGTGCACCTGCGCGGCAAGGAGATCGCAGCCGCCGAGGCGCTCCGAAGCACCGGAGCGCGTTCCGTGTCCGTGCCCGTGGACGGCCTGAACGCACACAGCTGGGAACAGTTGGCCGTCCTCGCCGAGGCGGGCCTCGGGATCTGGCTCCACCTGCCCGCCGGTTCCGGCCGCCGCCCGGACGCGGTCAGCCATTGGGTCGAGCGCCTCCGCACCCCGTGGACGCGCATCGGCATGAGGGCGAGCGATCTGCGCGGTTTCGGCATCGTCGCCGGACTCGAACTGCCGATGACTCACCCACCGCTGCTGGGGGTGGCGAACGAGACCGACCCGGACGACAATCGGGGAACCATGACCATCGCCGCGGGTCTGCGGCGCGCCCTTGAGGAGATCGAATGACTGCGACACCGGAGAACGCGGATCTGTCGGATGCGGCCGAACGCGCCCAGGCCCACGCCCAGCTGACTCAGAAGATCGAGGAGTACCGAGCCGCGTACTACCAGGACTCCCTGCTCGTCTCCGACGCCGAGTACGACGAACTCGTCCACCGTCTCGAAGACCTCGAGGCCAGCTACCCGGAACTCGTCACGGACTCCTCACCGACGCAGACCGTCGGCGGCATCGTCGACACCTCGACCTTCGACCCGGTCGAGCACATCGGTCCGATGTACAGCCTCGACAACGTCTTCGACTTCGAGGAGCTGAGGGCCTGGTACGAGCGGGTGCGCACGGCCACCTCGGCGAAGTCGAAGTTCCTCTGCGAGCTCAAGATCGACGGGCTCGCCGTCAACCTGCTCTACCGGGACGGCGAACTCGTCCGTGCGGCCACACGCGGCGATGGACGCATCGGCGAAGACATCACTGCGAACGTGCGCACCATCGACGACGTTCCCGACAAGCTCGACACCGACTACCCGCCCGCCGAGGTCGAGATCCGCGGCGAGGTCTTCTTCCCCGTGGAGGAGTTCGGCGAACTCAACGCCGCCCTCGTGGCCGAGGGCAAGTCCCCCTTCGCCAACCCGCGCAACTCCGCGGCCGGATCGCTGCGGCAGAAGGATCCGGCCGTCACCGCGCGCCGGCCCCTGCACATGCTCGTCCACGGCATCGCCGTGTGGGCCCCGGCCGATGATTCGCATCCGGAACCGGCCCAGCAGTCCGAGGTCTACGAGCAGTTCCGGTCCTGGGGGCTGCCCATCAGCGACTACTTCAAGGTGCTCGAGACGATCGACGAGATCGAGGACTTCGTCTCCTACTACGGCGAGCACCGTCACGACGTCACCCACGAGATCGACGGCATCGTCATCAAGATCGACGACATCGCCGTGCAGGAGACTCTCGGCTACACCTCACGCGCGCCGAGGTGGGCGACGGCCTTCAAATACCCGCCCGAAGAGGTCACGACGAAACTCCTCGACATCCAGGTGCAGGTCGGCCGGACCGGACGGGTCACCCCGTTCGCGGTGATGGAGCCGGTGACCGTGGCCGGATCGACCGTCGAGCGCGCCACCCTGCACAACGGGCACGAAGTCCGACGCAAGGGCGTGCTCATCGGCGACACCGTCACCCTGCGCAAGGCCGGAGACGTCATCCCCGAGGTGCTCGGACCCGTCGTGGCTCAAAGAGACGGCAGCGAGCACGAATTCGTCATGCCCACGCACTGCCCCTCGTGCGGAACGAAGCTCGGGCAGCAGAAGGAGGGGGACAAGGACCTGCGCTGCCCGAACTCTCGGTCCTGCCCGGCCCAGCTGGCCAACCGCATCTTCTACCTCGCCTCCCGCGCCGCATTCGACATCGAAGCCCTCGGCGAGGAGGCCGCACTGGCACTGACGGCCCCGGCCGAACCTGAGACACCGCCCTTGACGTCCGAGGCCTTCCTCTTCGACCTCACACCCGAGGATCTGAAGGATGTGAAGATCTGGCGGAACAAGAAGGACAAGGGCGTCGAAACCGGAGAGCGGGAGCTCGTGCCCTACTTCTTCACACGCGGGACAGCGAAGAAGCCGAGCGCGCCGAGTGCGAACACGAACAAGCTCTTCGACGAACTCGACAAGGCCAAGGACCAGGACCTCTGGCGCGTTCTCGTGGCCCTGTCGATCCGCCACGTCGGCCCCACCGCCGCGCGGACCCTGGCGACGAAGTTCCGCACACTCGACGCCATCCGAGCCGCCGAGCTCGACGAGCTCTCCGCGGTCGAAGGCATCGGTCCGACGATCGCTGCGAGCATCCGCGACTGGTTCGACGTCGACTGGCATGTCGAGATCGTCGAGGCGTGGAAGGCAGCCGGGGTGCGCATGGAGGACGAAGAGGTCGAGTCCGCGGCTCAGACTCTCGAGGGGCTGACGATCGTGGCCACCGGCTCGCTGAGCACCTTCACCCGCGACGGCATCAAGGAGGCGATCCTGTCGGCCGGAGGCAAGGCCGCGAGCTCGGTGTCGAAGAAGACCGACTACGTCGTCGCAGGGGAGAACGCCGGATCGAAGTTGGACAAAGCGGAATCGCTCGGCGTGCCCGTGCTCGACGAGGACCGGTTCCGGACCTTGCTGGACACCGGCAGCCTCGACTGAGTCGCCCGAGCCCTCGCCCGAGCCGCATCCCGGTCGGAGCTGCTCGCACTGATTCGTGGTCGGACGTGGAGACTGATCACAGCCGGAGCCAAGTGGAAGGACAGCTTCGGCTGGGAAAGTGGGGGACATGACATCGATCTCCCGGCTGATCGCCGGCACTGCCGTCGTCCTCGCCGCCGTCCTGGCCGCCGCTCCCGTCACCGCAGGCGTCGCCGACCAGCTGATCAATCCGGGTCAGCAGCCGACGAAGCGGGTCTCGTCCCAGACGACGACCGGCCAGCCGATGGCCGCGGGCGGGGTCCTCGCCGATGCCGCAGCCGAGGCGAGCGGGAGCCTCGAAGAGGCGGCGGCCCTCGTGGCCGAGACGGCCACCGATGCCGAAACACGAGTGAGCGCACTCGCCCGAGACCTGCAGGTCGGCGTCGACGCGGGAGAGTTCTCGCAGACCGATGCCGAGCGCGTCCTCAGCGACATCTCGAGCTACATCCGAGGCGAACGCACCTGGCCCGAGCGCTCGGTCGCCTGACGTGCCCTGATCCATCCGTTCCCGAGCCCTGCCTCGGCGAAGCTCACACCGCACCCGCCTCGGGCGGTCCGCCGAAGAGATTAGACTGGGGTGTCAGTGTTAACGTCGATGAAAGGCAGGGAATGACGGAGTCCTCCGCAATCACCCCCGAACAGGTGGAGCATCTGGCTTCACTGTCTCGGATCGCCATGAGCGAGGACGAGCTGAAATCGCTCGCCGGTGATCTGACCACAATTTTGGGAAACGTCGCCAGGGTCAATGAAGTGGCCGGTGACGATGTGCCCGCAACCAGCCACCCCATCCCCTTGACGAACGTCATGCGCCCCGATGTCGTGGGCCCGACGCTGAGCAGCGAGCAGGCTCTGGCCGCGGCCCCGGCCGCCGCCGATGACAAGTTCCTCGTCCCGCAGATCCTCGGGGAGGAATGAGATGCCCGAACTGACGAACTCCAGTGCCCTCGAACTCGCCGCAGGACTGGCCTCCGGCGAGTTCTCTTCGGTCGAGGTCACACAGGCCCACCTCGACCGCATCGCGGCCACCGAGGACGACTTCAACTCCTTCATCACCGTCACCGACGAGCTGGCCCTGGACACGGCGAAGGCCGTCGACGCCAAGCGCAGCGCCGGTGAGGACGTCCATGCGCTCGCCGGTGTGCCGGTGGCGCTCAAGGACCTCGTCGTCACCGAGGGCGTGCGCACCACCGCGGGCTCGAAGATGCTCGAGAACTGGGTCCCGCCCTACGAATCGACCGTGCACAGCAAGATCAGGGCCGCCGGCCTGCCGGTGCTCGGCAAGACCAACCTCGACGAGTTCGCGATGGGATCGACGACCGAGCATTCGGCCTTCGGCAACACCCGCAACCCGTGGAACCTCGACCACGTCCCCGGCGGGTCCTCCGGCGGCGCTGCCGCCGCGCTCGCCGGATTCCAGGCTCCGCTGTCCGTGGGCACCGACACGGGCGGGTCCGTCCGCCAGCCCGCAGCGTTCACCGGCACCGTCGGCGTCAAGCCCACCTACGGTTCGATCTCGCGCTTCGGCATCATCGCCATGGCCTCCAGCCTCGACCAGGTCGGTCCGATGGGCCGCTCCGTCGCGGATGCGGCGGCCCTGCACGAACTGCTCGCCGGACACGATCCGCTCGACTCGACCTCGCTGCCCGACGAGGTGCCCGGATTCCTCGACGCCGCCCGGACCGGCGAACTCAAGGGCAAGAAGCTCGGCGTCATCAAGCAGCTGCGCGGTGAGGGGTACCAGGACGGGGTCCGCGATGCGTTCTCCGCCGCACTCGAGGTCGCCGCTGCCGCCGGCGCCGAGATCGTCGAGGTCGACTGCCCCGCCATCTCCTACGCTCTCGACGCCTACTACCTCATCATGCCCTCCGAGGTGTCCTCGAACCTGGCCCGCTACGACGGCATGCGCTACGGGCTGCGCGTCGAACCCGAAACCGGCCCCGTCACCGCCGAAACGGTCATGTCGGCCACGCGTGCCGCCGGTTTCGGCGACGAGGTCAAGCGCCGCATCATCCTCGGCACCTATGCGCTCTCGGCCGGGTACTACGACGCCTATTACGGTTCGGCGCAGAAGATCCGCACGCTCGTCCAGAACGACTTCGCCGAGGCCTTCGCCTCCTGCGACGTCCTCGTGTCGCCGACGGCGCCGACGACCGCATTGGAGTTCGGCGCCGAGGCGGCCGCCGATCCGATGGCGCTCTACTTGGGCGACGTGGCCACGATCCCGGCGAACCTCGCTGGCATCCCCGGCCTGTCGCTGCCGGCAGGACTGTCCGAGGGACTGCCCGTCGGATTCCAGATCCTCGCTCCGGCCCGCGAGGACGTCAGACTCTACGAGGTGGCCGGACCGCTCGAGGCCGCACTGGAATCGGCCGGCGGCCGCGTGCTCGACACCCTTGCGGAAGGACTGGAAGCCAAGTGAAATACGAAGACGCGATCAAGAAGTACGATCCGGTCATCGGCATCGAGGTCCACGTCGAGCTCGGCACCGCGACCAAGATGTTCGATGCCGCCCCCAACACCTTCGGCGGGGGACCGAACACGAACATCACCCCAACCTCGCTCGGCCTGCCCGGCTCCCTGCCCGTGGTGAACGAGAAGGGCGTGGAGTATGCGATCAAGATCGGCCTGGCACTGGGCTGTGAGATCGCCGAGACCTGCCGCTTCGCCCGCAAGAACTACTTCTATCCGGACGTGCCCAAGGACTTCCAGACCAGCCAGTCCGATGAGCCCATCGCGGCCGAGGGCCAGGTCGAGGTCGAACTCAGCGACGGCACTCTCGTCACCGTTCCCGTCGAGCGGGCGCACATGGAGGAGGACGCCGGCAAGAACACCCACGTCGGCGGAGCGACCGGACGTATCCACGGCGCCGACCACTCCCTGGTCGACTACAACCGCGCGGGTGTGCCATTGGTCGAGATCGTCACCCACCCGATCACCGGAACCGGGGAACGCGCCGCCGAGGTGGCCGCCGCATACGTCCGGACGCTGCGCGACATCTTCCGCGCCCTCGACGTATCCGAAGCGCGCATGGAGCAGGGCAACGTCCGCGCCGACGTCAATGTGTCTCTGCGCGAGAGCCCGGACGCCCCTCTGGGAACCCGTACGGAGACGAAGAACGTCAACTCCTTCCGCTCGATCGAACGCGCCGTGCGTTTCGAGATCGCCCGCCAGGCGACCCTCCTCGAGGCAGGGGAGAAGATCGTGCAGGAGACACGGCACTTCCATGAGGAGTCGGGGGAGACCTCCTCGGGACGACCTAAGTCCGATGCCGATGACTACCGCTACTTCCCGGAACCGGACCTCGTCCCGCTGCAGCCCAGCCGCGAATGGGTGGACCGGCTGCGGGAGACTCTGCCCGAGCTGCCGGCGCAGAAACGCAGGCGGCTGCTCGCGGAGTGGAAGTTCTCCGACCTCGAGATGCGCGATATCGTCAACGCCGGTCTCCTCGAGGCCATCGAGGACACCGTCACCGCCGGAGCGAAGCCCTCCGCGGCACGGAAATGGTGGACCGGTGAGGTCGCCCGCCTGGCCAACCAGGAGGACAGGCATCCCACTGAGATCGTCACCCCTGCCCAGGTCGCAGGGCTCGTCGATCTCATCGGGCAGGGCAAGCTCAACGACAAACTGGCCAAGGAGGTCCTGTCCGGGGTCGTGGCCGGTGAGGGCGAGCCCGCCGAGGTGATGGACGCCCGCGGCCTCGAGATCGTCGAGGACACCGGAGCGCTCGAGGCCGCCGTCGAAGAGGCCATCGCGGCCAACCCTGACGTGGTCGAGAAGATCAAGGGCGGAAAGATGCAGGCCATCGGCGCGCTCATGGGGCCGATCATGAAGGCCACCCGCGGCCAGGCCGACGCCGGCAAGGCCAAGGAGCTCATCCTGGCCAAGATCGGAGTCTGAGCACCGACTCGGTCCTGATCCGCAGCTGAGCGCAACTCAGGATTGATCCAGCCACACCCTCTAGACTGTGCGAGCAAAGGGAGCCGCCCGGCTCCCGAGCACAGCGGAGGGTGTGGCTGTTCGCATTCTCCGACGACCACGGTCGGCTGCGACCGAACCGTGAGCGTGCGCCACACGCGTGGAGGTGAAGCGGTGTCTGAGTGGAAGTCTCTGTGGAGAAGCGAGTGCGGGAAGACGGCCCCGATCTATCGAGTCCTCGTTCCCGAGAGCGTCAACGAGCACGTCATCCGTGCTTGGAACGCACGTGGATACCGCTATACGGCAGGAGCGCCGAGCGCGATCATGCTCACTGGCGGGATGAGTCGGAACTTCTTCCGCTCGAGCGTCCTGTTCAAGGGCGGCACCGCGGCGGGAACTGCCGCGACCGCCGGCTTCGTCGCACCCGGGGGGCTGGCGCTGCTCTCGGGATTCGGCGACGCCGCGCTGACCTTCGGCGGCATGGGCGCGGCCACGGCCCTGGGCACCGGGATCTTCGCCGCCGTGACCGGTCCCAGATATCTGCGTGATCCGAAGCGACTGAGTCGGAGGAACCGACGCAAGGTCTCCGGCGCCCGCTGGATCACGCCGGCTGGCCTCGGATACATTCCCGGCCGCGGAGAGGGACGCGACACCGATGAGCAGCGCCTGTTCCACCTGGCGGTGATGATCGCGCGCAAGATCGTGCGCACCCGTGCATGGACCCACCCGATCCTCAGAGACCACGTCTCCCGTGTCGATCTCGATCATGCCGTCGCCTCCATCGGCGTGCGTCTGCAGGAGCTCGTCGGACTGCGGGAGGAGATCGAGGGCATCCGCGACTCGGGCACCGCGAAATCGGTCGAAACGTATCTGTCCAAACTCGCCGTCGCGTTCTCCTCGATGGCCCGCCGGGTCGAGTCGATGCACGAATACTACGAGCGGCTGACCGAGCTCGACCAGCAGCTCATGCTGCTGCACAACTCCGAACGCTCACGCGAACTCGGCGACCGGGTGCTCGACGTGCTCTCCCGCACCGCCGCCGACAATTCGGCCGACTGGCAGTTCCGGGAGCTGCGCATCGACGCGGAATCGCAGTCGTCGATCATCACCGGACTCGTCGCCGAACTCGAACAGACGGCCGATGACTTCGACGATTTCGACACCCGCCTGGCGGCGGCGCAGAGATCCGTGGACGAACTGGAGAACTAGAGAGCACGGCAGCCGAGGGGTCGACTTCCGCGCACCGAGTGGCAGCCGAGGGGCCGGCGGCTCAGTGCCCGAACGGGTCGGGATCGACCCCCGGCATCCATGATCGGCCCGGCTGGTCATAGCCATGGGCGGCCTGCGCCCTCTTCCACTTCTTCGACCAGCGCCTGTCGAGCCGGTCGACGTAGAGGGTCCCCTGCAGGTGGTCGTACTCGTGCTGCATGATGCGGGCGAACCAGCCCTGAGTGCTCAGCGTCACGGGCCGGCCCTTCTCGTCGACGCCGTTGACGGTGACACGCTCGGCGCGCTTGAGCGGGAAATCGAGGCTCGGCACCGAGAGGCAGCCCTCGGTCTCCTCGTCCGGGTCCGGCCGGGTGTCGGGGACCTTCGAGGCGATGAGGACGGGATTGACGAAGGTGCCGCGACGGCGCACACCATAGTCGTCATCGGCGTTGAAGACGAAGATGGCCTTGCCGACGCCGATCTGCGGGGCGGCCAGGCCGACGCCGTTGCTGGCGTCGAGAGTCTCGTGCATGTCCGCGATGAGATCTGCGAGCTTCTCGTCGAACTCGGTGATCTTCTCCGCGCGTCGGTGCAGAACGGGCTCGCCGTAGACGACGATGGGATGAATAGCCATGAGGACAATCGTATCGGTGTCCTCTCAGCCCTTCGTCGCCCGCGACGCCGCTGTCCTTGCGACCGGCCGCAGGCGTGTGCAGACGAGCCTGATTGCTCAGCGGTCGAACCGGTGGGACTCGCGAGTTCGGGCGGAGGGAGGCACTGATTCCGGGAGTATGACGCCGGAAGTCGGAGATTTTCGCCGCCAGCGAACAGAGATTGTTGAGCAACAGATCTGGGAACATGCTCGGGGTCGGCGTGGTTATGATGAGAGCAAGCCGTCTCGGACCACGAGATGAAAGCCGTCGCTCACCCCTGCCGGCGCAGGTCTGCCGATCGGTGAGAGGCCTGTGGCGGCAGGTGCACACAGAAGCCTGAAAGGACTCACTTTGACTATCTTCGACAACGTCTCCGACCTGGTCGGCCGGACGCCGCTGATCCGCGTCAACAAGGCAAGCGAGCGTTCCGGCGCCGAGATCGTCGCCAAGCTCGAGTCGTACAACCCCGCGAACTCGGTCAAGGACCGCATCGGCGTGGCGATGATCGACGCGGCCGAGAAGTCCGGAGAGCTCAAGCCCGGCGGCACGATCGTCGAGGCCACCTCGGGCAACACCGGCATCGCCCTGGCCATGATCGGCACTTCGCGCGGCTACACGGTCAAGCTGACCATGCCGGAGTCGATGTCGAAGGAGCGTCGCGCCCTTCTGCGCGCCTTCGGAGCCGAACTCGTCCTCACCGACAAGTCCGAGGGCATGAAGGGAGCCGTGGCGAAGGCCGAGGAGCTGGCCGCTGACGGTGCGGTGCTCGTGCGTCAGTTCGAGAACGAGGCCAATACCGCGATCCACCGCTCCACCACCGGTCCCGAGATCCTCGCCGACACCGATGCTCAGGTCGACGTCTTCGTCTCGGGAATCGGCACGGGCGGAACCATCTCCGGTGCCGGTGCGGCGCTGCGCGAGGCCAACCCTGATGTTCGCATCGTCGCTGTCGAGCCCGCCGCCTCCCCGCTGCTGTCCGAAGGCACCGCCGGACCGCATGCGATCCAGGGCCTCGGTGCGAACTTCGTGCCCGGCATCCTCGACACCGAGATCTACGACGAGGTCGTCGCCGTCGAGAACGATGCGGCCGTCGATCGCGCCCGCGATGTCGCCAAGGAGGAGGGTCTGCTCGTGGGGATCTCCTCGGGAGCCGCCCTCGTCGCAGCCGAGGAGGTCGCCTCACGGCCGGAGAACTCCGGCAAGCGCGTGGTCGTCATCCTCCCCGACTTCGGTGAGCGCTACCTGTCGACACCGCTGTTCTCCGAGTACCTCGACTGAGCCGACGGCATCGGTCGTGGGCTCCTGTGAGCCAGCGGCCGAGCGCGAGGGCGTCAAACTCCGGTTTGGCGCCCTCGCTGTCTCGGAATCTCCGACACTCGAACGGGCTTGGGACAGGCAGGCGGGGCGTCTCGGACGGGCGCGGACGCGGAAGACGACGATGAGCAAGGACGGACATGATGAAGGCACTGTGGACGGCGGCCGCTGCGGCCGCGGGCGCGGCGGTATACGGGCTCAGCCGCCCGGGAGTGCGAAAGACACTGCGTGAGGACCTCGAGACGGTGCGCAGGCGCGATCCTGCAGCCCGGAACGACTTCGTCTCCCTCGTGTCCTACCCCGGTATGCACGCGATCTGGGCCCATCGTGGTCTGCACCGGCTGTGGCAGCACGATCTCGGAAGGGTGCCCGCCCGCCTGATGTCCCAGGCCGTGCGCACCCTGACCGGGGTGGAGATCCACCCCGGCGCACGGATCGGCCGTCGCTTCTTCATCGACCACGCCAACGGGGTCGTCATCGGCGAGACTTCGGAGATCGGCGACGACGTCATGCTCTACCACCAGGTCACACTCGGCGGCACGTCGATGGAGCAGACGAAGCGCCACCCGACGATCGGCGATCATGTCCTCATCGGCGCAGGGGCGAAGATCCTCGGGCCCGTGACCGTCGGCGACAACTCCGCGGTCGGGGCCAATGCCGTCGTCGTCAAGGATGTCGCGCCTGATTCGAGTGCCGTCGGCATCCCCGCTGCCGTGCGTCCGAAGCGCAGTCGCGTCGCAGCCGGGTCCTCGGGCGGACAGCACGGCGAAGGGGCGGCGTCCTCGAAGTATGCGGATTTCGAGCTGGTGGACCCCGCCCTCTGGATCTGATTCCGGTCCCGCCCTCTGGACCTGATTCCGATTCCGACTCCTCTTCCTCTGGGTCACATCTCGTCAGACGCCGCTGCGGTGTCTCCTGCGGGTGGATCCACCGCGATTGCGGACGAGGATTCACGGTGGATCCACCCTCAGGAGACCGGTCAGCGTGACGAGGATCGCTCCGCGATGCAGTGCCTGAGGCGCTTTGCGAACGAGGCCATGTCGCTGCGCTTCGCCACACGCAGCAGCACCCAGCCCTCCGCTTCGAACAGTTCTCTGCGGCGGATGTCCTGCGCGTACTGGGCGGGGGAGGTGCGGTGCTGGTCGCCTTCGTACTCGATCGCGATCCGCAGCTCGGGGTAGCCGAGGTCCGGGTGGAGCACGCAGTCGTCGATCGGACTGTAGACGGCGGGATGGACGACCGGTTCCTGGAACCCGCAGCCGATCAGCCATAAGCGCAGCCAGGATTCCTGCGGCGAGTCGACCGTCTCGCGCATGAGGGTGAGCGCCTTCCGCACTTTGCGGCGGTGGGCAACGCGGGGAAGCGCGGCGATCTCCTCTCGCAGCCGCTCGCGGGTGATGTACGGTCCGCTGGCCTGCCTGCCGATTGCGGCATCGCCGACTGTCACGAGCTCATTGAGGCTGAGCAGCGGTGCCAGGGTGGCGATGACGCGCGGAATGGTGGCCAGCGGCAGCCCCAGGAGCTCGACCCACTCGGTTCGGAGCGTCGCCGGTCTGCGGACGACGAGGCCGGGCCGGCTGATGCGAAGATTGCGCGAGGCCGTGGCCACATGGATGCTCTTGTCTGAGATATGGCTCGGCAGCGGAAGGCCGTACAGACGCGCCGCTGTCAGGTGGTCCGCGGCCAGGCTGGGATAGAGCATACGGATGCCTGTCATGCGCACCCAGGTCTCGAGCCATCGGTGATCCGCCCAGCGAGGCGCCGGCACGTCGGTCAATGACTCGGTGTCGACCCAGATGCCGCGGAAGATCTGGCTGAAGCGGTGACGGTCCGCCAGTGCGTAAGCAGTGATGCCCCGTCGCCTGGCTTCGGAGGCCGTGAAGGGCAGCGGTACGGGTCTGAAATCGACGGTCTGATTCATCGTTTTCCACATACTCTCAAGGCTCCTCTTCCTGGGAGCGGAAGCCGAGGAGGGGGACGAGGCTGTGCACAGCGCGCTGTTGCCCACAGGATCGTGCACGCGAGTCGATCTCCGAGAATCCGGGCGGCAGGTTCTTTTGATGAGGATCTGCCCACAGGCGAATACGTACGAGTGGTCTTCTCGACGGCACTGCGAACGTGCGGCCGCGCTGTGCGGAGGCGACCGCGCATCGGCTGGTGGAGGCGCCTGGGCATCGTCTGTACGGAGGCGCCTGGGCTGCGGCTGGTTGAGTGCCAAACCGAAGTGCCTCGTCTCCTGCGGGCGGATCCACTTCGAAATCCCGTGCTGGATCGCGGCGGATCCGCCCGCAGGAGACGAGTCACCGCACGCAGGAATACTTTCCATGGGCAGTCTGTTAAGCTTTCAACTAGTTACTTCAAAATTGAAGTTAGTTGGAGGCGGGGTCCAGCCGGGCCACCAGGCCGCAGCCGTCGCCTCACCTGCAGCGAACAGAAGGAGCAGCCATGGAATTCGGAATCTTCACCATCGGTGATGTCACCAGCGACCCCACCGACGGCACCACCGTCACAGAGAACCAGCGCATCAAGAACACGGTCGAGATCGCGAAGAAGGCCGAAGAGGTCGGACTCGACGTCTTCTCCACCGGTCAGCACCACAACCCGCCGTTCGTCGCTCCGGCCAATCCCGCCGTCCTGCTGTCGAACATCGCGGCCCAGACCGAGAAGCTGCACCTGACGACTTCGACGACGCTGATCACCACCACCGACCCGGTGCGCATCGCCGAGGACTACTCATACGCCCAGCACCTGTCCGACGGTCGGCTCAGCCTCATGATGGGACGCGGCAACACCGGTCCCGTCTACCCGTGGTTCGGCAAGGACATCCGTTCGGGCATCCCGCTGGCGGTGGAGAACTACAATCTTCTCTATCGCCTGTGGCGGGAGAAGAACCTCGACTGGGAGGGCAAGTTCCGGACCCCGCTCAATGGGTTCACGGTCACCCCGTGGCCGCTCGACGACGTTCCGCCCTTCGTCTGGCACGGATCGATCCGCAGCCCCGAGATCGCCGAGCAGGCCGCCTACTACGGCGACGGGTTCTTCCACAACAACATCTTCTGGCCGACCTCGCACACCGCAAGGATGGTCCAGCTCTACCGCCAGCGCTACGAGTACTACGGCCACGGCACCGCCAGCCAGGCGATCGTCGGCCTCGGAGGACACATCTTCATGCGCAAGAACTCGCAGGACGCGGTGCGTGAGTTCCGTCCCTACTTCGACAACGCGCCGGTCTACGGCCACGGTCCGAGCCTCGAGGACTTCTCGACGCAGACCCCGCTGACCGTCGGCTCGCCGCAGCAGGTCATCGAGCGCACCCTGAGCTTCCGCGACTGGGCCGGGGACTATCAGCGCCAGCTGTTCCTCATCGACCACGCCGGAATCCCGCACAAGACCGTGCTCGAGCAGCTCGACCTGCTCGGAGAGGAGGTCATCCCGGTCCTGCGCGAGGAGTTCGCGAAGAACCGTCCCGCCGACGTCCCCGAGGCGCCGACCCACGAATCGCTGGTCCTCCGCCATCGCGAGGGCCGCGACCCGATCCCCGGAGGAGGCCCGGGATCACGTGCCTTCACCGACCGCGAGCAGGCCCGTGCCGCCGAGAAGTCAGGAGCTGATCAGGCATGACCGGACAGACCATGAAGGTCGTGGCCGTGACGACCTCTCTGAGCGAGGACTCGACCACACTCAAACTCACGGACAGGATTCTCGCCGGGCTCACCTCGGTGGGGGAGTCGGTGGGCATCGAGGTCGCCACGGAGAACATCAACATCCGCAACCTCGCCTCGGCGCTGACGGACATGACCCTGACCGGGTTCCGCTCCGAGCAGCTCGAGACGGTGTTCGCGACCGTCGCCGAGGCGGACGCCGTCGTCACCGTCTCGCCCGTGTACAAGGTCGCTCCGGTGGGGCTGCACACCCTGTTCTGGCAGCTCATCGACGAGAAGGCACTGGCGAACAAGCCCGTGCTCATCGCCTCCACCGGAGGCACCCCGCGTCACTCCCTGGCCGGGGAGGCCGCGCTGCGGCCGATGCTGTCCTACCTCAAGGGGATCGTCGTGCCGACCACGGTCTTCGCCGCGACCGACGACTGGGGCTCGATGGAGGGCGGGCGTGCGCTGAGCGCCCGCGTCCGCCAGGCCGCCGAGGAGCTCGTCTCGCTGACCTCGACGATCATCGGCGCTTCGCGAGATGATCTCGCCGAGGTTGCCGATGGCTCGCACTCCGAGCCGGTCTCGCGTCGTGCCGGAGGCGCATCCTCCGGCGCCGTCCGCGGCGTCGACGACGAGTTCGATCCGGATCGCATCACGCCGTTCGCCCAGCTGCTCGAGGGCTGACGATGACCGAGATCAAGTTCGGACTGGGCCGGGATCTGCTCGCGCAGAGCTCGTGGCGAGTGTACTTCGAGACCTCGCAGCGGATCCGGCAGGCCCTCGAGGCGCAGCTGAAGGAGGACGCGGGCCTGACCGTCAGCGACTACAACACCCTGCTCCTGCTCTGGGAAGCGCCCGAGCGGACACTGACGATGAGTGCCCTGGCGAGGAAGCTCGTGTTCTCGCCATCCCGGCTGAACTACCGGATCAAGGTGCTCCAGGACGCGGGACTGGTGCTGAAGACCGAGTGCGCCGACGACAGGCGGGCCCACAATGTGGCGCTCACCGAAGCCGGCGCACGGGCCTTCCTCGCCGCCGGACAGAGGCACCGCGGTTATGTCGACGAGGTGTTCCTCGACCATGTCAGCGACGAGGAACTCGAGGTCATCCGCAGCGTGTTCGGTCGGATCTCCCGCGCGCTGCCCGAATAGTGCCACAATGAGGGCATGTCCCTCACCACCATCGCCTTCCCGAATTCCGAACTCCGCGACCGGGTGATCGCCCAGATACCCGCTCATCAGCGGGCGAACGTCGACCTCGTCGTCTTCTCCGATGCCGAACGATCCGCGAAGCTCAGCCGCGACGATGTCGACGTCGTCGTCCTGCCCTACCTCGGCTCGGGACCGACCATCGAGATGCTCGACGAGCTGCCGAACCTCCGGCTCGTCATCACCCAGACAACCGGCTACGATCCCGTGGCCCACCTGCCCGAACGCGGCATCGAGGTGGCCACCGCCTCGGGCGTGCACACCGGCGGGACCGCCGAGCTCGCGCTGGCGCTGACCCTGGCGAGCCTGCGCGGCATCGACGATGCCGTCCGATCGCAGGTCTCGCGGAGCTGGGCTCACGAGCGTTACCGGTCCCTGCAGGACCGGCGCGTGATGGTCATCGGCGTCGGAGAGATCGGCGCCGCCATCGCCGATCGCTTCGCCCCCTTCGAAGTCGACCTCACGCGCGTGGCCTCGTCCGCCCGCGACGACGACCGGGGGCACGTCCACGGCGTCGACGAACTCCCGCAGCTGCTGCCCCACACCGAGGTCGTCGTCCTCATCACGCCGCTCACCGAGGGCACGCACCACCTCGTCGATGCCGAATTCCTCGGACTCCTTCCCGACAATGCGCTCATCGTCAATGTCGCTCGCGGCAAGGTCGTCGACACCGAGGCGCTCGTGGCCGAGCTGTCGACCGGCCGCCTCCATGCCGCCCTCGACGTCACCGATCCCGAGCCGCTGCCGCGCAATCACCCGCTGTGGGGGACCCCGAACACGCTCATCACTCCGCATGTGGGAGGGGACACCTCGGCGTTCGAACCGCGGGTGGTGAAGATCCTCGCCGATCAGGTCCGTCGGATCAACGACGGCGAGCAGCCGATCAACCTCGTCAGGGCCTGAACCGACCGCAGCAGTACGAAACGATCGCAGCGGTGCGGACCGAACTCAAGGGCACACATTCCTCACCGAATGCGAGCGTCCTGGTCTGTCGTCGGCGCGGAACGCCGTCGGTTGCCCAGATGAGGTTCCACCATGCGAGAGTCGGGCGTGCGGATGCTGAAATCCGGCGTAGCATGCCTGCATGAGCATCGATACAGACACCACCACTCCGGACATCAAACCTCGGTCTCGCGATGTCACCGACGGCCTCGAAGCCACCGCCGCGCGCGGCATGCTTCGCGCCGTCGGCATGGGCGATGACGACTGGGTGAAGCCGCAGGTTGCGATCGCGACCTCGTGGAACGAGATCACTCCCTGCAATATGTCCCTGCAGCGTCTCGGCGCGGCCGCCAAGGAAGGCGTCCACGAGGCCGGCGGCTTCCCACTGGAGTTCGGAACCATCTCGGTCTCGGACGGCATCTCCATGGGCCACGAGGGCATGCACTACTCGCTGGTCTCCCGTGAGGTCATCACCGACTCCGTGGAGACCGTGATGAGCGCCGAGCGCCTCGACGGCTCGGTCCTCATGGCCGGCTGCGACAAGTCGATCCCCGGCATGCTCATGGCCTCGGCCCGCCTCGGTCTCTCCAGCGTCTTCCTCTACAACGGCTCGATCATGCCGGGCACCGCGAAGCTCTCGGACGGCACGGAGAAGGAAGTCACTCTCATCGACGCCTTCGAGGCCGTCGGCGCCTGCCGCGCGGGCACCATCACCCAGGGCGACGTCGATGCCATCGAACGTGCGGTCTGTCCCGGCGAGGGAGCGTGCGGCGGCATGTACACGGCGAACACCATGGCCTCGGCCGCCGAGGCCATGGGGATGTCGCTGCCCGGTTCGGCCGCCCCGCCGGCCATCCACCGCAACCGCACGATGTTCGCACGCAAGTCCGGCGAAGCGGTCGTCAACCTGCTCCGCCGCGGAATCACCGCCAAGGACATCATCACCCGCGAATCGCTGCACAACGCGATCGCCGTGGTCATGGCCTTCGGCGGTTCGACGAACGCCGTGCTCCACCTGCTGGCGATCGCCCACGAGGCGGGGGTCACCCTCGAGCTCGACGACTTCAACCGGATCGGCGACAGGGTTCCGCACCTGGGCAACGTCAAGCCCTTCGGCCAGTACGTGATGAACGATGTCTTCAAGATCGGCGGCGTGCCCGTGGTCATGAAGGCTCTGCTCGATGCCGGACTGCTCAACGGCGACTGCCTGACCGTGACCGGCAAGACCGTGGCCGAGAATCTCGAGTCGATCAACCCGCCGGACCCCGACGGCAAGATCCTCCGCGCGCTGAACAACCCGATCCACGCCACCGGCGGTCTCACCGTGCTGCAGGGCTCGCTGGCACCTGAAGGCGCCGTGGTGAAGTCCGCGGGCTTCGACGCCGATGTCTTCGAGGGAACTGCTCGTGTGTTCGACCAGGAGAAGCCGGCCATGGACGCCGTGCTGAACGGCGAACTGAAGAAGGGCGACGTCGTGGTCATCCGCTACGAGGGGCCCAAGGGCGGGCCGGGGATGCGCGAGATGCTCGCGATCACCGGCGCCATCAAGGGCGCGGGCATCGGCAAGGACGTCCTGCTGCTCACCGACGGCCGCTTCTCCGGCGGATCGACCGGTCTGTGCATCGGCCACATCGCCCCAGAGGCCGTCGACGGCGGCCCGATCGCCCTGGTCGAGGACGGAGACAGGATCACCGTCGACATCGCGGCCCGGTCCATCGAACTCCACGTGGACGAGGAGGTGCTGGCCGAGCGCCGGAAGACCTGGACGATCCCGGACAACCATCGCCTGACCGGGGTGCTCGGCAAGTACGCGAAGCTCGTGCAGTCGGCCTCGAAGGGCGCGGTCTGCTTCTGATCGCAGGAACTTCCACCATCGGGTGACACCGCGGCAGCGGAACGTGACCCGAGCATGAAATCGCCGAGGCGGTGCTGACATCCTGTCGGCACCGCCTCGGCGATCTGTGTGCGATTTCACCGACGCTCTGTTCGAGGATTCGTCGGCGCTCTGTGCGCCGATTCGCCTCACTCCGGCCTCGGATGCACCTCGCGTTACCGAATCGTAATCGCGGCGTGTCGCACGGATTTACGCGGAATGACGGGGCTGTGCGGCACGAATACTGCAAGGCAGGTTTGTGCGACGGGTCACAGGCGGATACAGTGAAAACACGTTCAGTCGACTGTGAGGGATCATTGATGATTCACACATCTGGGCTGATCAGAGCATTGCATATCCCAAAGGAATCTTGATCGTCGATGATGCACACCTCCTTCCCGATCCGCGAAGAGATCTACGCTCAGCTCCCCGGCCCGATGCACCATTCCGCCTCCCCGAATGAGACTCGGCTGATCATGGCGTCGTAGTCGACGCCATGGGGAAATACGTACTCCGGCGGTTCATCAATTACTTCATTCTCGCGTTCATCGCGACGGTCACCGCCTATATCGCCTCCAGCTCTTTCATGGATCCGGCCGCCCGGTATCGCGGACAGAATCCGCCGCTGTCCGAAGCATCGATCCGGGCCATCCTCAATGGGCACGGCACGAACCCCGATGTCCCCGTCCTGGAGAGGACCTGGGCCTGGCTGACGAACATCTTCCTCCACGGTGACTTCGGCACAACCGTCCACAACTCTCCGGTGGTCCAGGAGATCCTCGTCCGCGCCGGGGTCAGTCTCAAACTGCTGCTCATCGGGTCGATCATCGGTGCGGTCCTCGGCGTGGTCCTCGGCGTCTGGGGCGCGGTCAAGCAGTACAAGGCGTCCGACCAGACAGTGACCTATGCGTCCTATCTCGTCATCGCGACTCCGACGTTCGTCATCGGAGTGATCCTCATGATCATCGCCACCGGCTTCAACCGTCTGCTCGGGACCACCCTCATCCGATTCACTGGTGACTACACGGCGAATATCGACCCCGGATTCCTTCCGTGGCTGGCCGACCAGGTATCGCACATGCTGCTGCCGACTCTGGCGCTCGTGCTCATGGGAGCCGCGACCTACTCGCGCTACCAGCGGTCGGTGATGCTCGACGTACTCGCCTCCGACTTCATCCGGACCGCACGCTCGAAAGGTCGGACTCGCAAGACCGCCCTGGTCAAGCACGGCGTGCGCGTCGCACTCATCCCCATGTCGACGTACTTCGCCTACGCCTTCGGCACCCTGGTGGCCGGTTCGGCGATGCTCGAAGTCGTCTTCTCGTGGAATGGCATGGGCCAATTCACCATCAACTCGATCCTGCAGTCCGACATCAATGCGGCCGCAGGCTCCGTCCTCTTCGTGGCGGTGCTCACGCTGCTGGCCTCGACTCTGTCCGAGGTCCTCTACGCCGCACTCGACCCGAGAGTGAGGATCTGACATGGCAACCGATATTCCGATCTCCACCGAACCCGACACCGAGACGGTGTCGAAACGGTCGAAGCCGACCTCCCGAGCGATGCTCATCTGGCGGCGGCTGCGGTCGACGCCGCGCTTCTGGGTCGGCGGTGTCCTTCTCCTCTTCTTCGTCCTCTTCGCGTTCTTCGGAAACACGATCAACATCTATTCGCCGACCGACCAGGACGTCTTCGCCCTCAATGAGCCGCCTAGTTCGCAACATTGGTTCGGTACGAACACCATCGGTCAGGACATCTACGCCCAGACCGTCGTCGGCCTGCAGAAGTCCCTGCTCATCGGCATCATCGCCGGTCCCTGCGCGAGCATCCTCGCTGCGATCATCGGATCGACGGCCGGGTACTTCGGCGGTCGCGTCGAAGTCATCATCGTCTGGTTCATCAACCTTCTGCTCGTCCTGCCGTCGTTCTTCATCCTCGTGCTGATGGCGCCCCTGCTGAGACAGCTGTCGTGGATGGCCATCGTCGTCTTCCTCGTGCTCTTCGGCTGGATGATCATGGCGCAGGTCGTCCGCAATCAGACCAAGGCGATCAAGGATCGTGACTTCGTCAGGGCCGCTCGCTACATGGGCGTTTCGACCCCGCGGATCCTCAGCCGCCACATCATCCCCAACGTCGCTTCTATCCTCATCGTCGACGCGACCCTCGGCGTCGTCTCCGCGATCATCGCCGAGACCTCGCTGAGCTACTTCAACCTGGGCATCCAGAAGCCCGACGTCTCGATCGGAACCCTCTTGGCTGACGGATCAGGGGCGGCGGCCACCCGCCCCTGGCTGTTCGTCTTCCCCGCGGGAGTCCTCGTGCTCATGCTCTTCGCCATCAGCCTCATGGCCGATGCACTCCGCGATGCGATCGATCCGACCTCAGGAGTCAACCGTGACTGAAACCCTCGACATCGATCTGCAGCCCCTCAGCGCCGAGGCCCCCATCCTTCAAGTCGCAGATCTGAGCGTGACGTTCCCCAACCCGCAGGGAGACGTCCAAGCGGTGCGCGGCGTGAACTACGAGGTCAGACCCGGAGAGTTCCTCGGCATCGTCGGCGAATCGGGTTCCGGCAAATCGGTGTCCTCGATGGCCGTGATGGGACTTCTTCCCTCGACGGCGAGAGTCGAGGGCTCGATCCGCTATCGTGGTCGGTCGCTGTTGGACATGACCGACCACCAGATGTCGAAGCTGCGCGGGCGTGAGATCGCCATGGTCTTCCAGGATCCGCTGTCGGCGCTGACCCCGGTCTACACGATCGGGGAGCAGATCTCCGAAGGTCTGCTCATCCACGACCCGGGCATGTCGAAGGAAGCGGCGAACGACCGGGCGATCGAGCTGCTCAAGATCGTCGGGATCCCCGCGCCGGAAAGACGCGTGAACTCCTACCCGCACGAATTCTCCGGAGGAATGCGTCAGCGAGCGATGATCGCCATCGCCATAGCCAACGATCCGGACCTCATCATCGCGGACGAGCCGACCACGGCTCTGGACGTGACGATTCAGGCCCAGATCCTCGAGGTGCTGCAGAAGGCGCGCGAGATCACCGGCGCTGCCATCGTCCTCATCACCCACGATCTCGGAGTGGTCGCGGGCAATGCGGATCGGATCGCGGTCATGTACGCCGGCCGACTCGTCGAGACAGGGGGAGTGGACCAGGTCTTCAGCAATCCGCAGATGCCCTACACCACCGGGCTCCTGCGTTCGGTTCCCAACCTCGCGACAGCAGGCACCCAGCGTCTCGTTCCGCTCGAAGGCAAACCGCCGTCGCTGTCGAATCTGCCCGCCGGGTGCCCCTTCGCTCCGCGCTGCCCGATCGCTGTCGAAGTCTGCCGCGAGGTCGAACCCGAACTCATCGAACACGGTGTCGAGGGAGTCGAAGCCGCCTGCCACCGTGCTGATGAGATCGCCCGCGGGGATCTGTCGGCCCAGGACATCTACCCGCGCCCGGAACCGGTGGCGACGCGTGTGAGAGACGACGAAGCTCCGCACATCCTCGAAATCACAGGCCTGCAGAAGCACTTCCCGCTGCTCAAGGGGGCAGTGTTCAAACGTCAGATCGGCACCGTCAGGGCCGTCGACGGAATCGACTTGGAGATCAGGGCCGGACAGACGCTCGGCCTCGTCGGTGAGTCCGGCTGCGGAAAGTCGACGACGATCGGCGAAGTGCTCGAAATGGTCGCCCCGCAGAAGGGTCGGCTCGTCATCAACGGCATCGACGTCGCCGATCTGAGCAAGCGCGAACGCTTGGCGATGCGCAAGGACGTGCAGGTCGTGTTCCAGGACCCGATGGCCGCCATCGACCCGCGTCTGCCTGTCGGCGAGGTCATCGCCGAGCCTCTGACCGTGCACAGGGTGCCTGCGCAGGAGCGCAGCGACAAGGTCGCGCAGATGCTCGAACTCGTCGGCCTCGACGCGTCGATGGCCGAACGCTATCCGCACGAGTTCTCCGGTGGGCAGCGCCAACGCATCGGCATCGCCAGAGCACTCGTGACGAATCCGAAGCTGCTCGTCCTCGACGAGCCGGTCTCCGCCCTGGACGTGTCCGTCCAAGCCGGTGTCATCAACCTGCTCGAGGACCTGCGCGACAGCCTCGGGCTGTCCTATCTCTTCGTCGCGCACGACCTTGCCGTCGTCCGCCAGATCTCCGATCACGTGGCCGTGATGTACCTCGGGCGAATCGTCGAATACGGTGCATCCGATGAGCTCTACCGGCGTCCTCGCCACCCGTATACGCGAGCACTGATGTCGGCGATCCCGGTGCCGGACCCGAGGATCGAACGCACCCGGGAGCGGGTGCTGCTCTCGGGAGATCTGCCCAGCCCGACGGACGAGATCTCCGGATGCAACTTCCGCACCCGGTGTCCGCTGTTCGCCCTCCTGCCCGACGGCGACCAGCAGCAGTGCCTGACTGAGGATCCCCGGCCCCGACCGGTGGAAGCCGAACTCGTCGCATGCCACTACGCAGAGCGGATCACGGAACTCGACTCCACGAGCTGAGGGCCCCTCCAAACCACCTCGAGGAACACCACATCAGAAATGAGGAACTCATGAGAATGAGGAAGAAGGCGACAATGGTCGTCGCCGCGACCGCAGCGCTGGGATTGGCTCTGTCGGGCTGCCAGCAGGCGAACAAGGACTCCGGTGGAGTCGACAGCGACAAGGCGAATGAAGAGATCTCCGGTCTGCCCACCACCGACTACCAGAAAGCCTCTTATGACGAGGTCAAGGACGGCGGCTCGCTGACCTACCCGATGACCGAGGTCCCGGCGAGCCTCAACTACTACCATGCTGACGGCGCGCATGTGGACAACAACAACATCTACGGCACCTCCCTCGGCGGACCGGTGAGGATCAAGGACGACGGCACCTGGGAAGTCGATAAGAACTATGCCGAAAGCGTCGAGATCGCCAGTGAGGATCCGCTGGTCATCGACGTCAAGCTCAACAAGAACGCCGTCTGGGAGGACGGCACGCCGATCGACGTCGAGGACTACAGAGCCTTCTGGAAGACTCAGAACGGATCGAACGAGAAATACGAAGTGGCCTCGACCAAGGGTTACGAGGACATCGAGAAGATCGAGTCCGGCAAGGACAAGCACGAGGTCAAGGTCACGTTCAAGACTCCGAACATCGACTGGCCGAACTACATCGGCGCCTTCCTGCCGAATGAGGTCTCCGAGGACGTCGACGCGTTCAACGAGGACTACACGAAGAAGGTCCTGCCGTCGAACGGACCGTTCAAGGCGAAGAAGGTCGACCACAAGTCCGGTGTCATCACCATGGTCAGGAACGACAAGTGGTGGGGCCAGGAGCCGAAGCTGGACAAGGTGATCTTCAAGGTCGTCTCGCAGGCGCAGCAGGCACAGGCCTATGCGAACAAGGAGATCGATCTCGTCGACATCGGCACCGACGGCGACGCCTACAAGACCGCCGGCAAGCGCGAAGACGGTGAGATCTTCAAGTCGCAGGGCATGCAGTGGACCCATGTGACGATGAATGCTGAGAAGGGCGCGCTCAAGGAGCAGGAGGTTCGTGATGCGATCGGCCATGCGATCAACCGGGAAGCCATCGCCCAGGCGGCGATCGGACCCGTCGAAGCCCCGGTGACCCTGGTCAACAACGTCACCTTCATGCCCGGCCAAGAGGGCTATCAGGACAACACCGACGGCGGCCTCGACTTCGACCCCGAGGCCGCGAAGAAGATCCTCGATGACGCAGGGTGGACCGAAGGCGACGGGGGAGTGCGGGAGAAGGACGGCGAGAAGCTCGAGTTCAGCATCGTCGTGCCCGCTGACACAGCCTCGAACGCGCAGCGGGCCGAGCAGATCATGAAGGATCTCAACGAGATCGGCTTCAAGATCGAGATCGAGACCGTGCCCGTGGCCGCCTATTTCGCCGACCACGTGCTCAACGGCAACTTCGATATGGCCACTTTCACCTGGGAGGGGACCGCGTTCCCGATCTCCTCGGGCTCGAACCTGTTCTATCCGGCCGACTCGGAGCAGAACCATTCGAAGATCTCCAGCGATGAGATCGGAGAGAAGTTCAAGGCCGCGACCAAGACCCTCGACCCGCCCGAGGCGAAGAAGCTCGCGAACGAAGGCGATGCCGCTGTGCTCAAGCTCAAGCCTCTCATTCCGTTCTACCCGACACCGTATGTATGGGGCGTCAGAGACGATGTCGTCAACCTCGGCCCGCGTCAGCTCGAGACGCCGGACTGGACGGAGATCGGTTTCAAGGGATGATGTTCTGACCGCCTGAGACCAGCGAAGACCCGGCCCCGTGGGATCCCGTTTCCCGCGGGGCCGGGTCTTCGCTGTTCTCAGATCAGACCGACTGCCACCAGCAGGGCGAGGACCACGGTGACTCCGATGACGCCGAGACTCCAGGGAGTCTCGACATCGACGGCCTCCGGCGAGCCGTCCCCGTCGCCGGATACGCAACGCTTCGCCCGATCGTCGGCCTGAGTGCGCTCCCACCTCCGGAGCAGCTCGAAGGACGGGTGGCTGTCCATGGACTCCGGCCGGGTTCCGCCGGTCAGCCCCGAATCGATCTTCCGCCGCGGCATCCCCGGTGCGTTCCACGGTCGGATCGTCTGCACGGTCCCGTTCGCCGAGGCGGCTTCGATCGTCACCACCGAACCCAGCCTGATATCGCCGATGCGGGTGAAAGGCACCGTCGTCGTGCGAAGGAGCTCACGCACTGCGACCTGCTCGCGCCCGACGATGAGCGCCGGTCGCCAGAGCACGAGAAAAGCGATCCAGCCGATGAGCAGCAGAGACGGGCCGAAACGGCCGATGGTGTCCCAGGCGCCGCGGACGAGTGCATCGCCGAGGAGGGCGGCGAGGAAGACCCAGACGACGATCGTGATGATCGGGCCACTGCGTTGTCTCAGGATGATCTCTGCGCTCACCGGGCCAGCTTATCGCTCTACGATGGAGGTCCCACGGACTCAGGAGGGACAGCATGCGCATCGTCGTGCTCGATGACTATCAGCAGGTGGCGGCCGATTTCGCGGACTGGAGCAGCCTCGGTGCCGAGGTCGAATTCGTTCCGCGCCCCATCCGGGATGACAGTGACCTGGTCACGGTGCTCAGCGGCGCCGAGGTGGTCGTGGCGATGCGGGAGAGGACCGCGTTCACAGCCGACCGTCTTGCCCTGCTGACGGATCTGCGACTGCTCGTGACCACGGGGCGGGTGAATGCCTCCATCGATGTGGAGGCGGCGCGTGAACGTGGCATCGTGGTCTGTTCAACCGACTCGACGACCTCGGCAACACCGGAGCTGACCTGGGGCCTCATTCTGTCGGTGCTGCGCAGCATCCCGGTCGAGGATGCCTCTGTCAGAAACGGAGGATGGCAGACGACGGTCGGGGGAGACCTCGACGGGCACCGCCTCGGGGTGATCGGCCTGGGACGCCTGGGAACGAAGGTCGCCCGGATCGGGGCGGCGTTCGGGATGGAAGTCGTGGCCTGGAGCCAGAACCTCGACGCCGAACGGGCCTCGGGTCTGGGAGTGCGGGCAGTGAGCAGGGAGGAGCTGTTCTCGACCTCCGATGTGGTCACGATCCACTACAAGCTCAGCGATCGCAGCCGCGGCCTGGTCTCGGCGGCGGAACTTCAGCTCATGAAGCGAAGCGGCATCCTCGTCAACACGTCCCGGGCGGGGCTCGTCGACACCGACGCCCTCCTCGCGGCCCTGGACGAGGGACGGATCCGAGGCGCGGGCCTCGACGTCCACGACCTCGAACCGCTGCCGGCCGACCACCCGCTGCGCTCGGCGCCGCGCACGGTGCTCACTCCGCACCTGGGATATGTCACCGAGGACACCTACCGGATCTTCTTCACTCAGGCGGTCGAGGACATCGCCGCCTGGGCGGACGGACAGCCGATCCGCGTGCTCGGCTGAGCGCGGAGCCGGAAGCCACGACGAAGCCGCCGAAGAGTCGAAACTCTCCGGCGGCTCGGTCAGCGTTCGGACGAGTGTGTTCGGCCGACTCGCCCGACCGCGGTGGATCAGTTCACCTCGGCGGGATCGGCCGAGACGCGGCCGCCGTTCTCGAGGGCGTCGATGGACGCCATCTCGGAGTCGCTGAGCTCGAAGTCGAAGACATCGAAGTTCTGCTCCATCCGGTCGCGGTTGTTCGACTTCGGGAACAGGATGTGGCCCTTCTGCAGGTGCCAGCGGATGATGGCCTGGGCCCAGGACTTCTCATGGGCGGCGGCGATCTCGCCGATGACGGTGCTCGCGTAGTCGACATTGCCCTGGCCCAGCGGCCCCCAGGCCTCGATTCTGATGTCGTTCTCGGCCAGCAGGGGACGGGTGTCGACCTGCTGGAACTGCGGGTGGCATTCGATCTGGTCGACCGCGGGGATGATGCCGGTGTCGAGGATCTCCGGCAGGAAGCGGTGATCGAAGTTCGACACGCCGATCGAGGTGGTCAGTCCCTGGTCACGGTATCCGGGGAAAGCCTCCCAGGTCTCGACGGAGTTGTCGTTGGCCGGGGTCGGCCAGTGGATGAGGTACAGGTCGACATGGTCGAGGCCGAGCTTCTCGAGGCTCTCTCCGAGCGCACGCTTGGACTCCTCGGCACCGTGGCGATCGTTCCACAGCTTGGTCGTCACGAAGAGCTCGTCACGGGCGATTCCGGATTTCGCGATCGCCTTGCCCACGCCTTCTTCGTTGCCGTAGACGGCGGCGGTGTCGATGTGGCGGTAGCCGACCTCGAGGGCGTCGGTGACGATGCGTTCGGTCTCCTCAGGATCGACCTTGAACACGCCGAAGCCCAGCTGGGGAATGGTCTTGCCGTCGTTGAGAGTGAGTGTGGGAACCGTCATGGTGCCGCCTTTCGTCACAGGTTGTCTGGTCTGCTCGGGCATCCGGGTGCGATGCTTCTGCCTGATCAGGCGCTGATTTCGCGCCGTCACGAGCCTATAACGTCAGCAGACGCTGGTGGAATTCCGCTGTCGGCGTCACCACCTGTTCCGAGACTGTCACGACCGCGGCCGCCACGGCCCGGGACGGTGACCATAAGGTGAGAGCATGGAACGGAGAAGCAGCCGAGGGACAGTGTCGATCGCGTTCGTGCTGGCGATCGTCCTCCTCGGGCTGGTCGGATGCGTCCCGAGACCCGACCTCAGCGACCGAGGAGAGGAGATCGCGGACGCGCTCAGGGGGATGCCCGGAGTCGACGAGGTCGTCCATCTCTATCAGAACGGATTCGACGCCGGTCTGGTGCTCAGTCACCAGGTCCGAATGGCGGCGGGGGCGAGCGACGATGAGGTCGTCGGTGTCGCGTCGACCCTCAACAGCGAAGTCGGCCTCGAATTCGACGACTACAACCGCGAACTGAGATTGCTGCTGACCGGGTTCACGATCGATATCCGAGGGGTGCCAGACGTCGATGCGCTCAGACAGCGGCTGGCCGGAATGAAGAGGCTGAGCTCGACCCTTCACGCCGAGCCCTTCACCTGGGAGGTCCGCAACGACGACGAAAGCGAGGGCATTCTGACGATCGGTGAGACGAATGGACCCGCCGATGAGGCGCTGACTGCTTTCACGGATCTGATCGGGAGCGAACCGACGCGCGTCAGCTTCTCGCCCCATCACGGGCCCAGGTGGGACGTGAGTTTCCCGTACTCCGTGCAGGCGCAGAACAGACTCCTCGCGGCCCTTCGTCCCGGCGTGCCCGAGGACGTCGACACGATCGAGATCAGAGATGATCGGGTCAATCGCGTCTCCGCCGATCTGGACAGCGCCACGGACGTGACGACCCGGCTGATGATCGTCATCGACACGATCGCTGGCGGAACCTCATCGCCGTGGACTCTGAGGTGGTCGGTGGCGACGCCGAACCCGAGCCACCTGGCGACGGGAGCGACGGTGAGCGTCGGAGGCTGCGACTACGCCCATGACAGCGAGTACGAGCGCGAACCGGCCAAGCACTTCACACAGGACGCGATCGCCGTCCGCGACCGGCTGCGAGCGAAGTACGACACCTGCGGCTGATCCTCCTGGCTCGATCCGTCGCGCCCGGCCCGTCGCGCCCGGCCCCTCGGGCCCGGTCCGCAGCGCGATCCCAGCCGCCGGAGCGGGAACCTCGACTTCGGCTCGGGCCCTGGAGCTCAGCCCGTGGAGCTCAGTCCGTGAAGACCGCGTGGACGTCACCTGTGAGGCTTCGTCCGCCGAGCGCTGCGAGTTCGAGCACGACCGCGGAACCGACGACCTCGGCCCCGAGGTCGGCCACGAGCGCCTGAGCCGCGGTGAGCGTTCCGCCCGTGGCGAGGATGTCGTCGATGAGCAGGACCCGTTCGCCGGGCCGGAGCACATTCGGCCCCTCGATCGTGGCGGTGCCGTATTCGAGCGAATAGGACACGGCGGCAGCGGGTTTGGGCAGCTTGCCCGCTTTGCGGATGGGCAGGATTCCGACCCCGGTCTGCGCGGCGATCGTGCCGGCGAAGAGGAATCCGCGAGCCTCGAGTCCGCCGACGATGTCGAACTGTCCGGCGAACGGTTCGATGAGCGCCTCTGTGACGGTGCGCAGTGCCGGACCATCGGCGATCAGCGGTGAGATGTCGCGGAAGTTCACCCCCGGTTCGGGATAGTCGGGGATCGAGGTGATGAGAGACTTCGCGCGCTCGAGTTCAGCAGTATTCACGCATCAACGATACTCGGTGGGCTCGCAGGGGCGCTCGCCGGAGTGCGGAGGGTCTTGAAATCTGCCGTTGGGGCCCGCAGACTGCGACTGAGTCATCCACACGCTCCCAGGAGGGCCCATGACAACCGAACGCAGTCGTCTCCCCGTCGCCGAGGCGTTCGACTCGGTGCCGCGGGCCCCGTTCCTGCCTGCGACCGAACGGACACTGACCGAGTGCAACGTCCCGCTGGCGATCGGCCACGGCCAGACGAACTCCCAACCGAGCACGGTCGCCGATATGCTCGAACTCCTCGACGTGCGCCTCGGCGATCGGGTCCTCGACCTCGGTGCGGGGTCCGGGTGGACGACGGCCCTGCTCAGCGTCCTGGTCGGAGACGAGGGGCAGGTATCAGGAGTCGAACGCCATCAGGCGCTCGTCGATACGGCGCGGACCGCTCTGAGCCATCTGGACTGCGAGAATGCGGAGATCCTCACCGCACGCCCCGGGCAGCTCGGGCTGCCCGAGGCCGGTCCCTTCGACAGGATCCTCGTCTCGGCCGGTGCCGAGGAGGT
The DNA here is from genome assembly GCF_017808095.1 of Brevibacterium renqingii. NCBI lineage: Bacteria > Bacillati > Actinomycetota > Actinomycetes > Micrococcales > Brevibacteriaceae > Brevibacterium > Brevibacterium renqingii. Next base: position 256,268 of record NZ_JADBHG010000001.1, on the reverse strand, counting down.
TCCCGCGCAGCTGCTCGACCAGCTCGAGATCGGAGGCATCATGGTCATCCCCGTGAATGGTCAGATGCTCAAGGTCGTACGCGACGGGCGCGGGGACGATGAGGTCACGATCACTCGCCACGGCCTGTACCGCTTCGTCCCCCTGATCACCGAGTGAGCGTCCGGCCCACTCTTCCGCAGTGCGAATCGCTCACATCAGGCAATCACTGAGTTTCAGCATGCTCTGCAGTACGGGCATCTCTGCGCCGACGGATGAACCACGAGATTGTGACGACGAGTCCGACGAAGATGAACGGCATGAGCACATAGATGTCCGAGCCTGCGAACTCGGCCCGCCACGACCACGGCAGCAGAGGATGCCCGAGGGCGTTCTCGGCGAGGAGCAGCGCGCACACGAAACGATGGGGATGAAGACGACTCCGAACGCCAGTCCTGACAGCGACGTCTTCTCGACTTCCTGACCGGACGGAATGCTCAATTCGAGGCCGCGTCTGCGTGCGTACCGCTGAGTCGCTAGGCGGGGGAGTTCGAACGTCGTGACAACGAGCACGAGGATTCCAGCCCACCACAGACCCGAAGCGATGAAGAGCAGACTGATGATCACAGCGATCCACCTGGCCATCGTATGACCGCGGGCGATGGCATCAGCGATGATGCGACGCTCCCGGTCTTCGGTATCGGCGTCCATGTGTCCTCCTCGTCGCGTCGCTTCGCTTCGCTCTACAGAGCGCAATATACATTGCTGAAACACGCGGCTCGATCACACGAGCGAATCGCGCCACGCCTGGTGCAGCTGAGCGAACCTGCCGGTGCCGGATATGAGCTCGTCCGGGGTGCCGTCCTCGACGATCCGCCCCGCCTGCATGACCAGCACGCGGTCGGCGATCTCGACTGTGGACAGGCGGTGGGCGATGATGATCGCGGTCCTGCCCTCCAACACGGTGGCCAGAGCGTTCTGCACCAACCGCTCCGAAGGGATGTCGAGGTGCGCGGTCGCCTCGTCGAGGACGACGACATCAGGGTCGGCGAGGAAGACGCGGGCGAAGGACACGAGCTGACGCTGTCCCGAGCTCAGCCGGCCGCCTCGCTTCTTCACATCCGTGGCGTAGCCGTCCGGCAGACGGCGGATATAGGCGTCGAGGCCGACTGCCCGAGCGGCGGCGAGGACTTCCTCGTCTCCGGCCTCCGGATTGCCGATGCGGATGTTGTCGGCGATGGTGCCGGCGAAGAGGAACGACTCCTGAGTGACCATGACGACCGACGAGCGCAGCTGCTCATCGTCGAGATCACGCAGATCCACCTCGTCGAGGCTGACGTGACCATCGCTGGGATCGTAGAAGCGGGTGACGAGCTTGACCAGGGTCGACTTGCCCGCACCTGTGGCGCCGACGAGCGCGACGATCTGCCCGGCGGGGATGTGCAGATCGAAGCGGGGGAGGACGTCGGGACCGTCCGCATAGGCGAAGCGGACGGCCTCCAGATCGAGGGCGCGACCGCTGCCGGCCGCGGACTCCGCCGCGGAGGAGTTCGCCTCGGCGCTCTCCTCGTCATGCGCGGGCAGCATCTGCGGGTTCTCCGGTGCGACCACCTCGGGGTCGGTGTCGAGGACCGCCGCGATCTTCTCCAGTGCCGCCGAGGCGGACTGGTAGAGGTTGAACGCCTGCACGAGTTCGTCGAGCGGACCGTAGAACCGGCGCAGGTAGAGGATGAACGCGGCGAGCACACCGATCTGCGTCCACCCCTCGATGACCAGCCACGCGCCGACGACGATGATCACCGTCTGGGTGACGTTGCCGATCAGCCGGGTCCAGCCGGCGAACCAGGCGACCCCGCGCAGCGCATCGGTGTTCGCATCGCGATAACGGGTGTCCTGATCGCTCAGCGTCCCGCGCCGCTCGGGCTGACGACGATAGGCCTGCACCGCGCGGATGCCGCCCATCGTCTCGACGAAGTGGACGATGACCTTCGCGATCGAGGTCCGCGTCCGCCGGTAGGCGCTGCGCTGCGTCGAATGCGCCGCCTTCGTGATGAAGAACAGTGGAACGAACCCGGCGAAGACGACCACGGCCAGCGGCACATCGAGGACGATGAGGGTGACGGCGATGAAGCTCATCTGCAGCAGGGCCAGCGCCGTTTCGAACAGCGAGTAGGACAGGAACTGCTGCACGGACTCCATGTCCGAGGTCTGCCGGGACACCAGCCGGCCCGAGGTCGACTTCTCGTGATAGCCCAGGTCGAGGCGCTGCACATGGGTGAACATTCTCTCGCGCAGGGTGAAGAGGATCTTCTGCGCGGTGATGCCCACCAGCCTCGTCGAGGTGAATGCGAGGATCGCCGAGCCGAGGGCCGAGGCGACGAACAGGGTGACCGCGCGGATGAGCGGGGCGAGGTCGCCGTCGATGGCGGCTGGGATCCCCTTATCGAGGGCGTCGGCGATGAAGACGGGTCCGATGACGAGCAGGACCGCGGTGAGGACGACGATGACGGCGAGGAAGACCACCATCGGCAGATGGGGTCTGACCAGCGACTTGAGCAGGGCGCGGGCCTTGGCGGCGATGTCCGGCGGCAGCTGTTCGATCTCGTCGTCGCTGTCGAGGCGCGGAGCGCTCATGCCCGTCCTCCTTCCTGTGCGATCGCGCTCGCCCCCATGAGTTCGCGGTAGAGCGGCGAGGATTCTAGGAGCTCCTCGTGCGTGCCGTGGGCGGCGATCCGACCGTCGTCGATGACGGCGACGACATCGGCCAGTGCCGCAGTCGAGGGGCGGTGGGCGATGATGAGCGTCGTCGAATCCGGCAGGATCTCCCGCAGCGCCCGCTGCACGCGGTCCTCGGTATCGACATCGACGGCCGAGAGCGGGTCGTCGAGGACGAGGATGCGCGGGCGGCCGATGACCGCACGGGCCAGCGCGAGACGCTGTCGCTGACCGCCGGACAGGGACAGTCCCTGCTCGCCGACCTGCGTGTCCAGGCCTTCGGGCAGGCGGGACACGAAGTCCTTCGCCGAGGCGATCTCGAGGGCATTCCAGATCTCCTCCTCGTCGGCACTCGGGGCACCCATCTCGACGTTCTCGGCCACGGAGGTCGAGAACAGGATCGGATCCTCGAAGGACACGGATACGAGGCGGCGCAATTCGTTGACCGGCATCTGCCGGATATCGACGCCGTCGATGCTCACCGTCCCCGAGGTGACGTCCTGCAGCCGGGGGACGAGCGAGGCCAGCGTCGTCTTCCCCGAGCCCGTCGCACCGACGAGGGCCAGGGTCTGCCCGGGTTCGATCCGCAGATCGAGGCCCTCCAAGGTGAGACGATCGGTGTCGGAGAAGTGGAAGGAGACGTCGTCGAAGCTCAGCTGTCCCCGGTAGTGACCGACCTCGGGATCGTCCTCGACGCTGCCGTCGGCATCGGTGATGTCGTGTCTGATGTCGATGACCTCCCAGTATCGTCCGGCCGCGGTCAGCGCCATGAGCGCATCGGCGAGCAGGAAGCCGAGCATCTCGATCGGCATGCGCAGGACCATCGAGATCGTCACCGCGGCGACGACCGTGCCCACGGTGGTCCAGCCCTGGACGACGCCCCAGGTGCCGATGGCGACGATTGCGGCCTGGGCGAGCGTGGGCAGCAGCAGGAGCACGCTCCACAGCCAGGAATCGAGCTCGGCCTTGCGGATCTCAAGCGCCTTCAGCCGGCTCGAGATGGCCGAGAACCGTTCGGCGGCCCAGGGGGAGCGGCCGAAGGACTTGAGGATCCGGATGCCCTGAATGGACTCCTCGACATCGGTCGTGACCTCGCCCATCGTGTCCTGCGAGCGGCGCGAGGTCTCACGGTAGCGCTTCTCGAAGACGGCGACGGCGATGATCGCCGGCACAGCCATGACGATCATGATCAGCCCGAAGACCGGTTGCATCACAACGAGCATGATCGTACCGACGGCGAGCACGATCGGAGTCGAGATGAGGAAGGGCAGCCCGAAAGCGAAGAAGCGCCGCAGCATGGACAGGTCGTTGACCGCGCGCGAGAGCAGCTGGCCGGACTCCCAGGAGTCGTGGATTGCCACCGAGGTGTACTGCAGGCGGTCGAAGAGACGCGACCGCCAGGTGATCTCCCAGCTTGCGACGACGGGGGCGACGATCATGCGTCGGGCCCACATTCCCACGGCTTCGGCGATGCCGATGACGAGCACGCCGAGGACGGGCAGCCACAGCGCCGAGAGGTCGCGATGGGCGATCGGTCCGTCGATGATGTGGCCGGTGATCATCGGCACGACGAGCTGGATGCCGTTGGCCAGGAGAGTGAGGACGAGCACGAGGACGTACACGCCGATGCGAGAGCGGAGATCGGGCCAGAACCGAAGGAGGGGACGCACGGATATCAAGCGTAGTCCTCGGATGTGATCTGTTCCACGGTTCCGGCAAAGAGGCTTCCCTTTTCTCTTACCGCTGAATCCGCACCGTCTCACCGGCCAACCGCCCTGCATCTCGGATCCCGAGACGATCGATTGCGAGGTTTGACACCGTCGTCCGCTGCGGTGAACCATTGAGGCATGACTCACCTTCTCGTCGTCGTTATTAGCCAGCGCGCGGATCTTCCGTAGCCTGTCGAGACGACACGTTCCGCGCGCCCCTACCGAAACCGGAGGGGCTTTTTTCATGCGGAGACGAGAGGGAACACTAGGAAGGATAGGAATCGATGGCAGCCAAGCCCTCGACCGCGAAGGCCACCGGGAACCAACCCGCGGCCGGGCCGGTCACCGCCACACCGTCCAGCATTCGTCGCGCAGCCGGCCCGGAGGTCCTCACCGGTGCCCAGGCGATCGTCCGCAGCCTCGAGAAGCTCGGGGTCGACACGGTGTTCGGGCTTCCCGGCGGGACCATCCTCCCCACGTATGACCCGCTGTTCGAGACCGACGAGATCCGACACATCCTCGTCCGCCACGAACAGGGCGCCGGACATGCGGCCGAAGGCTATGCGGCCGCCTCCGGCAGGCTCGGCGTGTGCATCGCGACCTCGGGGCCCGGTGCCACGAACCTCATCACGGCACTGGCCGATGCCCATATGGACTCGGTGCCGATGCTTGCGATCACCGGGCAGCAGGCGTCGAGCCTGCTCGGCACCGATGCCTTCCAGGAGGCCGATATCGTCGGCATGACGATGCCGGTGACCAAGCACAGCTTCCTCGTCACGAAGCCCGAGGACATCCCCGCGGCGCTCATCAACGCCCACCACATCGCCACCACGGGACGTCCCGGACCGGTCCTCGTCGACATCACGAAGGACGCGCAGACGGGCTCCGTGCCGTTCGTCTGGCCGGACGAACCGGCACTGCCCGGCTACCGTCCGGTGCTCAAGCCGCACGCGAAGCAGATCCGCGAGGCGGCGAGGCTGATCTCCGAATCGCAGCGCCCGGTGTTCTACATCGGCGGCGGCGTCATCCGCTCGGAGGCGGAGAAGGAGCTGCTGCGTCTGGCCGAGGCGACGAATATCCCCGTGGTCACGACCCTCATGGCCCGGGGTGCCTTCCCCGATTCGCATCAGCTGCACCTGGGCATGCCGGGCATGCACGGCAGCGTGCCGGCCGTGACCGCTTTCCAGAAGGCCGATCTGCTCATCGCCATCGGCGCCCGTTTCGACGACCGGGTCACCGGCAGACTCGATTCGTTCGCCCCGAACGCCGAGGTCATCCACGCCGACATCGACCCGGCCGAGATCGGGAAGAACCGGGACGTCGACGTCGCGATCGTCGGCGATGCCCGCGAGGTGCTCGCCGAGATGCTGGGCGAGATGCGCGAGAGGTTCCCCAAGGCGCTCGAACGCCAGCGTGAGCCCTGGTGGCGATTCCTCAATCGTCTCAAGGAGACCTATCCGCTCGGCTACGACCGGCAGGGGGAGCTCTGCGATCCGCAGTACGTGATCTCGCGGATCTCCGCGCTCACCGGCCCCGAGGCGGTCTACGCGGCGGGCGTGGGCCAGCACCAGATGTGGGCCGCCCAGTTCATCGAATTCGAACGCCCGAAGTCGTGGCTGAATTCCGGGGGACTGGGCACCATGGGCTACTCCGTGCCCGCCGCCATGGGGGCGAAGGTCTCGCAGCCCGACCGCGTGGTGTGGGCGATCGACGGAGACGGCTGCTTCCAGATGACCAATCAGGAGCTCGCCACCTGCGCGATCAACAGCATCCCGATCAAGGTCGCGATCATCAACAACTCCTCGCTGGGCATGGTCCGGCAGTGGCAGACCCTGTTCTACGACGGCCGGTACTCGAACACCGACCTCAACACCGGTCATGAGACGATCCGCATCCCCGACTTCGTGGGCCTCGCCGAGGCCTACGGCTGCGAAGCCCTGCGCGTCGAACGCAACGATGACGTCGACGCGGCGATCGAGAAGGCGCTGTCGATCAACGACCGGCCCGTCGTCCTCGACTTCACGGTCCCGCCGGATGCGATGGTGTGGCCGATGGTCGCGGCCGGCGTGTCGAACGACGAGATCGAATACGCCCGCGGCATCCGCCCCGAATTCGACGGGGAGGACGACGATGAGGCCGAGGCGCCCATCGCCGGGCCCGGCACGGAAGAAGACGGCACGGTGCGTTCCGTGGCTCAGATCGAAGGAGGCCTGGAATGAACAACCGGCACACACTCTCAGTCCTGGTCGAGAACAAACCCGGTGTGCTCACCCGTTTCACCGGACTCATCGCCCGACGCGGCTTCAACATCCACAGCCTCGCGGTGGGTGTGACGGAGCACGAGGAGCTCTCGCGCATCACCGTCGTCGTGGACGTCAAGGACGTGCCGCTCGAGCAGGTGACCAAGCAGCTGAACAAGCTCGTCAACGTCATCAAGATCGTCGAACTCGAACCCGAGACCTCGGTCCGCCGCGCGCACATCATCTACAAGGTCAAGGCCAATGCCGCGACCCGGCCGCAGGTCGCGGCGGCGGTGGAGATGTTCCGCGCGAAGATCGTCGACGTCGGTCCCGAGTCCGTCAGCGTCGAAGCCACCGGCGAGCTCGGCAAGGTCGAGGCGCTGCGCGAGGTCCTCGAGCCCTTCGGGATCAAGGAGATCGTGCAGTCGGGAACCGTGGCCATCGGCCGCGGCGCGAAGTCGATCACCGACCGTGCGCTGCGCGGCTGAACCGCCTCGGCGAAGGAATCTGCGTTCCAATCCGTGGAACGTCCGTCATCTCAATAAATGAGCAACAGTACCGAACTGTGAAACAATGGGGACATCACCCCGTAATCCTAAGGAGCTAGAACTATGGCAGCAGAACGCTATTACGACGACGATGCCGACCTGTCCGTCATCCAGGGCAAGAAAGTCGCCGTCATCGGCTACGGCAGCCAGGGCCACGCCCACTCGCTGAGCCTGCGCGATTCGGGCGCGGAAGTCCGCATCGGACTCAAGGAGGGCTCGGCCAGCCGCGACAAGGCCGCTGCCGAGGGCCTCGAGGTCGGCACCCCCGCCGAGGTGGCCGCCTGGGCCGATGTCATCACCATCGCCGCCCCCGACCAGGTGCAGGCCGACATCTTCAACAGCGAGATCAAGGACCAGCTGGCACCGGGCAAGACGCTCGTGTTCATCCACGGCTTCAACATCCGCTACGACTACATCCAGGCTCCCGAGGGCGTCGACGTCATCATGGTCGCCCCGAAGGGACCCGGGCACGTGGTCCGCCGCGAATTCGTCGACGGACGCGGTGTGCCCGTGCTCGTCGCCGTCGAGGTCGACGCCTCGGGCAAGGCCTGGGACACCGTCCTGTCCTACGCGAAGGGCATCGGCGGCCTGCGCGCCGGCGGCATCAAGACCACCTTCACCGAGGAGACCGAGACCGACCTCTTCGGCGAGCAGACCGTCCTCTGCGGCGGCGTCTCCCACCTCGTGCAGTACGGCTTCGAGACCCTGACCGAGGCCGGCTACCAGCCCGAGATCGCCTACTTCGAGGTCCTCCACGAGCTCAAGCTCATCGTCGACCTGATGGTCGAAGGCGGCATCGCCAAGCAGCGCTGGTCCTGCTCCGACACCGCCGAGTACGGCGACTACGTCGCCGGACCGCGGGTCATCACCCCCGAGGTGAAGGAGAACATGAAGGGCGTCCTCGACGACATCCAGAACGGCAAGTTCGCCGAGCGCTTCATGAACGACCAGAAGAACGGCGCCCCGGAGTTCAAGGAGCTGCGCGCCAAGGAAGAGCAGCACCCGATCGAGGCCACCGGCCGCGAACTGCGCAAGATGTTCGCCTGGCTCAAGGACTCCGACGACGACTACACCGAGGGCACTGCCGCACGCTGAGTCCGAGTCTGACCCTCGCCGAGGCGGTGCCGCACTGAGCAGGGCGGCCGAGCGCGGCGAGAGGGGACGGACGGAGCCCCGGACACCGAGCGGTGTCCGGGGCTCCGTCGCGTTCGTGCATGCGTCAGCGCGGACGCGCGGTTCCGGACGTCGCTCACCATCGCCGAGCAATTCGACGATTCGCTCCGACTCCGGGGCCGAACTGGATTACTGTGGGTGTGTGACGAATTACAGATTCGAAGACTTCAGGCCCGCCATTGACGAGACCACCGGTGAGCCGGATGCCCGCACGAAAGGCTATTTCGCCTCGACGAGCGTGGGATTCCACGACCCTCGGTCGACCGATGCCGCGCTGTTGGGCCGGGTCGAGCGGGCGATCGCCGATGGGCGCCGCCTCACCGCCGTCTACGCCGATCAGGAGTACGAGCACGGACTGGACTCCTCGATCCCCGTGGCGACCTTCGCCTGGTTCGAGAAGCTCGTCAACGTCGGCGGGGGACGGCTCGTCCCCGGCCATCTCATCACCTGGATCACCGTGCGCCCGACGCACCGCCGGCGGGGTCTGCTGCGGTCGATGATGACCACCGACCTCGCCGAGGCGAAGGCGAACGGCTACCCGTTCGCCGCGCTGACGGCGACGGAGGGCGGAATCTATTCGCGGTTCGGATTCGGCGTGGCCACCTGGTCGCATTCGATCGAGGTCGACACCTCGCCGGGCTTCAAGATGGTCCGCGAACCCGATCGGCGCGTCGAGATGTGCCTGCCCGGCGAACTGCGGGAGCTGGCGCCGAAGATCTATGACAGATTCATGCGCACGTCGCCGGGCGCCATGGAACGGCAGCAGACCTACATCGAGCGCGCCACGGGTGCGCTCAACACCGAGACCGGCGAGGAGGACCGCGGTGTCCGCGCGGCCCTGCACTTCGATGAGCAGGGTGAGCCCGACGGCTACGTGTCCTATAAGTTCGCCGGCTGGTCGAAGACTCCGCCGACCGTCGACATCATCGACTTCGTGGCCGTCACCGATGCCGCCTATGCCTCTCTGTGGTCCTTCCTCGCAGCCATCGACCTGTCCACCCGGGTGACCTTCTCGGAGTCGGCCGAATACTCTCCGCTGCCGTGGCTGCTGACCGATTCGCGTCGGGTGAAGACGGTGGCGACCGAGGACAACATCTGGATCCGCATCCTCGACATCAAGTCCGCTCTCGAGGCCCGTCCTTGGTTTGTGCCGGGGACGCTGACGATCGATGTCGACGATTCGCTCGACCTCGCCGGAGGACGCTTCACCATCACTTCGGACGGGGAGAACGCCGAGGTGACCCCCGCTTCCGAATCCACGCCCGCGGACTTGGGCTTGGGCATCGCCGAGCTCGGTTCGTTGTACTTCGGCGGCGCCGATCCCGTCATCCTGGCCAGGGCCGGACGCATCGACGAGAAGACGCCGGGAGCCGCAGTGCTCGCCAGCGCGATGTTCAGCCTCGGTCGGGCGCCGTATTCGCCGAACGGGTTCTGAGGCCTCCGGCTGCTGGGCTGCGTTCTGTTGAGCGATCTTCCCAGAATCTGAGACTTTGTGAAGGCTCGCCCGAAGTCTCATAAGATGGACAGGTCCCGGACGCTACAGGAGGAAATCAGTGCCCAAGCCCGTCGTGCTCATCGCCGAAGAACTGTCACCGGCCACTATCGAAGCCCTCGGAGGAGACTTCGAGATCCGCCACACCGAAGGCGCTGACCGATCCCAGCTCCTGTCCGCCATCGTCGACGCGGATGCGATCCTCGTCCGCTCGGCCACGCAGGTCGACGCCGAGGCCATCGGAGCTGCGAACAACCTCAAGGTCATCGCCCGTGCGGGCGTTGGACTCGACAATGTCGACGTCCCCGCGGCCACCTCGGCGGGTGTCATGGTCGTCAACGCACCGACGTCGAACATCATCTCCGCAGCCGAACTGACCATGGCGCACATCCTGGGATCCGCACGCTACCTCGGTGCCGGCAACACCTCGCTCAAGGCGGGGGAGTGGAACCGGAAGAAGTACACCGGCGTCGAACTCTACGAGAAGACCCTGGGCATCGTCGGACTCGGGCGCATCGGCGGGCTCGTGGCCGAGCGCGCGAAGGCCTTCGGCATGCGGCTCGTCGGCTATGACCCCTACATCACGCAGTCCCGTGCCGCGCAGATGGGCGTCGAGGTCCTCGACCTGCCGAGTCTGCTCGCCGTGTCCGACTTCGTCACGGTCCACATGCCCAAGACCCCCGAGACCATCGGTATGATCAGCACCGAGGAGTTCAAGGCCGCCAAGCCCGGTGCCCGCTTCATCAACGTCGCCCGCGGGGGGATCATCGATGAAGAGGCGCTGGCCGAAGCGATCGCTACCGGCGAAGTCGGCGGCGCCGGCATCGACGTGTGGAACACGGAGCCGCCGGAGCACTCGGCGCTCATGGAGCTCGACTCCGTCAACGTCACCCCGCATCTGGGCGCCTCCACTGCCGAGGCGCAGGAGAAGGCCGGAGTCGCCGTGGCGAAATCCGTGCGCAAGGCCCTGGCCGGCGAGCTCGTACCGGATGCGGTCAACGTCGCCGGCGGCGCCATCCACGAGGACGTGCGTCCGGGCATCCCGCTGGCCGAGCGGCTCGGCCGGGTCGTCAACTCGCTCGCAGACTCCTCTGTCACTCACTTCAAGGTCGAGGTCAACGGGGAGATCGCGGACAAGGACGTCTCCGTCCTCAAGCTCTCCGCGCTGAAGGGTCTGTTCAAGGACGTCGTGTCCGATCAGGTCTCCTACGTCAACGCTCCGCTGCTGGCCGAGGAGCGCGGCATCGGCGTCGAACTCACCACCGACCCCTACTGCGAGTCGTTCCGCAACATCACCCGCCTGACGGCGACGACGAGCACCGGACAGCGGATCTCCGTCTCGGGCACCGTGACCGGGCCGAAGCTCGTGCAGAAGCTCACGGAGGTCGACGGCTACGAGCTCGAGATCGAACTGACCGACAATCTGCTCATCTTCCGGTACGAGGATCGTCCGGGCATCATCGGTCAGCTCGGTCTGGCCCTCGGTGCCAATGAGGTCAATATCGCCGGCATGCAGGTCTCGCCCGCGTCGACGAGCAATGAGGCGCTGTCAGTCCTCGCGGTCGATTCGGCCGTCTCCGATGAGGTCGTCAAGGCGGTCGCCGGAGCGGTGAATGCCTCGGCATTCACCGCTGTGTCGCTGCAGGAGGACTGAGCCGCACCGATCGGGCCCGTTCACCCCTAGAGCCACAGTGCGAACCGGGGTGAACGGGTCCTCTCTGCTGTCAGGGACCAGATCTCGTCGACGAGGACGGCGACGCCGACGCCGACGAGCGCGCCGGCGATCGTGTCGGTGAGCCAGTGGACCTGCAGGGCGGTGCGTGACCACATCATCGTCAGGATCCAGATCGCGGCGAGGACGAAGGACCAGTGGAAGCGCAGCCTCGGTGCGGGTGCGGATGTGGGTGCGGGTGCGGGGAGGGGGTCGGCCGAGAAGTCGGCTTCGGCGTCCGTGTCTGCCGCATGTTCGGTTCGGCCACGCCTGCCGTGGGCGCGGGCAGCGATGATCGCCAGGCTCGTGGCCAGGGCGGCCGCTCCCATCGAATGGCCCGAGGGGTAGGAGAACCCGGTCGATTCATAGAGCTGCTCGACCGGGCGGAGGCGGGTGACGACGATCTTGAGCAGTCCGGACGTGATGATGCCTGCGCCCATGGCCGAGACGAGGAAGGCTGCGGCGCGGAATCGTCGCCGCAGGGCGAAGATCACGGCCAATACGCCTGTGCACGTGACCGCCCCCGTCCCGCCGCCCACCTCGGCGAGGACGACCGCGATCCAGTAGGGGACTGTCTCCTGATCGAGGCCGACGATACCCAGCCAGGTCCTGTCGACGGGAGTGGGACCGAGTGCTTCGAGGCGCACCCACAGCCCGAAGGCGATGATGAGGAGGAGCGCCGGCAGAAGCGACCACAGCAGCCAGGCCGGCTGGCGCAGCTGCCTTTCGAACCTCAAGCGTTCCAGAGGCCGTACGTGTCGGCCAGGGACGCGATCTTCTTCGCGCGGGCCAGCCGGGGCAGGTAGGAGCCGTCGGTGATCTCGGATCCGCCTTCTGCGGCCTCGAGCATCTGGCGCGCCCAGTGGCGTTCGTCCTCGCTCGGGCTCATCGCCTCGTTGAGGGCATTGACCTGGCCGACGTTGAGGACGAGCTTGCCGGTCATGCCCATCATATGAGTCGCCTCGGCGTCCTGGCGGACCTTGTCATCGTCGGCATCGGCTGCCGAGGGGCCGTCGATGGCACCGGGCAGGCCGCCCATGCGCGAGGCGATGGTCAGACGCGAACGCGCATAGGCCAGAGCCATCGGATCGCCGGAGAAACCGGTGTCCTTGCGGAAGTCATTCGTCCCGAACGCAAGGCGGAATGTTCCCGGCGCCTCGGCGATCTTCGTCGCGTTCTCCACTCCGCGGGCCGATTCGAGAAGTGCGAGCACGGGCAGTCCGGCTTTGGCGCGCATAGCCGTGTAGGAGACCTGTTCGGGACGTTCGGTCTCGGGCAGCATCACTCCGCGCATGCCCGGGAGCATGGCCACGGCGGCGAGGTCATCGTCCCAGAATTCGGATTCCATCTTGTTGATCCGCACCCAGGCCGACATGCCGGATTCCAGGGCCCGCACGACGTTGTCGCGAGCTTGGAGCTTCTGATCGTCGGCGACGGAGGCTTCGAGGTCGAAGATGACGGAATCCGCTTCCGAGGTCTGTGCGGGAGTGAAGGCCTCCTCCTTCGCAGCATTGACGAGCAGCCATGACCGGGAGAGTTTGGCGGGCAGAGCTGCGGCACGGGCATTGCGGATGGTTTCGGTCAATGATCGACTTTCTCTCGGGGCTGGTCGGTGTGGCCCCCACGGGGTTCGGGGTGCTATGACCATCTTCGTCGCTCCCGTCGCAGATGTGTAGTCGGCAACAGTGATTGAGACGTGAAATTGTTCATGGTGGCACACAGCGGAGCCCCCGGCGAGGAGATTGCCGGAGCGCTGCGGGCTTGCGACGATGCCGAAGACGGTGCAGAACATGCCGACGGAGCAAGGGCGCGGACTCTTGTCCGAATCGTAGGACAGGATAGTTGAATGATGAGATCGCGACCTATTGTCTGACTATGAAGTTCTCAATCGCAGTCATGCCCGGTGACGGAATCGGCAACGAGGTCGTCCCCGAAGGTCTCAAGGTCCTCCAGCGAGCCATCGAGGTCTCCGATGAGCCCGTCGAACTCGAACTCACCGATTACACGGTCGGCGCCCAGCGCTGGCACGAGACCGGTGAGACGCTCACCGATGAGGAGCTCGAATCGCTGCGCGGCCACGATGCCATCTTCTTCGGCGCCTGCGGCGATCCGTCCGTGCCCTCGGGTGTGCTCGAGCGCGGTGTCATCCTCAAGATGCGCTTCGGACTCGGACACGCGGTCAATCTGCGTCCCTCTAAGCTGTTCGCCGGAGTGACCAGCCCGCTGGCGAATCCGGGCAAGATCGACTTCGTCGTCGTCCGCGAAGGCACGGAGGGCTCCTACACCGGCTCGGGCGGATCGGTGCGCACCGATACACCTCAGGAGGTGGCGACCGAGGTCTCGGTCAACACCTGGTACGGCGTCGAGCGGGCCGTCCGCGATGCCTTCGGGCGTGCCCAGGCCCGGAACAAGAAGCTGACCTATGTGCACAAGCACAATGTGATGGTCCACGCGGGTCACCTGTGGCGGCGCGTCGTCGAGAAAGTCGGTGCGGAGTATCCCGAGGTGACGGTCAACTACGAGCACACCGATGCGTGCACGATCTATATGGTGACCGATCCGGAGCGCTATGACGTCATCGTCACCGATAACCTCTTCGGCGACATCCTCACCGACCTCGCGGCCGCGGTGACCGGTGGAATCGGGTTGGCCGCCTCGGGCAATCTCAATGTCGAGGGCACAGCGCCGAGCCTGTTCGAACCCATTCACGGCTCGGCTCCCGACATCGCCGGGCAGCAGATCGCCGACCCCACCGCATCGATCCTCTCGGGCTCGCTCATGGCGGCTCACCTCGGTCTCGATGTCGTGTCCGAGTCCATCGAAGCGGCCGTCGAGGCCGATCTCGCCGAGCGCGACGGCACGAAGCGCTCCACCGCCGAGGTAGGCGACGCGATCGCAGCGCGACTGGGCTGAGAACGCCTCCGCCGCCGGACCCCGACCGAACCGGCGGCGGGCGGGGGCGGCCACGGCCGCTTCGGGGACGGCATCCCCGACTGCACGGGCGGAGAGCGACTGCAGGCGGGAAGGCGGTTGCAGGTGCGAGAACGGCGGCAGGCGGGAGAGCGGTTGCACGGGCGGAGAGCAGCTGCAAGGGGGAAGAGGACGTCACCCCGGTGCGACGTGCGCGGGGGTGATGGACTACCCTGACAGTGTCACTCATCACAAATGAGAAAAGAGTTCCCATGACAGATTTCACCGTTCTCAAGAACCTTCAGCCGCAACCCGAGCTGGTGCGCGAGAACATCAAGAAGGACCCCGGTTTCGGCCAGTACTTCACCGACCACATGGCGCACATCCGATACACGGTCGATGACGGTTGGCAGGCGCATGAGGTCAAGCCCTATGGCCCGCTGGTGCTCGACCCGGCCGCCGCAGTGCTCCACTACGCGCAGGAGATCTTCGAAGGGCTCAAGGCGTACCGTCACGCCGACGGCTCGGTCTGGACCTTCCGGCCCGAGCGCAACGCCGCGCGCATCAACCGTTCCGCCGAGCGCCTCGCGCTGCCGCAGCTGAGCGAAGAGGACTTCATCGACTCGCTCAAGGCACTGGTCTCCGTCGACCAGGCCTGGGTGCCGACGCCGCAGTCGGACACCGACGAGTCGAGCATGTACCTGCGCCCGTTCATGATCGCGACGGAACGGTTCCTCGGGGTGCGGGCCAGCCACGAAGTCGACTACTACGTCATCGCCTCGCCTGCCGGACCGTACTTCTCCGGCGGCATCAAGCCGCTGTCCATCTGGCTCTCGCCCACGCTCAAGCGCGCCGGCTCCGGTGGCACAGGGTTCGCCAAGTGCGGCGGCAATTACGCGGCTTCGCTGGTCGCGACCAATGAGGCCGCCGCGAAGGGCTGCCAGCAGGTGCTCTTCACAGACGCCGAGGAGAACAAGTACATCGACGAGCTCGGCGGCATGAACCTCATGCTCGTGACCAAGGACGGGAAGCTGCTCACGCCGGCGCTCAGCGACACGATCCTCGACGGCGTGACCCGTCGCTCGCTGCTCGAGCTGGCACCGCAGCTCGGACTCGAGCCCGAGGAGCGCAAGATCTCCGTCGAGGAGTGGCGCGCGGGGGCGGCCAGCGGCGAGATCGTCGAGGCCTTCGCCTGCGGCACGGCCGCGGTCATCACGCCGATCAGCAAGCTCGTCAGCGAGGACTTCACCATCGACCACGGTGAGACGGCCGGAGAGAAGACCATGGAGCTGCGCAGGACGCTGCTCGACATCCAGTACGGCCGGGTCGAGGACACGAACAACTGGCTCGTGCGTCTGGCCTGAGGGAGCTCCGCTCTGACAGCGCTGAGGCGGGTATCGCGATCACGGTCGCGGTGCCCGCCTTCGCTCTTCGTGCTTGTCATGAGCCTCGGGACACCTGCCGGACCGGAGGTGCTGTGGTCCCTGCCGTGTTCTTCGACGATCGCTCTTGAGCGAGAACCTTCCTGACTCATTTGCGCAATTATGCGCAAAATGGGGTACTGTGTCCTCGTGTCCACCACCACCTCGGCGTCGGTACCGACAGCCTCCGAAGTCATCGCCAACCTGCCATGGAGATGGCGCACCCAGGGCGCCATCTTCATCATCGGCGGGCTCGGGTTCATGTTCGACGCCTGGGACGTCGCACTCAACGGATTTCTGATCCCGCTCCTCAGCGACTATTGGAGTCTCAGCGTCGGTCAGGCGTCCTGGATCGCTGCGGCGAACCTCATCGGAATGGCCCTCGGGGCTTTCATCTGGGGCGGTGTCGCCGATGTCATCGGCCGCAAGAAAGCCTTCACACTCACGCTCCTCGTGTTCTCGATCTTCACGGTCGCGGGAGCCTTCGCTCCCGCATACGGATGGTTCATCCTCTTCCGCTTCCTCGCAGGATTCGGACTCGGCGGATGCATTCCCGTCGACTATGCGCTCGTCGGGGAGTTCACTCCGAGCCGGCATCGTGGCCGGGTGCTCACGGCCATGGACGGCTGGTGGCCGATCGGCGCCTCCCTGTGCGCCTTCGTCTCCGCGTATCTGCTGGACTTCGGCGACTGGCGGCTGATCATGCTCATCATGATCGTGCCGGCGCTGCTCACCGTCGCCGTCCGGTTCGGGATTCCCGAATCACCTCTCTATCTCGCCTCGGTCGGTCGCTACGAGGAGGCCGACGCCGTCATCGCCGGGCTGGTCGCACGCACCGGTGCCGAGGCGCGCGAATGGACGCATGTCGTACCCGCGAGCGCGTCTTCCGGCTCAGGGGACGAAGCCGACGGACGGTGGCGCGCCGCGAGCGGCCAGCTGGTGCAGCTGTGGCGGCACTCAGCCGGGACGACGCTCGTGGCATGGTCGCTCTTCGTTTCCATCCTCCTCGTCTACTACGCGGCGCTGACATGGCTTCCCGGGATCCTCAAGCAGCAGGGTCTGGCCGATCAGGCGGCCTTCCTCGTGACAGGTTCGATGACAGCGGTCGGAATCCTCGGCGTCGTGGTCTCAGCGCTCACCGTCGAACGTTTCGGACGCAAATGGGTGCTCGGTTCGACTGCCATCGCCTCGGCGGTGCTGCTCGTCGCCTCGGCAGTGTTCATCGAATCGTCCGGTTCGCAGCTGACGTTCTCGGCCAAGGCGGCGATCATCGGCTTCGGCTTCGTCGTCCAGGTCGCGATCCCGGCCCTGTACACATACGTGTCCGAGCTCTATCCGACCCGGCTGCGCGGTTCGGGATTCGGCTGGGCCTCGGCGGCCTCCCGCGTGGCCACGGGCATCGCCCCGATCGTGTTCGGAGCCTTCATGTGGCCGGTGCTCGGCCTGACGCTGACGTTCGTCCTCACCGGAGTGCTCGTCGTCGCGGCAGTCCTGATGATGAGTCTCCTGGCCCGCGAGACGACCGGCGAGGAACTCGGCTGAAGAGCGCCTGCGGGAGCCCATGGAGATGGCGTGACCTCGGAAGACAGGCGCAAATGAAGTCGTGTCAGTGCCGCCGTATAGTGTCGGAGTCATGGAAGCAGAGCAGGTTCCGGACGTTCTCACCGAGATCCATCGGTGGCGCCGTTCCCTGTCCGAACTGCCGCCGGCGAAGACCGAGGAAGAGGCGATCGACCGGATCGCCGCCCTGGAGGAGTTGAACTCGGCGAGCGCGGCAGCTCAGGCTCGGGAGACCCTGACCTTCGACATGCTCCGGAGGAACCGTGAGGCCGAGGACGGAGTGGCCAGTGAGAAGCAGGGCCGCGGTCTCGGGGCGGAGATCGCGTTGGCGCGCAGGGTCTCCCGTTCGCGCGGCGATGGGCTGCTGAAGTTCTCCCGCACACTGCTCATGGATCTGCCCAGGACGTATGCGGCGATGAAGAGCGGGGACATCTCCGAGGAGAAGGCGCGGGTCGTCGCCAGGGAATCCGATTGGCTGCCGCGCGAGAAGAAGCACGAACTCGATGAGCGCATGGCAGAGCGCCTCCCCGAAGCCGGAGTCAAGCGACTCGGGAACGAAGTCCGCGCACTGGCCCAACAGCTCGATCAACGGGCTGCGGTCAAACACCTTGAACGTCGTGTCGAGGAGCGGTCGGTGAGTGTGCGCCCTGCCCCGGGGAACATGGCCTATCTGACGGCGCTGCTTCCGATGCCGCAGGCGGTGGCCGCCTTTGCCAATCTCCAGAAGTCGGCGCAGTCACTCATCGCCACCGGAGAATCATCAGGTCGGACGCAGAGCCAGATCGCCGTCGATCTTCTGGTCGAACGTCTCACGGGACAGGCATCCGCAGCCGCAGTGCCCACAGAAGTCCACCTCATCATGCAGGCCAGCAGTCTGTTCGAGCCCGGAGCCGAAGCTGCCTGGTTCCCGGGATGTGGTCCGATCCCGGCGCAGGCTGCCCGGGATTTCGTGACCGAGAACGAGGCGGCCGTGTTCGTTCGGCGGATGTACACACGACCGGAAGACGGCCAGCTCGTACGCATGGATTCCCGCCGAAGGGAGTTTTCCGGTCTGCTCAGGCGCATGGTCGTCTTCCGTGACGACGTCTGCAGGTCGCCGTGGTGTGAAGCGCCCATCAAACATGCCGATCATGCCGATTCGTACGCTTCGGGCGGAACGACCGGTTGGGTCAATTCCTCCGGACTGTGCGCCGCCTGCAATTTTGCTAAGGAACTCTCCGGGTGGCGGCACGAGGCGACACCGGATGAGCTCGAGGTGAGCACCCCGACGGGGCACCACTATCGCTCACGCACCAAACCGATCAGCGGCCCCGACCCTGCACTGGTCCGGGGCGAAGTCGTAACGGAGGCGAACGCTCCTCCCAGCATCCAGGACGGCCGCGGATCGCCGGGTGCCGACCCGCCGGGTGCCGACCCGCCGGGCGCCGCTCCGTCGAATACCGGCCCGCCAGGCGCCGATGCCAGTCCGCCGGGTGCCGACCCGTCGCACACCGATCAGCCGGGGGCCGATGCCAGTCCGCCGGGTGCCGATCCGTCGATCAATGTGCTGATCCCGTGGCGGTTCCGCCCTCGGGACTCGCAGCCATCGATGATCGACATCGGCGGGAAGACCATCGGAGTCGAGGTATTCGAGGCCGACGACGATCCGCTCAGTCCTGCCGAAGAACTCCTGTGCATCGGCACCTGGGAGCACCGCAGACAGAGGCGATGAGACGTCGGCGTCAACCCAGCGCGGCCTGTTGGCGCCGGTCGGGCAGCTCGGGCTGGTCATGCTGCGCCCGTCCGCACACAGTGGCAGCCGCGACAGCATTCACTAGGATGGGTGGCATGCGTGAAGAGAGTACAGCCCCGACGACGAGCGCTGAGATGCCCGACGACGAGAACCTCTGGCTCGAGGACATCACCGGCGAAGCACAGCTCGACTGGGTCAGAAAGCAGAACGCGAAGACGCTCGACCGCTTCCACGACGGACTCTTCGACGCCATCTCAGACGAACTGCGCACCGCACTGGACTCCGACGACCGGATCCCGATGGTCACCAAACGCGGAGAACACTTCTTCAACTTCTGGCGGGACGAGACGAACCCGAAGGGACTGTGGCGACGTACGACCTGGGACAGCTACCGCACTCCGACACCCGACTGGGAAGTGCTGCTCGATCTCGACGAGCTGGCCGCCCGTGAGGACACGGCATGGGTCTGGTCAGGAGCGATGGTCCGCCGCAGCGACAATCGTCGCGCTCTCGTCCTGCTGTCGCCTGACGGGGGAGACTCACATCGTGTCCGCGAATTCGATCTCGAGGACAAGGAGTTCGTCGACGGCGGCTTCGACATCCCGGCTGCCAAGACGCGACTGGCCTGGCTCGACGACGACACCGTGCTCGTGGCGACCGAGACCGACGAGGACTCCCTGACGACCTCGTCCTACGCCCGCCAGGCCAGAGCGCTCAGACGCGGGCAGGATGTGTCCGAGGCTCCGATCGTCGCCGAGGTGCCCCGTAACCATGTCGCCATCTTCGTCGGCAGCGACGTCAGGCCCGGCACAGAGACCACCGATCGGGTCGTCCTCGATGACGCCATCGACTTCTTCAACTCCCGATTCAGCTTCCTCGACCTCGATGACATCAAGGAGGCCGATGGGACTGTCTCCGCCGACCCCGAAGTGTGGAAGGAGGCAATCACCACGGTCGAGGTCCCGACCGACGTCCAGGTCGGTTTCGAGCGCGATCTGGTGCTCTTCCGACCGCAGTCGTCCTGGGACGCAGGCACCGCCGTGGTGTCCGCCGGAGGACTCGCCATCGCCGATATCGCCGACGTCAAGGCCGGTGAGATCACTCCTCGGGTGATCTTCACCCCCGACGAGCACACATCGCTGCAGTCATTCACCTTCACCCATGACTTCCTCGTCCTCGAGCTGTTGGCCGATGTGCAGTCGAAGCTGGTCGTCCTCGACCTCGAAAACGATTTCGCCGAGTCCGCACTGCCGGGGGTGCCGGCTAATCACATGGTCGGGCTCGCCGCGGTCGACAAGTTCGACCCGGCGACCGCCAACGACTACTGGATGGTCAGCACAGGCTTCCTCACCCCCTCGACTCTGTCGTACGGAACATTGGGCACACCGTCGCATGGCGCCTCGGAGGCCCCCTCGTCCGAGGGAGACGAAGCCGACGCCGAGGTGATCAA
Organism: Brevibacterium renqingii; assembly: GCF_017808095.1. NCBI lineage: Bacteria > Bacillati > Actinomycetota > Actinomycetes > Micrococcales > Brevibacteriaceae > Brevibacterium > Brevibacterium renqingii. Next base: position 235,630 of record NZ_JADBHG010000001.1, on the reverse strand, counting down.
GTCCGCAGCCGCACTGTTCCCGTCCGATGGGCTGAGGGTCGAACAGCACTTCGCCACCAGCGCCGACGGCACGAAGGTCCCGTACTTCCAGATCAGCGACGAGGACATCGAACTCGACGGCGGCAACCCCACGCTGCTCGACGGCTACGGAGGCTTCGAAGTCAGCCGCACCCCCGTGTACTCGCCCGTCGTCGGCATCGGCTGGCTGAGCCGGCGCACAGGGGTGGAGACGGCACGCAGGGGCGTCTATGTGCTGGCCAACATCCGCGGGGGCGGCGAATACGGACCCGACTGGCACACCTCGGCGATGCGGGAGAACCGGCTACTATGCTTTGAGGACCACGCGGCGGTCGCCCGTGACCTCATCGATCGCGGGGTGACGAACCCGAAACGACTCGCCTGCGCCGGAGGTTCGAACGGCGGCCTTCTGGTCGGGAACATGCTCACCCAGTACCCCGAGCTCTTCGGCGCCGTCTCCTGCGGCGTGCCACTGCTCGACATGCGGCGATACACGAAGCTCAGCGCCGGCTATTCGTGGAAGGCCGAATACGGAGACCCGGACGTGGGCGAGGACTGGGAATTCATCCGCACGTTCTCGCCGTACCACCTCATCGAGGCCGACCGGGACTATCCGCCCGTGCTGTTCTGGACAGCGACCTCGGACGATCGGGTCGGTCCCGTCCAGGCACGGAAGATGGCCGCGCGGATGCAGGCACAGGGCATCGAGAACGTCTGGTTCTTCGAAGACACCGAAGGCGGGCACTCGGCGGCCTCGGACAATGAGCAGACGGCATTCACCCGGGCTCTGAGCTACCGCTTTCTGTGGAACTCGCTGACGGGGGAGTAGGTTGGGAAGCATGACGAACGAGACGCAGCACTTCCACGGCGAATTTAAGGTCATCGGCGGCAAGCTCGTAGTCGCCGATGTGACCACCGACGGCAAGACCATCACCGAGGTCAAGATCTCCGGCGACTTCTTCCTCGAACCCGAAGAAGCGTATTTCGACCTGGCACCGGCACTCGAAGGCGCCAGCGTCAACGCCGACAATGCGGCACTGCGCCAGCGACTCGACTCCGCGCTCGCCGGCTACGGCTCCGAGCTGGCCATGCACGGCTTCTCGACGGCCGACATCGCCACGGTCGTCCGCCGTGCCCTCGGTTCGGCCGCGAACTTCACCGATTTCGATTGGCAGGTCATCCGCGGCGAGGTCCTGCCGACCCAGGTGAACGTGGCCCTCGACCAGGTGCTGCTCGAAGAGGTCGCCGCCGGACGGAGGAAGCCGACGCTGCGGTTCTGGGAATGGGAGGACACCGCAACCGTGATCGGTGCCTTCCAGTCCTATGTCAACGAGCTGCGTCCCGAAGGCGTGGAGAAGCACGACGTCCAGGTCGTCCGCAGGATCTCCGGCGGTGGTGCCATGTTCATGGAGGGCGGCAACTGCATCACCTATTCGATGTTCGTCCCGCCCGCCCTCGTCGCCGGGCTCGACTACGAGGAGTCCTACGTCTTTCTCGACCAATGGGTGCTGGCAGCGCTGGCCAGCCTCGGCGTCGACGCCTTCTACAAGCCCATCAACGACATCTCGTCGACAGGCGGCAAGATCGGCGGCGCCGCTCAGAAGCGCCTGCGCGACGGCACGCTGCTCCACCACGCGACGATGAGCTACGACATCGACGCCGACAAGATGGTTGAAGTCCTGCGGATCGGCGAGGCGAAGATCTCCGACAAAGGAGTTTCGAGCGCGAAGAAGCGCGTCGATCCGCTGCGCAGCCAGACCGGTGAGGCCCGGAAGGACATCATCGACGTCATGGCCGAGACCTTCGCCTCCCGGTACGGCGCCTCCTACGACACCTACACCGAGGCCGAGCTGGAGAGGGCGCAGACCCTCGTCGAGGAGAAGTTCGGGACCGACAAATGGACCCATCGCGTGCCCTGAGGAACGAGACCGGGTGCCCCGACATTCGCAACGAGAAGAGAGTCGACGGCACGATCGTGGCCCTCGGCGGCGGCGGATTCTCGATGGCGGAGGACGGGAGCTCCGTGATCGACGATCGCCTGCTGAAGATGGCAGAACAGGCACGGGTGAATCGCCGGAAACGTGCGCCGCGCCCCGATGTCGGGACGGAGAGCCCGAACGCGGTCTCTGACCTGCGTGTCTGCTTCGTACCGACGGCCTCCGGCGACGACCCCGCCTATATCCAGCGCTTCGAAGACGCCTTCGCCGAACGTGTCGAGACACATGTTCTGTCCCTGTTCGGGCAGGCCGGGCAGGAGTATTCGGATCCGAGCATGCTCTTGGACATGGACCTCGTCTATGTCGGGGGTGGATCCACCGTCAACCTCCTCGCCCTGTGGCGACGGCATGGGGTCGACGATGCCCTCCGACAGGCCGCCGCCGGCGGAGTCATCCTGGCCGGCATCAGCGCGGGAGCGAACTGCTGGTTCGATGCCTCATCCACCGACTCCTTCGGACAGCTGGCGCCGCTCAACGACGGGCTCGGGTTCATCTCCGGCAGCGCATGCCCGCACTTCCACGGTGAAGCCGACCGCGCGGAGACGTTCCATGACTGGATCGGCTCCGGCGAGCTGCCCGGCCCGGGACTGGCCATCGACGACGGAGCCGCGGTCGTCTTCGATCGCGCAGGGGCCGCCTCGGTGATGGTGGAAGAACCCGAGGCATGGGCCTTCGTCGTCTCCGACCAGGTGCCGGTGCGGCCGGTGACGCGCTGCGCCGACCGGGTCTGGGGGCGGGCCGAACCGTGAGCGACGACGAGCTGCAGGCGATCTTCACCTATGCCTGGCGCAGACAGCGGCGTGAGGCGGTGCTGCTCATCCTCGTCTCGTGCCTGTTCGTCGTCGTCGGACTGATCATGCTCATCGGCGCGGGTCTGATGGCCGGGCTCTTCGTAGCTGTATTCTTCGCTGCCGGCATTGTGGCCGGCAGCATGCAGCTGGTCGGCATGGGCACCCGGCGCGGACTGCTCTTGGGCATCACATCCGCGGTGCTGCTGACGTTCGCCTGCGGATTCCTCGTTGTGATGACGCTGACCGGGATCGTCATCGATGCTCCCGGACGGTCGCAGCTGATCGCCACGATCGCCGCAGCCGTCGGCGTCGTGTTCTTCGGCGGCGGGTCGGTCGTGCTCATGGTCAGATTCGGTCGGAGATATCGGTAGCGATCTGAGAATCCACCCCTTTTGCTCGGGTCTGTGGGATAGTGTTCGGGTCTGTAGGATTGGGAATCACACTCCACCGCTGAACGACTGCACTCTGCACCAGAACAACTGCACCCTGCACAAGGAGAGCCATGCGCCAGGTCGAACCGTCCGTTGAACTGCTCGCCAAACCCAGCATCGATTGGGAAGCGATGAGGACGTACCTCGATGAGGTGGGCGGCAACAACTGGGCCGATCGCGTCGAAGAGGCCGATTCGCCCGACGCCGAGGATCTCCTCGAGTTCTCCGGCCGCATGTGCTACCGCTCCTGGGAGCCCGGACTCAATCCGAACGTCTCCCGAGTGCGCACCGATTCCGCTCAGTACCTGGGCAATGTCGTGCGTTCCCAGCACGGTTCCGTGCTCGAACACGCGAACTTCACGTTCGTCCTCCACAACGTCTCCCGCGTGCTCACCCACGAGCTCATCCGCCACCGCGCCGGCTCCGCGTTCTCGCAGGAGTCCCTGCGCTATGTGCGCCTGTCCGACATCCCGTTCTGGTTCCCCGAATGGGCCCGTGAGGATCCCGAGCTGATGGAGCGCTCCCTGAAGGTCCTCGACACGCTCGAGGAGCATCAGAAGTGGATGGCCGAGCACTTCGAACTCGACGAGGAGGGCACGAAGTTCTCCCACAAGAAGCACATGACCTCGTTCATGCGCCGCTTCGCCCCCGAAGGACTGGCCACCGGCATCGTCTACACCGCGAACCTGCGCTCTCTGCGCCACGTCATCGAGATGCGCACCGCCAAGGGCGCCGAAGAGGAGATCCGCCTCGTGTTCAACAAGATCGGCGAGGTCATGCGGGAGGAAGCCCCCGCCGTCTTCGCCGACTACGAGGTCGTCGACGGAGAGTGGATCCCCGGCACCCGCAAGGCCTGAGCCCGCCCCGAACACCGACGTCAGGAGGAACCGTCATGGCTGATATCTATGCCGCGCAGCTCAATCCCGGCAAGCTCGAGGTCGTCACCGAATGGGTGGCCGCACAGGACTGGGCGGCGGACCTCGATCTCGGTTCCGCACCGCTCGAGCCGGTCACGTCCTACCGATTCGATGATCCCGCCGGTGAGGTCGGCCTCGAAGTGCACATCGTCCGCAGCGGCGACCGACACTTCCAGGTTCCGCTGAGTTACCGCGGAGCCCCGCTCGACGGTGCCGATGAGCACCTGATCGCGACCATGGAGCATTCCGTGCTCGGCAAACGCTGGGTCTACGCGGGTATGGGCGATCCGGTCTTCCGCCAACGCCTCGACGAGGCCATCGCCACGGCCGGAACCTCGGCGAAGCAGTTCCGCGTCGACGAAGACGGACGACGGATCGATGAGATCACCGAGGTGGCCCAAGCCTTCGGGACGGGACCGCTGCCCGGTGCCCGCGACGTCGAAATGCTGCACCGGCTGAGCCTCGACTCACCGGCCGAAGGAACCGAGGGTCGGCTGCTGGGGCGCTGGACCGGTCAGGAAGCGGCCGTCGTCCTCGCCGTCATGGTGTGAATCCTGACCGTCGTGGTGTGAGCGGAGGAGGCGATCACCGCGCCAGGTCGATGATCGTCATCCCGGCCGATGCCGCAGGCAGGCTCATGGCCTCCATCGCCTCCGGCGCGTCGGCGAGGCCGATGACGGTGGTGACGAGATCCTGCGGGCGCAGTCGCCCCTGCACCACGAGGTCGACGAGCTCGGGATAGTCGGCGGCGGCCATGCCGTGGGAGCCGAGCACACTGAGTTCGAGTGCGATCACGCGCGGCAGATCGACGACCGGCGCCTGCGGCAGCAGACCGATCTGCACATGCCGGCCCAACGGCGCCAGAGCGCCGATGGCCGCCCGGATCGTATCCTCACGGCCCAGCGCGTCGACGGTCACGGCCACCCCGTCCGGGCACTCGCCGTGAACCTGGGAGACGACCTCGGCGCTCAGCTCCTCCGGGCTCAGCCCGCCGGCGTCGACGGTTCGGACCGCACCGAGACGACGAGCCGACGAGAGGGCGGCCCGGCTGACGTCGACGGCCACGACCTCGGCGCCGAGGGCTCGAGCGATCATGATCGCCGACAGTCCCACGCCCCCGCAGCCGAACACGGCCACCGTCTCACCGGCGGTCAGCTCCGCCCGCACGCGCAGTCCGTGGAAGGCGGTGGCGAATCGACAGCCGAGTCCGACCACGGCGGCGGCAGGCAGTTCCTCGGGCACGGACACGAGATTCGCATCGGCCTGGTGGATGACGACCTGCTCGGCCCACGAGCCGAAATGGGTGAAGCCCGGCTGGGTCTGATCCGGACAGACCTGCGCATTGCCGGAGCGGCACCAGCGGCAGCGCCCGCACCCGCAGACGAAGGGCACGGTCACCCGCTGACCGACATGGAATTCCTCCACACCGACCCCCGCCGAGGCGACTCGACCGACCAGCTCATGCCCGGGAACGTGCGGCAGGCGGATCGACTCATCGTGACCGGTCCAGGCATGATGATCGCTGCGGCACACCCCTGTGGCCTCGACGTCGATGACGACCCCGGCAGCGGGGGCGACCGGGGCAGCGATGTCCCGCAGCTCGGGACGGACGGAGAACTCTTCGAAGACGATGGCGCGCATGACGTCGAGAGTAGGCGTCACGGCAGCCGAGCGCCGATCGTGTCCAGCCTGTGAAGTCCGCCCCCGTTCAACGCGGCGTTCAGCGCGGCCGCACGCCTGCGGATCCCAGGGACTCGAGCAGCCGCCGCCGGAGCGCCTGGGCACGTGCGGAGAATTCCTTCTGCCGGTGCATGTACTCGGCCTTGCCTGCTGCGGTCTCGACGGCGACGACTCCGTAGCCCCATCCGCGCAGGTCATAGGGAGAGGCTTCCATATCCAGAGTGCGGATGTCGAGGGCGAGATCGAAGCAGTCGAGGACGAGAGCCGAGGGCGCGACCGGTCCGATCTTCATCGCCCATTTGTAGAGGTCCATGCCCGCATGCAGGCACCCGGGTTGTTCGTTGTCGATCATGCCGGACCGGCTCGGCTGCAGCGTGTTCAACGGCCGTGCCGGTTCGGTGAAGAAGCGGAAGGCATCATGGTGCGAGCACTGGATGCGATGGCCCTCGACCACGGCATCGGTCTCGGCCGGGCTGAGACGCAGGGGCACCTGCTGATGGCGGCGCTCCTCCTCGCTCAGCCGGTAGACCATCGCCCATTCATGGATCCCGAAGCAGCCGAAGTTCGCTTCCCGGTGCAGGGTGGCGGCGAGGAGTGAGGCGATGAACTTCGCTCCGTCCCCCCGATCGGCCTGCCAGGCGTCGAGATCGAACTCGGCGTTCGTGCCTGCGTGGTCGAGGCGGTACCAGCGACGATCGAAGCACTGGCGATCGGCATCGGTTTCGAGCTCGAGGCGGATGCCGGGCCCGGGGTTCCACTTCGCCAGCTGCCCGACCTTGAACGGATAGTAGGTGAACAGGAAGTCCTCGACGGGATGGGCCTCGCCGCGCATCCGCCGGGCGATGTGCGCATCGGTGCGCGCGGCGACCGCCGCGGCGTGCTCGTCCCGCATCCGCCGCCAGGTGCGGGCGGGCAGGACATCGCCTCGGCCGAAGGTCGTCGGCGCGGCAGGACGGGCGGGTGCTGAGGTCACCGGTTCATTGTCCCAGACCGCTTCGTGCCCCGCATCGCGGGTGCGCTCAGCGGATCCTCCGGCCAGGGGTGCTTCGGATAGCGTCCCCGGTTCTCGGCGCGGACCTGTGAGTACGCATTGGCCCAGAAGGAGGCGAGATCGGCGGTGACAGCGAGCGGACGTCGGGCGGGGGAGAGCAGATGGAGGGTGACCGGCACCCTCCCATCGCAGATGCGCGGGACCGCCTCCCAGCCGAAGCACTCCTGGAGCTTGACCGCGAGAACCGGGCCGTCATCGGCCCGTTCGGGCTCCGGGTAGTCCAGGCGGATGCGCGATCCGCTGGGCACCTCGAGCGATTCCGGGACCAATTCGCGAAGCCGTGCGGCCTCCGGCCAGGGAAGCAGGGTGCGCAGAGCCGATACGAGGTCCACCCGGCCGGAATCCGAGCCCTTAGCCATCCGGTCGAGCGCGTCCGGGCACCAGTCGGTCAGAGTCTGCTCCAGATGTGACCAGCGCACGTCCGGCCAGGGCTCGCCGAAGACGGAGCGGAGCAGGCCGAGCCGGGCACGCAGGGATTCGAAGGAGTCCGAGGGACGCAGCACTTCGCGTGCGCCGCGGGTGCGTACGGATTCGGCGATCGCCGTGCGTGCCAGTTCGGGACCGGCTGTGATCGGTGTGGCCGAGAGCTCGATCCCGCCGAGGCGGGTCCGGCGCACCGCTCGCACCCGTCCTTGGTCGAACACCGCGGTCTCCTCCGCGGCCAGCAGCCCGGCACCGGCGAGCTCGGCAGTGTCCTGGTCGATGATGGCAGCCGCGCGGATGAGCGCTCTGGAACCGACCAGCCCGACCTCGGAGATCGCCAACCATGCAGCGCCTGTGAGAGACGAATCGCGCGGCAGCGTCGCGGCCGTCCCCGAGGCGAGCAGGTATTCGGACTCCGAGGCGCTGCGCAGCCGGGCGATCTGCAGCGGCTGGGACAGAGCGGTGACGAGCCCGAGATCGTCCGGATCGAGAGCCGTGTGGGTGCCCGCCGATGTCGGCGCGAATTCCGCGGCCAGCCCTGCGAACCGCTTCGTGTCCTGACCGAAGCGAGGATCCCTGCTCCGACGCAGTTGGCGCAGCAGCGCAGTGAGGTCGGCGCCCGGGGCACGCTGTTCGGATTCGATGACGGCGATCGCCTCGGCGGCAGCGGTCGGCGACAGCAGCGCGGCTCCGTCGAGCAGCCCCCTGGCCGACCAGACGGAGGCGGGAATCCGGGCGATCGTGCGTCCGAGCTCGGTGACGATCAGCCGTGCGCTGCCGGCACCCGCCTCGGCGGATTCGACCGCCCCGATGGCTGTGAGGTTGCCGATCGCCAGCTTCCGCGGTCCCTCGGGCATCGGTTCGGGCAGCAGGGACTCGTCCCCGCCCCACACTGCGAGCTGTAGGACCGCCGAGGTGAGATCGGCTGTCGAGATCTCGGCGGGTGTGTGCTCGGGCAGACCTGCCCAATCGGCCTCACTCATGCAGCGGTACGCGATGCCGGGTCCCTGTCGGGCGGCTCGACCCGCGCGTTGAGTTCCCGAGGCCTTCGACTCCCGCATCGTCACGAGTCCCGACATCCGCCGACGGGTGTCCAAGCGCGGGCCGCGTGCCAGACCCGAATCGACGACGATGCGGACCCCGGGAACCGTCAGGGCCGATTCCGCAACTGCCGTCGAGACGATGACGCGGCGCCCACCCGCCCTGCAGGTGCGGGGCCGCAGGATCCCATCCTGCTCCTTCGCCGGGGTCCGGCCGGTGAGGGTGTGCACCTCGACGTCGGCACTGTCTGCCGCGGAATCCTCGGGCAGGCCGCGGCGGATGCGGGCGGCGACCTCCTCGACCTCACGAGCACCGGGAGCGAAGACGAGGACATCGCCGCTGTCCTGCGACAGAGCAGCGAGCGTCGTCTGCGCGATGTGGTCGAGGAAGTCCCGGCTCACACCCCGGGCATCGAGCGGCTTCTCCTGCGCCGCTGCCCACCGGATCTCGAGGGGATGCGCATCGGCAGCTGCCGACAGCCGCACCGCGCCGAACTTCTCAGCCCACAGGCCGGCGTCGAGGGTCGCCGACATGACGACGAGTGCGAGATCTTCGCGCAAGTCGATGAGTTCCCGGCACATCGCGAAGACGAGGTCCGTGTCGAGCTGACGTTCGTGCACCTCGTCGAGGACGACCGCCGAGGCTCCGCCGAGCTCGGGGTCGCGCAGCAGCCGGTTCAGGAGCACACCGGTGGTGACGAATTCGATGCGGGTCCGCGCCGAGGTCCGCGCCTCGCCGCGGACCGTGAAGCCGATCTCCTCGCCGAGGCGGGTGTCCGTGAGGGCGGCCAGCCGCCGGGCGGCGGCACGGGCGGCCATCCGTCGCGGCTGGGTGACGATGACGCGGCGCGGCCCGACATCGGTGCTGTCGGTGCCGGCTCGCACGGCGGCTCGGCTGTCCAGGTGGTCGGCGATGAGCGGGGGCACGAGCGTGGTCTTGCCGGTGCCGGGAGGAGCCTCGACGACGAGGCGGGGGAAGGGGCCCGCCTCGGCGGCGGCGAGCTGCCCGACGAGCGCGGCGGCAGGCAGCCCGGCACCGATGGCCGCGAGATCGAAGGTCCCGGATGCTTCGGTCATGGGAACACCCTCGGGGCGAGGGGACGGAGATGCATGCGACGGATTGTGCATGGTTCCAGTGTCGCAGGTGGGAGCGGACGCCGGGCGGAATAGTTCAAAATTCAACTGTGTTGAGCGAAAGCCCAACGCATCAGGACTCTGCACCATCCAGCCTGATGCCCGACAACCACAGGAGGACCCCATAATGTCGCACACCCGCCCTCGCATCAGCATCATCGTCGGCAGCACCCGAACGGTGCGCATCGGCCGGCAGCTCGCCGATTCCATCGCCGCCGTCATGTCCGAGGCCGTCGACGCGGACATCCGGATCCTCGATCTGCGCGAGATCGCTCTGCCGCTGCTCGACGAACCGCGGATGGCGGCTCTGCACGACTACGAGCACGCCCACACCCTGGCCTGGGCCGAGGAGATCCTCGCCTCCGATGGGCTCGTCTTCCTCACACCGCAGTACAACAGCGGCTATCCGGCGGGCCTGAAGAACGCTATCGACTACCTCTTCGTCGAATGGAAGGACCGCCCGGCGACGATCATCAGCTACGGCGGCCACGGCGGCGCGCAGCTCGATCAGATCCTCCGCTTCGTGGGCATGGAGGTCACCGACGAGCAGCCTCAGCTGCTCATCGCGCCGGACGACTACGCACCCAGCGGGTCCCTCAGCCGCCCCGCCGAGGTGGTCGCCCGCAGCCGCGAGGAACTCGAGTCCGCAGCACGCGCATTGGCCGCGGTGATCGGTGCGCCGACGCACTGACTAGACTGGGGCACATGCGTATTGCCAGATTTGTGCATCAGGATGAACCCAAGTACGGAGTCGTCGAGGGTGAGGTGCCGCCGATCACCGACGGGACCTGGGACACCTCGGGCCTCGAGCTCGCCGTCCTCGACTCGGACCCGTTCTTCTCGCCGGCCCAATCGACGGGGGAGAGGCTCAAGCTCGACGATGTGCGTCTGGTCAGTCCCATCCTGCCGCGCTCGAAGGTCATCGGCGTCGGCCGCAACTTCGCCGATCACGCCGCTGAGCTCGGCAATGAGGTGCCGGCCTCTCCGCTGACCTTCTTCAAGCCGAACACCTCGGTCATCGGTCCCGGCGACCCCATCCGACTGCCCGCCATCAGCGAACACGTCTCCTATGAGGCCGAGCTCGCCGTGATCATCGGACGTGTGGCCAAGGGGGTCAGGGCCGAGAACGCCATGGACCACGTCCTCGGCTTCACAGCCGGCAACGACGTCACCCTCCGCGACATCCAGAAGGCCGACAAGCAGTGGTCCAGGGCCAAGGGCTTCGACACCTCCTGCCCGCTGGGGCCCTGGATCGAAACCGACCTCGACGTCGACGAAGTCAGCATCCGGTCCTGGGTCGACGGGGATCAGAAGCAGGACGGCACCACCGCCGACTTCATCTTCGACATCCCGACCCTCATCGAGCACCTGTCCGAGACGATCACCCTGCTGCCCGGCGACGTCATCCTCACTGGGACGCCGGCCGGAGTCGGCCAGATCGTCGCTGGCAACCGCGTCGACATCGCGATCGAGGGCCTCGGGGTTCTGTCGAACCCGGTCATGGACGCCTGAGGCACGATCGCCTCGGCGAATCCGCTCCCGGCGGCGCCGGCGCGACCCGCGGCCTCGGTACGATCCGCGCCACCGCACCCCGCCGGCTCCCGGACCACGCACCACAGACTCACACACCACGCACCATAGACTCACACAGCACACACCACAGAAGGACAATCGTGAGCGTCAAAGTTCGTTTCTGCCCATCACCCACCGGCACCCCTCACGTCGGCATGGTTCGCACAGCCCTGTTCAACTGGGCCTACGCCAAGCACACCGGCGGGAAGTTCGTCTTCCGCATCGAGGACACCGACGCCGCCCGCGACTCCGAGGAGAGCTTCGGGCAGGTCGTCGAAGCCCTCAGATGGCTGGGACTGGACTGGGACGAAGGCATCGAGGTCGGCGGTGACAACGGTCCCTACCGTCAGTCCCAGCGCAGTGAGATCTATACCGAGGTCATCGAGAAGCTCAAGGCCGGCGGGCACATCTACGAGTCCTACTCGACGAACGAAGAGGTCGAAGCCCGTCACCGGGCAGCCGGGCGCGACCCGAAGCTCGGCTACGACGGGTTCGACCGCGATCTGAGCGAGGAGCAGAAAGCCGCCTTCCGCGCCGAGGGCCGCGAGCCCGTATGGCGGGTGCGCATGCCCGATGAGGACATCACCTTCACCGACCTGGTCCGCGGAGAGATCACGTTCAAGGCCGGCTCCGTACCCGACTACGTCGTCGTCCGCACGAACGGCCAGCCGCTGTACACCCTGGTCAATCCCGTCGACGATGCGCTCATGGGCATCACCCATGTGCTGCGCGGTGAGGACATCCTGTCCTCCACCCCGCGTCAGATCGCCCTCTACGAATCACTCAAGGCCATCGGAGTCGCCGAGGCGACGCCCGAGTTCGGTCACCTGCCCTATGTCATGGGGGCGGGGAACAAGAAGCTGTCGAAGCGCGATCCCGAATCGAACCTGTTCCTCCACCGCGAGAACGGGTTCATCCCCGAGGGGCTCATCAACTACCTCGCGCTGCTGGGCTGGTCCATCGCACCTGACCGCGACGTCTTCAGCGTCGCGGAATTCACCGAGGCGTTCGACATCCACGATGTCCTGCCCAATCCGGCCCGCTTCGATGTGAAGAAGGCCACCGCCATCAACGCCGACCACATCCGCCTCCTCGAGCCCACCGACTTCCGCGACCGCCTCGTGCCCTATCTCCAGGCCGCCGAGGTGCTGCCCGCCGAACCGACGGACGCTCAGCTGGCCGTGCTCGACCAGGCGGCACCGCTCGTGCAGACCCGGATGAAGCTGCTCGCCGAAGCCCCCGATCTGCTGGCGTTCCTCTTCACCTCCGACGCGGATCTGGTCATAGCCGAGGACGGGATGAAGACGCTCAAGGACTCCGCACCCGAGGTGCTCGCCGCCTCGCTCGACGTCCTCGAAGGACTGGAGGAATGGACGACGGCGAAGCTCGAGGAGGTGCTCTCGGCGAAGCTCGTGACCGAGATGGAGATCAAACCGCGACTGGCCTACGGTCCGCTGCGCGTCGCCGTCTCCGGCCGCAAGGTCTCCCCGCCGCTGTTCGAGTCGATGGAGATCCTCGGCAAGGACTCCTCACTCAAGCGCCTCAGAGCCCTGGCCGCACAGCTGTGAGCGCGGTCGACCAGCACTCCTGGACACGCGGGGGCCTGCACTTCCGCGACGTGACCTTCGACGCCGGGTTCGACCACTTCGGACGTGCGCAGGTGAGCCTGCCGGAGACGCTCAGCGTCTTCGCGCGGATCATCGCCACCGAGGCGGACAGTCAGAAGCCCTGCCTCGTCTTCCTGCAGGGCGGGCCGGGAGTCGAGGCCCCGCGTCCGGTCACGCCGGTGAGCCCCGGCAGTTGGATCTCGCGTGCGCTCGAGGACTTCCAGGTCATCATGCTCGACCAGCGCGGCACCGGCCGGTCGAGCCCCATCGGCTCCACAGCCGGTTCCATCACCGGTCTCGAAGCGGTGGGGGAGGACCCGTCAGCGATCGCCGAGGCGCTCGCATGCTTCCGGGCCGACTCGATCGTCGAGGACGCGGAGATCCTGCGGAACCACCTCGGCATCGACTCCTGGTCCCTGCTGGGGCAGTCCTTCGGCGGCTTCACCGCCCTGCGATATGTCTCCGCCCACGCCTCCTCGCTCGACGAGGTGTACTTCACCGGCGGTCTGCCGGCGATCGGCATCGACCCGGCCGACATCTACGGGCGGACCTGGCAGGGGATGATCCGCAAATCCGAGCAGCACTACCGTGCGTTCCCCGGAGACCGCGAGAGGATGGAGCGACTGATCGACCTCGCCGAATCCAGAGACGGGATCGCCCTGCCCGGCGGTGCACGGGCGACGGGGGAGCGCATCCGCCTCCTCGGTCACTACCTCGGTTCCTCGGACGGGCCCGAGAAGCTGCACTACCTGCTCGACCTGGACCCGGACTCGGCGGCGTTCCGGCACGACCTGGCGGCGGCGCTGCCGTTCTCGGGGCGAAATCCGCTCTATGCTGTCGTGCACGAGTCCTGCTGGGCCGATGGGACGATGACGAACTGGGCCGCCCGACGCGCCATGCCTGACCAGGTGCGCGAGGACCTCACCCTGCTGGCGGGAGAGCATGCGGGACCGGAGTCCCTGCACGAGGATCCCGAGCTGACTCCCTTCGCCGAGGTGGCCGAGCTCGTGGCCGCGCGTCAGTGGCCGCGACTGTACGACGTCGATGCGCTGCAGGCGGCCGATGTCCGCGGCGCGGCGGCAGTGTACTTCGAGGACGCCTATGTGCCCGTGGAGCATTCGCTGGCCACGGTCGAGCACCTCGGCGGGGTCGAACCGTGGGTGACGAACGAGTACGAGCACAACGGCCTGCGGGCCGACGGATACCGGGTGCTCGACCGGCTCATCGGCCTCGCGCGCGGCTGAGCGGCGTGCCGACGCCGGTGATCGGCAGCCGTGCGGCTGCTGGTCACGGGCGGTCCCGGGCCCGTGCGGTGGCTGGTCACCGGCGGTTTCGGGCCCGTGCGGTGGCTGGTCACCGGCGGTTTCGGGCCCGTGCGGTGATGTTAAGAAGGTCACACCGAAAAACGGCTCTGGGATTTGTCGTCGGGCGGGATGCTTGTGTAGAGTTATATCTCGTTGCTCAGGGAAATCTCCACGGGGATGACCTTGAAAGACAGTGGGCTATGGTGTAATTGGCAGCACGAGTGATTCTGGTTCATTTAGTCTAGGTTCAAGTCCTGGTAGCCCAGCGGACAGCATCCGGAGGTCGCTCCAGGTGTGTTGTTCCTAAGCCCCCGTCGTCTAGTGGCCTAGGACGCCGCCCTCTCAAGGCGGTAACGGCAGTTCGAATCTGCTCGGGGGTACGGCAGAGCCCTGCATCGATACGTCGATGTGGGGCTCGCTCTAATTCACGGGCGCTCTCCTGCGGGCGGATCCGTGGGTTATAGGCCAAAATGTGTGTATGGGCAGGGCGTGTCGATGCTGGTCTTCACTGGGATCTGCCGCCCCAGCTTTTCTGGATCCCATTGCCATCTTCGACACTGAATCCCGTCCCGTAGAGAAGATTCGTCTCCTCCCGGCCCGTCTCGGGTTTCACCGCCTTCGGGGCGCTGCGCGATTGTGTCCATGCTCGTGGAGTAACGAAAGACCACGGGTCTTTGGGTGCCTCGGTACGTAGATACAACAGCCAGTCGACTCCACGGCGGGCATGGTCGATGTCGAGTCCTCGATGGGCTCGCAGGAAGTCCTTGATCGCTTTGTTCGGGCTGCCCTCTAATGGGTTCGTGGTCTTCGCGATCGTGTAGCCGTCTTCGGCTAGTTCGAGCCACGTGAACAGGTGATTGTCACGGATTAGCCCTGCCAGCAGGTTGTGGGCTCGACGGGTCCTGATATGCGTGTACCACCAGTGCTGTCCCGGCTTCACGTGTGCTGGTCGCAGTGTTCCTGGCCGCACCTGGGTGCGGTGTTTGAGGAACGACTCCCACTGTGCTTCCCAGGAGGTGAACGCGGCCATCCACCTCGCAGCCTCGTCGAGGCTGGTGACCTTCGACAGCAGCTTGAACAGGCCGAGGAGTTCCTTGTTCGCCGGCAAGACGGGCCGCCTGGTCAGGTACCGATGCGCGGCCTGTCGGATGTGGAAGTGACACCGTTGGATGCGGGTGGTTGGCCAGAGTCGCTTGATCGTTGTCGTCAATGGTCCGTTGCCATCAACGATCGCCGCAACAGGGGCAGGAATGCGGTTGATGAGAGCTGTCCAGGACGCGTTCTTCTCCTGGTCGCACCATTGCCAGTCGATGACGTGGGTGCCGGTGTAGGCGATCAGCACGCACCAGCCGTTGAAGTAGGTGCCGTCGAGCATGATCTGGTCATGGACTTCGCCTGTCGGAGCCACCCTGGGGTCACGGTCCAGCACCATTGGATCTTTCGGGTGAAGGTGCGCGTGCTGGTAGCGAAATCGCCTCGTGGCTGCGTGCTGGTCAGCCATGCGATGAAGCTAGTGAAGTCTGCCTTCTTCGCTGAATCGGTGCGCGTCTGAATTGCTGAGGAGCCGCAGTGTTTGCACCGCCATCTGGTGCGTCCGGCACTGGTTTTGCCGTTCTTGACGAGCTTGTTTGCACATACACCACATATGGGGTGATTTCTGGGATTGGGCACTGAACATGGTTGCAGAGCATGTTCAACCCGGTCTTGCCCTACTGGCTACTGGGCAAGCAGGCTATCCTGTACACACATTTTGGCCTATAACCCGGATCCGTCGACAGCCCCATCTGCGACAGACAGCTCTGGGTGCATTTCGAGCTGTCTGTCGCAGACCGAGCTCTCGGCCGCAAGGGCCTCAGCGGGCGACGGAGTCGGCGATCCTCTTCGTGTTCTCGGCGGTTTTGATGTTCGAGACGATGAGCTCGAGGACGAGGCGGACTCCGATGACCCACAGGGCCGGGATGATCCAGCCGAAGAGGATCGACAGGATCAGCGGCAGCACATTGAAGCTCGGGCCGTCGGTGAAATAGCTAGCGGCGGAGCCGGCCGCGATGCCCGCGCTGATGCCGGCGACGATGGTGCCCAGGTAGGAGAGCGCGGCGACGATGATCGCGATGATGTAGATGAAGCCCGCCCACTTGACCGCGATGAAGCTGTCGAAGCGGATATCGAACAGCGATTTGAAGAAGCCCTTCTCACCCGTCGTCGCGCCGTGGGGCTGACCATAGGCGGCTTGTGGATAGCCCTGCGGGTAGGCCGCTCCCGGCTGATAGGCGCCGGGCTGCGAGTAGGGACCGGGCTGCGAATAGGCGCCAGGCTGCGAATGGGCGCCGGGCTGATCGTAGCCGGGGTTCTGCGCCGTCTGGCCTGGCTGATCGTAGCCGAGGTTCTGCGCCGTCTGGCCTGGCTGGTCGTAGTCGGGCTGTGCGGCACCCGGCTGGTAGGAGCCATGGGCGTTCGGATCATAGGTGCCCTGCTGGAAGCCGGCCTGCGGATCCTGCACGGTCGGCTGCTCCTGTCCCGGTTCGCCGAAGCCGGGCTCCTGGCCGTTCGGGATCGGGTCGGCAGGATTCTGATCCTGTGCCTGGCCGTTGTCCGGTTCGTTCGGGTTCTGCGGTGTCGACATGTTCGTCCCTCTCACGGATTGGATGCAGTCACTGGCAATCTGCCTGTATCCGCAACTTATCAGGGCACCCTTGTGCGTGAAAGAATCGCTGTCAGGCGGAAGGGGGACTCGCGGCACCTTCGACCATCGGTTTGGCGTTGCCGTCCGCTGCCAGGGAGATGCTCCACTCGACGGTCAGCGTGCAGCCGGGTTCGACGACATCGAAGTCCTCGCCCGCGACGCCGGATGCGAAGGCATTCGGCGGGCAGGTCATCGGCTCGATCGCGACCGCCCGGCGGGCCAGGGCGGCCTCGAGGCCGTCACCGGTGTACACCTGCCACGTTCGGAACCCGGGGCCGATGCCGATGACGATCTCGCGGTCATCGGTGCCCCTCACACGCGCCCGCGACCAGCCGTCGACGTCGCGCCTCGGTGCGCTGAAGGAGTCATCGAGCTCAGTGCCGCCGATCGTGCGCAGCGCTCGGAAGTCCTTGCAGACGATGCAGTCGGATTCCTCGACGCCGTGGTCGACGGGGACGACCGTGCCGTCGTCGAAGGGGCGGACGCCGGTCGGGATGAGACGCTCATCGGTCTCGAGCCAGGCCGCGGCAGGAACGACCAGTTGGGCGTCGTCGACTCTATCGCAGGAATCGTCGACTCTGTCGCCGACAGCGTCGACGCTGTCAGAGGAGCCTGCGTGCGCGCCGGGTGCGAACCACGGATGGAAGCCGAAGCCGAACGGGGCCCGGTGCGATCCCGTGTTGCGCGCCTCGGCGCGGATCCGCAGGCCGTTGTCGCGAAGGTCGTAAGCCATACTCAGTGCGAACGGGAATGGATACCCCTGAGTCGGCTCCAGTGCGAGTTCGAGCCGCACCGTGGACTCGTTCGCCTCGACCACGGTCCAGTCGGCTTCGGCGACGAGGCCGTGCAGGGCCGTGCGGCGTGCGGACTCGGTGATCGGCAGCTGGTAGCTGCGGCCATCGAAATCGTATCGGCCATCGGCGATCCGGTTGGGCCAGGGGGCGAGCACCGCGCCGTCGAAGGTGCCCATCGGCACCACAAGCGCACGCTCGCCCACGGTGTAGCGGTGCAGGCTCGCGCCCGTGGGGGAGACGAGCACCGAAGAGTCCTCGCAGGTGAGTTCGATGCTGGCAGTCATGCGGCTCCGGAATCGGCGGCGGTTGGGATCACGGTTCCGAATATCCTACGCCCAGCCCCCGCCGGGGTCACCAGCCCAGCCCGCCGAGGACACCAGCCCAGCCCCCGCCGAGGGCACCAGGTGTTAGTATTATGATCGAAAATGATCAGTTTTGGGAGGTCTGATGACATCGCCACATCATCGAGCGGCACTGTCCGACGGCCGTGAGGTTCTGTTCTTCCAGGACCCGGACTCGTCCGCTCCGGCGATCTTCGACGATCCCCGCCCCGGCGCACCCAGGCCCGACAGCGGCACGCTTCGCTTCGATGCGCTGACCGGCGAATGGGTGGCCGTGGCCACTCATCGGCAGACGCGCACGCATCTGCCCGCTGCTGCCGAGTGCCCGCTGTGTCCCACCTCCGACCACCGTCCCACCGAGATCCCGGCCGCCGACTTCGACGTCGTGGTCTTCGAGAACCGGTTCCCCTCGCTCGGGCCCGACCTCGGCGAGGTCCCTCCGGTCTCGGCCGAGGCTCTGTCCAGCGCTTCGCTGTCGGCGCCGGCCTTCGGGCGCTGCGAAGTCGTCGTCTTCTCCTCCCAGCACGACGGCTCCTTCGCCGGGCTCGGTCGAGTCCGTGCCCGCACCGTCATCGACGCCTGGGCGAACCGGACTGCCGAACTCTCGGCGCTGCCAGGCATCGAGCAGGTCTTCGTGTTCGAGAATCGCGGCGAGGAGATCGGTGTGACGATGAACCACCCGCACGGGCAGATCTATGCTTATCCCTATGTCACCCCACACACCGCGATCACGACGGCCAGGGCGCAGCGGCATCGACGCGAGACCGGCAGGCCCCTGATGGGGGACATCCTCGCCTTCGAACGTGATTCGGGGGAGCGGATGGTGCTCGAATCCGAGCACTTCTCCGCCTTCGTGCCCTTCGCCGCGCGCTGGCCGATCGAGGTCCACATCGTCCCCCATCGGCAGGTGGCCGGCCTCGACGAACTCGACGCGGCCGAACGCGATGATCTCGCTCGTGTCTACCCCGAGGTGCTGCAGCGCATCGACGGTCTCTACCCTACGCCCACTCCCTATATCGCGGCCTGGCATCAGGCGCCGGTCAACTGCGAGGACCGGTCGGCCGAATGGATGCATCTCGAGATCACCAGCCCCAGGCGAGCCGAGAACAAGCTCAAGTTCCTCGCCGGATCCGAAGCGGCGATGGGCGCCTTCGTCGGAGACGTCTCGGCCGAGGAGACCGCGGCGAGACTCCGCGCAGTCACCCCTGCTCGAACCGAGGGAGCTTCCGTGCCCGGGTCGGCGACGTCCGCACACGATCAGGCACAGCGATGAGCGCGGCATCGACCCCGACTGCCGCGAGCTTGGCCGATGAATTCTCAGCGCTGTTCGGCTATCCGCCGCTGGGCTGCTTCCGTGCCCCCGGACGGGTCAACCTCATCGGTGAGCATACGGACTACAACAACGGACTCGTCCTGCCGATCGCCATCGACAGGGCAGTGCACGTGGCCATCGGCCGTCGGCCCCGGAGGCGGACGCATGCCGGGGCTGCCGAGGACGTCGGGGAACAGGCGATCGCGGAACCGCCTCGACGCGAGGAGAGCATCCGCATCGTCTCCGACCACCGGGACGGCTCCGGTCAGCGGCTGTGCGGCCAGTTCACGGCAGAGGAGCTCGTGCCCGGAGAGCTGCGCGGCTGGCTCAGCCATCCCGCGGGGGTCGTCGACGAGATCGCGAAGACGACGGGCACCGTCGTCGGCGGCGTCGACCTCTACATCGAGTCGACCGTTCCCGTCGGGGCCGGACTGTCCTCTTCCCATGCCCTCGAGGTGGCGGTTCTCATCGCCCTCGACGAAGTCTTCGATCTCGGCCTCAGTCACCGGGAGAAGGTGCTGCTGACCCAGCGGGCCGAGAACGACTTCGTCGGCGCACCGACCGGCATCGTCGACCAGGCCGCCTCCATCATGACCGAAGCCGGGCATGCGCTCTTCCTCGACTGCCGAGATCTCAGCATCCGGCACGTCCCCTTCGACCTCGACGCCGAAGGGCTGCGGCTGCTCGTCATCGACACTCGTGTCTCCCACTCCCACAGCGAGAGCGGCTACGGCGACCGGAGACGGACCTGCGAGGAAGCCGCGGGGCTCTTCGGCGTCGAGAGCCTGCGCGAAGTCGACGAGGGATCCGACCTCGACCGACTCACGGAGGAACAGCGGAAACGGGTGCGGCACGTGATGGGCGAGAACGCCCGCGTCCGGACCACCGTCGAACTCCTGGAGGGTGCGGGCGAACGCCTGGAAGGCGCCGACGAACGCCTGGAAGGGGCCGCCGACAGGATCCGGGGGATCGGCGAGCTCCTGTGCGCCTCCCACGATTCGCTGGCCCGTGACTACGAGGTCTCATGCGCCGAGCTCGACACCGCGGTCGAGGCGGCGATGGCGGCCGGGGCGATCGGTGCCCGGATGATCGGCGGCGGCTTCGGAGGTTCGGCGATCGCCCTCATCGACGCAGACGATGCCGATGTGGTGGGTGCGGCCGTGACCGCGGCGTTCGCCGAGGCCGGTTTCGCGGCCCCCGACATCTTCGCCGTCAGCGCCGGCCGCGGCGCCGGCCGAATCGGCTGAGAGCTGTCCGGCGCTAGGCTTCCTGATCGCCGTCCAGCTGCGCCGTCGGCGCCTGAGTGTCGACGATGCGGAGCGGGCGCAGCTTGGCCCAGCCGAGGAAGGCGATCGCTGCGAGGATGAGGCCGACACCGGTCCAGAGGTTCGCATCGATTCCGCCGGTCCGCCGAGCCTCGTCGGGGGTGAAGTCCACGAGGCCCGCAATCGCGAGGATGATCCCGAAGATCCCCAGCAGCACTCCGATGAAATTGCGGATGTCGAAGGCGCCCGCAGTCTTGGTCAGTTCGTTCGCATTGCTCATTGTTCCCACTTGCTCCTTCACCCGAAGCTGACGTTGAGGATGATGACCAGCACCAGCGCGAGACCCGCCACGGGCACCGGACGCTTCCAGATCGGCGGCTTCGGTTCGCCGAGATCCTCGAAGTCGGCCTTCGGCGTCTCGGAGTACACGAGCCCGCGCAGCTCATGGGCCGGCTTCGGTGCGGTCCGGAACGTGACGATCACCGAGAGGACGATGTCGACGACGAAGGCCGTGCTGGCGGCCAGGAACGCCGCGCCCTGGCCGGGCAGATCGAAGACCCCGGTCTCGGCGAGGATGAAGACGGCCACGGCCGAGAGCGTGCCTCCGACGAGGCCGACCCAACCGGCGGTCGCGCTCATGCGCTTCCAGAACATGCCGAGGATGAACGTCGCGAACAGCGGGGCGTTGAAGAAGCCGAACAGCGTCTGCAGGTAGTCCATCAGGTTGGAGAAGTTGCCGGCGATGAGCGCGGTGAAGATCGCGACGACGCAGGCGCCGATGGTGGCGATGCGGCCGACCTTGAGGTAGTAGTCGTCCTCGCGGTCCTTGACCACGTACTGCTGCCACAGGTCGTAGCTGAAGACCGTGTTGAAAGCGGAGATGTTGGCGGCCATTCCGGCCATGAACGCCGCGAGGAGGCCGGCGATCGCAACTCCCAGCAGTCCGTTGGGCAGAACCTCGCGCATGAGCAGCAGGAGCGCATCGTTGTAGGTCACACCGGTCTGCGCCTGCGCGCTCGCCTCGCCGACGGACGCCGAGATCTGCTTGAACTGCGTCAGCTGGGTCACGAGCACTGCCGCGATCATTCCCGGCACGACGACGATGAACGGGATGAGCATCTTCGGGAAGGCGCCGAGGATCGGCGTCAGCCGCGCGGCGGTGATGCTCTTCGAGGCCATGGCCCGCTGGACCTCGACGAAGTTCGTCGTCCAGTAGCCGAAGGAGAGCACGAACCCGAGACCGAAGACGATGCCGACCACCGAGAGCACGGGGTTGTCGAACCCGGAGAGCTGTTCGCCCGGCCAGCTGCTCAGCTGCTCCGCGCCGAGCATCCCGTCATTGCTCACCTTCTCCACGAGGCCGTCCCAGCCGCCGACGCGGTTGAGGCCGATGATCGTCAGCGGCAGCAGCGCCGCGACGATGACGAAGAACTGGAGCACCTCGTTGTAGATCGCAGCGGTCAGTCCACCGAGCGTGATGTAGGACAGGACGATGGCGGCGGCGACGACGAGGGCGATCCACAGCGGCCAGCCGAGCAGCCGATTGACGATCGTGCCGAGCAGGAAGAGGTTGACACCGGCGATGAGGATCTGCGCGATGGCAAATGACAGCGCATTGACGAGGTGAGCGCCGGTGCCGAAGCGCTTGCGCATGAACTCCGGAACGGATCTGACCTTCGAACCGTAGTAGAAGGGCATCATGACGACGCCGAGGAAGAGCATGGCCGGGACCGCGCCGATCCAGAAATAGTGCATCGTCGGCATGCCGTACTGCGCGCCGGTCGCCGACATGCCCATGATCTCCACGGCGCCGAGGTTGGCCGAGACGAAGGCGAGCGCCGTCACCCAGGCCGGAAGGCTGCGTCCGGAGAGGAGGAACTCGATGCTCGATGAGATGCCGCGTTTGGCGAACCAGCCGATTCCGAGGACGAAGATGAAGTAGATCGCTATGAGCAGATAGTCGATCCACTGCGCGTCCAGGCGGATGTCTTCCACAGTTCCTCCAACAGCTTCGGTGAATGGCCCTTGTGGTGTGAGCCACCTCAAAGCGACACTTTAGAGGACTGAGCGTCTGATCGCCAGTGAGCGAATATGAAAAGTTTTGATCGTTTCGCGATTTTCCGGTGAGGCCGGGTCGCCCGAGCTCAGACGGCTTCGACCTCGACTCCCGCCTCGCGCAGGGCCTCGAGCTCCCTCTTCTCGCTCTGCGAGTCCGTGATCAGGTGCTGAATCTCTTCGATCGGGACCGTGAGCACGGACGAGCGGTGACCGACCTTCGTGTGGTCGACGAGGGCGATGACCCGATCGGCGCCGGCGGCCATGGCGCGGTCCGTATCGGCCACGGGGAAGGCCGGAGTCGACAGCCCGAAGTCCGCAGCCAGCCCGTTTCCCGACAGGAACACGGTGTCGGCGCGCAGTCCGAGGAGCTGGGAGACGGTGCCGCCGCCGACGAAGGCGCGGATGGAGTGCCTGAGAATCCCCCCGACGACGATGACCTCGTTCTCGGGGGAGGAGACCATGGCCTCGGCGACGAGGAGGGAGTTCGTGACCACTCTCAGGCCCGAGCGGGTGACGAGCTCCTTGGCCAGCAGTTCGGTCGTCGTGCCCGGCCCGAGCGCCACGACATCGCCGTTGCGCACACGCGTGGCCGCAGCGCGAGCGATCGCGGTCTTCTCTGCCAGGGCCTGTTCGAGCTTCTCCGCATAGCTCGATTCGCGGGCGCTCGAGGCCAGCACGGCACCGCCGTGGGTGCGCACGAGGCGGCCCTCATCGGCGAGCTGGTCGAGGTCGCGCCGAATCGTCACTGCCGAGGTGTCGAGCTCCTCGGTCAGGGCGGTGATGGAGACGGCGCCGTCTCTCTCGATCGTGTCGAGGATGATATTGCGTCTTTGGGCGGCGATCATGGGGCCATAGTACAGACCGCGGGCGGCGGGGAAGCGGTCCCCGCCGCCCGCGGTCGCGGCCGTGATGTGCCGGAGCTCAGCCGCGCACGAGCGCTTCCGTCAGCGTCCTGGCGGCGTCGATGACGGACTTCGCGTGCAGACGTCCCGGCTGCCGGGTGAGCCGGTCGACCGGTCCGGAGATCGAGACGGCCGCCACCACGCGATTGCTCGGCCCGCGCACGGGGGCCGAGACCGAGGCGACTCCGCGCTCGCGTTCGGCGATCGACTGGGCCCAGCCTCGGCGGCGGACACCGGAGAGCATGGTCGCGGAGAAGCGGGCGCCCCGCAGACCCGTGTGCAGACGGTCGGGCTCCTCCCAGGCCAGCAGCACCTGAGCGGCCGAGCCGGCGCGCATGGACAGGGTCGCGCCGATGGGAACGGAGTCGCGCAGGCCCACGGGGCGTTCGGCCGCGGCCACGCACAGGCGCAGATCTCCCTGGCGGCGGAAGAGCTGCGCGGACTCGCCCGTCTGGTCGCGCAGCTGCCCGAGCACGGGTCCGGCGGCGGCGAGCAGGCGGTCTTCGCCGGCGGCCGAGGACAGCTCGGCCAGGCGCGGCCCCAGGACGAAGCGGCCCTGGAGGTCTCGCCCGACGATACGATGGAATTCGAGGGCGACAGCCAGGCGGTGGGCAGTGGGGCGTGCCAGTCCGGTCAGCGTCACCAGTTCGGCGAGAGAGGCGGGTCCGGCCTCAAGCGCGGAGAGAACCATTGCGGCCTTGTCGATGACCCCGACGCCGCTACCATTGCTTGTCATAGACACCATTGTGCGCGTCTCAGTGGGCGAGATGCAAGTTCGCAATGCGATACGCCCGAGTAGATTCTGACTACGCACTCACTCCAGTGCGCACAAAGCAGTTCACGGACGCACCGAACCTCGGGCGTCAGGTCTACATCGGGTGCGGGGAATCCCCGCACCGGCGGGAGGAACCATGCCACGCACATTGGCCGAGAAGGTCTGGGCCGATCACGTCGTCTCACGAGGTGAAGACGGTGCGCCGGACCTCATCTACATCGACCTCCACCTCGTCCACGAGGTCACGAGCCCGCAGGCCTTCGACGGGCTCCGACTCGCCGGGCGCCCCGTGCGCCGCCCCGACCTCACGATCGCCACCGAGGACCACAACACCCCGACCTGGGACATCGACAAACCGATCGCCGAGCCCACTTCGCGCACGCAGATCGACACGCTGCGCAGGAACACCGAGGAGTTCGGGGTCCGGCTGCACAGCCTCGGCGACGCCGATCAGGGCATCGTCCACGTCGTGGGACCGCAGCTGGGACTGACCCAGCCGGGCATGACCGTCGTCTGCGGCGACTCGCACACCTCCACCCACGGGGCCTTCGGGGCCCTCGCTCTGGGCATCGGCACCTCCGAGGTCGAGCACGTGCTCGCCACTCAGACACTCAGCCTCAAGCCCTTCAAGACGATGTCGATCACCGTCGACGGCGACCTGCCCGAGGGGTCGAGTGCGAAGGACATCATCCTCGCCATCATCGCGAAGATCGGCACCGGCGGCGGACAGGGCTACGTCCTCGAATACCGCGGCTCGGCGATCCGTCAGCTGTCCATGGAGGCACGCATGACGATCTGCAATATGTCGATCGAGGCCGGCGCCCGAGCAGGCATGGTCGCCCCTGACGAGACGACCTTCGACTACGTCAAGGGCCGCCCACACGCCCCGGAGGGCGCGGACTGGGATGCCGCAGTCGAGTACTGGAAGACCCTCTACACCGACGAGGGTGCCGAATTCGACGCCGAGGTGGTCCTCGAGGCCGCCGACATCGAACCCTTCGTCACCTGGGGCACGAACCCCGGACAGGGTCTGCCGCTGTCGGCCTCGGTGCCCAGCCCCGACGACTTCACCGACGAGAACGACAAGACCGCAGCGGCCAACGCTCTCGCCTACATGGGGCTGACCCCGGGCACTCCGCTGCGGGAGATCGCCGTCGACACCGTCTTCCTCGGCTCGTGCACGAACTCGCGCATCGAGGACCTGCGAGCCGCCGCCGAGGTGATCCGCGGTCGGAGGAAAGCCGAGAACGTCCGCTTCATGGTCGTCCCCGGATCCGCGAAGGTCCGCCTCCAGGCCGAGGACGAGGGCCTCGACGTCATCTTCAAAGACTTCGGCGGCGAATGGCGCTTCGCCGGCTGCTCGATGTGTCTGGGCATGAACCCGGACCAGCTGGCCGAGGGCGAACGCTGCGCCTCGACCTCGAACCGCAACTTCGAGGGCCGTCAGGGCAAGGGCGGACGCACCCACCTCGTCTCCCCGCTCGTGGCCGCGGCCACCGCGGTGCGAGGAACCCTGTCCTCACCCGGCGACGTCGCCGATCTGCCGCGGGATGCCGAACCCGTGGAATGGGCCGACGAGCGTCTCAGCCTCAATCTGACACCCGTCTCGGCGAACGACTGAACCAGGAGGACGAGCCATGGAAGCTTTCAGCACCCACACCGGCGTCGGCGTTCCTCTGCGCCGCTCCAATATCGACACCGACCAGATCATCCCCGCGAAGTTCCTCAAGCGGGTCACTCGCACCGGCTTCGAAGACGCGCTCTTCTACCGGTGGCGGTCCAATGACGACTTCGTGCTCAACGACCCCGACTACTCGGCCGGCTCCGTGCTCGTGGCCGGACCGGACTTCGGCACGGGGTCCTCGCGTGAGCATGCCGTCTGGGCGCTCAAGGACTTCGGCTTCCGCGTCGTGCTGTCCTCGCGCTTCGGCGACATCTTCCGCGGCAACTCCGGCAAGGAGGGGCTGCTGGCCGCGCAGCTGAGCCAAGACGACATCGAGCTGATCTGGAAGATCCTCGAGAACCATCCCGGCACCTCGATCACCGTCGATCTGAACGAGAAGACCGTGACCTGCGATACGGTCACCGTGCCCTTCCAGATCGACGACTACACGCGCTGGCGCCTGCTCGAAGGCCACGACGACATCAGTCTCACCCTGGCCAAGGAAGATGAGATCGTCACCTACGAGTCCTCGCGCTTCGGCTTCAAGCCGAAGACCCTGCCGGCGAAGATCTGAGACCCTGCCGGCGAAGGTCTGAGACCCGCCGAGGCGGCTCCGGGACACGGAACGGCCCTGCCCGGGGCGGCTCCCACCGACCCCGTCGAATCGGTGGGAGCCGACCTTCTGCGATAGTCTTAGACGGTGCCCGGACCACCGTTCGGACACCGTCTCCGGGCATCGCAGTGCCCGGATCCGATCGTCGGAGTCAGGGAGGAACATGCTCGAAGTACGTGGGGGAAACCCGCTGGACGGCACCGTCCGAGTCCGCGGCGCCAAGAACCTGGTGCCCAAGGCGATGGTCGCCTCTCTGCTGGGAGAGACCCCGTCCGTGCTCCGCGGCGTCCCCAAGATCCGCGACGTCGAGATCGTCACCGGGCTGCTCGAACTCCACGGTGTGCGGGTCAGCTCCGCCCCCGACGGCGACCAGCCCGACGGAGAACTCCATCTCGATCCTGCCGATGTCGCACAGGGGTCGATCGTCGACATCGACGCCCACGCCGGGTCCTCGCGCATCCCGATCCTCTTCTGCGGGCCGCTGCTGCACAGTCTCGGGCAGGCTTTCATCCCCGACCTCGGCGGCTGCCACATCGGGGATCGCCCCATCAATTTCCATCTCGATGTGCTCCGCCAGTTCGGCGCCGAGGTCGACAAGACCCCCGGCGGCATCATGCTCAAGGCCACCAGCCGCCTGCAGGGCACGAAGGTCGAACTGCCCTATCCTTCGGTCGGAGCCACCGAACAGGTGCTGCTGACAGCCGTACGCGCCGAGGGCGTGACCGAGTTGCGCAATGCGGCCATCGAGCCCGAGATCATGGATCTCATCGCGCTGCTGCAGAAGATGGGCGCGATCATCACCGTCGACACCGACCGCGTGGTCCGCATCGAGGGTGTGGACACCCTGCGCGGCTTCATCCACCGGGCTCTGCCCGATCGCAATGAGACCGCCTCCTGGGCCTCGGCGGCGCTGGCCACCGGCGGAGACATCTTCGTCGCCGGAGCCAGCCAGCCCGAACTCATCACCTTCCTCAACATCTTCCGCAAGATCGGCGGCGAGTTCGACGTCCAGGAATCCGGCATCCGCTTCCGCCACCCCGGGGGCAAGCTCAAGTCCTTCGCCCTCGAGACCGATGTCCACCCGGGCTTCATGACCGACTGGCAGCAGCCGCTGGTGGTGGCGATGACCCAGGCCGAGGGGCTGTCGATCATCCACGAGACCGTCTACGAGAACCGCTTCGGCTTCACCGATGCGCTGCGCTCCATGGGGGCGAAGATCCAGCTCTACCGCGAATGCCTCGGCGGCACCCCCTGCCGCTTCGGACGCCGCAACTACCTGCACTCGGCCGTGGTGTCCGGGCCGACTGCGCTCAAGGGCACCCGCATCGACGTGCCGGACCTGCGCGGCGGCTTCAGCCACCTGATCGCGGCGCTGGCCGCGCAGGGCACGAGCGAAGTCCACGGCATCGAGCTGATCAACCGCGGCTACGAGAACTTCCTCGACAAACTCGTCGGTCTCGGCGCCGAGGTGACCGCATGAGGGCCGTACCCTCACCCGGGGCAGGCTCCGAGTCGAAACCCCTGGTCGCCTTCGATCCCGCATCGGTGCGTTCGCAGAACCGGGCGGGCACGGTCGCGGCGACAGCGGCCTATGGGCTCATGCGCACGGCCACGAAGATGACCGTCCGCGGCCTCGAGCATCTCCCGCCGCAGGGCACCGGGATCATCGTCGCGGCCTACCACGCGAATCACCTCGATCCGATCCTCGTGGGCCTGGCACTCAAGCGCAACGGGCGGATGCCGCATTTCCTCGCGAAGTCCACACTGTTCTCAGGGGCCCTCGGCGTCATCCTCAAACGCATCGGTCAGATCCCCGTGCTGCGCGCCTCGGCGCAGGCCGGGGACTCCCTGGCCTATGCGAAACAGGCCCTGGCCAAAGGGCAGACCGTCGTCATCTACCCCGAGGGCACTCTGACGAAGGACCCGGAGCTGTGGCCCCAGCACTTCAAGACAGGCACCGCGCGGTTGGCCCTGGAGACCGGGGCTCCGATCATCCCCGTCGCCCACTGGGGCCTGAATACGATCTTTCCGCGAGGGCAGAAGCGCCTGCGGTTCCGACCGTGGAGCCACGATTCGACCGTGGTCTTCGGACCCCCGGTCGACTACTCCGACCTCTGGGCCCACCGGGAGGAGAGGACGACCATGGGAGAGCTGTCCCAAAGGCTGAAGAGCACGATCGCCGCGATGGTCGCCGACCTCTCCGGCCGTGACCTGCCGCAGCGTTTCGAACAGAAGGAGACGGGTGAATGAGTGTGGACAGGATCGCAGTCCTCGGCGCCGGTTCGTGGGGCACGACCTACGCCGCGGTCATCGCCGACGCGGGGTTCCCCGTCACCCTCTGGGCCCGCCGACCCGAGGCCGCCGCGGAGATCAACTCCTCACACACCAATGAGCGCTACCTCGGTGAGCGCGTCCTGCCCGAGGGTCTGAGCGCCACCGACGACGACATCGCCGCCGTCACCGACGCCGAGGTGATCGTGCTGGCCGTGCCCGCGCAGACTCTGCGTGAGAATCTCTCGAGATGGAAGCCGCACCTGCGCCCCGGGGTCAGGCTCGTGAGCCTGATGAAGGGCATCGAGGTCGACACCGGCAAACGCATGTCCGAGGTCATCGCCGAGGTCGCCGAGGTCCCCGAGGGCCAGATCGCCGTCGTCTCCGGCCCGAACCTGGCCCGCGAGATCGCCGACCGGCAGCCCACCGCCACCGTCGTCGCCTCCTCCGACATCAGCACCGCCGAGGCGGTCGCCGAGATCAGTGCGAACGCCTACTTCCGCCCGTATACGAACACCGACGTCGTCGGGGTCGAGGTCGGCGGAGCGATCAAGAACATCATCGCGCTGTCCGTGGGCATCGCCGACGGACAGAAACTCGGTGACAACTCGAAGGCCTCGATCATCACCCGGGGACTGGCCGAGACCTCGCGCCTGGCCGCGGCGATGGGCGCCGAGGCGCACACTCTGTCGGGACTCGCCGGGCTCGGCGATCTCGTCGCCACCTGCGCCTCCCCGCTCTCGCGCAATCGCACCTTCGGGCGCCACCTCGGTGAGGGCATGAGCCTCGAGGACGTCATCGCCCACACCTCGCAGACGGCAGAGGGCGTGAAATCGGCCCCGGCGGTCCTCGCCCTCGGCCGCCGCTTCGGTGTCGATCTGCCGATCACGGAAGCGGTGTGCGCGGTGCTCTCCGGTCGGCTGCGGGTTGACGAACTCGCCGGATTGCTGTTGTCTCGGAAGCGTAAGCACGAAGGGCCACCGGCTTAAGGAGCATCCATGAGCGCCAACTCACCGTTCTTCAACCTTCCCGAACTTCCGACCTTCACCCTGACCAGCACCGACATCGAGGACGGCGGGGTGCTCAGCGGCCCCCAGCTCTCGGGTGCCATGGGCATCGACGGGGGCGAGGACAAGTCGCCGCAGCTGAGCTGGTCGGGCTTCCCGGCCGAGACCAAGGCCTTCGCCGTGACCTGCTATGACCCCGATGCCCCGACCGGATCGGGTTTCTGGCATTGGGTCGTCACCGACCTCGACGCCTCGACCACGAGCCTTGACGCCAACGCCGGGGACCCGGCGGCCGACCTGCTGCCCCCCGGCGCCGTGACCCTGCGCAACGATGCCGGCGAACCCCGCTTCGTCGGTGCCGCCCCACCGGCCGGCCACGGCCCGCACCGCTACTTCTTCATCGTCACGGCCCTCGCCGAGCCCCTGGGCGTCGACGAATCCGCCTCACCCGCCTTCGCCGGCTTCAACATGTTCTTCAAGGGCATTGGACGGGCGTGGCTGGAGTGCACCTACGAGGCCGAGTGAGCTAGAGTTCTTCCGTCCGCGCACACGCTTCAGGCGGTGCGCACCCCGTGTCCGGTCCCAGTTCGCGGGAGCTTCGCACAGCAAGGAAACGCATGGCAGACAACGATCACCGGCCCCTCGTCGCAGTCCTCTTCGGCGGCCGTTCGAGCGAGCATTCGGTCAGCTGCGTCACCGCGGCCGGAGTGATCGGCGCCATCGATGCGCAGGCCTTCGACGTCCTGCCGATCGGCATCACGAAGACCGGCGTGTGGCGGGTCGTCGAGGACTGGGCGAGCATGCGCTTCGATCCGGACGCCATGCCGGAGGTCACCGATAACGGCACCGAGGTGATCCCGCCGATCTCCGCCGATGGGGCACCGCTGCTGCAGCGGGACGCCGAGGGCGCCTGTACGGAGCTCGGTGCCGTGGACGTCTACTTCCCGCTCCTGCACGGTCGCTTCGGCGAGGACGGGACCGTGCAGGGGCTGTTCGAACTCAGCGACACTGCATTCGTCGGCTCCGGGGTCTTCTCCTCGGCCGCGAGCATGGACAAGCACTATACGAAGTCCCTCATGGCCCAGGCTGGCATCCCGACCTGTCCCTGGGAGCTCGTCACCGAGACGATGTGGGAGACCGACCGCGCCTCGGTCGAATCCCGCGTGGCCGAACTCGGCCTGCCCGTGTTCGTCAAGCCGGCCCGAGCCGGTTCCTCGATGGGTGTGAGCCGGGTCGCCGGGGCCGCCGAACTCGAGGCGGCGCTGGCCGGGGCCTTCGCCCACGACTCCAAGGTCATCGTCGAACCGCAGGTGATCGGCCGTGAGGTCGAATGCGCCGTCCTCGGATCGCTGTACGACGCCACGCTGCGCACGTCCTCACCGGGGGAGATCAGCGTCAGCGGAGACCACGCGTTCTACGACTTCGATGCCAAGTACCTCGACCTGGCCGACGCCGAGGTGACGTGCCCGGCCGCCCTCGACGAGGCGACGACGGCACGCGTTCAGGAACTGGCCGCCTCGGTGTTCCGCCTCTTCGACTGCACCGGGCTGGCCCGCGTCGACACCTTCGTCACGGACACCGGCGAGGTGCTCATCAACGAACTCAACACCCTGCCCGGGTTCACCCCCACCTCGGCGTATCCGTTCATGTGGGCGCAGTCCGGACTCGAGTACTCCGAGCTCATCAGCGAGCTCATCTCCATCGCCCTGGTCGATCACGCCCGCGCGAAGTGAGCGGGCCGGCGCCGGGGCGGTCGGTCAGCTCAGCCCTCGAGATCCTCGGAGCCCACGCACTCGGTCTCGGGCTTGATCTTCGCCAGCGCCGGTGAGACCGCGGCGAGCACGTCATTGCCGGACTCGGCCTTGCGGTTGACGAGCACCTCGACGGCCGGTGTGCGACCGTAGCTGGTGAACTTCCAGGTCGTGTCGTCGTCATCGGCCGGCTGCGAGATCCAATCGACGCCGCTCACGCTCACGCAGCGATCGGTCGTCGGCCCGGGCGGGGTCACGCCGCAGCGCAGCACCGCGATGTTCGGATCACCCCAGGCCTTCGTGCCCTGCGAGGACGTGGTGCGCGCCTGCTCACCGGAGATCTGATCGGGCAGAGTGAGCATGATGTCCGCGCACTTCGGGTTCGCCGCGTCCTTGGCCGGTTCGACGATCACCGTGCGTTCGCATCCGGCCAGGCTGACCCCTGCGAGCACGGCGGCGACGGAGGCCAGGGCGAGAGTGCGACGGCGTTGCGGCGACCGCTCGCGGCGGCGCGTCGAGGCAGGACGAGATCTCATACAACTACCGTATCTCCCGATAGCCTTGAGCCATGACCCGACTGTCCGAACTTGGCGAAGCACACGTCCTCGACCGCATCCTCACCCACCAGCGCAGCGGGGCACAGGTGATCGTCGGACCCGGGGACGATGCGGCGGTGACTGCGCCCGAGGGCAGGCTCGTGTCCACGGCTGACATGCTCGTCGAGAACGAGGACTTCACCCGCGAATGGCTGGACTGGTCACGGCTGGGGCGCAAGGCGGCGGCGCAGAACCTCGCCGACGTCTGCGCCATGGGGGCGAAGCCGCACGGTCTGCTCGTGTCCCTGGCCCTGCCCGATGACACCGACATCGCCGATCTCGAGGCTCTCTACACCGGCATCATCGCCGAGGCGGGGCGGGCCGGTGCCGAACTCGGCTGCCAGGTGCCGATCATCGGCGGCGACCTGTCTTCCTCGGGCCTCGTCGTCGTCGCGATCACCGCTCTGGGCACTGTGGAGGAAGGGCCGGTCGGCGGCGGCGCGGAGGGCAACGGGCGCAGCCCAGGTGCGCTGGGTGCGGGACCGGCAGTTCTGCGCTCGGGAGCGCGAACCGGTGACGGCCTGTATCTGGCCGGGACTGTGGGGCGGGCCGCCGCGGGTCTCGAGTTGCTCTTCGCCGGGCTGCGTCCGGAGACCGCGGCACCCGAGCTCGCCGCTCTCATCGAGACCCAGCTGGCCCCCCGCCCGGACTATGCGGCGATGCTCACGCTGCCGGCCGCCTCGGCGATGATCGACGTCTCCGACGGGCTGAGCACGGACCTCGGACGGATCGCCGCCGCCTCGGGGGTCGCCGTCGACCTCGAACGGGCAGCGCTCCAGGAGCTCATCGCACCGCTGCTGCCGGCGGCCCATCACCTGGTCCGGTCTGCGCCGGCCGGCACCGGGGGTGCGGCAGCCGACGGTGGTGGTGCGGCAGCCGGCACCGGGAGCACGGGAGCGACCGGCGAGGCCGCCCGGACCCCGGAGGAGGTCGCTCTGCGCTGGGTCCTCGACGGGGGAGAGGACCACGGCTTCGTCGCGTCGGCGGCCGACTCGGTCCAGCCTGGAGTAGGCTGGCGGAGAATCGGTCGGATCCGCACCGGTCGCGACGTCAGCCTCGACGGCACACCCGTGCCGACGAGCGGTTTCAGCCATTTCGGGAAGTGACATGAGCAACGCCATCAGCCTCAATGGCCGCCTCGCAGCCCGCTGGGCGCGCCGGGCGGTCGACCGGCTGCGCAAGGAGCGCACCGAGATCGACGAGCTCAACGTCTTCCCCGTCCCCGACGGCGACACCGGCACGAACATGTACCATACCCTGCGCAGCGCGTATCTGGCCGTCGAACAGCTCACCGGACCCGTCACCCTCCCGCAGGTCGTCGCTGCGCTGGCCGACGGTGCCGGCCGAGGCGCGCGCGGCAACTCCGGCCTCATCCTCGCCGTCGCCCTCCAGGGCGTCGCCGACGCGCTCGAGGGGATCACCGTCGCCACCGCCGATGCCATGGCCACAGCCCTCGAGACCGCCTCCGACCGGGCCCGTGCCGCCGTGGCCCGCCCCGTCGACGGCACCATGCTCACCGTCCTCGACGCGATGGCCGCCGAGGCTCGGGAGTGCGCTGACGACGGGGCGGATCTGCTCGATGTCATCGCGGCCGTGCGCGAACGCTCTCGCACCGCCCTGCGCGAGACCACGGGCCAACTCACCGTTCTGCGCGAGGCCGAGGTCGTCGATGCCGGTTCGACCGGGATCGTCGAGCTCTTCGACCTCCTCTACGCCACCGTCACAGGGCGGACCCCGCAGGACTCGATGCTCAGCGAGGTGGCCCGGACCCCGACGATCGTGCACGAGGCCACGGCCGAGGAGCTCGAGATCGTCGCGATCCTCGCAGCCGATCCTGCGGGCGAACTCGCCGCGGAACTCGAAGGGCTGGGCGGGACGTCGATCGTCGTCAACGCCCGTAAGGTCCACGTCCACGTCGATGACGAAACGGCCGCCGCCGTCGTCCTCGACCACCTCGGCGCCTACGGCATCGCCCGGCTGGACATGGAGGATCTGCGTCTGCACGAACAGGAGGGGCAGACGAAGCTCATCGCCGTCGTCCAGGGCACCGGCCTGCTCATGCACGCCGCCCTCAACGGAGCCACGGCACTGACTCCGGACCACGGCGACCTCGGTGCAGCGATGAGCGAACTCATCGCAGCCGAGGACCGTGAGGTCATCGTCA
Source organism: Brevibacterium renqingii (assembly GCF_017808095.1). Classification (NCBI taxonomy): domain Bacteria; kingdom Bacillati; phylum Actinomycetota; class Actinomycetes; order Micrococcales; family Brevibacteriaceae; genus Brevibacterium; species Brevibacterium renqingii. The sequence continues at coordinate 201,470 of NZ_JADBHG010000001.1, read as the reverse complement.
TCCCCAGCTCCGCCTCGGCGCTCAGAGCGCTGGCCGGCCTGCCTGCGGTCGTCGATCAGGCCGCGGCCGGGGCCGGGTGGGCCCAGGTCGTGCGCTCGCGCAATGTCGCCACCATGCTCTCGGCGCTGGCCGTCTACGATCCCTTCGCCCCGGCCACGGAGATCTTCGCTGACATGAGCGAAGCCGCCGCCGGCACCCGGGTCGGCACGATCTTCTCGGCCGAGCAGCTCGCTGCGAACCCGCCCACCGGGATCCTGCCGATCGTCGGCGAGGACCGGGAGGCGAGCGAAGTCGCACACCGCGAGGCAGGCTCGGCCCGGGAGGCGACGACCGCGCGGGAACACGGTGTGGCCGCGGCGGCAGCGGCCCATCCGGCACAGTTCTACCGGGTGTTCATCGAAGGCAAGCCGAAGACCCAGAGCACGGAGCTGACCACCCTGGTCGAGAAGCTCGCCGACCGGCTGCTCGGGGCCGGGGGAGAGCTGCTGACCGTCGTCCACGGACCCGACTGCGTCCCTGAGGTGCTCGACCATCTCCGGGAGTGGATCGCGAAATCCCACGACAGCGTCCACTTCCAGGACATCGACGCCAGAGATCCCGGGGTGCTCGTCATCATGGGGGTCGAATGACCACCCGGCTCGAGGACAATTTCGGCAAGAAGGACCGCAACGCGCTGGCCAAGCGCGGAGTGCACTCGGTGACCGACCTGTTCCGGTTCTTCCCCCGCCGCTACCTCGTCCCCGGCGAGAGCACGCGTCTGGGCGATCTGCCGCTGGGGGAGACCGCGATCATCCAGGCCGAGGTGATCAAGGTCAGCACCCGCCGGATGAAGCAGCGGAAGGGAACCATCACCGAGGTCATCGTCCACGACGGCGAGCGGTCGATGAAGATCGCCTTCTTCAACCAGCACTGGCTGGAGAAGGCTCTGAGCCCGGGACTGACCGTCGTCTTCGGCGGCAAGGTCGAGTCGTACCGGGGGCAGCTGACCCTGGCCTCGCCGGTGTGGCTCAACCGCACCGAGGACGACCACGAGTGGACCCCCGACGACCTCAACTCGCCCTTCCCGATCTACCCGGCGGTCAGGGGCATCGCGCAGTCCCGGCTGTGGAATGCGATCAAGACGCTGCTGCGCGTGGCGGGATCCGAGCAGTTCGAGGACCCGCTGCCCAAAGGCATGCGTGAGCAATTCGACCTGCCGGACCTGCGGACGGCGTTCGAGGACATGCACAAGCCGCGCAGGATCGAGGACGTCGAACGGGCCCGCCTGCGGTGGAAGTGGGAGGAGGCGCTGGCGCTGCAGACCGAGTTCGCCTCGCGCAAGGCCACCTTCTCCCGGCTCCAGGCGCCCCCGCTGCTGACCGTGGGAGCGAAGAGCCGCCGCTTCGACGAGTCCATGCCCTTCACGCTCACCCCGTCGCAGACTGCGGTCGGTGAGGAGATCGCCGCGGACCTGGCAGGTTCCGCGCCCATGCATCGTCTCCTTCACGGCGATGTCGGCTCCGGGAAGACCGTGGTCGCCCTGCGGGCCATGCTCACCGCCGTCGATTCGGGCTCACAGGCCGCCATGCTCGCCCCCACCGAGGTGCTCGCGACTCAGCACTTCCACTCGATCGAGCGCCTCCTCGGCGAGCAGATGGCGCTCTCACCCCTGCTCGCCGGAGACGACCAGGTGACGGTGGCGCTGATGACCGGGTCGATGCCGGCCCGGGAGCGCCGGGAGCTCGCGCTCGACCTGGCGACCGGGAACATCGACATGGTCGTCGGCACGCACGCGCTGCTGTCGGAATCGACGATCTTCGAGAACCTCGGCCTCATCGTCGTCGACGAACAGCATCGCTTCGGCGTCGAGCAGCGAGAGGCGATGCGGGCCAAGGGGGGCGTCAACACCCCGCACACGCTCGTGATGTCGGCGACCCCGATTCCGCGCACGGTGGCGATGACGGTCTTCGCCGACCTCGACGTCTCGACTCTGCTCGAGATGCCCGCCGGGCCGAAGAACATCGCCACCCACGTCGTGCCGATTGTCGACCAGCCCACCTGGTACGACCGGGTGCGGGAGCTCATGCGGCAGACGACCGAGGCGGGGCGCGGGGTCTTCGTCGTCTTCCCCCGGATCGAACCGATGGACGTCGAGGATCCCGAATCCGGCGCCGTCATCGGCCAGAAGCAGGGCATCGAGGAGATCAGTCAGAAGCTGCGCGAGGCCCCGGAACTGTCGGAGCGGAGATTCGGGCTGCTGCACGGGCGGATGTCGACGGCGGAGAAGGATCGGGTGCTCGCCGACTTCGTGTCCGGTCATATCGAGATCCTCGTCTCGACGACCGTCATCGAGGTCGGCGTCGATGTGCCCCGGGCGACCATGATGGTGATCGTCGAGGCTGAGAACTTCGGCGTCGCCCAACTCCACCAGCTGCGCGGGCGAGTCGGGCGTGACGGCAGCTCGGCCACGTGCTTCCTGCTCACCGAACTGAGTGAGACCGATGAGAGCTATGGGCGCCTGCAGGCGGTGGCCGCCACACTCGACGGGTTCGAACTGGCCGAATACGATCTCGATTCCAGGGGCGAGGGCGATGTGCTCAGCGCCTCGCAGTGGGGCGGATCCTCACTGCGGCATCTGTCGATCCTGCGCGATTCGCACATCGTCGCCGAGGCGAAGAAGATCGCCGAGCACATCGTCGCCGTCGATCCCGCACTCGAAGCCGTGCCCGCCCTGTGCGCCTTCATCAGGCGCGTCCTGCCCGAGGACGACGCCCACTTCATCGAAGCAGGCTGAGGAGGCACTCATGAGAATCATCGCCGGAGCGCACAAGGGCGCGAGGCTGAGTTCCCCGTCGGGGCCGAACACCCGGCCGACGGCCGACCGGGTCAAGGAATCGCTGTTCTCCATGCTCGACGGCTACGGAGTCTTGCCGGCCGCGAACGTCCTCGACCTCTTCGCCGGGTCCGGCGGGCTCGGCTTCGAAGCCATGTCGCGGGGAGCCGCACAGGTCGACTTCGTGGATTCCTCGCTGGCCGCGATCCGCGCGCTGCAGGCCAACGCGAAGAAACTCGGGCTCGAGCACTCGGCGACGGCGCATCCCGGTGATGTGCTCCAGTTCCTGGCCGGCCTGCCCGATCACGACGATCCCGAATCCCGTGTCTTCGATCTCGTGTTCATGGACCCGCCCTATCCGCTGGGCGATGACGCCGTCACGCAGATCCTGCGCAGGCTCGCCGGTCATCTCGACATGGAGTCGATCGTCATCGTCGAACGCGCTTCGCGCTCGCCCGAACCGTCAATGCCCGCCGGCCTCGAGATCTTCCGGTCGAAGACTTTCGGTGAGACCGCGGTCCACTTCGTCCAGCTGGCGGGTGAGCCTGAGGGCTGACGCTGGCGGGTGAGCCTGAGGGCTGACGCTGGCGGGTGAGCCCGAGGGCTGACGCTGGCGGGTGAGCCCGAGGGCTGACGCGATTCAGAGCACGCTGGAGAGGAACGAACGGGTGCGCTCGTGTTCCGGGTTGTTGAAGATCTGATCCGGCGGTCCCTCTTCGAGGACCTGACCGCCGTCGAACATCATCACCCTGTGGGAGACATCGCGGGCGAACTGCATCTCGTGGGTGACCAGCAGCATCGTGATGTCCGTCGTCTCCGCGATGTCGCGCAGAACGGCGAGCACATCGCCGACCAGCTCCGGGTCGAGCGCCGAGGTGACCTCGTCGAGGAGGAGGATCTCCGGGCTCATCGCCAGCGCGCGGGCGATCGCCACACGCTGCTGCTGACCGCCGGAGAGCCGGGTCGGGTGCTCATCGGCCTTCTCCGCCAGACCGACCTTCTCGAGCAGCGCCTTCGCCTCCTTGCTCGCCTCGGCCCTGGACTTGCCGAGCACGTGCACGGGCGCCTCGATGATGTTCTCGAGCACGGTCATGTTCGGGAACAGGTTGAACTGCTGGAAGACCATCCCGATGCGCGTGGTCATCGATCGAGTGACTTTCGACGGCAGTTCGACGCGTTTTCCGTCGCGCTCGGTATGGGTCAGCGGTTTGCCGTCGATGTAGATATAGCCGCCGGTGAGCTCCTCGAGCGTCATGACGAGACGCAGGATCGTCGTCTTGCCCGAACCGCTGGGGCCGATGAGCGTGACGCGCTCACCGGGTGCGACGGAGAAGTTGAGGTCCTTGAGCACCGTGGTCTTGCCGAAGCTCTTCTCGACGTCCTTGAACTCGATCGCAGGAGTCGCCGAGGCGGATGGGGCAGTCTCACCTGCGGCAGATGGAATGTTCTCAGTAGGTGGCAAGGCGCTTCTCCATTCGTTGGATGAGCAGGGACGTCGGGTAGCTGGCGGCGAGGAAGATGATGCCGGCCAATGTGAAGGCTTCCGTATAGGCGAACTTCGCAGCTCCGAACTGCTGGGCGGACGTGACGAGTTCGACCACCGAGATCGCGAAGAGGAAAGGCGTGTCCTTGAACATCGCGACCGCATAGTTGCCCAGAGACGGAACCGTCGCACGCAGAGCCTGCGGCAGGACGACTGCGGTGAATTTGCGCACGGGAGGCAGAGACAGGGCAGTGGCGGCTTCGTGTTGGCCAGGCGGCACCGCGTCGATACCGGCCCGATAGCTCTCGGACATGTACGTCGAGTAGTGGATGCCGATGACGATGAAGCCGACGACGAGTGCCGGGATGTCCACAAGACCGGGGATGCCGGCGAAGATGAAGTAGACGAACATCAGCTGCATGATCAGAGGCGTGTTGCGGACGAAGGCGACCAGCAGTCGGATGAGCCAGTTGATCCACCGCGGCAGTCCGCGGATGGCCACGGCGATGATGAGGCCGAGCACGACGGCGATGAGGGTGCCGACGGCAGTGGCGATGAGCGTGTTGACGAATCCGCGGAGCAGGATCGGCAGCGCTTCGGCGGCGAATTCCCAGTTCCAGATCACAGGCCTCCTCCCGCGTTGCCGGATCCCGGTCCAGCACCGGCACCTCTGAGACGAGAATTCAGGCGATCCTGGCGAAGTGCCTCACGCGCATCTCGACGCGTCGCACGCCGATCGGTTCTGGAGTTCGGGCGCCTGCGGCCCAGGCGTGCGGTGGCTCTGCGCTCGAGGAAGTTCATGAACTCCTGGAGCAGCCACGCGATGACGAAGTAGATGATGAGTCCGATGGTGAAGGAGAAGTAGGTGTCGTTCGTCGATTGGCGCAGCTGGTCGATCTTCTCCGTGAGGTCTTGGAGGGTGATGAAGGAGACGACGGCAGAGCCTTTGAGCAGCTGGATGAGCAGGGTCGCCAGCGAGGGGATCATCAGAGCCCAGGCCTGCGGGAAGATGACTCGGGTCATGCGTCTGGTGGGAGAGAGGCTGAGTGCGATCGCGCCTTCCCACTGCCCCTTGTCGACGGTGATGATCGAAGAGCGGACCACTTCGGCGGAATAGGCACCGTAGTTGAGGGCCAATGCGCCGATGCCGCAGACCATCGGATCGAGGTCGACTCCGAGGAGCGGGAAGACATAGAAGAGCCAGAACAGCTGCACCAGCAGCGAGGTGCCACGGAAGAATTCGACGATGATGCGTGCGGGCACCCTGAGCCAACGGTGGGTCGATGTCATCGCCAGGCCGAGGACGAGAGCGATGACGACTGCCCCGATGCTTCCGAGGATGGTGAGGATGAGCGTCGTCTGAACTCCCTCCCACAGCTGTGGGAGGAAGTTCAGAAGTTTCTGGATGTTATCGGTCATGGTGCTTCAGTGCGCGGGCTCAGGAGTCCGCGGTCGGCAGCTCGCCCTTGCACAGCTGATCAGTGGTGATCTCGCCGTCGGGGCGCTCTTCCTTCGTGAAGCCGTAGTCGCCGACGATGTCGAGGTAGGCGTCCTCGTCGGAGACGATCTTCTCCAGTTCCTTGTTCCACGCGTCACGGAGTTCGTCGTCACCGGTGCGGAAGACCGTGGCTCCTGCACCGACCTGGGGGACACCGTCGATCTCCTGGACGAAGGACTCGCTGACTTCGACGTCTGCGTCCTTGTTGTTCTTCGCCATCCAGTTGAGCGAGATGCCGGTGAGCGCGAAGACATCGGCCCGTCCCGTGGTGACGGCGTCCATGCCGTCCTGGGGCGTGCCGACTTCCTGACTCTTGATGCCGAGGTCCTTGGCGTAATCGGACTCGATCGCGCCGGTCATCGTAGCGAGTTTGGCACCCTTCTTCTTGACGTCATCGAGGGTCTTCATGCCGTCCTGCTTGCCCTTCTTCGTCATCAGGGCCGTGGTGTACATGAATTCGGGATCACCGAAGGACGCCTGCTTGCAGCGGTCGGGCAGGATCGACATGCCGGCCGAGATCGCATCGAAGCGTTCGGCATTGAGGCCGGGGATGAGCGAGCCGAATTCTGTGTTGACGCCCTCGAAGTCGTCGACGCCGAGCTCCTTGAACACGGCCTTCGCCAGCGCCACGGACGCTCCCTGGAGCTCTCCGCCCTTCTCGAAGCTGTACGGGGCCTCGCCGGCGAAGCCGACGGTGATCTTTCCGTCGTCGATGGCCTTCTGCAGTGTCGACTTGTCCGAGTCGCTTCCTCCGCAGGCGCCGAGGGTGAGCGTCAGCGCGAGGATCGATGTCGCGGCGGCCAGTCCTTTGAGTTTCATGTGCTGTTCCTTCCTTGAACGTCGACACATCGTCGTGACGTGCGTCTCTTGGACAGTATTCAATACTGATGTTGTCCGAATGTCACACTGTCTGACAACGTTATATGATCGTAACTGTGACGAATCCTCCTACTTCCGAGCTCCCGGTCCTGCGCAAAGTGGTCCGCTCGTCGACGATCGACCTCATCGCCGACGAGATCCGCAACGCCATCTACAGCGGATCGCTCGAACCCGGGCAGTCGATCAACGAGGTGCGCACGGCCGAGCTCCTCGCCGTGTCCCGGCCGTCGCTGCGTGAGGCGCTGCAGCGGCTGATCAGCGAAGGTGTGATGACCCATGCGCCCGGACGCGGCGTGCACGTGAGGCGAATGCGCATCATCGACATCGACGACGTCTATGCCGTGCGCGAGGCGATCGAATCGCAGGCGATCAGGATCATCGTCCGCCGCCGGCGTGGGATGGCCGGGATCGAGCAGGCGCTGAAGGAGCTGGAGCGGGCCATCGAGGACAATGTCGCCCGCACGATCGGAGATGCCGACCTGGCCTTCCACCACGCACTCGTCGCCTGCTCCGGATCGGCCCGGCTGTCCGATCTGATGAAGGTCTCGATGGTCCACACCCGTCTGCTGTCCCTGTCGGACAAGAGCGGCTACGAGGTTCGGTGTGACCTCATCGACAGCCACCGGGAGCTCGCCGAGGCGGTCGCCTCAGGTGATGAGCTCCGATCCCTCGATGTGCTGTCACGGATCATGACCGAAGCGGCGTCCCGGCTGCACGGCGCCGTCGTCGGCTTCGATGCCCAGGTGCTCAGAGGCCGCGACGAAGGGTTCGCCGATGACCAGTGGTCGCGGCTGCGGGAGGGCGCACACTAGACCCGTGAGGTAGCGTGAGAGCGAGGAAGGTCGGTTCGTCCCGGACGGAGGCACCCATCATGACCGAGCAGTCGAGCTCGGGCTTCTGGTCTTTTGCCAAGCAGTCGTGGCTGCTGACGGCAGCGACAATCGGTCTTGTGGTCATCGCCTCTGTTGCGATCATGCCTGCCTGGGGCGTGTTCGCGGCCTGGTTCGGGTTCGTCTACCTGGTCGCATTCACGTCGGCTCTGCTCGTTCTGCTCGTGACTTCGGCGAAGAGCCTCGATGCCCTCGGCCCTGCGAGACGGTTCGGCCGGCACACCGCCGCCGGAGCCGTCGCGGTGGTGCTGACCCTCATCTATGCGGTCGTGAACGGTGCGCTGTTCAGCGGCACTCCGACCGGAACCGTGGTCGAGATCCAGCTCGTTCATTCCTCACTCTTCTTCGTCCCGTCCCTTCTGATCGCCGGCATCCGCGCAATCGTCCAAGCGCGGAAGGATGCTCGGGCCCGCAGTCGGGAAGACGAGTCCGCCCGCATCTGATGCCGCGATGCCGATACGATGAGAGCATGAAGGTCGTCTGCCCCGGTTCCTATGATCCGCTCACCATGGGTCATCTCGATATCATCGCCCGCAGCTCGCGTCTGTTCGAGGAGGTGGTCGTCGCCGTCGTCCACAATCCTTCGAAGTCCGGTCGCTTCGCCCCGGACGACCGCGCGACACTCATCCGGCGTTCCCTGGACGAAGACGAGCGCACGCGAGGCGCTGAGAACGTGAGCATCGACATCGTCTCCGGTGGCCTCCTCGTCGACTACTGCAGCCGCATCGGGGCCCCGGCCGTGGTCAAGGGACTGCGCTCGGGAACGGATTTCGCCTACGAACTGCCGATGGCGCTGATGAACCGGCATCTGTCCGAGCTCGAGACGATCTTCGTTCCCGGCAACCCGCGCTTCGAGCACGTCTCCTCCTCCCTCATCAAGGAAGTCCACGCCGGCGGTGGCGACATCACGGGCCTCGTCCCTGCCGCTGTCCTCGAAGCCCTCCACGGCGAGGGCGGCCACGACGGCGCCGCTGACTGAGGGATGAGCGCAGCCGCTTCTGCCAACCGGGCCTGGTTCCCAGGCCTCGTCCTCCACACCATCATCGCCCAGGCGACCTACAACGGTGTGCGGGTGCTCATCTCGTACCGCACCCTCGAACTCGGCGGTTCGGGATTCGTCCTCGGACTGATGACCGCCTGCTATTCGCTCGTCCCGCTCTTCCTCGCACTCTTCATCGGCCGCCTCGTCGACCGCGGATATGCGACCGCAGTGCTGTGGGTCGGCACCGCACTGTCGATCCTGCCCGTCGCGCTCGCCGCGATCGCACCGAATCTCGCGGTGCTGCTCGTCGCCACGATGAGCCTGGGGCTCGGCCAGCTGCTGACGACGGTGGCCTCCCAGGCGCTGATCCCGCAGAGCTTCCCTGCCTCGCAGATGACCGCGAAGTTCGGTCACCTCACCCTCGGCGTGTCCATCGGGCAGACGATCGGCCTGCCCATGGCCGGCATGGTCGCCGACGCCACCTCGGGGAACACGGCGATCACGAACGCCCTGTGGTTCATGACCGCCGTCTCCGCGCTCACCCTCATCGCCGCCGTGATCGTCATGCTCCGCGGACGGACCCCGCACGTCTCCCGCGCCGAGGCGGCCGAAGGTGCGCAGACGCCGTGGACGCTGCTGGCGCTGCGGGGGATGAAGCCCGCGATCTTCTCGTCGATGGCGACCCTGGCCGCCGTCGACCTGATGACCGCGTACCTGCCGCTCATCGGTGAGCAGAACGGACTGTCCGTGACCACGGTGACCTGGCTGCTGACCCTGCGGACCCTGGCGTCGGTGGTCTCCAGGCTCTTCATCGGCAGCCTCACGGCCAGGTGGCGGAACCTCTCCCTGCTGTGGACCGCCTCGGCGGTGGCCGGCGTGAGCGTGGTGCTCATTCCGGTCTTCTCCCAGCCGTGGGTGCTCGGGGTGCTGCTCACGGTTGCGGGCTTCTGTTTCGGCCTGACCCAGCCGCTGACGATGTCCTGGGTCTCGGCCCTGGCCGACCCGGCGAACCGGGCCGCGGTGCTCTCCATCCGCTTGGCGGGCAATCGGCTCAGCCAGGTCGCGATCCCCTCGGCCGCCTCGGCGCTGACCATCGTCGCCGGCTCGGGGATCGTGTTCACGATCGCCGGCGCACTGCTCGTGCTCGCCGGGGGAGTGACCTGGCGCAACGAACACGAGCGGTGGTGACGAGGAACACCTCGAGGGGTCAGAGGCATCGATTGGTAATGACCGCCGATGATGATTAGAATGGTGAGTCGCGTGTGAACGCAGGAGCGACATCCTCAAACGCACCGGGAGGACAGGGCATGAAGCAGCGATCTGAATTCGTCTTCGATCTCAGATCGATGGGCCTGCTCGGGAATCCGGGCGAATGGGAACGGGTGAACACCACCTTGTCGGCTCCAGCGGATCTCAAGATCGAAGTGATCGGGGTTGCTCAAGGTTCACCTCTGACGCTCGAGCTGATGTTCGAGAGTGTGTCGGAGGGGATCTACGTGTCGGGGACTGTCTCGGCGACGGCCCGTGGCGAAGACGCGAGGACACTTGAGCCGATCGAGCTGCCGATAGATGTCGACATCCAGGAGATGTACGTCTATGAGCAGGTCGAAGGCGACGAGGACTCCTACGTCATCGACCGGGATCAGCTCGACCTCGAGCCCGCGATCAGAGACGCCGTCGTGATGGCTCTGCCGTTCAGTCCCTCGCGGGATGAGAGCGAGGAGTTCAGCTACACCCTGGGGGAGGACCTCGAGGTGGACGATGACGAATCCGAATCGCCGTTCGCATCATTGAAGAATCTGTTGGATGAGAAGAAAGAGAGCTAGACGTGGCTGTTCCGAAGCGTAAACTGTCGCGCAGCAACACCCGCCACCGTCGTTCGCAGTGGAAGGCCAAGGCTCCGAACCTGGTCAAGACTGTGGAGAACGGTCGCGTTGTGTACTCGCGCCCCCACCAGGCCAAGGTCGTCGAAGACGCCGCCGGCACCCCGCTGTACCTCGAGTACAAGGGCCGCAAGGTCGCTGACGTCTGAGACTGTGGAAACTGACACCACAGCAGCAGAACTGAAGAAGAGTCTCGGGATCGATATCGATCCCGAGACTTTTCGTCTCGCGCTGACACATCGTTCCTTCGCCTTCGAGGCCGGTGGGATCCCCACCAACGAGCGTCTCGAATTCCTCGGCGACTCCGTGCTCGGGCTCGTGGCCACCGAATCGCTGTTCTACGACAACCCGGATCTGCCGGAAGGCCAGCTGGCCAAGATGCGTTCGGCCGTGGTCAACACGCGTGCTCTGGCAGCCATCGCCCGCCGGTACGGCATCGGCGAGCACATTCTGCTGGGCAAGGGCGAAGAGCTGACCGGAGGCCGGAACAAGGACTCGATCCTCGCCGACACCGTCGAAGCTCTCATCGGTGGCACCTTCGTCTCCCTCGGACGGGAGGCGGCCTTCTCCTTCGTCCACCGCCTCATCGACGGCATGCTCGACGATGCGGTCAACCTCGGCGCGGGGATGGACTTCAAGACCACCCTGCAGGAGGCCGCGGCCGACCTCGACCTCGGTGCCGTGAGCTATGAGATCACCTCGGCGGGTCCCGACCACGCGATGGTCTTCACCGCTACTGCGATGCTCGGCGTCAACAGCTGGGGCTCCGGTGACGGTTCCTCGAAGAAGGCGGCCGAAGCTGCCGCCGCGGAAGTCGCTGTCAAGGCCATCCGCACGATCTACCCGGACTACCGACGCTGAGAGTGTTCTCATTGCTGGTGTGCAGGTGGCCAGATGCCTGAGCTTCCCGAGGTCGAAAGCGTCCGCGTGGGCGTCCACGAGTGGACTGCCGGTGCGACCATCACCGACGTCGAGGTGCTCGACTCCCGAATACTGGGCACCACGTCGGCCCGGAGCATCGACCCTGCCGCCGTCGACGGCTTCACCACCGCGGTGGCGGGACGCCGGATCATCGGTGCCGAGCGGCGGGGGAAGTTCATGTGGCTCAGCCTCGGGCAGGAAGGCGGGCTTCCGGACGAGCCTTCGCCCCCGCCCGAGCTCAGCCTGCTCATCCATCTGGGGATGAGCGGTCAGCTGCGCATCCACCGCGCGGACGATCCGATCCACCGCCACACGCGAGCCATCCTCCGTCTCGGGCGGGGCAGCGATGTGCCGGAAGGGAGCGGGCCCACTGAACTGCGCTTCGTCGATCAGCGGATCTTCGGCCACCTCGGCGTGCAGCCGCTCGTCCACGCATTCGGTCGCCTCGTCCCGGCCTCGGCGAATCACATCGCCGCCGACCCTCTGGAGCCGGAGTTCGAACCCGGCCTGACCATCACCGCGCTGTCGCAGAAGCGCACAGCGATCAAATCAGCCCTGCTCGATCAGACGCTGGTCAGCGGGATCGGCAACATCTATGCCGATGAGGCGCTGTTCCGCGCCGGCGTGCACCCTTTGGCCAATCCCGCTCGGACGCTGAAATCACGGCTGGCGGCCGTGCTCGAATCGGCGACGGCCGTGATGAGCGATGCCCTTGCGGTGGGCGGCACGAGCTTCGACTCCCTCTATGTGAACGTCAACGGGGAGTCCGGCTACTTCGACCGGGCACTGCTCGTCTACGGACGCGGCGGTCAGGAATGCGTGCGCTGCGGAACCGAGATCCAGCGTCTGACGGTCGGCGGTCGCAGCAGCCACTACTGCCCCGTGTGCCAGAAGCCGCCGCGGTACCGCTAATCCCATCAGACCCACGCGAGGATTCCCGCTGCGCCGGAACCGACCGCGCCGGCAAGCTGCCGCGTGGTCAATCCATCGGACCGAGCAGTCAGGACCCGTGGGAGCCCGGGTTCGCAGAAGTCCCGGCCAGATATGATCGGTGCCCATCGATGAGGGCTCTCTGCGCTGGCGAGTGCTCAGGGGTGCCGAAGACGTTCGCGGGGGACGTGGGTGAGCTCCACACAGCATCGATCTCCACGATGGATCCGTCCTTCAACCGGGCAGCCGCCACAAGTCTCGGACGGGACCCCGGCGGCGGGACGAGGACGCGGTCGAGGTCCTGCCACGCAATGCTGCGAGCACGTCCGACGAAGCTGCACCAGATGAACGAATCGGGCGTGATCTCCAAGCGAGCCCGGGACCCCATCCAGAAATTCACACCCGCTCCGAGCAGCAGCAGGACCGGAGCGAAGAGGAAGATCAGGAACATCGCATCGATGACGATCGCCAAGACGATGAACGTGACCAGTGCCAGGAACGCCATGACGACGAGCATCCAGCCGACGACGACGGAGACACTTCCCTCACGCCTGATGATCGTGTTCATCCGATGACACTCTGCTCTCCGTACGGATCGATGCGGACCGGGTTCGTGCAGGCCAGGCTCGAACGTGCCCCCGTGCCTTCTGTCACTTCTCGATGGTGCCCTTGTCGGCGGAAGTCGCGTCCGCCCCGTCCGCCTCGGTGTCGGGGTCCTCCTCGACGGGCAGCTCAGAGGTCTCGAGGCTGAAGAGCTCGCCGTCGTAGGCGTCGACGGCCGTGGCCACCGTCTGCTCGAGGACATGGTTGGCCAGCTGCTCCTGGATGACGAGCGGATCCCGCGACAGGTCCTTCCACACCGCCACGCAGAGCAGGAGCATGACGATGACGAAGGGCAGGGCGGACACGATCGTGATGTTCTTCAACCCGTCGAGCGCCTCGGCGGGGTCGGAGCCGCCTGCCAACAGCATGACCGCGGCGACGGCACCGGTCGCTGTTCCCCAGAAGATCACGAGTCCCTTGCCGGGCTCCTGCATGCCGTTGGCGCTCAGAGTGCCCATGACGATCGAGGCCGAGTCCGCACCGGTCACGAAGAAGATCGCGATGAGGACGACCGTGACGATCATGAGGATGATCGCAATGAGGTTCGGCAGGGGAAGGGCATCGAGCAGGTCGAAGAGGATCGTGTCCATGTTGATGTCGGGTTCGCCGTCGACGACCTTGGCCAGAGCTTTGACGGTGCCCTCACCGCGTTCGGCGCGCTCCTGGATGCCGATGGCGCCGCCGCCGAAGATCGCGAACCAGATGGTCGAGACGACGGAGGGGACGATGAGAACACCGGTGACGAACTGGCGGACCGTGCGACCACGGGAGATGCGGGCGATGAACAGGCCGACAAAGGGCGACCATGACACCCACCAAGCCCAGTAGAAGACCGTCCAGGACGACAGCCAGTCATTGACGCCCTGGCCGTCGGCCGCGGTCCGCGAGGCCAGCTGCGGCAGGTCCTGGATGAACGAACCCACCGAGGAGGGGATGACGTTGAGGATGAACAGCGTCGGTCCGCCGATGAAGACGATGAGCGCGACGATGACGGCGAGCACCATGTTGATGTTCGACAGCCACTGGATGCCCTTCTCCACACCGGAGACGGCCGAGGCGACGAAGGCCGCGGTGAGGATGGCGATGATGATGACGAGCACCGGCGAGGAGACATCGGCCATGATGCCCGCGGATTCGATGCCGCCGCCGATCTGGATTGCGCCCAGACCCAGCGAACAGGCCGAACCGAACAGGGTCGCGAGGATCGCGAGGATATTGATGACCTTGCCGCCGAAGCCGTTGACGGCGCGTTCGCCGAACAGCGGAGTGAACATCGACGAGAACAGCTGCGAGCGGCCCAGACGGAACGAGCCATAGGCCACGCCGAGGCCGACGATCGCGTACATCGCCCATGGGTAGAGCGTCCAGTGGAACAGCGTCGTGCCCATGGAGGTGCCCATCGCCTCGGCGGAGGAGCCGTCGACCGTGTTCGGGGGAGGGGACATGTAGAAGAACAGGGGCTCGCCGACTGCGGAGAACACGAGCCCGATGCCCATGCCCGTGGCGAACATCATCGCGATCCACGAGGAGGTCTTGAACTCCGGCTTCTCATCGTCGCGGCCCAGCGGGATCCGTCCGAAACGGCTGACGGCGATGACGATGACGAAGATCGTGAAGATCGTGGCGGCGATGACGAAGAGCCATCCGAAGTTGTCCATCACGCCAGCCAGCAGCGTGCCCGCCACCGAACCGAGGCTGTCGGGGGAGACGAAGCCCCATACGACGAAGGCGACGACGAGGATGCCGGCGGCGAAGAAGACGATCTTGTCCAGTCCCTCACGTTTGAAGGGTCTGAGCTTCGTCGTCGGATTCTTCAGATGGTGGATCAGTTCCTGAGTCTTGCTGTGTTCACTGCTCATACTCGATCTGGCCGATCGGGAGCGGGTCCTCGGTGATGTGGATGAGGGCGGGCTTCCTCCTCGGCGTTCCTTCCTTGAATGGACGGCATCGGACTGGCGCCGAAACGATCCGAGCGGAATGCACTCGAACGCCTCTCGCTTATGATCTTTGCAGACGTCGGGTCGCGAAGGCGGGAATCGCATGGTCGCGGACCGGCATCACTCGCCTGCACAGTGCTCTACCGCGGGATGCGGGCGGCGAGAAAGACAGGGCCCCGTCGCGCACGACAGGGCCCCATTCAGCTCCCCCGGCTGGGCTCGAACCAGCGACCCTTCGATTAACAGTCGAATGCTCTGCCAACTGAGCTACGGAGGAAAACGGCGCAGTCGCCTGCGCACGAGGAGAAACTCTATCAAAATATTCCGGGACTCGCCGACTCGACGGATATGCTGGGTGCCAATATGCATCTCAAAAGCCTGACACTGCGGGGATTCAAGTCCTTTGCCTCGGCGACGACTCTCAGATTCGAGCCGGGCATCACCTGCGTCATCGGACCCAATGGATCGGGCAAGTCCAATGTCGTCGACGCCCTGTCCTGGGTGATGGGCGAACAGGGGGCGAAGAACCTGCGCGGCGGGAAGATGGACGACGTCATCTTCGCCGGCACTTCGAAGAGGCAGGCGCTGGGCCGCGCCGAGGTGAGCCTGACCATCGACAATTCCGACGGGGCCATCCCCGTCGACTACACCGAGGTGACGATCTCACGGACCCTGTTCCGCACGGGCGGTTCCGAATACGCCGTCAACGGGGCACCGGCCAGACTGCTCGACATCCAGGAGCTGCTCAACGACTCCGGGCTCGGCAAGGAGATGCACGTCATCGTCGGGCAGGGCCGCCTCGACGCGATCCTCCACGCCGACCCGCTCGAGCGCCGCAGCTTCATCGAGGAGGCCGCCGGTGTGCTCAAACACCGCAGGCGCAAGGACAAGGCGGTGCGCAAACTCACCGGGCTGCAGACGAACCTCGACCGCCTGACCGACCTGAGAGGCGAACTCAACCGGCAGCTCGGGCCGCTGGGGCGCCAGGCCGAGGCGGCGGCGAAGGCCGCGACCGTCCAGGCCACGCTCCGCGACGCCACCGCGCGGCTGCTCGCCGACGACGCCGTGCGCATGCAGTCCTCCCTGGCCCAGACGAGTGAGGACGAGGGCCACGGCGACCGCATCGCCGACCTCGACCATCGCCGCACCCGCGCCGAGGCGAGACTGGCCGAGATCGAGACCCGGCTGTCCGGTCTCGACGCCGAACTCGAAGCCCAGCGGACCGCCGAATCGCGGACGCAGACCCAGATCGTGCGCGCCCAGGGGCTGACCCAGCGGGCCGAGGACAAACGCTCCCACCTGCTGTCCGAGGTCACGAGCCTGGGCCGCCGCGAATCCAAATCGCCCGACGAGCTGCGCGCGCAAGCCGAACACTTCAAGGACGAGCTCGCCGACGCCGAGGCGACCGTGACCGACACGACCGCCGCGCTCGAAGCCAGCCAGGAGCGGAAGGAAGAGCTGACGCGGACGCTGCGCACCGCGGAGGACGAGGTCAAGGCCGCACAGGTCGCCATCACCGAGGCAGTGAAGAACCGGTCGGCCCTGCAGTCGAAGCAGACCCAGGCCGCCGAGAGGATCACCGACCTGAAGACACGGATCGAGGCCAATCGCACCGAGATCGAAACCGTGCAGGCTCGCATCGCCGAACGCAGCGCCGAACTCGAGCAGGCAGAGACCGGGGTCGAGGACGTCGAAGCCGGGGAGACCGAACTCGACTCCGCCTATGAGAAGGCCAAAGAAGCGCAGGAGAAGTGTGAGGCCGAACGCACCGAGCTGCAGGAACAGCTGGCGCAGACGGCGACAGAACTGTCCTCGGCCAGGGCCCGAGTCGAAGCCCTGACCATGGGCACCGCACTCGAAGCCGACCTCGAGGACATCGTCAACGCGGGCCTGCCCGGAGTCGGCTCGGCCGTGACCGAACGGCTGAGCGTGACCACCGGCTACGAGATGGCTGCGGCAGCGGCACTGTCGACCACGGTCTCCGGCGTCATCGTCGACAGCGGTGAGGTCGCACTCAGCGTGCTCGACCACCTCGGCGAGGACACGAACGTGTCCCTGACGATCCCGACCGGCGCTGCTGTCGGCTCTGCGACCGGCGGGGCGGGCGCTCAGGCCGCAGCGGGCAAGGGCGGCAACGCCGCGCCCGCACTGCCGGATCCGGCATCTCTGCCCGGGGCCGACGCGGATGCCGGTCCGCTGCGATGGCTCAGCGAACTCGTCGGCAGCGACGTTCCCGAGCTGCGCGCCCTGCTCGAGGAGGCCCTGCGCTCGGTGGTCTGCGTCCCCGATGCCCGGACGGGGATCGCACTGACCGAAGCACGCCCCGAACTCACTGCCGTCACCGTCCACGGCGAGGTGCTCTCGACGACCCGCATCAGCCGGGCCCGCACCGCCTCGGGCACACGCCTGGCCTCACAGACTGCGCTCGAGGACACGCAGACAGCAATCGCCGAACTCGAGAGCCGGGCCGAGGCCATCGAATCCGCGCTCGGCGCTCTCGAACCGCGGCTGACCGCCGCCCGCGAGGAGGCGACGACCGCACTCGACGCCCTCCACTCCTCGGATGCGAAGATCATGGCAGCCGCCGAGGAGGTCTCGCGCATCACCGGCGAGATCGACGTCTCCCGCACGCGGCTGCAGCGGGCCGAGGACAACGCGACGGAACTTCAGTCCCGTCTCGAGGCGGCCGAACGCGAGGCCGAGGCCGCGCAGGCGGCCCTGGCCGGCGCCGCCGAAGTCGACGAAGTCGTCGACACCTCGCACCGGGACGAACTCAGCGCCCAGGTCTCCCAGTCCTCCGAGGCCCTCGTCGAGGCCCGCATCAGCCACAAATCAGCGACCGACCGGGCCCGGTTCCTGACCGACCGGGTCGACTCCCTGCTGCGCGCGGCGAAGGCCGAAGAGGCCGCGCGGGAGCAGACGCAGCGCGCGATCGCGAAGAAGCAGCGTGCGGCCGCCTCGGCGCGTCTCATCGCCGACACCGCATCCGAGGCCGTCGCGCTCGCCCAGGCCACGGTCGCCGAACTGGCCGAGACGATCCAGGTCCTCGTCGACGAGCGCGGGGGACTGCGGGAGGAGAAGAACCGCCTCGGCGAGGAGCTGGGCACAACCCGGACGGAGCTGCAGAAGCTCAAGGACGCCGCGGCCGAGGCGGAGCTGGCCAAGGAGCGGTTCCGGCTCAAGCTCGAGGAGATCGCCCATCGCTCGCAGGAGGAGACGGGGCTGGGCATCGAGAGGCTCATCGACGAATTCGGTCCCCACCTGCCCGTTCCCTCGTTCGAAGAGGGTGTCGAGGACCGCCCCTATGTGCGCTCGGAGGTCGAGAAGCGGCAGAAGCAGGCCGCCGCCTCCCTCAAGCGCATCGGCACGGTCAATCCGCTCGCGCTCGAGGAGTACGAGGCGCTGAAGGAACGCCACCAGTTCCTCGAGAAGCAGATCGCCGACATCGAAGCTTCGCGCAAGGACCTCATGCAGCTCGTCGAGGAGGTCGACCGTCACGTCGAACGCGTCTTCGCCGAAGCCTATGCGGACACGGCAAGGGAGTTCGAGGACATCTTCTCCCGGCTCTTCCCGGGCGGCGAGGGCGCGCTCAGCCTCACCGACCCCGATGACATGCTCACCACCGGCGTCGACGTCCATGCCCGGCCGGCAGGCAAGAAGGTCAAGCGCCTCTCCCTCCTCTCCGGCGGGGAGCGGTCACTCGTGGCCGTGGCCATGCTGGTGGCGATCTTCAAGGCCCGACCGAGCCCGTTCTACGTCATGGACGAGGTCGAGGCGGCTCTCGACGACCTCAACCTCTCACGCCTGCTCACCGTGTTCACGGAGCTGCAGAACTCCTCCCAGCTCATCGTCATCACCCACCAGAAGCGGACGATGGAGATCGCCGACGCGCTCTACGGGGTGACGATGCACGGAGACGGGGTGTCGAAGGTCATATCGCAGCGCATCCCGTGAGCCCGCGGCACCGATCGGGCCCGTGCCGCCTCGGTCGGAGGCTGGTTCGTCGGCGATGCCCAGAACAGTCCCAGGGAATTCTCCAACCGCCATGCGGCCCCGAAGCACAATTGTCGTGGGCAGGGAATATAGACTTGCCTGAGGAGACAGGTATTCGACGAATGTGAGGAGCGGGACGTCCATGGCCGAGGCTGCTGATCTGCGAGGTGGCTCGAGGGCATGAACGCGGTACTCGTCATCATCGTCGGACTGGCGATCTCCTTCGCTCTGGCTCTCGTCGTCGTCCTCCTCGTGGCCCTGCCCGGCCTGCGCGCGGAAGGCCGACTGAAGTACTCCTCGGACGTGCAGCGGTTCCGCCTGCCCGCCGAATGGACCGGATACGACGACGAAGTCCACGAGTTCTTCGGCCACGACGACGGCACCTCGCACTTGGCGACCAGGGAGCAGGCGGCAGTGACCGCCATCCGTGATCACTCCTATGTGCTCCGGCCGCAGCCACGGCGCCATGCGGCCCCCTCACTCATCACCGTGCGTCCGCGCACACGTCATTGGAAGATCCCGGAGTCGGGAACCGGATGGAGGACCACCGCCGGACTGCTCTTCGGCGGCCGCGGCTCCTGAGCCGAGACGAACCGGGTCCCGAACGGTCGGGGCCCACCCCAGCGGGGACCGCGCCGACTGATTCCGGCGTGTGAACCGAAAAGAAGACACGAGCCCGGCAGAATCCGGGGACTCGAGTGCCGCCGGCCCGCCCGGTGGTGCTCAAAGGAGGCGGAAGAACAATGGATCAGCCGATCATCCTGCTCATCGTCGCGACCATCGTCTTCATTCTCGTCGTCGCGCTGGGCATCACCCTGCGCGTCAACGCACAGAAGAAGGGACTGCGCGACAAGCACAGCATCGATGCCGACGTCACCGGCGAGCTGAGCATCGACGAGGTCGCCGAGGCGGTCGAGAAGGAGAAGGCCGAGGCCCGCGGCTCCGAAGTGCCCACAGAGCCGGCCAGCCGCCTCGTGCGTCTGCGCGAACGGCTCGCGAAGTCGAACTCCGGGCTCGGGCGCGGACTGCTCAACCTCCTGTCGCGGGACAACCTCGACGAATCGGCGTGGGAGGAGATCGAGGACACGCTCATCCTCGCCGACGTCGGTGTCGAACCGACCACGGAACTCGTCGATCGCCTGCGCGAACGCGTCAAGGTGCTCGGCACCAGAGACCCCGACGAGGTGCGCGGACTGCTGCGCGAAGAGCTCATCACCCTCGTCGATCCGACCATGGACCGGTCCCTGGCCGATACCGGCGCCGGAGACGATCCCGCGGTCATCCTCGTCGTCGGAGTCAACGGTTCCGGGAAGACGACGACCGTGGGCAAGATCGCTCGCGTGCTCGTCGCCGAGGACAAGACCGTGCTGCTGGGCGCCGCGGACACCTTCCGTGCCGCTGCCGCCGAACAGCTGGCCACCTGGGGTGAACGCGTCGGCATCGAAACCGTGCGCAAGGACGAAGGCGCCGATCCCGCCTCGGTGGCCTATTCGGCGGTCGAGAAGGGACAGGCCGACGGAGCCGATGTCGTCCTCATCGACACGGCCGGACGCCTCCAGAACAAGGTCGGCCTCATGGACGAGCTCGGCAAGGTGAAGCGCGTGGCCACCCGCCCGCTGGGGGAGGGCCACGAGATCGACGAGGTGCTCCTCGTCCTCGATGCGACCACCGGGCAGAACGGCATGCAGCAGGCGAAGGTCTTCGCCGAGGCGGTCGACATCACCGGCATCGTGCTCACGAAGCTCGACGGCACGGCCAAGGGCGGCATCGTCGTCGCCGTCCAGCGCGAACTCGGGGTGCCGGTCAAGCTCATCGGACTGGGAGAGGGCGCCGACGACCTCGCCCCCTTCACCGCCGAGGGCTTCGTCGACGCCCTGCTCGACTGAACCGGCGCCGGACCGGCCGCCTCGGCGAGGGATCTCACGGAGCATTCCCAGCGGCTGCGGTTTCAGCCGGGCACGGGTGAGTTGCTAGTCTAGAGAGTCGACCGAACCATCGTGAAGAAGGCTTGTACGTGTTTAATTCCCTGTCCGACAGGCTCACCGCGACTTTCAAGAATCTGCGCGGGAAGGGCCGGCTGTCCGAAGCGGACGTCGATGCCACCATCCGTGAGATCCGGCGTGCCCTGCTCGATGCCGACGTCGCGCTGCCTGTCGTGCGTGCCTTCACCGGCCGGATCCGCGAACGCGCCCTGTCCGAGGAGGTCTCGGGCGCGCTCAACCCCGGCCAGCAGGTCGTCAAGATCGTCAATGACGAGCTCGTGGGCATCCTCGGCGGTCAGACCCGGCGACTCAACTTCGCCAAGCGTCCGCCGACGGTCATCATGCTCGCCGGACTCCAGGGCGCCGGCAAGACCACGCTGGCCGGCAAGCTCGCCCACTGGCTGAAGTCCGAGGGCCACCGTCCGATGCTCGTCGCCGCCGATCTGCAGCGACCCAACGCCGTCAACCAGCTCCAGATCGTCGGCGAACGCGCCGGAGCCGTCGTCTACGCTCCCGAGCCGGGCAATGGAGTCGGCGATCCGATCCAGGTCGCCACCGACTCGATCGAGGTCGCGAAGTCGAAGCTCCACGATGTCGTCATCGTCGACACCGCCGGACGCCTCGGCATCGACGAGGAGCTCATGCAGCAGGCCGCCGACATCCGCTCGGCCGTCAGCCCCGACGAGGTCCTCTTCGTCATCGACGCGATGATCGGTCAGGACGCGGTGAGGACAGCCGAGGCGTTCCTCGACGGCGTCGACTTCACCGGTGTCGTGCTCTCGAAGCTCGACGGCGACTCCCGCGGCGGTGCCGCGCTGTCCGTCGCCGAGGTGACCGGCAAGCCGATCATGTTCGCTTCGACCGGTGAGTCGATGAAGGACTTCGAGCAGTTCCACCCCGATCGGATGGCTGACCGGATCCTCGACATGGGCGACATCATGACGCTCATCGAGCAGGCCGAGAAGAACTTCGACGAGAAGGAGACCGAGAAGCTCAAGAAGAAGGTCGAAGCCGGCGAAGACTTCGACCTCAACGACTTCCTCACGCAGATGGCGGGCCTGAAGAAGATGGGCTCGATGAAGAAGATGCTGGGCATGATGCCCGGGATGAGCCAGTACAAGGAGCAGCTGGCGAACTTCGACGAACGCGAGGTCGACCGGGTCGAAGCGATTGTGAGATCGATGACACCGACCGAGCGGTCGAACCCGAAGATCCTCA
The DNA here is from genome assembly GCF_017808095.1 of Brevibacterium renqingii. NCBI lineage: Bacteria > Bacillati > Actinomycetota > Actinomycetes > Micrococcales > Brevibacteriaceae > Brevibacterium > Brevibacterium renqingii. The sequence goes on along the minus strand of NZ_JADBHG010000001.1, from coordinate 179,459 downwards.
ACGGCTCCCGCCGCGCCCGCATCGCCAAGGGCGCCGGCACCACCGTCACCGCGGTCAACCAGCTCATGGAGCGCTTCACGCAGGCGCAGAAGATGATGCGATCGATGACCCGCGGCGGCGGAATGCCGGGAATGCCCGGTGGCGGCGGCATGCCCCAGATGCCCGGAATGGGCGGCGCGGCCGGTGGCGCCGGAAATCGCAAGAAGAAGGCAGCAGGGAAGAAGAAGGGCCGCAAGGGCGGCCAGTCCGGCAACCCGGCCAAGCGTGCGCAGGAGGCGCAGGAGCTGGCCGACAGGAAGGCCGGCAAGACCAAGGACCCGGTCGGCTCGGCCTTCGGCGGCGTCGATCTGGACAAGGACGAGGAATTCGATCCGGCGAACCTGCCGAAGGGCTTCGGCGGAATCTTCCCAGGTGGCAAGAAGTAGAGGCTTCTGGCACAATTGACTCTTGTACTTTTGCTCTCGGTCCGGGCCCTCTCAACCGCACCGAGGCGATAGTCCGAGCCGCGGCTTCCAGCAGGTCAACCCCACGATTCTTCTGGATCAGCTGTGCACACAGAACACAAAAGGAGACACCACTAAAGTGGCAGTCAAAATTCGTCTGACCCGCATGGGCAAGATCCGTGCACCCTTCTACCGCGTCGTCGTCATGGATTCGCGCACGCGTCGTGACGGCAAGGCAAAAGAGCAGATCGGCATCTACCACCCGACGCGCGAGCCCTCGGTCGTGGAGATCGACTCCGAGCGCGCTCAGTACTGGCTCTCGGTGGGCGCCCAGCCCACTGATCAGGTGCGTGCACTGCTCAAGCTCACCGGTGACTGGCAGAAGTTCACCGGCGAGGGCGAAGCGGTCAACACCGTCAAGCCGCAGCAGGAGAAGGAAGCCTATGTGGCTCCCAACGCCGACTCGGTGATCAAGGAAGCCATCACCCAGAAGGGCGGCAAGTCCGAGGCCCCTGCCGAGGAAGCCGCACCCGAGACTGCGGAAGAAAGTGCTGAAGCCTGAGATGTTGCCTGATTCGCTCGAACATCTGGTCCGCGGAATCGTCGATCATCCCGACGACGTCTCCGTTCGTTCGCGTTCTTCGCAGCGCGGCACGACCCTCGAGGTCCGGGTTCACCCCGACGATCTCGGCCGGGTCATCGGCCGTGCAGGCAGGACCGCCAAGGCCCTGCGCACCGTGATGAACTCGCTGGCCGGCCGTGAGTCGGTGCGAGTGGACCTCATCGAGGCGTAATTTCGAACATCCGAGAGGGGATGCAGTGCATATGCGCTGCATCCCCTCTCGTGCATTCACGCACCGGTCGTCGACTACACTGGAGCCAGAACACGGCGGTCGGCCGACTGACCGCAAGTGCAGCCACCGATGCGCGTGGTCGGCCGGACAGACATCGACAGCAATCTTCGAGGAGCAGTATGGACACGGTGATCGCCCGGCTGGGCAAGCCGCACGGAATCAAGGGCGAGTTCACCGTCGAGGTGCGCACCGACCGACCCGAGGACCGGCTGACTCCCGGAGCGAGCTTCGCCACCGATCCCGATATCGGACCGCTGACGCTGAAGTCGGCGAGGTGGCACCGCGACCGCCTGCTCCTGGCCTTCGACGAGGTCCCCGACCGCAACCGCGCCGAGGAGATCCGCAACACCCTCATCCTCGCCGAACAGGACGAGGAGGATGAGGACTCCGACGCCTGGTACCTCGACGACCTCATCGGACTCATGGTCTATGAGAACGACGAGATCGTCGGAGAGATCGTCGACGTCACCAACGGCATCGCCCAGGACCTGCTGCACATGAAGCACACGCTCGGGCATGTGGTGCTCATCCCGTTCGTCACCGCGATCGTGCCCGAGGTCGACGTCGAAGCCGGGCGCCTCGAGGTCACCCCGCCCGCCGGCCTCTTCGACGCCGAATGATGAGTCCGATGAGCGAACCGAATCCCGCCCCCACCGAGGCGACGGTCCCGCAGATGGCGATCGACGTCGTCTCGATCTTCCCCGAGTACCTCGCCGGACTGCAGCTGTCCCTCATCGGCAAGGCCGTCGACCGCGGGCTGCTGAGGCTCAACGTCCACGACCTCCGTGACTTCACCTTCGACCGGCACAACACTGTCGACGACTCACCCTACGGAGGGGGAGCCGGCATGGTTATGAAGGCCGAGCCCTGGGCGCTGGCGCTCGAACACGTCCTCGCCGGTCGTGCCGGGCACGGCGGTGGCTCCGCCAAGCCGACGCTCATCGTCCCCAGCCCCGCCGGCGCCGTGTTCGACCAGCGCATCGCCGAGGACCTCGCCGGCGTCGACCACCTGGTGTTCGCCTGCGGCCGCTACGAGGGCATCGACCAGAGAGTCATCGATTGGGCCGCAGAGCACTTCGAACTGCGGCCCATGAGCATCGGCGACTATGTCCTCAACGGCGGAGAGGTCGCCTCGATGGTGATGATCGAAGCCATCAGCCGCCTCATCCCCGGGGTCATCGGCAATCCCGAGTCCCTGACCGAGGAGAGCCACGAAGACGGTCTGCTCGAGTATCCGATCTATACGAAACCGTCGAACTGGCGGGGACGTGAGGTGCCCGAGATCCTGCTCAGCGGCAACCACGCAGCGATCGCCAGGTGGCGACGTGACCGACGTCTCGAACGCACGGCCGAGGTCAGACCGGATCTGCTCGCTCGGCTCGCGGACCTGAGCGAGGAGGACCGGACCGCGCTGGAGCGGTTTGAGTCCCAGCGCTGAAACGTGGCAGAATGAACCGTCGCGTTTGTTGGCCCTCACCTGCTTCAGGGGGATGAGTGCCCACAGCGGACCGCCGGATCCGAACCGGCGGTCTCCGGGGAGAGATCCCGACAGACGATCCAGTCACCGGTACACCGGTCCGATATGCGTGTCCTCGACCTGAAGCTGGGGCCACAGGAGAAACCACAATGCAGAAGCTCGATGTTGTTGATGCAGCCTCGCTGAAGTCCGACGTTCCCGAATTCCGCGCCGGCGACACCCTCAACGTTCACGTCAAGGTGATCGAGGGCTCGCGCTCGCGTATCCAGGTCTTCAAGGGAATCGTCATACGCCGCCAGGGCGACGGAGTCCGCGAGACCTTCACCGTCCGTAAGATCAGCTTCGGCGTCGGTGTGGAGCGCACCTTCCCGGTGCACTCGCCCAACGTCGACAAGATCGAGGTGCTCGCCCGCGGCGACGTCCGTCGCGCGAAGCTCTACTACCTGCGCGAACTGCGCGGCAAGGCTGCTCGCATCCGCGAAAAGGCCTGATTTGACCGGCACCGTGGGAGACGATCACACCGTGCCGAACAGACATGAAGACGCGACCTTCGGGTCGCGTCTTCTGTCTTCGGCCCGGTTCTGGAAGACGGTCGGGATCATCGCGGTCGTCATCGTCGTCCTCGGCGGGGCGATCCGCGGGTTCGTCATCCAGCGCTTCACCATTCCCAGCGCATCGATGCAGCCGACCCTCGAAGTCGATGACTCGATCACGGTGTGGCGGCCGGATGCGCTGAGTGGTGACATCCAACGCGGTGACATCGTCGTCTTCGACGGGCGCGGCTCCTTCGTCGACGACGCGCTGCCGACCCCGCTGCAGAAGGTCGGCTCCTGGGTCGGCCTCGGCCCCCGCGACGTCTACTACGTCAAACGCGTGATCGCCCTCGGCGGCGACACTCTCCAGTGTTGCGATGCGAAGGGCCGCCTCCTGCTCAACGGCGAGCCCCTGAACGAGGACTATGCCCCGAACCCCGCCTCGGCGGTCGAATTCTCCGTCGCAGTCCCCGCCGACACCATGTGGGTGATGGGCGACAACCGCAGCGACTCCGCCGACTCGCGTTCCCTGCTGGGCCGTCCCGGCGGCGGATTCATCCCCACCGATCGGGTCATCGGGCCCGTGATCGGGCACGGGTCCTCGGTCGACTGAGCCCCGCCTCGGCGAGGCGGAAAACACACCGGCTGAGCGTTCGCACGGAACCCCGCGCAGGCTGAGCGCCGAAGCAGTGTCGTGCTGGTACGCTCATTTCAGTCCCCAGCGGAAACCGTGGTCCGATGTGAAAGCGAATGAATGTCAAGCGAATCCGAAGCGTCCCCGCCCCCAGCCTCGAAGCGCTTCGCCCGCGGGCTGCTCGAGACCTTGGCGATCATCGTCATCGCCCTGCTCATCTCCACCGCGCTGAAGACGTGGGTCGTCCGCTCGTTCTACATTCCCTCGGAATCCATGATGACCACCCTGCAGGTCGATGACCGCGTGCTCGTCAACCAACTCGCCCCGCGCTTCGGACCTGCCGATCGCGGCGACATCATCGTCTTCGATGATCCCGATCACTGGCTCTCGGCCGCCGAGACCTCTCAGTACACGCCCAACCCGATCCTCGAGTTCATCGGCCTAGCGCCCTCGGACGCCGGGAAACAGCTCATCAAACGCGTCATCGGCGTCGGCGGCGACACCATAGAATGCTGCGATTCCCAGGGACGTCTCATGGTCAACGGCGAATCCATCGACGAAACCTACCTCGACGAGGGGACCGCCCCCTCGGAGGTCGATTTCGAGGTCACCGTGCCCGAGGGCCACTACTGGGTGATGGGCGACAACCGCAGCAATTCCGCCGACTCCCGCTACCACATGGACTCCGATCCCTTCGTCTCGCAGGACGACGTGGTGGGCACCGTGTTCCTCATCAACTGGCCGTTCAAGCACTTCAGCTGGGTGAGCACCCCCGAAGACGTGTTCGCCGAAGTGCCGGCATCGGCAGGAATCACCGGGGACTGATGGGGGCACGAGGACTGACCGACCTCAGCGTCGAACGCGGACTGCTGAGCGAAGGCTTCGATTTCGTCATCGGCGTCGACGAGGTGGGCCGCGGCGCACTGGCCGGCCCCGTCAGCGTAGGCGTCGCGGTCTTCGATCTCCGCACGCTCACCGCCGCCGAGGTGCCCGACGGAATCCACGACTCGAAGCAGCTGAGCGCACGCACCAGGCAGGAGGCCACAGACCGAGTGCGGACCTGGGCGACGGCTGCGGCCGTGGGATCGACGAGCCCGGGCGAACTCGATGACATCGGCATGACCATGGCGCTCAACCTCGCCGGACGGCGCGCCATGCTCGAGGTGCTCACGGGTCTGGGGCCGACGCCGGTTCTCCCCGAACGCACGATGGTCCTCCTCGACGGCAGACACGATTGGCTCTCGGCCCCACTCACCCTCGACTGCCTGGGGATATTCGGCGACTGCGCCGAGCTGGAGCTGCCTCCGGTGCGCACCGTCATCAAGGGAGACGGGTGCGTGCCCACGATCGCTGCGGCGAGCATCGTCGCGAAAGTCCGACGCGACGAGGCGATGATCGCACTCGCGACGGACCATCCCCACTATGGTTGGGAATCGAACGTCGGATATGGGACGGCGAAGCACCGGCAGGGCATCGTCGACTTCGGTCTCAGCATCCACCACCGGAGAAGCTTCCGCTTGCATGCGGTTTCAGAAGCGAAGGAGGGCGTGTCATGAGCGCCGATGATCTGGACGACTACGAAGCTCAGCTCGAGCTCCAGCTGTACAAGGAATATCGTGATGTCGTCGGTCTCTTCGCCTATGTCGTCGAGACCGAACGCCGCTTCTACCTCGCCAACCACGTCGATCTCAAGGCCCACAACGACGCCGGCGACGTGTACTTCGAACTGACCCTGCGCGATGCCTGGGTCTGGGACAGCTACCGTTCGGCACGATTCATCAAGACCGTGCACGTGCTGACCTTCAAGGACGTCAACATCGAGGAGATCGCCAAATCCGATCTCGAGCCGCCGACCGCGATCCGCGGCTGACCGAGCCTCGGCCGGGTAAGCCGGTTGAGCCGGTTGAGCAGACCGGTTGAGCGCGCCGGCATCGACTTGAGCGCCCCGCGCGGTGGATGAGTCGCTGACTTCGGCGTGAGGGGCCTGTGGATTCCCGAGTCCCATCCACAGGCAGAGAACCTGCTCTTCCCACTGCTGTCCCGCACATGGTCATCTGACCGACATGGGACCGAAACGAACAACAGGCCGGACACGCACTGCCGCAGGCATGCGCCGACAGGCTCTGGGCGGCAGGGGCGAGGATCTGGCGGCCGCGTTCTTGGAAGACGCCGGCCTCGTGATCATCGAACGCAACTTCAGATGTCCCCGCGGGGAACTCGATATCATCGCCCGCGACGGTGAGACCGCGGTCTTCGTCGAAGTCAAGACCCGCCGCACCGCCGCCCTCGGCTCTCCGCTGGAGGCTGTGACCGCGACGAAGCTCGCCCGCATCCGCATGCTGGCCAGCATCTGGCTGAGCGGACAGCCCGAATACTTCCCCGCCACCCGGATCGATGCTCTCGGCATCATCACCGAGCCGCGCCTGCAGTACTTCCACTGCCCGAACATCCAGGGCGACTCATGAGCAGCGAGTCCTCCGCCGAAGTCATCGGACGAGCCTCGGCCGTCGCCCTGTGGGGCCTGAGCGGGAAGATCGTGTCCATCGAGGCAGGTGTCAGCGCCGGACTGCCGGGCATCGACATCGTCGGACTGCCGGACACCTCGGTGAGCGAATCCCGCAAACGGCTGCGCGCGGCACTGGCCTACCTCGGCGCTCCCGTGGCGTCCCAGCATCTGACGATCAACCTCACCCCGGGCACGGTGCCGAAGATCGGCACCGGATTCGACCTCGGGATCGCGGTCGCCGTGCTCAAGGCGCTGGGCCTGATCGACAACGATGACACCGGGGACATCATCCACTGCGGAGAGATCGGCCTCGACGGCAGGATCCGGCCCGTCACCGGAGTGCTGCCGGCCCTGCACACCGGCATGCAGTCGGGCTTCGACCGCTTCGTCGTCCCCGTCGGCAACGCCTCCGAGGCGTCTCTGCTGGGACGTGCGAGGGTCCTCGCCGTGGCCTCCCTGGCCGAGCTCGTCAACAGCTACGGCGGATCGCTGGCGGTGCCGCCGCTGCCGGCCGTGCTCGACATGGACCGTCCTGTTCCCCTCTCCCCGGAACTCCACGATCTCGCCGAGGTCCAGGGCCAAGCCGAGGGCCGTTTCGGTCTCGAGGTCGCCGCCGCGGGAGGCCACAACCTGCTCATGCGCGGCACTCCGGGAGCTGGAAAGACGCTGCTCGCCCAATGTCTGCCGGGCATCCTGCCGCCGCTGAATGACGATGAGGCCGTCGAAGTGGCCACTGTGCGATCCCTGCGCGGAGAACTCGACGGCAGCGAAGGACTCGATCACCGTCCGCCTTTCGAAGCGCCCCACCATCGCAGCACGGCCTCGGCGCTGCTCGGCGGCAGACGGCCCGGCACCGTCGGCATACTCAGCCGGGCACACCGCGGTGTGCTGTTCATGGACGAAGCCCCCGAGTTCTCCCGGGACGTGCTCGAAGCGCTGCGGCAGCCGATGGAGGCCCGTCGGGTCCACATCCACCGTGCCTGGGGGTCCATGGTGCTGCCGGCGTCGTTCCAGCTCGTCATGGCCGCGAACCCGTGCCCCTGCGGAGTCGGAATGGCCGGAGCCGGAACGGACTGTCGGTGCACGCCATTGGACAAACGGCGCTACCGCAACCGGCTGTCCGGGCCCCTGCTCGACCGGGTCGACCTGCAGCTCGAACTCCTTCCCGTCTCTCCGGCCGATCTCCGCCTCGGCGGCGACCAGGAGACCAGCGAGTGCGTGGCCGCCCGCGTTCGCGAGGCCCGCAGCCGACAGTCCGAGCGCTTCGCCGACTGTCGGTGGCGTCTCAACGCCGAGGCGCCGGGAGCCTGGCTGCGTGACCACTTCGACCTCACCCCTGCAGCACTTGCCGACCTCGACCGGGCCCTCGATACGGGGCGGATCACGATGCGCGGGTACGACCGGGTGCTGCGGGTGGCGACCACTCTGGCCGACCTCGCGGGAAAGAGCGGCCCCGACCCGGACACGATGCGAACGGCGCTCGCCCTGAGGACACAGGAGTCATGAACGTGGATGCACTCGATGCAGGGACGACGGATTCGGTCCGCGCTGCGATCGCGGCCTTGCTGCGGGTCGGCGAACCCGGCGACGGGCTGCTCAAACGAATGGTCGAGGAGATCGGACCGATCGCGACACACTCGGTCATCACGGCCGTCGCCGACGGCGAGGTGACCGCGGTTGAGGCGGTCACCGGACTCGCCTCGAGCGGGGCCGAGGCGGCCGGGCACGGGCAGCTGGCCGATGCGATCGACCGATGGGCAGTGCGTGCCGGCGATCAGCCCGACGAACGTGACCTCGAGCGCGTCGCACGGATCGGCGGACGGCTCGTCATCCCCGGCGATGAGGAATGGCCGAACGCGCTCGACGACCTGGGTCCGGCCGCACCGCTGGGCCTGTGGGTGCGCGGAGCCGTCGGCCTCGACGCCGTGCTCAGGCGGGCCGTCGCCGTCGTCGGGGCCCGCGCCGCGAGCAGCTATGGGACCAAGTGTGCCTCCGACCTCGCCTGGGACCTCGCGGCCCGCGGCATCACCGTCGTCTCCGGCGGAGCATTCGGCATCGATGCGGCCGCACATCGGTCCGCGATCGCCCGTGAGGCGCCGACGCTCGCCTTCATGGCCGGGGGAGTGGACCGCTTCTATCCGGCCGCGAACGCCGAACTCTTCGAACAGATACTCGCCACCGGCGCCATCGTGTCCGAAACCGCTCCGGGAATGACCCCGATGCGGCACCGTTTCCTGCTGCGCAATCGACTCATCGCCGCCTCTGCCCAGGTGAGCGTCGTCGTCGAGGCCGGATGGAGAAGCGGTGCGCTCAACACCGCTCGGCACGCCCTCGAACTCTCCCGGCAGGTGGCAGCCTTCCCCGGATCCGTCTATTCGGCCTCCTCGACCGGGGCCCACCGGCTCGTGCGTGAGCACGAGGCCGAACTCGTGACCTGCAGCGATGATGTCGTGTCGCTCATGGACGATGACGCCCCGAGACTGTTCGACGAGGCCGAGGCCGACCGCTCACGACCCAGCGGCGCGCCCAACGGGGCACAGCGCGGGGCGCACACGAGTCCCGACCCGACCGATGCGCTCGACGAGAGGGAGAAGATCTGCCTCAACGCGCTGTCCGCGACCAAGGCACTCGACGTCGGAACGCTCGCGTCCCGAGCGGGACTGACCGTTGCCGATGCGCTCAACGCCCTGGCCGCACTCGACCTGGCAGGTCTGGCGACACGACGCGACAACGGGTGGGTGAAACTGCGGAAACCGGTATGAATCCTGGTCGTCCCTCCGCGTATCCTGGGCATGTGAGCACATCAACGACCGTCGCCGAGGTGGTGTCCGGCTATGCCGACCACCTGAGGTCGCGTGACGTCTCCGAACACACCGCCAGAGCCTACGTCTCCGATGTCACCGATTTCCTCGACCACGCCGTGCACTCGACGAAGGTGCGGCTCGGGAAACGCGCCGAAGAGCAGAAGCGCCCATCACAGATGGAGACAGCGCGCATCGATGTCGCTGCGATCGAACTCGACGATCTGCGGTCCTGGCTGATCGCTCTCGACGATGCCGGAGCCGCGAAGTCCACGGTGGCACGCAAGATCGCAGCCGTCAGATCCTTCTTCGCCTTCGGTGTGAACAGACTGGGGCTGTCGAACAATCCGGCGGCGCGTCTGCGAACGCCGAAGAAGGACTCCCGCCTGCCCACGGTGCTGAAACCGCATCAGGCGGCCGAACTCATCTCCGCTGCGGAGGCTCCGCCATCGGACGGTCCCGCGGCCGGAGGCCCTGCGACAGAGGGCCGGTCGTCCGGAGGGAGAGACGACGATCCGCTCGACGCCGCCAAGCGTCTCAGGGACGCGGCGATCCTCGAGATGCTCTACGCCACTGCGGTGCGCGTATCCGAGCTGACCGACCTCGACCGCAGCGACGTCGACCACCGCTCTGCGATGATCACGGTGCTCGGCAAGGGCAACAAGGAACGACGCGTGCCCTTCGGCGCACCCGCCCAGCGAGCATTGGACGCCTGGCTCAGCGTCCGTCACCTCTTCGCCGGACCCGACAGCGGGGAGGCGCTGTTCCTCGGAGTCCGCGGCCGACGCATCGGAGCCAGACAGGTGCGCGATCTCGTGCACAGGTACGGCACCGATGATCCGAGCGCACCCGACATCGGCCCGCACGGCCTGCGCCACTCGGCGGCCACGCATATGCTCGACCGCGGTGCCGACCTGCGTCAGATCCAGGAGCTGCTCGGCCACTCCACCATGAGCAGCACCCAGATCTACACGCATGTCTCGATGCAGCGTCTGCAGGAGACCTACCGCCGGGCGCATCCTCGCGCCTGAACGCGCTGCCCGCGCCGCCAGACAGCGACGTCGCTCATTTGCGGAACTCCCAGTGCCAGGGTTCGGGCAGCGAACCCGACTGCCGGGCCCACCCGGGATGGATCCATCCGAACCTCGGCGCATTGGCTCGCATCCACCGATGCTGAGCGCTGCCGAAGGAATTGATGCCGCTGCCGAGATCGACGGCCAGAGCCCACCCATGGTTCGACGTCCCCGGCGTCGCGGCCATCCGGCCCTTGCGGCGTTTGAGGATCACCTGCGTGGCATAGTCACGGTAGGCATCGGTGACGGAGATCGGGGAACCGAACCGCGCCTCGAAAGCACGGGAGAGCCGGTCGAACGCGGCCTGCGCGTCGCAGCGCAGCATCTGACCGGCAGCACTGGCAAGCTCACACATGGCGGATGCGGGAATCCGTCCGTTGCTGTGCCCGCCCCAGGCCCCGGCCCCCGACGTCGTAGCATCGCCGCCGCCAGTGGGTTCCTCGGCTGGTTTGCGAGAGAGCGGGAGCAGAACGGACTGCTCCTGTCCGAAGAGCTTGGCGGGATCGACGTAGCGCTGATCGGTCTCGGCCGGCCAGGCTCCGATGTGCAGGCATGAACGTTCGCAGTGGCCCCCGGCGCCGACCGCGCCGATCCGCTCTCCGGCCGAGAACGCCTCGCCCTTCCTCATCGACGTCGAAGCCGGTTGGAAGGACAGCACATGCCCGGACTCGGTGAGGATGCTCAGCGTATCCATACCCGCGACGCTCCCGGCGAAGCGGATGGTGCCCGCCGTCGGCGCCCGCAGCGGTTCGTTCTCGACCGCGAGCACATCGATTCCCCGATGGCCTTTCAGCCACGGTTCGTCCGGCAGATCGAAGGCCCCGATGATCTCCATCGCCGGAATCGGAGTGGTCCAATTCCGTGCGCCGGAACCCATCGAGGCCTGCGATGTCCGGGACGACTCTCCAGCTGGCGGTGTTGCGCCCGGGGCCGGGGGAGCGGTCGTCAGCATGAGCGCCGAGGTGAGAAGCGAGGCCAGGACGGCCAGGGTGAGGAACCGACCGGGCCCGTTGCCGTCATCCGCTCGCCGGTGCCTGCGATGTCGCTGCCGGCGCGGAGGCGGGTCGTGTGCGAAGGGGTTCATACGAGACATGGAAGTCGGCGTCTGTCCGGATGTCATCCCCGCAGCAGCGGTCTGTGGACAGGGCAGAACGATCCACAGGGCGGGGGCGGCCGAGTCGGCCCGCTGTCCGCAGACAGTGACGCACGAGTCGGCAGGCGACGATGCGCAAGCCGCCGAGGTGAGACGGACGGGTGCGGCGAGCCGGCCGACCGGAATCGGCGCAGCGCGCGACCCGTTGCACCGGGGCCGACCCGACTGTCCACACGCTCTGACGCGCAAGTCGACGCATTCGCGGGTGCCGGTGAGCCGCCTCGGCGTGGATGCCGGTGAGCCGCCTCGGCGAGGGCGCTGTCGATTGGAAATGGATTGGCCGACCGCGATAGACTGAACCCAGCAGAAGCGTGTCTTCTGACTACGCGTATTCGAATTCTTCTCCGTCCCGTGGTGCAGGCCACTGCCAGGTGTGTCTGTGGGGCGGATGAACCGGATACCAGGCATCAACCGAAAACAGTCATCGACGCTTCAGTCGCTCGCCTCGATCCGAGATCGCAGCGACTGACGCGCGCGTGACGCAAAGGCACCTCAAGGGTGCACAGAAAGGAGGGCGTCGGCATGGCCGTCGTCACCATCCGCCAGCTGCTCGACAGCGGCGTTCACTTCGGACACCAGACACGTCGTTGGAACCCGAAGATGAAGCGCTTCATCTTCACCGAGCGCAACGGCATCTACATCATCGACCTGCAGAAGTCGCTGGGCTACATCGACAACGCCTTCGAGTTCGTCAAGGAGACCGTGGCCCACGGCGGCTCGATCCTCTTCGTCGGCACCAAGAAGCAGGCCCAGGAATCCATCGCCGAACAGGCCAAGCGCGTGGGCCAGCCCTACGTCAACCAGCGTTGGCTCGGCGGTATGCTCACAAACTTCCAGACCATCTCGATGCGTCTGCGCCGCCTCAAGGAACTCGAAGAGATCGACTTCGACGACGTTGCAGGTTCTTCGCACACCAAGAAGGAACTGCTCATCCTGCGTCGCGAGAAGGACAAGCTCGAGAAGACCCTCGGCGGCATCCGCGACATGCAGCGCACCCCGTCGGCCGTCTGGATCGTCGACACCAAGAAGGAACACCTCGCCGTCGACGAAGCCAAGAAGCTCGGGATCCCGGTCATCGGCATCCTCGACACCAACTGCGATCCCGACGACGTCACCTACCCGATCCCGGGCAACGACGACGCCATCCGCTCGGTCTCGCTGCTCACCCGCGTGGTCGCCGACGCCGTGGCCGAGGGCCTCATCGCCCGTCACTCCTCGGACGAGCAGTCCGGTGAGAAGAACGTCTCAGCCGTCGAGCCCATGCCCGAATGGGAACGCGAACTGCTCGAAGGCAAGACGGACGAGGAGACGCCCGCCGAAGCTGCCGCTCAGGCCGCCGAAGACACTCCGGCCGCTGAAGCTGAGGCCGCCGCAGCTGCTCCGGCCGCTGAAGCCGCTGCCGACTCCACCGAGTCGACAGAGTCCTGATTTCCTTTAACTCCACCATCCTGAGGAGAGAGAATGGCAAACTACACTGCCGCTGACATCAAGGCACTGCGCGAGAAGACCGGCGCGGGAATGATGGACGTCAAGAAGGCTCTTGACGAGTCCGACGGCGACCAGGCCAAGGCCATGGAGGCACTCCGTGTGAAGGGCCTCAAGGGTGCTACCAAGCGCGAGGGTCGCTCGACCTCCGACGGCCTCGTCGCCACCTCGGTGGACGGCGGCGTCGGCACCATGATCGAACTCAACTCGGAGACCGACTTCGTTGCGAAGTCCGAGCCCTTCGTCAAGCTCGCCGACCAGGTCCTCGAGCTGGCCGTGGCCAACCAGGCCGATTCGGCCGAGACGCTGCTGGCCGCCGAGACCGACGGCAAGCCCGTCTCGCAGTTCATCACCGAATCCGGTGCTTCCCTGGGCGAGAAGGTCGACCTGCGTCGCGTGGGTCGCATCGAGGGCCAGAAGGTCGAGTCCTACCTGCACCGCACCAACAAGGACCTGCCCCCGCAGGTCGGTGTGCTGCTGGCCTTCGAAGGCGACGACGAAACCGTGGCACACGATGTCGCCGTGCACATCGCCGCCATGAGCCCGAAGTACTTCTCCCGCGATGAGGTCCCGGCCGACATCGTCGAGAACGAGCGCCGCATCGCCGAGGACACCGCGAAGAACGAAGGCAAGCCCGAACAGGCCATGCCGAAGATCATCGAAGGACGCGTCAACGGCTTCTTCAAGGAGAACTGCCTGCTCGACCAGGGATTCGCCAAGGATCCCAAGCAGTCCGTGGGCAAGGTGCTCGAGGCTGCAGGCGTCAAGGCGACCGGCTTCCTGCGCTACCGCGTCGGAGCCTGAAGCACACTGACCGCGAAGCAGACCGACGTCTGCTTCGCAGGTTCCCCGGGTGAGTGAGAACTCACCCGGGCAACGGGGTCGGACCGATGGGTCCGACCCCGTTTTTCGCTAGACTGGCTCCGACGACCAACCCGAGTGACGATCTGCCCGGGTATCGACCTGCCCGCACGGAAGAAGGACTCAATGACAAGCACCCCGGTTCACGAATCCAGCCACGTCAGCCGCCCCGTTCGCACCCACCGCAGGCGAGTCCTGCTCAAGCTCTCCGGTGAGGTCTTCGGCGGCGGCAGGATCGGAGTCGATCCCGATGTCGTGGCCGCGGTCGCCCGCGAGGTCGCGCCCACGGTCGAGGACGTCGAAGTGAGCATCGTCGTCGGCGGCGGCAACTTCTTCCGCGGAGCCGAACTGTCGCAGCGCGGTATGGATCGCACCCGCGCCGACTATATGGGCATGCTCGGCACCGTGATGAACTGCCTGGCGCTGCAGGACTTCCTCGAACAGACCGGAGTCGACACCCGGGTGCAGACCGCGATACCGATGTCGCAGGTGGCCGAGACCTACATTCCGCGCCGCGCCATGCGCCATATGGAGAAGAACCGCGTCGTCATCTTCGGCGCCGGAGCCGGCCTGCCCTACTTCTCCACCGACACCGTGGCGGCCCAGCGTGCCCTCGAGATCCACGCCGACGAGGTGCTCATCGCGAAGAACGGCGTCGACGGCGTCTACACCGCCGATCCGAAGGTCAACCCGGACGCCGAGAAGCTCTCCCAGATCACCTACCAGGAAGCGCTGCAGCGCGGCCTCAAGGTCGTCGACGCCACCGCGTTCTCCCTGTGCATGGACAACCGGCTGCCGATGCACGTCTTCGGGATGGAGGGAGAAGGCAACCTGCGCAAGGCCATCATCGGCGACAAGATCGGCACCGTCGTCCACTGACGAATCGCCCGACGGCCTCAGGCACGGGCGCGAGGAACCCCGATTCCTCAACGATGCGGCCGGCATCCACGCAGGTGAGGACACTCCTGCGTGGATTCGGTGCGGCATTTTTCAGCGATGACCCATAGAATGAACCCAAAGCTTACAGAGATGGAAAGAGTGAACCGTGATTGAAGAGACACTGGCCGAGGCCAGAGAGAAGATGGACAAAGCCGTCGAATTCACGCAGGACGACTTCGGTTCGATCCGCACCGGCCGCGCCAACCCCGCACTGTTCGCCGACATCGAGATCGAGTACTACGGTGCCCCGACCCCGCTCCAGCAGCTGGCGTCGTTCCAGACTCCCGAGGCCCGCACGATCCTCGTGACCCCCTACGACAAGGGCACGCTGAGCGATATCGAGAACGCCCTGCGCAATTCCGACATCGGAGCGAACCCGGCCAACGACGGCAACGTCATCCGCGTCGTCCTGCCGGAGCTGACCGAGGAGCGCCGCAAGGAATACGTCAAGATCGTCAAGGGCAAGGCCGAGGACGGCAAGGTCTCCATCCGCAACATCCGCCGCCATGCGAAGGATGTGCTCGAACGCATCAAGAAGGACGGTGAGGCCGGTGAGGACGAAGTCACCCGCGGCATCTCCGAGCTCGACGACCTGACGAAGAGCAAGGTCGACAACATCGACCAGCTGCTCTCGCAGAAGGAAGCCGAGCTCCTCGAGGTCTGATGATTGCCGTGACCGGGTCCGACAGCCCCGCAGCGGATCCGGCTCCCTTCGGGGAGCCGGATCCGTCACGCGATGCCGCGCACGCCGAGACGCCCTTCCCGCGACGTCGGGATCTGCGCAACACGGACAAGCTGTACTCGCCCGACGACCCCGACTTCGACCCCACCCCCGAGGCGGCCGAGACCGAGGAGGAACCGCCGGAGAAGGACTACGGACGGGCCGGGCGCAATCTGCCGGCAGCCATCGGCATGGGGCTGCTCATCGGCGGCGTCGTGCTCTCCTCCCTGATCTTCCTGCCGATCTCCTTCCTCTTCATCATCCTCATCGGCATCGTCGCGGCGATGTGGGAACTCGCGAACGCGCTGTCGCGTTCCGGGTCCCTGGTCTCGCGCGTGCCCACCATGGTCTCCGCCGCCTGTATGGTCGTGGCGACCTACATCGGCGGTCGTGAGGCCCTGTGGGTGACATTCGCGGCCAGCGCCGGCGCGGTCATGCTCTTCACGATGGTCGAGCGTCGCAAGAACGCGGTCAAGGACGTCTCCCTCTCCCTCTTCGCACTCACCTACGTCGGCCTCATGGCCTGCTTCGTCGTCTACCTGCTGACCCAGCCCGACGGCAACCTCTACGTCATCATGTTCCTCGCCGCAGTCGTCGCCTCCGACACCGGCGGCTACGTCTTCGGCGTGCTGTGGGGCAGGCACCCCATCGCCCCGCGGATCTCACCGAAGAAATCCTGGGAGGGCTACCTCGGCTCGACCGTCTTCGCCGCGGCCGTGGCCACGATCCTCGCCGTCACCGTGATCGACGCCCCGTTCTGGACCGGACTGGTCTTCGGTGCAGTGATCCCCGCCTTCGCCACTCTCGGCGACTTCAGCGAATCGATGATCAAGCGCGATCTCGAGCTCAAGGACATGGGCACTCTGCTGCCGGGGCACGGAGGCGTGATGGACCGGCTCGATTCGATTCTGCCGACCGCACCCGTCGCGCTCGTCCTCTTCTCCGTTCTGCCCGGCTACCTCTGACCGGTTCTGACCGGTTGCCTCTGACGGGTTCTGACCGGTTGCCTCTGACGGCCGTCCACCGGGCACGGCCGACGTACGCCGGGCCCGGCTGCCGCACGCCGGCGTGGCGGCGCACACACGACAGGCGCTTGCCCGCCATGAGACAATGGGCATGTGAGATCTCAAGCAGGCAGAAGGCAGACCAGGCCCGTCGTCGAACACGCCGACGGCACCACCTCGAAGACGCCCACACGCGATGGCCGTCCCCTTCTCAACTTCAAATCCGCGCGGGTCAAGCAGCCGCCCCAGCAC
The DNA here is from genome assembly GCF_017808095.1 of Brevibacterium renqingii. Classification (NCBI taxonomy): domain Bacteria; kingdom Bacillati; phylum Actinomycetota; class Actinomycetes; order Micrococcales; family Brevibacteriaceae; genus Brevibacterium; species Brevibacterium renqingii. Next base: position 162,723 of record NZ_JADBHG010000001.1, on the reverse strand, counting down.
TTGGCCGATATGAGCATGGACGAACGCCTCGACGCGGTCAGGGAGATGGGTCTGCCCGCCTTCCGCGCCAAGCAGATCTCGACCCACTACTTCAGCCACTACGTCACCGACACCGAGGCGATGACGGACCTGCCGAAGGACAGGCGGGAAGAGATCCAGGAGCGCTTCTTCCCCCACCTGCTCACCGAGGTGCGTCGCCTGCGCACCGAGAACGGTGACACGATCAAGTTCCTCTGGCGCCTCTTCGACGGCGCCCTGGTCGAATCCGTCCTCATGCGCTACCGCAACCGCGTCACCCTGTGCGTATCCAGCCAGTGCGGCTGCGGCATGAACTGCCCCTTCTGCGCCACCGGCCAGCAGGGTCTGACCCGCAACATGTCCACTGCCGAGATCGTCGAGCAGGTCGTCCGCGCCAACCAGGTCATTGCCGCCGGAGAGCTCGCCGAAGCGCCGTCGGCGGACATGCCCGGGGCGGGGGAGACCGCGCTCGGTGCCGAGGCCGACGGTCCTGGCGACGGTGAGTCCGGATTCGACGGGCAGGACACGGCCGCCTCGGCGAGCGGACCCGAACGGGTGTCGAACATCGTCTTCATGGGCATGGGCGAACCCCTGGCCAACTACAAGCGAGTGATGAATGCGGTCCGCCGCTTCGTCGGGCCCGCACCCGAGGGATTGGGCATGTCGCCGCGACGGATCACGATCTCGACGGTCGGGCTGGTCCCGGGCATCAACAAGCTCGCCGCCGAGGACATCCCGGTGACGTTCGCGCTCAGCCTCCACGCTCCCGATGACGAGCTGCGCGACGAGATGATCCCCGTCAACACACGGTGGAAGGCCGATGAGGCCATCGACGCCGCATACAATTACTTCCAGGTCACCGGCCGCCGCGTGAGCATCGAATACGCGCTGATCAAGGACATGAACGACCATGCCTGGCGAGCCGAACTGCTGGCGAAGAAGCTCAACGCCCGCGGTCGCGGCTGGGTGCACGTCAATCCGATCCCACTCAATCCGACCCCGGGGTCGGTGTGGACGGCCTCGGAACCGGAGGTCGCCGATGAATTCGTCCGCAGGCTGATCGACCACGGCATCCCCACCACCATCCGGGACACCCGCGGGTCCGATATCGACGGCGCCTGCGGTCAGCTCGCCGCCGCTGACTGACACCGACCGCCTGCCGCCGGACGGCGTCACGCCGACTGACCGGCAACCGACAGCGGCCGCTGTCGTCACCTGTGAGCCGCATGCACGCAATTTCGGCGCTGTCCATCTATCATGGTGGAAACACCACAGCCACTCGCTTCTGGAGGAGACATGGCGGACACGACTTTCCCTCGAATGTCCGGTTGGAAGAACGGATACGACCCCAAGCAGGTCGACAGCTTCTTCAAGCGTGCGCGTGAGTCCTTCGAACGGCCGACGCCGCAGCCGGGCGACCTCGACTCCCGAGCGGTGCGCACGGTCGGATTCGACCTCGTCCGCAAGGGCTACCATGTGGCCGTCGTCGACGCGGCCCTCGACCGCCTCGAAGACGCCTTCGCCAAACAGGCACGCGACCGCCTCATCGCCCAGTCCGGTCAGGACGCCTGGGTCTCCGAGCTCACCCGTGTCGCCGCATCGCTGCGGGGACGTCTCGTGCGCGAGTCCGGAGAGCGCTTCGACAATCCGGCACCGGGAGTCATCGGCTACGACATCGACCAGGTCGACGACATGTGCGACAAGGTCAACTCCTACTTCACGCAGGGTGTGGCGATGAGCGTCGACCAGGTCCGCCGCGTGCTGTTCAAGACCGCGAAGGGCAAGAAGGCCTACGACGAGGATCAGGTCGACGCCTTCATCGACCGAGTCGTCGAAGTGATGGCCTCCGTTGACTGAGTTCCACTACTTCTCCTCCCCGAACGAGACCGATCCCGGAACGCTGAACCCGGTCTACGAACTGCTCGACTTCCCGATCGCGATGGGCCGCGCCGATGATGTCGTCCTCGTCGGGCCCGCACCTGAGAAACCGCTCGTCGACGGGCGCGAGGTCACCGATCCTCGCCTGGTCTCGGCGCTGTCGGTCCCCGTCGAACTCGACCGCGCGGAGGTGCTCGACCGCAGCGCGAAGCTCGCCGGGGTGCTGCGCACCATGGGAGTCATCCCGGAGTCCGGCGCCGTGCTCACCCTCGCCGAGGATGTCCCACCCCTGGCGCGGGCGCTCGGGCTGCTCGCTGCCGCGCGCATCGGTCTGATGGTCGACCTGCGCACCGAGGCCGCGACCGCCGACAGCACCATCGTCCTCCACGGCATCGAGGCCGCCGCGGTCGAGCCCGGACGCGCCTCGGTCAAGGTCACCCGTTCCCGGTTCGAAGGCGTCGGTGTGACCATCGACGGGCAGACGGCGAACCTCGACCAGGCGATGCGCGATTCCCGTGTCGAATTCGCCGCCGTCGTCCCGCTGTCGCCGGAACAGAAGCTGCTGCTCACCGACGCGGGCACGATCGACGCGCAGACCGGACTCGACTGGTTCCGGCGCGAGGTTCTGTCTGACTCCTGAGGGGAACAGGGTCTCCGAGCCCGCGCGGGAGTCCGAACCTGCACGGGACGTCGAGGGTGTACCCGGTCGCGCGAACAGACGGAAGTCCGAACCTGACGCGGTGGTCGCAGACGATTCGCGATACCGTCCACTCGTGAAAGCACTCCGCAGCGCCGGCTGCGTCTTCGCCGAAGACGAAGCGACCGTCCTCCTGGAAGCGGCGACACTCCCGGAAGCAGCCGCGCTTCGGTCCGAGGCCGCCGATGCTTCTGCCGATCCGCTGTTGGACGAACTCGCGACCCGAAGGATGAGCGGAGAACCCCTCGAACAGATCGTCGGCTGGGTCGACTTCGCAGGTCTCCGACTCCAGGTGCGCCCCGGCGTCTTCGTGCCCAGGCAGAGGACGAGACTGCTCGCTGAAGCCTCCGTGCGCACGCTCAGCGTCCTGCTGCAGCGCCGCGGTGCAGAGGCTCCGCCGCCGGTGGTCCTCGAAGCATTCTGCGGAGTCGGACCGGTCGGAGCGTGCGTGGCCGCCTCGGTGCCGGAAGCGCACCTGTACTTGGGCGATGAGCAGGCCGAGGCCGTGGAGTGTGCCGTGGCCAATGCCTGGGCGGCATCCGGAGTGAAGGCGCACGGTCACCGACTCGATTGCCTGCACGGGCTTCCGGACGAGCTGCGCCGCGGCATCGACGTCATCGCGGCCGTTCCGCCCTATGTGCCGCAGACGGCCGCAGACTTCCTGCCGCGCGAAGCCGTGGGCTTCGAACCGAGGCGCGCTCTCTTCGGCGGCGCCGACGGCCTCGACCTCGTCCACCGGCTCATCGACGAATCCGCGGACTGGCTGAGCCCCGGCGGCACCCTGCTCATCGAAGTCGGTCGTGAACAGGCCCGGGCGGCGGCCGCCTCCGCCGCTGCACGGGGGATGAGTGCGGACAGCCGCCTCGGCGAGGATGACCAGACCGTCGTGCTGGAACTGCGGCCGGCATCGTCTGCACACTCAGGTGCGGGCATGTGAATGCGAACCGCCCGCCGAGCCCCGGAGGGTCGACGGGCGGTGAGAGGCTCAGCTGCCGCAGCGCCGCACCTGGCGCGGTCCGCTGCCGGCGCTGCCGCCTCAGTTGGCGAAGGCGTTGATCCCGGTCATCGAACGGCCCAGCGTCAGCTGGTGCACTTCGTGCGTGCCTTCGTAGGTGAGCACGGTCTCGAGGTTGACCGCATGACGCAGCGGCGGGTACTCGCTCGTGATGCCCGAACCGCCGAAGAGCGCACGCAGGTCACGACAGACGTTCATCGCGGTGTCGACGTTGACCATCTTCCCGAGGCTGATCTGTTCGGGACGCACACCCTTCTCCGAGTCCTTGAGCTTGCCCAGATGCGCTGCCAGCAGCGTGATCTGCGAATACTGGCCGAAGGCCTTCGCGAGCTTCTGCTGCGTGATCTGGAACGACGACAGCGGACGGTCGAACTGGACGCGAGTGCCCGTGTACTCCAGGGCCGACAGCAGCGAATCGCGGGCAGCACCGGTGACACCGAAGACGATGCCGTAGCGAGCCTCGGACAGGCACGACAGCGGCCCCTTGAGGCCCTTGGCCTTCGGCAGCATGGCGTCTTCGGGCAGGCGGACGTTGTCGAGGACGATCTCACCGGTGATCGACGCCCGCAGCGAGATCTTCCGATGGATCTCCGGAGTCTGGACTCCCTCGGTGTCCGAGGGGACGACGAAGCCGCGCACGACCGACTTGCCCTTGTCGTCGATCTCCTCGGTCTTGGCCCACACGACCATGACGTCGGAGACCGGCGAGTTCGTGATCCACATCTTCGCACCATTGAGGATCCAGTCGGTGCCGTCCTTCTTCGCAGTCGTCTTCATCCCGGAAGGATCGGAGCCGACGTCGGGTTCGGTCAGGCCGAAGCAGCCGATCGCCTTGCCCGCGGCCATCTTCGGCAGCCACTCCTCCTTCTGCGCCTCCGAGCCGAAGTGGTGGATGGCGAACATCGCCAGCGATCCCTGCACCGATACGAGCGAGCGCAGGCCGGAGTCGACGGCCTCGAGTTCACGGCAGGCCAGACCGTACTGGGTCGCGGTCGAGCCGCCGCAGCCGTAGCCGTCGAGATGCATGCCCAGCAGGCCGAGCTCGCCGAGGCCTTCGGCCAGCTCGCGAGCGGGGATGGTGGCGTCGAGGAAGCAGTCGCCGATCTTCTCGCGGACGTTCTCGTCCAACCACTTCTTCACAATCGTTGCGAATTCGAGGTCATCGGGTTCGAAGATCGAATCCAGTCCGAGGATGTCGTCGGGGCTCAGCGTCTTGCTCATATCCATCTCTTTCGCCATTGATTGTCCTCACTCACAGACCTTGCGGCGCATCTGACGGGGATCGGCCCGCCGAACGACCGACGAACGGCCATCGTTCCCTTTCGATGTCGAGTCATTTCCCAGAGAACTTTGGCATCATCGGTTGGCGTGAGTGAACGTAGAATCATTGTAGTCGGCTCCACCGGTTCGGTCGGCACCCAGGCCCTCGACGTCCTGTCCGAACACCGTGATGAGCACGCGCTCATCGGGTTGGCGGCAGGCTCCCAACTCGACCTCCTTCTCGAGCAGGCTCTCGATTTCTGCGTTCCCGTCATCGGTCTCACCACACCTCCGGCCGGGGGAGAGGCCGAGGTGCGTCGTCGCCTGGCCCGACTCGCCGCCGAACGAGGCGTGAGCGATCCCGTCGAGGTCATCCACCTCGGTGACACCGCCGCCGAGGCGGTCGCCGGTCTGGACGCGGACATGGTCGTCAACGCGATCACCGGGGCCGCGGGCCTCGGAACGACGCTGGCCGCGCTGGCCCGCGGCACCGATGTGGCCCTGGCGAACAAGGAGTCCCTCATCATCGGCGGCTCCATCGTCCTCGACGCCGCCCGTGCCACCGGTGCCCGCCTCATCCCCGTCGACAGTGAGCACTCGGCCATCGCCCAGGCGCTGCGCGCCGGCACCCATGCCGAGGTCAGCAAGCTCGTCATCACGGCCTCCGGCGGTCCCTTCCGCGGGATGACCCGTGATGCCCTGCGCCGAGTGACTCCCGCGCAGGCGCTCAACCATCCCACCTGGTCGATGGGGTCGATGATCACCATCAATTCGGCGACCCTGGTCAACAAAGGCCTCGAGGTCATCGAGGCCCATCTGCTCTTCGACATCGACTTCGACCGCATCGAGGTCGTGGTCCATCCGCAGTCGCACATCCATTCGATGGTCGAGTTCAGCGATGCCTCGACGATCGCGCAGATCTCCCCACCGGACATGCGTCTGCCCATCTCCTATGCGCTCGGGACCCAGGCGGACGGTTCGACGACGAGGTTGGCCTCGGCGGCGGTGCCGCACAACTGGGGCCAGCCCATGCACTGGTCGTTCGAACCGGTCAACCACCTCGCGTTCCCTGCCCTCGGACTGGCCATCGACGCCGGACGGCGAGGTCGCAGCTGCCCGGCAGTGCTCAACGCCGCCAATGAGGTCCTCGTCGCCGCCTTCATCGCCGGTGACATCGCCTTCACCGGCATCGACAAGGGGCTGGCCCGAGCATTGGCCGCGCATGAGCCGGCCGCCGAACACACCGTGGACACGGTCCTGGCCGCCGATGCCTGGGCCAGGGAATTCGCCTCGAACGACGTCCTCGCGCAGAAGGCCGAGGCTGAGCAGAAGGCCTCGGCGAAACAGTCCGCCGGAGCGCGCAAAGGGGGCCGCGGATGACAGCTGTGCTCTACATCGTCGGGATCGTCCTGTTCCTCATCGGCATCTCGATCTCCATCGGCCTGCACGAATTGGGCCACCTCACCCCGGCCAAACGCTTCGGGGTCAAGGTCACGCACTACATGGTCGGATTCGGCCCGACGCTCTTCTCCTTCCGACGAGGCGAGACCGAGTACGGAGTGAAGGCGTTCCCGCTCGGCGGTTTCATCGCGATGCCCGGAATGTACCCGCCCGAACAGGCGACTGCGCATCGTCTCGAAGGCGAGACGGTCTCCGCCGGAGCACGGGAGGCCGGCGGCGAGCCGGGAGATCCGGGCCGCATCGACGAGGGCGCCGCGCAGGAGCACCAGGTTCCGACCCCGAGCGACGAAGCGGACGCCGTGCCGCGCCGGCCGCGACGGAAAGGGCGGCTGTTCGAGAACACAATGGCCGATGCCAGGGAGTTCTCGAATCAGGAGATCGAGCCGGGGGAGGAACACCGGACGTTCTATGCGCTCAGCGTGCCCAAGCGACTGGTCGTCATGTTCTCAGGCCCCTTCGTCAACCTCGTCCTCGGCATCCTCATCATGGCGATCTCGTTGCTGGGCATCGGTGTGATGACGCCGACGACCACGGTCGAGACCGTCGTCGAATGCGCCGTGCCCGCCTCCGAGGCCGCACAGCGGCCCGCCGCGGATCGGAACACGTGCCGTGACGACGATCAGCTCACCCCCGCCTGGGAGGCGGGCATCGAACCCGGCGATGAGATCACCGCGATCGCCGGCGTCGAGACGGAGGACTGGGACCAGCTGTCGGCGGTGATCAAGGACCATGCCGGTCAGCGCGTCGAGGTCGACTTCATCCGCGACGGCAAGGCCGAATCGGTCAGCGTGCCGATCATCGCCTCCGAACGGCCGAAGCTCGACGAGGCGGACAGGCCGCTGACGAAGCCGGACGGGACGCCGCAGACGGTGACCGAGGGCTTCTTCGGCGTCGGCCCAGTGTATGAACGCGCCCCCCTGCCGATCGGCGAATTCCCCGGCGCCGTCTGGGACCAGGTCTCAGGCGTCTTCCACGCCATCGCCACCCTCCCGGTCAAACTCGTCGACATCGGCGAGGTCGCGCTCGGGACGAAGGACCGCGACGCCGAAGGACTCGTCGGCATGGTCGGCGTCGGCCGCATCGCCGGCGAGATCGTGTCCACCGATCGCATCGACGTCCTCGACAAGGCGCAGATGGGACTGGGCATGCTCGGCTCGCTCAACATCTTCCTGTTCGCGTTCAACATGATTCCGCTGCTGCCGCTCGACGGCGGGCACATCGCCGTCGGACTCTACGAAGGCGCTCGCCGCCGCATCAACCGGTGGCGCGGGCGCGGACTGGTCGGACCCTTCGACACGGCGAAGCTGCTGCCGCTGACCTACGTCTGCATCGGGCTGATGCTGTGCATGACCGCGCTTCTCATCTACGTCGACCTCGTCAAACCGATCACCCTCGACGCGATCTTCGGCTCCGGAGGGTAGACGCAACTCCGGCGCGCAGGGAAGCGGGCGCGGTGACCGGCGGCCCGACAGTCGCCGACTCAGTCTCAGCCGCCGAGGGTGATGGCCTGCACCTGACCGAGGTGGTTGAGCCCGACCGTGATCGTGGCCGGGCCCGTCTGCGCCTCATCAGCTGGCACCGTCACCGTCCCGCGCAGCGGGGAGGACATCGTCAGCTCTGCGACCGAGAAGGCTCGGCCCGCCTCCAGACCATGCGCCCGAGCCCACTTCGCGAAGCGCTGCCGCCGCTCGGTGCGCGGTTCGTCGAGATCCATGTTCATCGAGAAGATCTCATCGGCGATCGCCGCGTCGAAGTCGGTGACGAGGTTCGCCGCGGTCAGCACGGTGTCGATCTGTTCTCCTGCTGCCGGCCAGCGCGGCACCGGCGCCGAGGTGGTCACCCGGTGCAGTCTCGTCTCCGCCCTGCCCGTGGCTGCCGCCCATCCGAGGTCGAGAGCATCGCCGACGACACGCTGGGCCGGATAGTAGGTGGTGTTGCCGAGCACGACGATGCTCAGCCCGAGCTCCGGGAACCACCGCATGTGGGAGCCGTAGCCGGGGTAGCCGCCCGAATGGCAGATGACCCGCCCGAAACGCGTATCGAAGCGGTGGTCGAGCCCGAAGCCGTAATGGAGGGACTCGGTGTGGAACTCACTCGTCTGCACCTCGATGAAGCGATGGGCCTGCTGGTTGTCGGCGAGGACCCGCGACCACGACCCGGGAGCATAGGAATCGATGCGGTCGAGGGCATCGAGGTGCGTGTGCATCCAATCGCCGATGTCACGCACCGTGGAGATGACCCCGCCGATGGGGGAGAAGACACCGGGTTCGGTGAGCTCTGCCGGGTGCAGGCAGCCGTCCTGGTCGATGCGGAAGCCCGGAGCCAGATCGGGGAAATCACGGTGGTCGAATCCGGTGCGGCTCAGCCTCAGGGGCGCGAGGATCTCGGCCGAGACGATCTCGGTGAAGGCTCGGCCGGTGACCGTCTCGGCGACCATGCCCAGAAGTGCGAAGCCCAAGTTCGAGTATTCGTAGCCCGTGTCGGCCGGTGCACAGGCGATCGCGCCGCGGCGCAGCCAGGCGACGAGCTCCTCCGGAGCCATCGCCTCCATCCGGTCGGCCCAGGGATCGTCCTTGGTGAACCCGGTGCCCATGGTCAGAGCCTGGCGGCAGGTGCGGTCGGCGACCGCGGTGCCGGCAAGCTCGGGAAGGAGCGTGCCGAAGGGGCGGTCGAGGTCGAGGCCCTCGGCGGCGAGGAGCCCGATGGCTGCGGCGGTGAAGGACTTCGTCATCGACGCGATGCGATACGGCACATCGGCGTTCACGGCCCGCTCGGGACCGCCTCGGCGAAAGATGCCCCAGGCCAGGGACCCGCCCCTGTCGGCAAGCGCTTCGGCCTCCGCGTCCAGAGCCGCGCTCATCACCTCGATATCGGGCTCGACGAATGCGCCTTCCAACGTGCTGCTCCTTCCCGCAGATGTCAGGTCACCTTCACAGTACTCGCGATGAATGACACGCGCGGCTCACACGCAGGCGGAGGTCCTACAATGGACGTGGTTCGAACAATCCGGCCGCCACACGGGCCCGCCTCGGCATCGGCACGATCATCGTGGCTGGTCACCAGCCAGACTGAAGGGATCGTCTTCGTGACATCTGTCAATCTCGGAATGCCCGCGCCACCGCCGCCCGTGCTCGCACCCCGGCGGCAGACGCGGCAGATCAGGGTCGGCAAGGTCGGGGTCGGATCCGATTCCCCCGTCAGCGTGCAGTCGATGACGACGACGCCGACGACCGACATCAACGCGACCCTGCAGCAGATCGCCGAACTCACCGCCTCCGGCTGCGATATCGTCCGCGTGGCCTGCCCGACGTCCGATGACGCCGCAGCCCTGCCGATCATCGCCGGCAAGTCCCAGATCCCCGTCATCGCCGACATCCACTTCCAGCCCAAGTACGTCTTCGCCGCGATCGAGGCCGGCTGCGCCGGAGTGCGCGTCAACCCGGGCAACATCCGCAAGTTCGATGACCAGGTCAAGGAGATCTCGCGGGCGGCGGCCGAGGCGGGAGTGTCCATCCGCATCGGCGTCAACGCGGGCTCCCTGGACAAGCGGCTGATGGAGAAGCACGGCAAGGCCACGCCCGAGGCGCTCGTCGAGTCGGCCCTGTGGGAGGCCTCCCTGTTCGAGGAGCACGGCTTCTATGACTTCAAGATCTCCGTCAAACACCACGACCCCGTGATCATGGTCCGCGCCTACGAGCTGCTGGCCGAACGCGGAGACTGGCCGCTGCATCTGGGCGTCACCGAGGCGGGGCCGGCCTTCCAGGGCACGATCAAGTCCGCCACCGCCTTCGGTCATCTGCTGGCCGAGGGCATCGGCGACACGATCCGCGTGTCCCTGTCCGCTCCTCCCGCCGAGGAGGTCAAGGTCGGCAACCAGATCCTCGAATCCCTCAACCTCAGACCGCGCCGGCTCGAGATCGTCTCCTGCCCGTCCTGCGGACGGGCGCAGGTCGACGTCTACACGCTCGCCGACAAGGTCACCGCCGGCCTCGAGGGCATGGAGGTGCCCTTGCGGGTGGCCGTGATGGGCTGCGTGGTCAACGGCCCGGGTGAGGCCCGCGATGCCGATCTCGGAGTGGCCAGCGGCAACGGCAAGGGGCAGATCTTCGTCAAAGGCGAGGTCATCAAGACGGTGCCCGAGGCCGAGATCGTCGAGACCCTCATCTATGAGGCCAATCGGATCGCAGACGAGGCCGAATCCCCGTCCTCTCCGCCCTCGGGCCCGCCGGAAGTCGTCGTCGGCTGAGCTGCCGCTTCGTCGTCAGGACTCATTCATGCTGAAGGTGGACGAAGGTTATCCATGCTGAGGATCGCACGCTTGGGACATCAGCACACGCGGTGGCTGTTGGATCTGCTCGCGCGCAATCCCTGCGAGAACGTCTACCTCATCTCCCTGCTCGAGGTCACGGGCACGGCCCGCTTGGGGTCCCCGGCCGGCACGCTCTACGGAGTCTTCGATGGGGACAGGCCCGTGGCCGCGTACTGGGTGGGCGGGAACATCATCCCCGTCGCGGCGACGCCGGCGACGAATCAGGTGCTCGCCGAGAAGCTCAACGCCGACGGTCGTGTCTCGTGCTCCCTCATCGGGAACCGGACAGTCATCCTTGACCTGTGGCGCCGACTCAACTGGGGACGGCCGCGCGGAGTCCGGGAGCGGCAGCCTCTGCTGGCGATCAGCTCCGATCCGCTCGTGACACCCGACGAACACGTCGTCCGAGTGACACTCGATGACCTCGGTGCGGTATTTCCCGCCAGCGTCGACATGTTCACGAAAGAGGTCGGGTTCTCGCCCGTCGAGGACGGCACCGCAGGATACCTCTCGCGAGTGCGCGGCATCATCCGCGGAAAGAACTGCTATGCCCGCATCTCCGATACCCTGCCCCAGGGTGGACCGGTGCCGAGGTGGCCCGCCGCCGAGCAGGACGAACAGGTGCTGTTCAAAGCCGATATCGGCATCCGGGCCCGCCGCATCGTCCAGGTCCAGGGGGTGTGGGTCCATCCCGAGGTGAGGAACCAGGGGCTCGGCGCCGCGGGAATGGCCGCGGTCGTCCAACGCACCCGCGACAAGGGCCACACCACGGTGAGCCTGTATGCCAATGACTACAACGAGGCGGCGCTGCGGATGTACTCCCGCGTCGGCTTCGAACAGGTCGGCACCTTCGCCACCGTCATGTACTGAGCCGGCCCGATCAGTCGCGACGGCGGTTGCGCGACTGGGGTTTGGCCATGTCGCCGAGGAACTTCTCCATCTCCCGACGGTCCTTCTTCGTCGGACGTCCCAGACCCTTGTCCCGCCGCGGGACGAATCCGCGCAGCGCCGGGTCGGGCGGGGGAGTGAGATCCTCATAGCAGCGGACAGCGACGGAGGCCTGCATGCGGGTGGGGATGAAGCCGGTGATCTTCCATGTGAATTCGCTGCCGGCCTTGCGCACCCGCACCTCCTGGCCGATGCTCACCTTCTGCGCGGCCTTGACTCTCTGGCCGTCGACCTGCACATGACCGCCGCGGCAGGCCTGTGTGGCGAGATTGCGCGTCTTGAACATACGCGTCGCCCACAGCCACACGTCGATGCGCATGTGCTTCGTCGGGGTCCGGTCGATCTCGGTCATCGGCGTGAGTCCTCGACGGCCTGGGAATCAGCGCGCAGGGCGAGTTCCGACCGGCGGGTGAATGTCTGCGCGGGTCGGCCCCTGCCCTGACTGACGGCCTGACCGGTGGGTTCGAGCAGGGGCAGCATGGTCCGGCGGAACGTATCGGCCTGCAGGCTCTCACCGGCGACGATCTCGTGCAGCTCGCGCAGCTGCCGCAGGGAGAACTCGGACTCGAGCAGACCGAAGGGATCGGGCGTGCGCTCGTGGAGGGTGCGCAGACGGTGGACGGCGACGCGGACGATCTCCTGATGTTCGGAGCTGAGCTCGTGCACCTCGTGCACGGGCACTAGTCTCCGGCGATGGACGGGGGCGTCGGCATGATCGGAATCCGTCGCGACCGCCTCGGCGGGCTCACCATCGGACTCGGCCGTCCCTGACTCGGACACCCCGTCGTCTCCGGTTCGGGCGAGGCCGACGTCTCCGGCGGAGAGCACATCGAGATGGGCCACGGAGATCACCCAGCCGCGGTCGTCGCGGTCGGGCTGATCGAAGACGTGCAGCTGGACCGGGGCGCGGTCGACCAGACGGGCCTTCTCGCGCAGGCACCGGGCGACCGCCTCGGCGAGACGCTCCTGCGGGCGCAGGATCGAACCCGGCAGCTGCCACATCCCGTCGCCGGGATGGGTGAGGAGAACATGCAGGCCGCGACCGGGCACGGGGCAGAGGACCGCGGTGTCGACCGCGACCGACGGCCGCGGGAACTGCGTGAGTTGGCTCGGATCAGGCATGCTCTTCGTATCGCTCGGACTCATCGTGTCGGGGAGGTGCCGGTCTGCGGGCCAGAGGGGCCCGACCGGTGCTGGACTTCGGCGCAGCACCACCAGTCTAATTCTCTTGTCCCTGGTGACGAATCCGGCCCGCCGCCGGGTAGGGGTTCCGGCTCGGGACAGGCCCGCTCCGCTCCGATTCTCTCCGCCTCGCCCGCGTGCGATAGTGTTCGATCTGAGTCCTGACAAGTTGAGGAGAAACACCCATGGCCCTGCGCATGTCGTCCCTGTTCGTGCGAACCCAGAAGGAGGATCCGGTCGGCGCCGAGGTGGCCAGCCACCGACTGCTGCACCGCGCCGGATACATCCGCCGGTCGGCGCCGGGGATCTACACGTGGCTGCCTCTGGGACTGGCCGTGCTCGGCAGGATCGAGGCCATCGTGCGCGAGGAGATGGCGCTCGCCGGCTCCCAGGAAGTCCACTTCCCGGGCCTGCTGCCCGCCGACCCCTACAAGAAGTCCGGGCGTTGGGAGGCCTTCGGACCCGACCTCTTCCACCTCAAGGACCGGCGCGAGAACGACTACATCCTCGCCCCCACCCATGAGGAGGTCTTCACCCTCCTGGTCAAGGACCTCTACTCCTCGTACAAGGATCTGCCGCTGTCGATCTACCAGATCCAGACGAAGTACCGCGATGAGGCCCGCCCGCGGGCCGGACTGCTGCGCGGCCGCGAATTCATCATGAAGGACGCCTACTCCTTCGACATCGACGATGCCGGACTCGACGCCTCCTACGAGGCCATGCGCGTGGCCTACCTGCGCGCATTCGCTCGCATGGGGCTGCCCTGCCTGCCCGTCAAGGCCACCCCCGGCGCGATGGGCGGATCCGGGACCGAGGAGTTCATCTACCCCTCCGAGGTCGGCGAGGACACCTTCGTCCGCTCCCCGGGAGGCTACGCCGCCAACGTCGAGGCCGTGACCTCGATCGTGCCCGAGGCGGTCCCGTACGAGAACTCACCGGCCGCCCATGTCGAGGACACCCCCGACACCCCGACGATCGAGACCCTCGTGGCCGCGGCGAACGCGAACCATCCGCGGGCCGATCGCGCCTGGACGGCCGCCGATACGCTCAAGAACGTCGTCTGCGCCGTCACACATCCCGACGGCACCCGCGAGATCATCGTCATCGGCCTGCCCGGTGACCGGGACGTGGATCTCGACCGGGCCGCCGGCACAGGCATGCTCGGCGCCGGCGAGGTCGACCTCGAGGCCGCGACGGAGGCGGACCTCGCCGCGCATCCCGAGCTCGTCAAGGGCTACATCGGGCCCGGGAACGACCTCGACAACCCGGTCCTCGGCCTCGAATCGGCCTCGAAGGTCCGCTACCTCCTCGACCCCCGCGTCGCCGACGGGACCCGGTGGATCACCGGTGCCAATGAGCCCGGCCGTCACGTCTTCGACCTCGTCGCCGGCCGCGATTTCACCGCCGACGGCACGATCGAGGCCGCCGAGGTGGTCCTCGGCGATCCCGCCCCCGACGGTTCCGGCCCGCTGGAGCTGGCCCGCGGCGTGGAGATCGGCCAGATCTTCAAGCTCGGCCGCAAGTACGCCGAATCCCTCGACCTCAAGGTGCTCGACCAGAACGGCAAGGCCACGACAGTGACCATGGGCTCCTACGGCCTCGGCGTCACCCGCGTCATGGCCTGCATCGCCGAGGAGTACCACAGCGAGGACGGGCTGCTCTGGCCTCAGCACCTGGCCCCGGCCGACGTCCACATCATCGTCGCCGGCAAGGGCGCTGAGATCGCCGAGGCGGCCGAGACGATGACCGCCGAACTCGAGTCCGAGGGCGTCAGCGTGCTGCTCGACGACCGCAACAAGGTCTCGCCCGGCTTCAAGTTCGCCGATGCCGAGCTCATCGGCATCCCCACCGTCATCGTCGTCGGCCGCGGGCTCGCCGACGGCGTCGTCGAGGTGCGCAATCGTCTGAGCGAGGAGAAGGCCGACCTGCCCCTCGCCGAGGTGGTCCCGACCACCGTGGCCGCGATCCGTGAGGCCTATGCGCAGGCCGATGCCGCGGCCGATGCGGCCGTCTCAGCCGACGCGGCTGAGACGAACGGCTGATCGCCGCGGTGCTCGAGGCTCTCACCGGCGGTATCGACGTCACCCTGCCGATGCTCCTGTGGCTGCTGGCCGCGGGAGCGCTGGCCGGGTGGATCGATGCGGTCGTCGGCGGGGGCGGACTGATCCAGCTGCCCGCACTGCTGCTCGTGCCGGGCATGAGCCCGGTGCAGGCCGTGGCGACGAACAAGATCGGGTCGATCGCGGGCACGAGCGCCTCGGCGATCACCTATCTGCGCAAGATCACGCCCGACCGGTCGGCGACGATCCCGGCCGCGGCGACCGCGTTCCTGGGCGCCGTGGTCGGGGCGAAGCTCGCGACCCTCGTGCCGGCCGAACTGTTCACCCCGATCATCCTCATCGCACTCATCGGCGTCGGACTGTTCACCCTGCTCAACCCCAGCCTCGGCGCGGATGCGAGCCTGCGGTTCGGCGAGTCGTCGAAACGGCACCATACGCTGTCATGGCTGATCGGACTCGTCATCGGCATCTACGACGGAGTGCTGGGACCGGGCACCGGATCGTTCCTGGTCATCGCGTTCGTGACGGTCATCGGCTTCTCCTTCCTGCAGGCCTCGGCCACGGCGAAGGTCATCAACTGGGCGACGAACCTCGGGGCGCTCGTCTACTTCGTCCCCGACGGGCAGGTCGTCTGGGCGCTCGGACTCGTCGTCGCGTTCGGCAACGTCGCAGGCGGCATCTTCGGCGCCAGGACCGCTCTGAAGAAGGGCTCGGGGTTCGTCCGCGTCATCTTCGTCATCGTCGTCTCGGCGATGATCCTCAAACTCGGCTTCGACGTCCTGACCTCGCTCATCCGCTGATCCCTTCGCGAGCAGGACGGCTCTGCCGCGAGACGGCTCGGCTCAGCCGATGGGTTTGAGGGCGTGGGCGCTGATGCCGGCGACGTCGGCGCCGGACAGGGCGCGGGCCACCCACAGGGAACGGGCCGCATCGGCCAGACTCGCCGTCGAGCCGCCGGAGGCCGCGCGCAGATACCAGAACATGTTCGTGATCTCCCTCGCCACGGTCGCGCCCATCCCGTACTGCGGTTCGATGCCGGCGCACAGGGCGAGGTCGGTGGCGAAGCCGCGCAGCCACGCCGCCTGCGCCTGCGGGTGCTCCGAGGGGATCTCGGCCAGCCGGTTCCACAGCACCGGCGCCAGGGTGTAGGCGGTCGGCCCGGCCAGCGGCTGCGGGTCGATGGCCTTCCACGTCGAGATGCCCGAGGTGTCCGGGGTGCCGGCGAGGATGTTGTAGTAGTGCAGGTCGGCGTGGATGAGCCAGTTCTCGTCGGAGGCCGCCAGGGTCTGCATCCAATTGCGCGCGAACGACAGCAGCAGGGCGTCATTCGGTCCCGCCTCCGACCAGCCCGAGAGCAGTCCGGCGTCGGCGTCGAAGGTCGACAGCCAGCCGGCGACGATGTCCTGCACGCGCAGGAATCCCGAACTCGCGGGGATCTCCAGGGACCGTTGGAGGGCGCCCCAGACCGGCGGCACATCGGCCAGCGGCAGCACCGAGAGATTGTCCTTCGTCCGCAGCCGCTCCTGCAGGGTGACGCGGAAGCTGCGGTCGTCGCGGATGACCCGCACCGCTCCGTGCCCGTTCCACATCTTCAGCGCCCGCAGCGCCTGCGCATGCGCGGCCGTATGCGCCGAAGTGGGGGCGGCGAAACGCAGCACACCCTGGTAGTTCTCCTGCGTGAGCACCGGGATGACCAGTGATTCGCAGCCGGCCCAGGGAGCGCCGGGCACCTCGTCGAAGCGCAGCTTCCACCGGTCGAGGACCTCATTGGCCATATAGTCCAGGGCCGCGACCCATGCGTCGGTGCGGTATTCGCCGATGATGTCGCGGGTGGAGCGGTAGAGAACCGGCGGCACCTTCATCGGACCACCTCCGCAGGAGTCGCGGCCGGCGCCGAGGCGCGAGCTTCCGCGCTGCCGGCTCGTCCGGAGCCGGAGTAGGTGAAGCGAAGCGGCTGCGGCTGCGAGAAGACGGTGCGGGCGCGAGCGGATTCCCACAGGCGCAGGATCGCCGAGGTCTCGCTTTCCAGCCAGGGCAGAAGCGCTGCGGCCAGCCCGTCCTCGAGTCCCAGCGCCAGTTCCCTCGCCGTCCGGGCGTCCGTCGGAGTGGGGTCGAGCTGCCACGCCGAGGCGTTCGGATCGGCATTGTCCTCGCCGAGGAGTTCGAGCATCTCCCCGGACAGCGAGCCCAGCGACTCGAGGCGGGCCAACGCCCCCGTGCGCTCGGCGGACTTCCTCGCGAAGTTCACGGCCAGGCGCTCATAGCCGTAGGCGGCCGCCCGCGACTGATTGAGGATCGCATTGAACATCGACTGCCGGTCTTCCGGGGCCTTCGGCCGCCTCGAGCCGTGCCCGGCGGATGCCGTCCCCGCAGCGTCGGAGCCCTCTTCGCGACCGGCGCGGATGAGCTCGTCGGCAGTGCGGATGAGCTCGGGCTCCTTCGTCCCCGCTGTGAGGGTCAGGCCCGTGGCCACGTCGGTGAGCACAGGGATGAGACCCGAACCGAGCTCGGGGGCGGCGTCGAACACGGCCCGGGAGACCACCTCGGCGGCGTCGAGGAAGCTGCGTTCGTCCTCACTCGGCGGCGGTTCGGTGGCGAGTTCGGTCGGCGGGTTCCACACAGGTCCGATGGCCGTGACGAAATCGTCCAGGCTCTCACCGGCGGTGTCGGGGTCGCCGGAGCCGGGCGTCGTGGAGGCGAGGATGCGGGCGATGCGGTTGCGCAGCCGCTGCGAGGAGTCGAGGGTGGGAAGCTCGGGGTCCGCGTCGAGTCGCAGGCCGCAGGCCGTGAGGAGGGCCAGACTCGCGCCGCTGACGCCGGTGGTCAGAAGGACGCGGCGACTGACGGGAAAACGCATACGGCAATCCTATCGGATGCTTACTCTTCGCCGAGGCTGTCGCTTAGGGTGGGGGAGAGGCGGTCGGCAGGGCAGACGAGCGGGCCGCCGAACCCGTCCGCCGCACCTCGGCGGGTGGGAGGGCCAGCGAAGAGGAGGAGACATGGACGAGGACGTCGAACGGATCAAGGGCGTGCTCACCCCGCCCCTGCAGACGGCGGGTTACCACCTGGAGAACGTCAAGGCCGTCGCCGCGGGTCCCCGCCGCACGCTCACCGTCGTCGTCGACCTCGACGAGTCGAGCACCGAGGCGATGTCGATGGACAGGATCGCCGAATCGACGAAGATCGTCGGCGACGCCCTCGATGAGGTCGAGATCTTCCGGGACAAGCCCTATCAGCTCGAGGTCACGAGTCCCGGGGCGACGCGCAGGCTCGAGACCCCGCGCCACTTCAAACGCGTGATCGGGCGCCGCCTGGAGATCACGACGAAGAAGGACACGTTCAAACTCGACCTCGCCGAGGTGGGCGAGTCCTCGATCACGGGCACGGACCCGCAGAAGAAGGAGACCAGGCAGGTCCCGCTCGACGATATCCGCAAGGCGCAGGTCGAGCTCAAGTTCCGCTGAGGTGCGCCGTCGGTCCCCATCGACAGGGTGCAGGCACTCGTCGGCAGGCCGCCGGCCCTCACCGACAGGGCCCAGCCCCTCCCTGACAGGTGCAGGCGCGGACTGGGATAGACTGTGACGCCTGCATAAGTGAACACAGACAATTCAATGCTCGAATGAGCCGGAGAGGAAATTGGCACATGGACATCGACCTCAATGTTCTGCGCGTGATCGAACGAGAGCGTGAGATTCCGCTGGACACCCTCATCGAACTCATCGAACAGGCACTCTACCTCGCCTACCAGAAGACCGAAGGCGCCTGGCCCGACGCCCGCGCCGAACTCGACAAGTC
Source organism: Brevibacterium renqingii (assembly GCF_017808095.1). Taxonomy (NCBI): domain Bacteria; kingdom Bacillati; phylum Actinomycetota; class Actinomycetes; order Micrococcales; family Brevibacteriaceae; genus Brevibacterium; species Brevibacterium renqingii. The sequence goes on along the minus strand of NZ_JADBHG010000001.1, from coordinate 144,100 downwards.
CTCCGGTGAGGTGCGCATCCTCGCCGTGGAATTCGACAACGACGACAATCCGATCGGTGAGTTCGACGACACTCCGACCGGGTTCGGCCGCATCGCCGCCCAGACCGCCCGGCAGGTCATCCACCAGCGGCTGCGCGATGTCGAGGACGAATCCCTGCTCGGCACCTTCAAGGGCCGGGAAGGCGAGATCGCCTCGGGCACCATCCAGCAGGGCAGGGACCCGCAGATGGTCCAGGTCGACCTCGGCGACGTCGAGGCCGTGCTGCCCCCGCACGAACAGGTCCCCGGCGAACAGTACGGTCACGGGACCCGGCTGCGCGTCTACATCGCCGATGTCCACAAGGGCACGAAGGGCACCTCGGTCACCGTCTCCCGCACCCACCCGAACCTCGTGCGTCGGCTCTTCGCCCATGAGGCGCCGGAGATCGCCGACGGCACCGTCGAGATCGTGTCCCTGGCCCGCGAGGCCGGACACCGCACGAAGCTCGCCGTGCGCGCCACGAAGCCCGGCGTGAATGCGAAGGGATCGTGCATCGGCGAACTCGGGTCCCGGGTGCGCGCGGTGATGAATGAGCTCGGTCAGGAGAAGATCGACATCGTCGACTACTCGGACGATCCGGCGAAGTTCATCGCCCACGCGCTCTCACCGGCCAAGGCCAAGCGGGTCGAGATCCTCGACGCGGCGGCCCAGGAGTCGCGCGCCGTGGTGCCCACCGATCAGCTCTCGCTGGCCATCGGCAAGGAGGGGCAGAACGCGCGCCTGGCCGCCAAGCTCACCGGCTGGAAGATCGACATCGTCGCAGCCGACTGAACCCGGCCGTCGAGGGACTCAGGACGCGGCCGTCGAGAGACTCAGGACGCGGTCGCTCCCGGGGCGCAGCGCCGTCGCGTGACCCGCACCACTGTCCCCCTTGGCGCGAGCCGAGGCGTGCGTGCTGTAGAATCATTCATTGTGAATGCCGGCGATGGACCCCTCAGGACGTGCATCGCCTGCAGGCAGAAGGCCGATCGGAGCGAGCTGACACGTTTCGTGTTCCGCCCCGATCAGCGCCCCGCCGTCGTCCACGACGTGTCAGCGACACTGCCCGGACGTGGTGCCTGGGTGCACCCCGATGAGAAGTGCCTGGCCAAGGCACGGACCGCTGCCCCCTTCGCTCGAGCCTTTCGAACGAAGATCACCGCCTCGGATCTGCCGAGGCTGGAGACCGAACCCAAAGAGAACGGGTAGCTGAGAATGGATGACAAGTTGTGAGTGTCGCACGATGACACCCAAACGGAATTCGAGAGAGCAGTGAGATGAGTACTGCTCTTCATTGATGAGGTTCTTTCCTGACCGGGAAAGAACCCGGACAGGAGAACTGTGGCAAAGCCCCGTGTCCATGAGCTCGCGAAAGAGCTCGGCACAACCAGTAAGAACGTCCTCGAGAAGCTCCAGGACATGGGCGAATTCGTTCGCTCGGCCTCGTCGACACTCGAAGCGCCCGTCGTGCGCCGAGTGAAGGAGGCCTTCGCGGATTCCGCTCCCGCCGATGGTGAGAAGTCCGGCGGAGCTGCGAAGAAGTCCGCCGCCAAGCCGGCGGCGAAGCCCGGAGCCCCGAAACCCGGAGCGAAGCCGGCCCCCAAGCCCGGCGCGAAGTCGACGCCCAAGTCGACCCCGGCGAAGCCGTCGAGTCCGGCGAAGCCCAAGCCCGCCGAGGCGACCGAATCCGCGGCGAAGCCCGCACCGAAGCCGGGCGCCAAGCCCGCGGCTCCCGCGGCCTCCAAACCGGCCGAGCCGGCAGAGACCGCAGAGACGGCCGCACCCGAGGCCAAGCCGAGCCGTGGCGCGGCTCCGAAGCCGGGCGCTCCCAAGCCCGGTGCCCCGAAGCCCGGCGCACCCAAGCCCGGCGGCGCAGCCAAGCCCGCGGCCCCGAAACCCGGTGGCCGTTCCGCGCGCCCGGGCAACAACCCCTTCGCCTCGTCGCAGGGCATGCCGAAGCCCGGTGGCCGCGGACCCAAGCCGGGCGGTCGTCCCGGTGGTCAGGGCGGCCAGGGCGGACGCCCCGGCAACAACCCCTTCGCTTCCTCACAGGGCATGCCGAAGCCGGGTCAGAAGCCGCGCGGAACCGGTGAGGAGGCCTCGAGCGCTCCCCGTCCCGGACCGCGCCCGGGCGCACCCCGCCCCAATCCCTCGATGCTGAAGAACTCGGCCCTGAACAAGCCCGCTCCCGGTCGTGGCCGCGGCGGCGGTCGCGGCAACGCTCCCGGCGGCGGACCCGGCGCTCCGGCCGGTGCTCCGGGCGGCGGCCCGCGTCGTGGACCCGGCGGTCCCGGCGGACGCGGCTCCGGTCGCGGTCGCGGAAGCACCCAGGGTGCATTCGGTCGCGGCGGAGGTCCCCGTCAGAAGGGACGGAAGTCGAAGCGGGCGAAGCGCGCAGAGCTCGAGCAGATGCAGGCTCCGTCGGTCGGCGGCGTCACCGTTCCCCGCGGAGACGGCAATACGCCGCTGCGTCTGCGTCGCGGCTCCTCGCTCGCGGACTTCGCCGAGAAGATCAACACGGATCCGACGAACCTCGTGACCGTGCTCTTCCACCTCGGTGAGATGGCGACGATCACGCAGTCCCTCGACGAGGCGACCTTCGAGGTCCTCGGCGAGGAGCTCGGCTACAAGATCGAGATCGTCTCGCCCGAGGACGAGGACCGTGAGCTGCTCGAGACCTTCGACATCGACCTCGACGCCGAAGCCGCCGAGGAGGACGACGAGGATCTCGCCGCCCGCCCGCCGGTCATCACCGTCATGGGTCACGTCGACCACGGCAAGACCAAGCTGCTCGATGCGATCCGTTCGGCCAATGTGGCCTCCCGCGAGGCCGGCGGAATCACCCAGCACATCGGTGCCTACCAGGTCGAGGTCGACCACGAGGGCCAGGAGCGCAAGCTCACCTTCCTCGACACCCCGGGCCACGAGGCGTTCACCGCCATGCGTGCCCGCGGTGCGAAGTCGACGGACCTCGCGATCCTCGTGGTCGCCGCCGATGACGGTGTGATGCCGCAGACCGTCGAAGCGCTCAACCACGCCCAGGCAGCCGATGTGCCGATCGTCGTGGCCGTCAACAAGATCGACAAGGAGGGTGCGAACCCCGCCAAGGTCATGCAGCAGCTGACCGAATACAACCTCGTGGCCGAAGAGTACGGCGGCGAGACGATGTTCGTGCCGATCTCCGCACTCAAGCGCGAGGGCATCGACCAGCTGCTCGAGTCCGTGCTGCTGACGACCGATGCCGCCCTGGACCTGCGGGCGAACCCCGACAAGTCCGCTCGCGGCATCGCGATCGAGGCCAAGCTCGACAAGGGCCGCGGAGCCGTGGCCACCGTGCTGGTCGAGTCCGGCACCCTGCGCCAGGGCGACGCCATCGTCTGCGGCACCGCCTATGGCCGTGTGCGTGCGATGTTCGACGAGAACGGCAACCAGGTCGAGGCGGCCGGTCCGTCCCGTCCGGTGCAGGTGCTCGGTCTGTCCTCCGTGCCGCGTGCCGGTGATTCGTTCATCTCCACCGATGACGATCGCACCGCGCGCCAGATCGCCGAGAAGCGCGACGCCATCGAGCGCAACGCCGCTCAGGCCCGCGGTCGCAAGCGGATCAGCCTCGAGGACTTCACCAAGGCTCTGGCCGAGGGCAAGGTCGACATGCTCAACCTCATCCTCAAGGGCGACGTCTCCGGTGCCGTCGAGGCACTCGAGGATTCGCTGCTCAAGATCGATGTGGGCGACGACGTCGATCTGCGCATCATCCACCGCGGCGTCGGTGCGATCACGGAGAACGACATCAACCTGGCCACGGTCGACAACGCGATCGTCCTCGGCTTCAACGTCCGTCCGGAAGCGAAGGCTCGCGACCTGGCCGACCGCGAAGGCGTCGATGTGCGCTACTACTCGGTCATCTACCAGGCGATCGAGGACATCGAGAGCTCGCTCAAGGGCATGCTCAAGCCCGAGTTCGAAGAGGTCCAGACGGGCACCGCGGAGATCCGCGAGGTCTTCCGGTCCTCGAAGTTCGGCAACATCGCCGGTTCGATCGTCCGCGACGGTCTCATCAAGCGCAACTCGACCGCTCGGGTCACCCGCGACGGAGTCGTCATCGGCGACAACGTCCAGATCGAGTCGCTGCGCCGGTTCAAGGACGATGCCACGGAGGTCCGCGAGGGCTACGAGTGCGGCATCGGCCTCGGCAAGTTCAACGACCTGCGCGTCGGTGACATCATCGAGACCTTCGAGATGCAGGAGAAGCCGCGCGACTGAACCGAGTTCGCGCGACTCGACCCTGACACCACGGGTCGATGCTGACGGCTCCGGTCGGTCCCGGAAGGGATCGGCCGGAGCCGCTTCGACTCTCGGGTCGAGCCTCGTCGATCACGAGGTGCGGCCCTACCACGGATAAGATGTGGCCGGAGATCAGCTCCGACCCCGAAACAAAGGACAACACCATGGCAGACCCGACTCGGGCCCGCAAGATCGCCGACCAGATCAAGGTCATCGTCGCCAGCACGATCGAGCGTCGGCTCAAGGATCCGCGCCTCGGCTTCGTCACCGTCACCGATGTGCGGGTGACCGGCGATCTGCAGCACGCCACGATCTTCTACACCGTCTTCGGCGACGGTCAGGACCTCGTCTCCACGGGCAAGGCGCTCGAATCCGCGAAGGGCTTCATCCGCTCCGAGGTGGGCAAGGGGCTGACGATCCGCCTGACCCCGAGCCTCGAATTCATCGCCGACGCCGTCCCCGAGGCAGCCGCTCGCCTCGACGGCCTGCTGGCCGAGGCCGCCGCCGACGATGCGCGTGTGGCAGGACTGGCCGAAAACGCCTCACCCGCAGGCGAAGCCGATCCGTACAAGAAGAACGAGGACGACGATGACGAGGATTGATCGTTGATCTTCGTCACGTGCAGAAAAAACTTCTCGTAACAGTTTTGTTATCTTTCCCCGGTGTCGTAGACTTTTTTCCGGTAACGAAACGATTACGACTCTGTTAAGGGAATTCTGCATTGGGTAAGCACTCTTCACCGAAGCCGTCGTTTGCGAAGCAGCTCGTCCGGGATCTGACGCCCAGCAAGCGCTCCGCAGGCCGGCACTCAGCGAACGTGCCGTCAACGGCGACCTCCGTGCTGGCGACCGTCAAGCAGCGTCCCGTCGTCGCTGCGATCGCCGTTCCGGCCGCCGCGACCGCCGCCGTGGTCGGCTCGACCGTCGTCATGGGACCGCCCGAGTCCGGAAATGTCACCACCGAGGCCGCGAGCACGACTCCCGAGGAGTCGACGAGTCCCTCGTCGGTGAGTCAGGACGAGATCGACGCGCAGCGCAAGAAAGCCGGCGAGGAGTACCTCGAGAAGGTCAAGGACGATCCGAAGTACAAGAACAAGTCGTCGAAGACCACTCTCGAGGTCAAGGCTCCGAAGCCGAAGCCGACCGCCGAATCCTCATCGTCTGCGCAGTCGAGCAAGAGCAGTGAGGAATCCTCCTCCTCGTCTTCTTCCTCTGACGAGAAGTCCTCCGAGGGCGAAGGCACCTCGAGCGACACCTCTGCGCCGCCGTGCGACGTGTCCTCGTCGATCGAATCCGGACTGCTGCCCAACGCCGTCAACGGCTACCGTGCAGTGTGCGCGAAGTTCCCTGAAGTCAAGACCTTCGGCGGTCGCCGCCCGGGCACCGGTTCGGACCACAACACCGGTGAGGCCGTGGACATCATGATCACCGGTTCGACCGGCGATCGCATCGCCGACTACCTGATCAAGAACCAGGGCAGCCTCAACGTCAAGTACGTCATCTGGAAGCAGCGCATCTGGATGCCCGGCCAGGGCTGGAAGAGCATGGAGGATCGCGGCAGCGCGACCGCCAACCACTTCGACCACGTGCACGCCTCCTTCAACTGATCGCCACGACTGTGAGCGATTCTTCCCCGCAGGGCATCCTCGTCTGCGACAAACCGCAGGGCCTGAGCTCGCACGGCGTGGTCTCACGCATCCGTCGCTGGTACGGGACCAAGAAGGTCGGCCACGCCGGGACCCTCGACCCGATGGCCACAGGAGTGCTCGTGCTCGGCCTCGGCCGCGGCACCAAGCTGCTCGGCTACATCACCGGTGAGTCGAAGACCTACCTGGCCACCATCCGGCTGGGGTCCTCGACGCCCACGGACGACGCCGACTCCGAGCCCGACCGCTTCGCGCGTCCTGAAGCTCTTGCCGGCGTCGACGCGGCGTCCATCGAAGCCGCTGTCGCCGCTCAGCGCGGCTTGATCGACCAGGTCCCCAGCGCCGTATCGGCGATCAAGGTCGACGGCAGACGCTCCTACGCCCGGGTGCGGGCCGGTGAGGAGGTCGAACTCAAGGCCCGCCGGGTCGAGGTCTCCTCCTTCGAGGTCCTCGACATCCGGTTCGCCGCCGCCGACGGCCATATCGACGTCGATGTCGAGGTCGACTGCTCCTCGGGCACCTATGTGCGCGCCCTGGCCCGTGACATCGGCGCCGACCTCGGCGTCTTCGGGCATCTCACCGCGCTGCGTCGCACCAGAGTCGGCGCATTCGACCTCGACCGTGCCGTCTCCCTGCCCGAGGACCTCGACGTCCCGGCTCCCGAACTCATGTCTCTAGCCGAGGTCGCCCGCACCCTTCTGCCCGTCGTCCGAGTCGGGGGCGAGCAGGCCAAGGCACTCATGCAGGGCAAGACCGTCGCCGTCGGTGACGGCATCGCCGGTTCCTCCGGCGAAGTGGCGGTGATCTGGGAGGGGACTCTCGTCTCCGTCGCCGAGGTGCGCTCCGGCGGCCTCAAGTCACTCACGGCCTTCGCCATCGACCTCGCCTGACAACGAAATACATTGTAATCCGCATTTACAATCAAATGTCTTGTGCATGGTCGAGGGATCTGCTGTAATTGGGGCATGTTCGTCATGACCGTCGACCAACGGGAATCGCGTCGGGCCGCCGATGCCGTGCCCGCAGTGCTGCAGGCGCTCGAGCCGGTCGGCACCCTCGTTCCGTTCTCCCGCACCATCGGTGACGAGGCCCAGGGCGTCCTTGCGGACCCGTCGGCCGTCGCCGAGGCAGTGCGCCGGGTTGCCGTCGTCTCCGGCTGGCACATCGGCATCGGCATCGGCGAGGTCGAACGGCCGCTGCCCGAGACGACCGTCGAAGCCAGAGGGCAGGCCGTCTACGCCGCCCGGCAGGCCGTCGAGGCTGCGAAGTCCGCGCCCGGCCACCTCGTCGTGCGCTCCGGCATCGAGCAGGACCGCTCGGACCATCCCGCCTTCGCCGAGGCGGCCCTGCGGCTGCTCGTCAGCGCGCTCGAAGAGCTGCGGGCCCAGTCACGCGGCTACGTCGGCTTCCGCCTCGACCGTCCCGAGGCGACGCAGACCGAGATCGCCGAGCACTTCGACGTCTCCCAGCAGGCCGTGTCCCGGGTGCTCGCACAGGGCACCGCAGAGATCGTCGCCGGCGGCCAGGGACTCGCCGCCCACCACCTCGGACTGGCGGAAGGAGGAGCTCATGTGGACTGAGGTCCTCATCGCCGTCGCGGCCGCGGTCGCCGCCGCGCTCATCGGCTGGCCGCTGGTGCCGCTGTTCCTCCGTCTGACGCATGCGGGCCCGGGCGAGAAGCCCACGCGCACCGGCACCGAGGAGATCGAGGTCCTGCGCGGGGGCCTGTGGGTCGGCATCGTCGAACGCGCACTCATCGCCGGGGCCATCGTCCTCGGGCGCCCCGAGCTCATGGCCGTGGTCATCGCGGTCAAGGGGCTGGGCCGCTTCGCCGAGATCAAATCCTCGGCCGCGGCGGGGGAGAGGTTCATCATCGGCACCTTCGTCTCGATCGCCTTCGCCTGCCTGATCGGCGTCATCGGCTGGGCGGTCATCACCTGAGATCGGGCCCGTCCGCCTCAGCGAGGTGTGGGTTAGGACCGCGATCATCTCTGCGATAATCTGAGTCGGTGCACGGAAGGAGCGAACGTCTGGTGGAGCTGTATCACGGACTGGGTGAAGTGAAGGTCGACGATGTCGGCACCGTCATCACCCTCGGCAACTTCGACGGTGTGCACCGCGGTCACCAGACCGTCCTCAGGACCGTCGCGGCACTCGCCCGGCAGGAAGGCCTGCGGTCGATCGCAATGACCTTCGACCCGCATCCGCGCACGGTCCACCGCCCCGACGACCCGACCGTGATGATCACGAGCACACGACAGCGGGCCGATCTCATCGCCGAGACCGGGATCGACGCGCTCCTGATCCAGCCCTACGACCTCGACTTCGCCGCACAGTCGGCCGAAGAGTTCGTCCGCACCTGCTTCGTCGAGGCCCTGCGAGTCCGCATCGTCGTCGTCGGCGACGATGTGCGCTTCGGCAAGGACAACGAAGGCACCATCGACACGCTGCGCCGCCTCGGCGAGAGATTCGGGTTCCGGACCGAGACGATCGACGAGGTCGGACGCGGCGGCCGCTACTCCTCTTCGCGCATCCGCGAACAGCTCACCGCCGGCGATGTCGCCGAGGTGGCCGATCAGCTCGGCCGGTACCACGCCCTCCACGGCACAGTCGTCCACGGCGACGCCCGCGGCCGCGATCTCGGCTTCCCTACGGCGAACCTCTCCGACGATCCCGAGGGGCTCGTCCCCGCCGACGGCGTCTACGCCGGATGGGCGACGTTCTCCGGTGAGGGACAGGCGTACCCGGCGGCGATCTCGGTGGGCACGAACCCGACGTTCAAAGGCAGCACCCGTCGCGTCGAGGCCTATGTGCTCGATAAGGAATTCGGCGAATTCGACGTCTACGACCGTGAGATGACCCTCGAATTCGTCTCCCGCATCCGCGGCCAGGTCGCCTTCACCGGCATGGATGACCTCATCGCGCAGATGCACGAGGACATCGCCGATGTGCGCGAGGTCCTGCACACCTGATAGGCTGATCTCTGCCGTTTTCACCGGCCGCGGTCCCACAGTGCGAAGACTTCAGGTCGTCGCGCCGCGCAACGACACGATAGGAGAACTCCATGGCTCTCGATACTGCCACGAAGCAAGAGATCATCAAGGAATATGCAACTCACGAGGGCGACACCGGTTCTCCCGAGGTCCAGGTTGCGCTGCTGACCCGCCGGATCTCCGGCCTCACCGAGCACTTCAAGGATCACAAGCACGACCACCACTCGCGTCGCGGCCTGCTCCTGCTGGTCGGTCAGCGCCGTCGCCTGCTCAAGTACCTGCAGAAGGTCGACATCGAGCGCTACCGTTCGCTCATCAAGCGCCTCGGCCTGCGCCGCTGATTCGCTGAGTTCGCCCGGTCGCCGGTTCGTCCTGGACCGGCGCCGATCGCGGCCTCGCGCAGCAGTCATGGAAGCGTCCCACCTCCGGGTGGGGCGCTTTCGTGCTTCCGGCCGGCTCGGCTGAGGTGAACCATGTGCTTCTGCGGTAGACTTGGCGGTGGACAATCCTGCCATGGACGTTTCGGTCTTCGGTAGTGGCCTCCGGAGGAATGCGCACCCAGCGTGCCGGTTCCGTGGGCCCCGATCGATGACCGGCTTGGATCCATGGGATGTCCGAAGCCAATATTCCCGCCGGTTCGGCGTGGGGCCTCGCACTGCGCAAGGCGGTGCGATCGCTCATGCAACGAGGACACTCCTCGTCCGCTGAGGGCCACCGCGTGCCGGCACAATCTAGGAGACTACGTGGGACTCAACCCTGAATCCGCCGTTGCGCACATCGACAATGGCAGCTTCGGTTCGCACACCATCCGCTTCGAGACCGGACGACTGGCCCAGCAGGCCGCCGGATCCGCCGTCGCCTACCTCGACGACGACACCATGCTGCTCTCGGCCACCTCGGCCGGCAAGCACCCCCGTGAGGGCTTCGACTTCTTCCCCCTGACCGTCGACGTCGAAGAGCGGATGTACGCCGCCGGCCGCATCCCCGGTTCGTTCTTCCGCCGCGAGGGACGCCCCTCGACCGACGCGATCCTCACCTGCCGTCTCATCGACCGTCCGCTGCGCCCGTCCTTCGTCAAGGGCCTGCGCAACGAGGTCCAGGTCGTCGTCACCGTGATGTCGGTCAACCCCGATCACCTCTACGATGCCCTGGCCATCAACGCCGCATCGATGTCGACCCAGCTGTCGGGCCTGCCCTTCTCCGGCCCCATCGGCGGTGTGCGCATCGCCCTCATCGACGGCCAGTGGGTCGCCTTCCCGAACCACTCGCAGCTCGAGGACGCCGTGTTCAACATGGTCGTCGCCGGTCGCGTGGTCGGTGACGACGTCGCCATCATGATGGTCGAGGCCGAGGCCACCGACAACGCCATCGACAAGATCAAGACCGGCGCCCAGGCCCCCACCGAGGAGGTCGTGGCCGAGGGCATCGACGCCGCCAAGCCCTTCATCGCCGAACTCTGCCGCGCGCAGTCCGAACTCGCCGACAGCGCCGCCAAGCCGACCGTCGAGTTCCCCGTCTTCCGCGAATACGAGGACGACGTCTTCGAGGCCGTGAAGGAACTGGCCGAGGAGAAGCAGACCGAGAACTTCCGCATCGCCGACAAGCAGGAGCGCGAGGCCGCCGGTGAGAAGCTGCTGGGCGAGCTCTTCGACAAGCTCGGAGAGCGCTTCGAAGGCCGTGAGAAGGAGATCGCGAATGCTCTCAACGCCCTGACCAAGCAGGTCGTGCGCAAGCGCATCCTCACCGACCAGGTCCGCATCGACGGCCGCGGGCTCAAGGACATCCGTCCGCTCACCGCCGAGACGAACGTCGTTCCGCGCGTGCACGGTTCGGCGCTGTTCGAACGCGGTGAGACGCAGATCCTGGGCATCACGACGCTCAACATGCTCAAGCTCGAGCAGCAGATCGACTCGCTGTCGCCGGTGACCTCGAAGCGCTACATCCACCACTACAACTTCCCGCCCTACTCGACCGGCGAGACCGGCCGTGTGGGCAGCCCGAAGCGCCGCGAGATCGGCCACGGCGCCCTGGCCGAGCGGGCCCTCGTGCCCGTCCTGCCCAAGCGCGAGGACTTCCCGTACGCCATCCGTGAGGTCTCCGAGGCCCTCGGCTCGAACGGTTCGACCTCGATGGGTTCGGTCTGCGCCTCGACCCTGGCCATGCTCTCCGCCGGCGTGCCGCTGGCCGCGCCCGTCGCCGGCATCGCCATGGGCCTGGTCTCCGACGTCATCTCCACCGACCAGGGTGAGCAGACCGCCTATGCGGCTCTGACCGACATCCTCGGTGCCGAGGACGCCTTCGGCGATATGGACTTCAAGGTCGCCGGCACCCGGGAGTTCGTCACCGCGATCCAGCTCGACACCAAGCTCGACGGTCTGCCCGCCTCGGTGCTGGCCGCAGCCCTCAAGCAGGCCCGCGAGGCCCGCATGGTCATCCTCGACGTCATCGCCGATGCCATCGACGCACCCGCCGCGATGGCCCCGACCGCACCGCGGATCATCTCCGTGAACATCCCCGTCGACAAGATCGGCGAGGTCATCGGGCCCAAGGGCAAGATGATCAACCAGATCCAGGAGGACACGGGCGCGGAGATCAGCATCGAAGACGACGGAACCGTCCTCATCGGCGCCACCGACGGACCGGCCGCCGAGGCCGCCCGTTCGATGATCAACGCGATCGCGAACCCGCAGGTGCCCGAGGTCGGCGAACGCTACCTCGGAACCGTGGTCAAGACGATGAGCTTCGGAGCCTTCGTCTCCCTGACCCCGGGCAAGGACGGCCTGCTGCACATCTCCGAGCTGCGCAAGCTCAATGACGGCAAGCGCGTCGAGGACGTCGAGGACGTCGTCGGCGTGGGCCAGAAGGTCCAGGTCGAGATCACGAAGATCGACGACCGCGGCAAGCTGTCGCTGGCCCCGGTCGGCGACGAGGACGCCGAGAGCGAAGAGGGATCGGACAACTGATACTCGAGAGTTCGCACACCGGGGAGGGCAGCCGAATCGATCGGTCTGTCCTCCCCGGTGGTTTGACACTGACCACCGAGCACATGCCGGGCCTGGCCTCGGAGACGATCGGCATCTGGGTCGCCGCGGGTTCGCGGGACGAATCCGCGACGACGGCCGGTTCGACGCATTTCCTCGAGCACATGCTGTTCAAGGGCACCGAGACGAAGGACGCGAAGTCCATCGCCGCGGCCTTCGACCGCACCGGCGGTGATTCGAATGCGATCACCGCAAAGGAGCTCACCTGCTATTACTCGCGGTGCCTGGTCACCGACCTGCCGAACATCACGAGCCTGCTGCTCGACATGGTCTCGAACTCCCAGCTCGACGTCGACGAATTCGAGCGTGAGCGCGGCGTCATCATCGAAGAGCTCGCGATGTCGGCCGATGACCCCACCGATGTCCTCTTCGACGACTTCGACGCACTCGTCTTCGGCAATCATCCGCTGGCCCGACCGGTCGGGGCGACGAAGGAGCAGATCCGCGCCCTCGGCCACCACACGGTCATCGACCACTACTCCTCGACCTACATCCCGCCGCGTCTGGTCATCGCCGCCGCCGGAGGCGCCACCCACGAAGAGGTGCTGAGGATGGTCGAAGACGCCCTCGCCGAGGCGGGGCTCGGCTCCCGAGCGGAGGCCTGGTCCGCCGACAGGGTTGCGGCAGGAGCCCACCTGGCGGGTGCGACCCGTGAGCGCCCGGTCTTCCGGCCGGGGACATCCCACACCGTCAAGGACACGGAACAGCTGGGCCTCCTGCTCGGCTGCGAAGGCCTCGAAGAAGGCCACGACGATCGGTTCGTCTACTCCGTGCTGCTGACGATGCTCGGCGGCGGAATGTCCTCGCGGCTGTTCCAGAGCGTGCGCGAGGAACGCGGTCTCGCCTACGCCGTCAACTGTGTGGCCAGCCAGTTCACGGACACCGGCACCTTCGGCATCTACGCCGGCTGCACGGCCGAGAACGCTCAGGCGGTCATCGACCTGGCCCTGACCGAATGGGACCGGCTGGCCCAGGAAGCGCCGAGCCGATTCGAACTCGACGAGATCGTCTCCCAGCTGTCCGGGTCGATGGTCCTCGGCCTTGAGTCGTCGGCGGCCCGGATGAATCGTCTGGCGAGGTCGGAGATCTTCGGTCTGCCGCTCGAGGCGCCGCTCGACCTCATCGAGCGCATCCGCTCGGTCACCGCTGACGAGGTCAGCGCCATGGCCGGTTCGCTGCTGGAGAAGCCGAAGGCCCTGGCCATGGTCGGTCCTGCCGCCGAGGTCCGGCTGCCCTGAGGCAGTGAGGAGGCTGTACGCTCGAGAAGGGCCGTACAGCAACGACAGGGGAGTCATGGCGAGGAAGAGTGCCGAAGTCCGCCGCGAGGAGATCCTCGCCGCCACGGTCGAGGAGATCGAAGCGACGGGTCTGCGGACCCTGCGTGTGGCCGATGTCGCCGAGCGACTGGGGCTGAGCGCAAGTCTGGTCATCTATCACTTCGCGACGAAGGAAGCACTCGTCGCCGCGGCCTTCGACCATGCCGGACGCAACGACCTCGACCACGCCAGGAACCTCGCAGCCGGAACCGGATCCGCTCGGGAGCGGCTGAGCGAGGTCATCGGCTGGTACATGCCGGCCGGCTCGACGCGCAGCTGGAAGATCTGGATCGACGGCTGGTCCGCAGGGCTGTTCGACGAGGATCTGAAATCGACCTTCTCGGCCCTCGACCGTGATTGGAAGACGATCCTCGCCGACCTCATCGTCGAAGGCATCGGATCCGGGGAAGTCGCCTCACGAGGCGATGAAGCCGGTGCGCAGTCGGCGGACGGATTCGCCGAGGCCTGTGCCACCCGGATCCTCGCCTACCTGGACGGCCTCGCCGTGCAGCTGCTGTTCAACTCGGACTCCGTATCCCAGGAGAAGCTGCGCGCCTGGGTCGGCGAGTTCCTCACCAGCGAGCTCGACTGACTCGAGCACTGCTCAGAGACCGATCATTCAGCGATCGGCGGCCCGCGGCTCGGGGGCCCGAACGCTCTGTCAGCTGCTGTGCCCAGGCATCCTGCTGCTCGGGCCATCACCAGGGGTGTGCATAGGCGAAGCCTGACATCATGCCCAGAGCCTATCGAACCGGGTGTTAGAGCCCTGCCGAACAGCCCTCTTGACGCGCCCGCGGTTTCACGTCAGACTGAGGGAGAACGCGTTACTGAATGGCGATTCAGTTAGATTCTTTGGGGAGCACTATGTTCATGGACATCACTTGGCAGGATCCTGCCACCGGAGCCCGCGGCTTCGTCGTCATCGACACCCTCGTCCGCGAAACCGCCTCGGGCGGTCTGCGCATGCGCAAGGGCTGCACCCTCGAGGAGGTGCGCGGCCTGGCTCAGGGGATGACCCGCAAGGAGGCGATACATCTTCGCGAGGGCCGGCACTACGTCCCCGTCGGCGGTGCCAAGGGCGGCATCGACTTCGATCCCCGCGCGCCGGGAGCCAAGGAGGTCCTCGAACGGTTCCTCGTTGCGATGGCTCCGATCATGCACACCTATTGGGCACTCGGCGAGGACCTCGGAGTCCGTCAGGGCGACATCGACGAGATCATCGCCCGCCGCGGACTCGGCTCCGGCCTCGCCGCCGTGGACAAACTCATCACCGACCCCGAGGCCTCGGCGGTCCGGGCGAAGACCGCTTTCGCGACCGTCGTCGACGGCGTGGCCCAGGACGAACTCGTCGGAGGACTCGGCGTGGCCGCCTCGGCGATCGCCGCGCTCCGGGCCGAAGGACAGGATCCGGCGGCCTGCCGTGCCGTCATCCAGGGATTCGGATCGATGGGAGGCGCGAGCGCCCGATTCCTCGCCGAGGCGGGAGTGCGGATCGTCGGCATCGCCGACGCCGACGGGTTCGTCTCGAACCCCGAGGGCCTCGACGTCGAGGCCCTGCTCGCCACCCGTGACCCCTTCGGCGGCATCGACCGTGCGGCCCTGCGCGCCGAAGACCACGACGGCGACCGCGACGACTGGCTGGCCGCCGAGGCCGAGGTGCTCATCCCGGCCGCCGTCAGCTATGCGATCACCGCGGACAACTGCGAGCGCATCCGGGCCGGACTCATCGTCGAAGCCGCGAACATGCCCGTGCTGCCCGAGGCCGAGGAGAAGCTGCGTGCACGCGGAGTCACCGTCGTCCCCGACTTCCTCGCGAACTCCGCGACCAACGCCTGGTGGTGGTGGGTGACCTTCGGCGACGTCGACGGCAGCTGGACCGACAGCCGCGAACTCGTGACGACGACCCTGCGCGAACTCACCACCGAGGTCCTCGCCACGGCCGCAGAGCAGGGGATCAGCCCGCGCGCGGCCGCACAGGCCACGGTCGATGCGAACCTCGCCCGCCTCCACGCCGACGACGCGGCACCTCGCGTCGACGCGCCCGCCGCGAGCGGTCGCTAGCGCCATGGATGCGTTCTTCGATCCCGGCAGCGTCGCCGTCCTCGGAGCATCGAACGATCCCAGCAAATGGGGGTTCTGGCTCTCGGCCGGCGCGCTCACCGGTGCGCACCGGCGCAGCGTCCACCTCATCAACTCCCGGGCCGCCTCGATCCAGGGACAGCCGACCTTCGCGCACCTGTCCGAGCTGCCCGAGGTCCCTGAGCTGCTCGTCATCTCCATCCCCGGACCTGCGGTCTCCGCAGCCGTCGACGAAGCCCTGGCCGCCGGCGTGCGCGCCTTCCTCATCATCTCCGCGCGCGTGCCGAACGCCGCGGAGCTCGCGGAGAGGATCGTCGCCGCCGGTGCCCGCCTCATCGGACCGAACTCACTGGGCCTCGTCGACTCGGCCAATGAGCTGCTGCTCGCCTGGGGCCATTTCACCCCGGGGTCACTGGCCGTAGTCACCCAGAGCGGGCAGCTCGGCACCGAGATCGCCACGCTCTCGGCCCGCAGCGGCCTCGGAATCTCCCGGTTCGCCTCGATCGGGGGCCAGTCGGATGTGCGCGCCGCGGAGATCCTGCGCTCTCTCGTCGATGATCCCGACACCGCGCAGGTCGTCATCTACCTCGAATCCTTCACCGGCGGCAGCGCACTCGTGCAGGCGATGCAGGCGCTGCGGGCGGCGGGCAAGCCGACGATGATCCTGACCACCGGCTCGTCGAATGCCGGTGCGCGCATGGCGAAGTCGCACACCGGTTCGCTCACTTCGGCGATCGACACCGTCGATGCGGCCTGCCGCGCCGCCGGCGCCATCCGGCTCTCGACGCCGGGCGAGGTCGTCGAACTCGCCGGGTTCTTCGCCTCCTCCTGGCTGCCTGCGGCCCGGCGGGTCGCAGTCATCTCCGACTCCGGAGGCCAGGGCGCGATCGCCGCGGACACCGCCGAGGGTTTCGGCCTCAGCGTCGAGGTCCTCGACCCGGCCACCGCTGAGAAAGCGGCTGTCCACCTGCCCGAGGCCGGAGGCATCGACAATCCGATCGACCTCGACGGCGCGGGCGAGAAGGACCTGTCGGTGTATTCGAGCCTCGTCGACGTGCTGCTGGCCGATGAGACGATCGACGCCGTCGTCCTCAGCGGCTACTTCGGCTGCTACGGCGAGGACATCCCCGAGCTGCTCGAGGCCGAACTCGCCGAGGTCGAGCGTCTCGGGAACATCGTCAGCGGTCACCGCAAACCGCTCATCGTCCACTCGATGAGCGCCGATTCCCAGGCCGTGGCGGGTCTGTGGGAACGCGGCATCCCGTCCTATGCCTCGATCGAAGCCGCGATGCGCGTGCTCGCCCGGGCCGGGTTCTACGCCTCCCACTCCGGTCGCATCACCGAGACCCACGACCTCTCCGGGACCATCACGCCGTGGGGAGCCGGCTATACGGCCGCTCGGGACGCCATGGCCGCAGCCGGAGTGCCCGTGCCCGCAGCCGTGACCCTCGGTCGTGGTGACGACCTCGCCGAGGCGATCGCCGCAGCAGAGCTGACTCCGCCGTTCGCCCTCAAAGCCGGATGGCTCGCGCACAAGACCGAGGTGGGCGGCATCGTCCTGGGCCTCGAGGATACGAGCGCCGTCGCCCGCGCGCATGCGGACATGGTCGCCCGCCTCGGCGAGGGAGAGTACGTTCTCGAGGAGATGGACACCCGCGACGGCGTCGTCGAGATCCTCGTCGGCGGACGGCAGGACGAGAACTTCGGGCCCATCGTCATGGTCGGAGCCGGCGGCACCGAGACCGAGCTCTACGGCGATACGTGGCTCGAACTCGCTCCCGTCTCCCATACCGAAGCGCTCGAGATGATCTCCCGGCTGACCTGCTACCGCCTGCTCACCGGCTGGCGCGGCAGGCCGGCAGCCGACCTCGATGGGCTCGCCGAGGTCATCGTCGCCGTCTCCCGACTCATCGCCTCGAACAATGAGATCGCTGAGATCGAGATCAACCCGGTCCGCGTCGCCGCATCCGGCGCGCTGGCCGTCGACGCACTCGTCGTCACCGACACCGAAACCAGCAAGGAGTGACCATGGAACAGGCAGACATCACCGGAGGTGCACATCTGGCCCGGGCGCTGAAGGCCGAAGGCATCACGCGGGTGTTCGGGATCCCCGGGACCCACAATCTCGAGATCTTCGCCCAGCTGTCGGCCGAGGGCATCGACATCGTCTCGCCCCGTCACGAACAGGGTGCGGGATACATGGCCGACGGCGCCGCACGTGCGACCGGCGAGGTCAACGTCGTCGTCACCACCACCGGACCGGCCGTCCTCAACGCGCTGACGGCCCTGCTCCAGTCCTTCACCGACTCCGTGCCCGTGCTCCTCATCTGCCCCGGCATGCCGCTGACCCATCCCGGCCGCGGCAACGGCCTCCTCCACGAGGTCCGCAACCAGGCGGGCGCACTCGAAGCCGTGCTCACCGAGGTCCACCGGGTCACGAGCCCCGGCGAGGTCTCCCTGGCAGTGGGGCAGACGCTGTCGGCGATGCGCTCGGGCCGGACCCGGCCCGCGGCGATCGAGATACCCCTCGACCTCATCGAGGCGACGGGACCTGGCCGGTCGCACCCGTCCGTGACCCGACCGCTGCCGAGCGCGGATGCAAACCGCATCGACACCGCCGCCGAGGCTCTCGCCGGCGCCCGCCGTCCGCTCATCATCGCCGGCGCCGGTTCGCACGGGGCGGGCCGGGAGATCGAAACGCTGGCGCAGGCTCTGGGTGCGGGCATCATCGTGTCCTCGAACGCCAAGGGCGTCATCGACGACGACGGCGAGAACAGTCTCGGCGCCATCGGCTTCCTCGAACTGCTGCCGGAGCTGACCGCAGATGCCGACGCCGTCATCGCGATCGGCACCGAACTGGCCTCCAGCGACTTCTGGCCCGAACCCCTGCCGCTGCCCGAGACCGTGGTGCGCATCGACATCGACGAGGTGCAGATGCTCACGAACGCATCCGTGTCCCACCCCATCCTCGCCGATGCGAAATCGGCGACCGGGCAGCTGGCTGCGGCGTTGGAAGGGCGGCGCTCGGCAGAGGCCACGGCGGCGGCGGCGGACTGGCGGCGAGGCTGGAAGGACACGGCCGCCTCCGCGATGGAGCAGGACGGTGCACCGTGGGCCGATCTCACGGACGCGCTCAACGCCTTCACCGCCTCGGCGGCGGGACCGGTCGTCCTCGCCGCGGACTCGACGATGGCCTGCTACTACGGCGTCCAGACGGGATGGACGGCTCGCCGCGGCGACCGCTTCCTCTACCCGGCAGGCGCGGGAACACTGGGCTACGGCCTGCCCGCGGGCATCGGCGCCAAGCTCGCCGCACCCGAGGCCCGAGTCGTCGCGGTCGAAGGCGACGGCGGTTCGATGTTCACGATCGCCGAACTCGCCGCCGCCGTCCAGGCGCGAGTGAAACTGACCCTCATCATCGTCGACAACGGCGGCTACGGGGAGATCCGCAACGAGATGGCCGACCGCGGCGACGCACCCTCGGGCGTGGCACTGACCGGGCCGGACTTTCCGGCCCTGGCGACGGCGATGGGCGCCTACGGCATCCACGCCGAGGGCGCGGGCGAACTCCTCGCCGCCCTCAACGAGGCCGACGGCCGCGACGGCCCCACCCTCATCCACATCACCGAGCACTCGCGGGCAAGCGAGGACATGCTCGGTCGCTGAGCCAGACGCGGGCGCAAGGACGTGCCCGCAGACGACCAGCACCTCTTCGAATCGAAAGGCACCCACCATGAGCTACACCCCCTGGCCGCTGTCCGACGAGCAGCGCGACATCCTCGACCTGTGCCGGAACTTCGCCGCGGACACGATCCGGCCCGCCGGCCGCCGCGTCGACGAGGCCGACACCGAATCGCCCGTCGACATCTTCCGCGCCGCCGCCCAGGTCGGCATCACGGACTTCATGATCCCCGAGGAGTTCGGCGGAGGCGGTTTCACCGACGTGTTCACCCAATGCCTGGTCCAGGAGCAGCTGTGCTTCGGGGACCCGGGCATCGGCAACTTCGTCTGCTCGAACGGCTTCTTCGCCGACCCGATCCTCGCACTCGGCACCGCCGAGCAGAAGGAGGCCTGGCTGCGGCCGCTGACCGGCGCCGACCCGAAGATCACGTCGCTGGCCACGACCGAACCGAGCTCCGGATCCGACTCGGCCTCGATCATCACAAAGGCCACGGCCGTCGACGGGGGATACCTGCTCAACGGGCAGAAGGCATGGATCTCGAACGCAGGCCTGGCCGACTACTACGTCGTGTTCGCCAAGACCGACCCCTCGCAGCGCTCACGCGGAGTCTCGGCCTTCCTCCTGCCGCGCGAGACCGAGGGGATGGAATTCGGGGCGCCGATGAAGAAGATGGGCCAGCGTGCCATCGTCTGCCGGGAGATCTTCTTCTCCGATGCCTTCGTGCCCGAACAGAACCGCCTCGGCGAGGAGGGGCAGGGCTTCTACGGGCTCATGCGCACCTTCGACATCTCCCGCGTCGTGCTCGGCGCCGCCGCACTCGGCACGGCCCGGGCGGCCTTCGAATACGCCCGCGACTATGCGAAGGAGCGCACGCAGTTCGGGAAGACGATCATCGACCACCAGGCCGTGGCCTTCCGCCTGGCCGATATGTCCTCGCGCATCGACGCCGCCTGGCTGCAGGTGCTCAATGCCGCGCGGATGATCGACGCCGGGGAGGCGGTCAGCCGTCAGGAGGTGACCTCGGCGGCGGCGATGGCGAAGCTGAACGCCTCGGAGACCGCGATGTTCTGCACCTGGGCAGGCGTGCAGACCCTGGGCGGGTGGGGCTATTCGCGCGAGCATCCTCTCGAGCAGTGGATGCGCGATGCCAAACTCGAGGAGATCGAGGAGGGCACCTCGGACATTATGCGGCTGCTGATTTCCCGCAACCTCGGCTGAGTCACTCTGCGTTATCCGGAATAGCCGGGAACCGAACCGTGTTGTCCGAGATGAGACCCTGGGATAGGGTCGAAACGAAGCCACCGATGTGGTGGTCATCAAATCTGATCAGGAGGAATCTCATGGCTGAGCAGTACACCCTTCCGGAACTGCCCTACGACTACTCCGCTCTTGAGCCGCATATCTCGGCTCGCATCATGGAGCTGCACCACGACAAGCACCACGCCACCTACGTCAAGGGCGCGAACACCGCCATTGAGCAGCTGGCAGAGGCCCGCGAGTCCGGCAACCTCGCCAATGTGCCGAAGCTGACCCGCGATCTCGCGTTCAACCTCGGCGGACACGTCAACCACTCGATCTTCTGGAACAACATGTCCCCGGACGGTGGAGACAAGCCGGTCGGCGAACTCGCCGCAGCCATCGATGACCAGTTCGGATCCTTCGACAAGTTCCGTGAGCACTTCACCACCGCAGCCACCACGATCCAGGGCTCCGGCTGGGCCGTGCTCGTCTACGATCAGCTCGGCGGAAACCTCTTCATCGAGCAGCTCAAGGACCAGCAGTCCGACATCCAGCTCGGCGGCACCCCCGTTCTGCAGCTCGACATGTGGGAGCACGCCTTCTACCTCGACTACCAGAACGTCAAGCCCGACTACGTCAAGGCCTGGTGGAACATCGTCAACTGGTCAGACGCCGGCGCACGCTTCGACCGTGCCGTGGCTCAGACCAAGGGTCTCCTGCTCGGCTGATCGGTCCTTCCCTCAGCACTGAAACTGGCGGCGCCCAGATCCCTCACATACGGGATCTGGGCGCCGTCATTCTGTCTGGGCGCGCCGGTAGAGTGGGAGGATGAACGCCTTACTGCGATCGTGGCGGGCCGAGGACACCGACGCCCTGGCCGAGGTCTATGCGAATGCCGATGTGGACCTGACCGGCAATATCCCCGATGACCGCAGCCTCGTCGGCGCCAGAGCCTGGATCGAGCAGATCCACCGCGCCGAGGCGGCAGGGACCGCAAGCACCTTCGCCATCGTCGTCGAGCCTGATCGGCGCATCGTCGGCAATGTCATGGCCTCGGGGATCGAACGTCGGCACTCGAGCGCGTGGGTCTCCTACTGGATCGTCGCCGACGCACGCGGCGCCGGACTGACATCAGCGGCCCTGCGGAGCTTCGTGGACCATCTGCACGATGGCCTCGGCATCCACCGGCTCGAGTTGGGCTACCGCACGAACAACCTCGCCTCGGCGCAGGTGGCCAAGAACGCGGGCTTCCTCGTCGAAGGCCGCGAGCGGGAGAAGCTGCTCTACGACGGCATCCGCTTCGACACCGAGGTCTGCGCCCGGCTCAGCACAGACCCGCGCATCTCGGGTCCGCGCTTGCCGAATGCCGACCGCTCCGGAACCGGTGGGTGGGCAGTCGCTAGACTGTCCTGCGGAGAACGTCGAGCAAGGAGTCAGAGCACATGAGCATTCGCACAGCCGTCATCGGAGCCAAGGGCCGCATGGGATCCCACGCCGTCGCTGCGATCAACGAGGCAGAGGGACTCGAGCTCGTCGCCACACTCGGCAGCAATGATCCGCTCGAGACCCTGCTCGATGCCGACATCGACGTCGCCGTCGAACTCACCGTCCCGAAGTCGACCGAGGACAATGTCAGCTTCCTCGTCGAGCACGGCATCGACACGGTCGTGGGCACCACCGGCTGGGACAACGAGCGGCTGGCCCGCCTCGAGGACAAGCTCAGAGATCACCCGAAGACCGCGGTCCTCATCGCCCCGAACTTCTCGATCGGCGCGGTGCTGGCCATGCGATTCGCCGAACTCGCCGCCCCCTACTTCGACTCCGCCGAGGTCGTCGAGATCCATCACACACGCAAACTCGACGCCCCCTCGGGAACGGCGAACCACACCGCCCAGCGCATCGCGGCCGCCCGCACCTCCGCCGGCCTGCCTCCGGTGCCCGACTCCACGGAATCCGATCCGCACGGCGCCAGGGGAGCGGTCATCGACGGCATCCACGTCCACGCCATCCGCCAGCAGGGGATGAATGCCCACGAGGAGATCCACTTCGGGTCCGACGGCGAAGCCCTGACCATCCGCACGGACACCCACTCCACCTCGGCGTTCATGCCGGGAATCGTCACCGCAGTGCGCTCGATCGCCGATTGCACGGGGCTCATCCACGGCCTCGAGAACATGCTCGACCTCTGATGTCGAAGGCCAAGATCGGGGCGATCATCGTCTCCGTCGTCCTCGTCTTCTACTTCGTCCTGATGGGGCAGCGGGCGTGGATCCTCGTGCGGGAACCCGACTTCGTCCCGCGCCTGATGGGCATCGCCCTGTTCGTCCTGCCGCTGATCGGCGCCTGGACGCTCGTCGTCGAGCTTCTCTTCGGAGCGCGGACGGAGAAGCTCGCCCGCATCCTCGGCGCCGAGGGCGGGCTGCCCGTCGACGATCTGCCGCGCACCCCGGGCGGGAAGATCATCCGCGAGGCCGCCGATCAGGAATTCGTGAAGTACCAGGCCGAAGCCGAAGCCGCCCCTGAGGACTGGCGATCCTGGTTCCGGCTCTCGTGCGCCTATGACGCCAGCGGCGATCGCAGACGCGCCCGAGCGACGATGCGCAAGTCGATCAGCCTGTACCGCGACGGTCAGAAGCAGGGCGCTTAGACGCCGCTTCCCGGTCGCCTCGGTGTCGGAGAGCCGGGAGATCCCGGGGCGGTCGAAGGTGCCGGCGATGCCGAGCGGATGACGGCGGCGATGCCGGCCTCGAATGGACCGCGCACGTTGACGAACAGCTTCCATAGGAGCGGGATGAGCACGAAGGTCAGGGCGTGGATGGCGAACTCGGTCGACTGCTCGGCCGCGGTGCCCGTTCCCTCCGTGGGATCCCCGACGATCGCCGCCCGAGTGATCTCGAGGAAGATCACATGCGCCGAGTACACGCTCAGCGGCATCGACCCCGGCGCCGACAGCGGTCCGAGCACCCAAGACCGGCGGCCCAGCAGCACCGCTGCGGCCTGACACACGGCGATCGTCATCAGCGCCGTACCCGCAGTGGAGAGCAGATCGAACGGCGTCCCCGAATGCGGGCCGGCGATCGCGAGCCACCACCAGGAGCTCGCCGAGGTGACCCCGTAGCTGCCCGTGAACAGTGCCGCGAAGAGGTCGATGCCCAGGCGCTGCGAGTTCTCCACCAGAGCGCCATATCCGCCGGCGACATTGAGCAGAAGCCAGGAGGCACCGCGACCGAGGACGAAGAGCCCGAGACCGGAGACCAGCAGGGCCATGAGGTGCCTGCTGATGTCGATCTTGGCCACGGCTATGCCCAGCAGGATGTAGGACAGCCACTGCAGAATCGGATAGTAGCCGGTGAGGAACAGGTCGGTGAGCATCGACACCGGAGTTGCGAGATCGAACCACGACATCGGCAGGTACCCGGGCTCGAGGCCGAACTCGGCACGCACGATCATCGATACCACGGGGGAGAGGACCATCCATGCCCCGGCGAGGACGAACAGGGCTCTCGCCCGCAGGCGGAGGAAGAACAGCGCGAGGGCGAACATGACACCGTAGTTGACGAGGATGACCGCGAGCAGTCCCGAGATCGAACCGAGGCACAGTCCGATGAGCACGATCGCCGCGGCCCGGATGAGCACGCCCGGCGCGGCATCGCGCAACCGTCCCGAGGTCTGCAGACGGGTCCGCGTCGACAGGACCAGCGAGCATCCGGCCAGCACCGCGAACAGCGCCGAGGCGCGACCGGCGAAGATCGCCGCCCCGGTCGGAAGGCTCGCCTCGTCGGAGAGGGCGAAGATGTGAGTGATCATCATCGCGAACAGAGCGACTCCGCGCGCGACATCGAGACCGAGGAGCCGACCGCTGGGGCTGAGTCGGTCGAGAACGGTCGCCGAGGTGGTCGCGGAGCCGGATCCGTGCGCCTGGTGAGAGCTCATGGAACGATTCTCACACGACTTCACCGCGTTCACCTGAACCGCTGCGCGCCCCCGGCGAACGCCCTTGCCTCAGTTAACAATACGGTGATATGAATAACAGGGTCAGCTCGATTCCCGCATGCATCAAGGACGATCATGTCTCACCTGTTCCCGCATCTCTTCGCGCCCATCACGCTCGGCCCGGTCACGATCCGCAACCGCATCGTCTCCTCCGGCCACGACACCGTGCTCGACGACCACGGCCGCATCGGCGATGACCTCGTCGCCTACCACGAGGCCCGCGCGAAGGGCGGCTGCGGACTCATCGTCCTCCAGGTCTCCGGAGTCCATGAGACCGCGAGGTACACCAACCATGTGCTCATGGCCACCGACGAGTCCTCGGTGCCCGGATACACCGCCGTCGCCGAGGCGGTCCACCGGCACGGCGCGACGATCTTCGCCCAGCTCTTCCACCCCGGCCGGGAGGTCATGGACGGCGAGCGCGGAATGGCGCCGCGGGCCGTGGCCCCCAGCGACGAGCCGCAGGAGCGATTCAAGGTCGTGCCCGAGGCGCTGAGCACGGCCACGATCAAGGACATCATCGCCGGGTACGCGGCAGCGGCGAAGCGCATCGCCGACTCCGGCATCGACGGCGTCGAGATCGTCGCCAGCCATGGCTACCTGCCCATCCAGTTCTTCAATCCCCGCATCAACACCCGCACCGACGAATACGGGGGGAGTCCGGAGAACCGCCGTCGGTTCCTCGCCGAGGTGGTCGAAGGCGTGCGCGCGGCCGTCGGTCCCGAGGTCGTGGTGGGTCTCAGGATCTCCGGGGAGGACAAGACCGAGGACGGACTCGTCTCCGCGGAGGTCCTCGAACTCATCGGCGCCCTCGACGCCATGGAGTGCGACGGCGTCGACTGTCTCGACTACTTCTCGATCACAGCCGGCGACTCCTCGACCCTGCAGGGGGCCGTCCACATCGTGCCCTCGATGCAGGTCGAGGCCGCCTATGCGACGAACCTGTCCGAACAGGTCAAGAAGATCACCGACAAGACGGTCATGGTCGCCGGCCGGATCAACCAGCCCCACGAAGCGGAGGCCGCCATCGCCGAGGGCCGGACGGACATGGCGATCATGACTCGCGCGATGATCTGCGATCCGGGCATCGCCGGCAAGGCCGAACGTGATGCCGTCGACGAGATCCGCGCCTGCATCGGCTGCAATCAGGCATGTATCGGACACTTCCAGCTCGGGGTGCCGATCTCCTGCATCCAGTACCCCGAGTCCGGACGCGAGCTCATCTTCCTGCCCCGGCCGCGGGTGCGCACCCGTCGTCGGGTGCTCGTCATCGGCGGGGGCCCGGCCGGTCTCAAGGCGGCCGCCGTGGCTGCCGAACAGGGAGAGGAGGTCACCCTCTGTGAGGCCAGGCCCCACCTCGGCGGGGCCGTGCTCCTGGCACAGGAGCTGCCGTACCGATCCGAGTTCGGGGGAGCGGCGACGAACCTGTCCGCCGAGGCCCGGCGGGCCGGAGCCGAACTGCGCACCTCGACGCCGGTGACGCAGGCGCTCGTCGACGAGATCGCCGCCGACTACGTCATCGTCGCCACCGGAGCCCGGCAGCGGATGCCGCATCTCGAGATCGCCGATGATGCTCTCGTGATCGGAGCCCGCGAGTTCCTCGAGACCGAGCCCGTGCTGCCCGACGGACGCGTCCTCGTCACCGACTGGAAGGGCGACTGGATCGGCTTGGGCATCGCCCTGCGACTGGCCGAAGCACGAGTGCCCGTGACCCTGGCGACGGCCGCGAACTTCGCCGGGGCCGCGATCCAGCAGTACACGCGCACTCTGCTCATGTCGCAGGCGCTGCGGACCGGACGGATCGACTTCGTGGACGATGTGCGACCGGTCGGTCTGGACGCCGACACCGGCTACCTGCAGTCGACGCTGTGCGAGGTCGTCCACGAGGTCGAGGGCGTGGCCGCCGCGATCGTCTCGGCGGCACCGCAGTCGGTGCGGCCCGAACTCGACTTCGGCCCCGCCTCGGTGCAGGTCATCGGCGATGCGCTGGCGCCGCGGACCGTGGAAGAGGCGGTATTCGAGGGACTGACGGCAGCCACGGAGCTCGCGGCCGCGGGTGCGGATCAGACGGTGCCGGCATGAGCCCGCGCCCGCAGCAGCCGCCCGAGCAGGCCGAGGCGAAGAAGTTCGCGATCATCCAGGCCACTCTTGACGCCATAGTCGCCCGGGGTCCTGCCGGCGTGCGGCTCGGGGATGTGGCCAAGGCCGTCGGAATGTCGATCGGGACCGTGCAGTACTACTTCGAATCGCGTGACGAACTGCTCGCGCAGGCGTTTTCGATCCATACGGCCACCGTCCTCATGGGCATCGAGGAGATCGCGAAGCCGCGCGATGACGGCCGCGGCCGAATGGCCCGGCACCGTCTGCACGATGCCTTCGCCGCCGTTCACGGAGTCGGCATCCACGATCAGCGATCCCGGATCTGGCTCGAACTCGTCACCGCCGCCCGCACCGATGCGGGTCTGCAGAACTGCGTTGATGCGGTCTTCGACGGCTGGCGCAGGCTCTTCCGGCGGATCGTCGACGACGGGGTGGAGAGGGGTGAGTTCGAACTCTTCGAACTCACCGCCGCCGAGGCGGTCGATACGTTCATCGCCGTCATCGACGGTTTCGACCTCGCCACCGTCGCCGGCCACGGACCGAACCCGCAGACGATGACGCGAGTCCTGATCGAGACCGCAGACAGGCTGCTCGAAGGCTAGGCGGCTGCCCGTCTGTGATCTGCCTCTCGTCTCGGCGGTGCGCTCGGTCGTTCGATGGATGCGGCCGGCCGCCTCGGCGGGGTTGCGGTGGAGAACTGGTCTCGCAACGCGGGTGGACCTCTGCGCGTGTGGAACCACGTGGGCGGTATCCTTGAATCATGGCGATTCTCGGTGACAGCGCAGCGGCCGCTGCAATTGACGCATTCGGTACCGTCGGCACTGCAATGGTGACCCCGTTCAAGGCCGACGGCAGCATCGACTATCCGGCCGTTGAGAAGGTGGCCGAGCACCTCGTCGCACTCGGCAACGACATGCTCGTCGTCTCCGGCACCACCGGAGAGTCACCGACGACGACCGACGACGAGAAGATCGAACTCCTCCACGTCGTGCGCGGCGTCATCGGCAGCCGGGCGAAGATCATCGCCGGCACCGGCAACAACGTCACCGCCCACACCATCGACCTCTCTCGCCGCTCCGCTGCGGCCGGAGCCGATGGCATCCTCATCGTCACCCCGTACTATTCGAAGCCGACGCAGCCGGCGATCGAGGCGCATATGCGTGCCGCCGCCGACTCGACCGACCTGCCAGTCATGCTCTACGACATCCCCGGTCGCGCGGGCGCCCCGATCATCACGGACACCCTGCTGCGGCTGTCCGACCACCCGAACATCCTCGCGGTCAAGGATGCGAAGGGCGACCTCTTCGCCTCCTCGTTCGTGATGAACAACTCCTCGCTGGTCTACTACTCCGGCGAGGACGCTCTCAACCTGCCGCTGCTGTCCCTCGGGGCCCTCGGGCTCGTGTCCGTGGCCGGGCACGTCTGCTCGGACCGCTTCGCCTCGATGGTGCGGGCAGTGGCGAACAACGATCTGCACACAGCACGCGTCCTCAGCCGCGAGACCGCGGACGTGGTGGATGCGCTCATGAACCATATGCCGGGCGTGATCTCGGCGAAGGCCGCTCTGCAGGCCCAAGGAATACTCGACAACCGCGATGTGCGGATGCCGCTGCTCCCAGCAGATGAGGAGCAGGTGGCGTTCGTCACCGCCCAATTGACCAGGAGTGGTTACCTCAGTGAATAATGCATTGACCCAAGAACTGTCCCGCCCGCCGAAGATGGACCGCGAGGCCGTCCGCATCGTCGCACTCGGCGGCCTCGGCGAGGTCGGGCGCAATATGACCGTGTTCGAATACCACGGCAAGCTCCTCATCGTCGACTGCGGCGTGCTCTTCCCCGAAGAGGACCAGCCCGGCGTCGACCTCATCCTCCCCGATTTCTCCTACCTCGATGACCGCCTCGACGACATCGTCGGGCTCGTGCTCACCCACGGCCACGAGGACCACATCGGTGCGGTGCCCTACCTGCTGCGCCGCAAGGGTGATATCCCCATCCTCGGCTCGAAGCTGACGATCGCGCTCATCGAGGCCAAGCTCAAGGAACACCGGATCAAGCCGATCACCCGCGTGGTGGCCGAGGACGACCTCGATCAGCTCGGTCCCTTCGACCTCGAGTTCGTCGCCGTCAACCATTCGATCCCCGACGCCCTGGCCGTGTTCATCCGCACCGGTGCCGGCAACATCCTCCACACCGGCGACTTCAAGATGGACCAGCTGCCGCTCGACGGCCGCATCACCGATCTGCGCGCCTTCGCCCGCCTCGGCGAGGAGGGCGTCGACCTGTTCATGACGGACTCGACGAATGCCGAGGTCCCCGGCTTCACCGCCCTGGAGAAGGACATCGGGCCCGTGCTCGAGAACCTCTTCGGCACCGCCGAGCGCCGCATCATCGTCGCCTCCTTCTCCTCCCACGTCCACCGCGTCCAGCAGGTGCTCAACGCCGCCACGGCCCACGGCCGCAAAGTGGCGCTCGTCGGCCGGTCGATGGTGCGCAATATGAAGATCGCCGCCGACCTCGGCTACCTCGACGTGCCGCAGGGCACGCTCATCGACATCAAGAAGGTCGACGACTACCCGGAGGACCAGATCGTCCTCATGTGCACCGGGTCCCAAGGTGAGCCGATGGCCGCGCTGTCGCGCATGGCCAACCGCAACCACCGCGTCGACGTGGGCGACGGCGACACCGTCATCCTCGCCTCCTCGCTGATCCCGGGCAACGAGAACTCCGTGTTCAAGGTCATCAACGGTCTGATGAAGCTCGGCGCCCGCGTGATCTCGAAGGCCGATGCGAAGATCCACGTGTCCGGGCACGCCTCCGGCGGCGAGCTGCTCTACTGCTACAACATCGTCAAGCCCCGTGGCGTCATGCCCGTCCACGGTGAGTGGCGCCACCTGCTGGCCAATGCCCGCCACGCCGAGGCGACCGGCGTCGATCCCGACAACATCGTCCTGGCCGATGACGGCTGGGTCGTCGACCTCAAGGACGGCCGCGCCGAAGTCGTCGGCGCCGTGGACTGCAACTACGTCTTCGTCGACGGATCCTCGGTGGGCGAGATCACCGAGGCCGACCTCAAGGACCGTCTGGTCCTGTCCGGTGAGGGCTTCGTGACGATCTTCATGGCCGTGAACTCGCAGACGAAGTCGCTCATCGCCGGACCCGAGATCCACGCCCGCGGTGTGGCCGAGTCCGATGACGTCTTCGACACGATCGTGCCGAAGGTCAGCAAGGCCGTCGAAGATGCGCTGCGCGACGGGACCGTCGACCAGTACCAGCTCCAGCAGGTCGTGCGCCGCACCATCGGCCGCTGGGTGTCCTCGAAGCTGCGCCGCAAGCCGATGATCGTCCCCATGGTCGTCATCGTCTGAGCGACCCGGGCCCCGAGCCGCCACAGGCGAGGCGTGGCAGTGGAGCGAGAAAGCGCCTGTGTGCGCCTCTGCGTGAGGTGCACACAGGCGCTTCCGCGTGAGGTGCACACAGGCGCTTCCGCGTGGCGCGCACAGGCGCTTCCGCTTGGCGCGCACAGGCGCTTCCGCGTGGCGTCGGATGACCGAGCTGTTGTCGTCTTAGGGCCAGGAGTTCTGTGAGTGCGGCGGTCGCTTCGCGAATTTGCGTCTCCTGCGGGTCGATCCACCGCGAAAACCGACCGATAATCGCGATGGATCCACCCGCAGGAGACTTCCGCAGCTCGCGTGAGCCGTGCGGGCACTGCGCGCGGTGCGGCCGTTGCACGGCTCGCCGCCGACAAGGCGGTGCCTCGGGGCCGGCCTCAGCCGCGGGCGGTGGGCTCCGGCTCGTCGTCGCCGGCAGGCGCGGCTTCGTCCTCAGCCGTCCCGTGGGAGGACACGGCTCCGATCTCTAGCGGCTTGCCCGGGGACCGCCGGGCCAGGACGATCGCGACGCCGAAGCCCACGATGAGCGCGGTGAGGATCACCGTGCCGGCGTTCATGCCCAGACCGTTGAGACCGACGAAGGCGATCGCGCCCGCGGCCAGCGAGTAGACGAGCATCGGGATGGCGGTGCGGCGGATGAGCTCGCCCTCGCGACCGACGAGCCCCACCGTCGCCGAGGCGGCCACGACATTGTGCACGGCGACCATATTGCCCGCCGCGCCGCCGACGGCCTGCGCGGCCACGACGGTCTCCGGGCTGGCCGCCCCGATGGCGGTGCCGGTGGAGAACTGGAACTGGGCGAACATCGTGTTCGAGACGGTGTTCGATCCCGCGATGAATGCACCGAGGGCGCCGACGAAGGGGGCCAGCAGCGGCCAGGCGTCTCCGACGGTGCTCGCGGCCGCCTCGGCGAGGGTGACCGGCATCGACTCGAGTCCGGCACCGTTGTAGTCGGCACCGGAGTTGATGAACACCCGCACCAGCGGCAGCGAGCAGAGCAGAGCCACGGCGGCGCCGGCGATCTGGGAACCCGCGATCGTCCAGGAGCTCGAGATCTGGTCCTTCGTCATGCGGTGGATGAAGTAGGTGATGCCGCAGGCGAGGACGAAGATCGCACCGGGCGACCACAGCAGGTCCATGTTCTGGTTGATCGGGGTGCCGAAGATGCCGTCGACCTTGATGACCGCCGGGCCGTTGAGGAACTCCTTGATCGCCGGCACATTGCGGGTGATGAGCAGCAGAGCGACGACGATGAGGTAGGGCGACCAGGCGCGGACCAGCGACATCCGCCTCGTGAGCTGCGCCTTCTCCTCGTTCGGGTCGACGGTGCCCATCCAGAAGGCCGGCCACTGCTCACGCGGGGCGAAGTCCCAGGTCTTCTTCGGCATGAGGAATCCTAGCCTGCTCGTGGTCACGACGATGGCCAGGCCGATGAGGCCGCCGAGCAGCGAAGGGAACTCGGGACCGAGGAACTTCGCCACGACGAGGTAGGGCACGATCATCGCGAGCGCGGAGTAGACGGCGAAGGGAGTGACGGCCAGACCGTCGGCGAAGCGCCGGTTCGCGCCGAAGAAACCGGTCATCATGCACGCCAGCAGCAGCGGGATGAAGATCCCGCAGATGCCGTGGATGAGGGCGACCTGAGTGGCCGTGTGGGCGACGAACTCCGTCTGGTCGAGACCGAGCTCGGCGGCCCGTGCCGCGACATCGGTCGACATCGAACCGTCCTCCTGGGCCAGGCCGGTGCCGATGCCGACGACCATCGGGGTGCCCACGGCGCCGAAGCTCACGGGAGTGGACTGGATGATCAGCCCGCCGAGCACCGCAGCGACGGCGGGGAACCCGAGGGCGAGCATGAGCGGGGCGACCACGGCCGCCGGGGTGCCGAATCCGGCCGCACCTTCGATGAAGGAGCCGAACAGCCAGGCGACGATGATGACCTGGACCCGGCGGTCGGGGGAGATCGAGACGAATCCGGCGCGGATGGTCTCGATGGCTCCCGAGCGGGTGATCGTGGCCAGGAGCAGGAGGGCCCCGAAGACGATCCACAGCAGGCCGATCGCCACGAGCAGGCCTTGGACGACCGAGGCGCCGATCGTCACCCATTCGATCTTCCAGGCGAAGTTCGCCACCAGGGCAGCGGCGACGAGCCCGATGGGCATGGCGTATTTGGCCGGCCAGCGGAAGCCGATGAGGAGGATTCCGGCCAGGAGGATCGGGGAGAGCGCCAGAAGAGCTGCAACAGCGAGGTTGTCCATCGTGTGTCCGATCTGCGGCGTCATTGCCGCGTGGTCGCAGAAGTCCGCATCCGGTCGCCGGAAGCGGGCCCACGAGAGGTTCGTCCATTCATCGTGCCAGTTCGCCCGCCGGAGTCAACAGACACCCCGTCTCGAAGCGCGATAAGGTTTGACGAGACGTGCATCACCTCATATTCTTTCGGTGTGTGAACAAAAATTTTCACGATGTGAAAGTTTCGCAGGCCAAACCCCGTTGCCAGCGAACAGAGACGCACCTGATGGTGCCGATAAGGACGCAGCACTTCGTGTGCTGACTAAGGAGAACCACCGATGACCGCTCATATCGAGAACCTGGACATCCCCGCCGGGATGGAGATCACCGGCGAGCTGCCGGATGGCGCAGAGAAGGTCCTCACCCCGAAGGCACTCGAGCTCATCGTCGAACTGCACCGCAAGTTCAACGGCGACCGCCTCGACCGCCTCGAAGCACGCAAGGTCCGTCAGGCCGAGATCGCCTCCGGCAAGGACCTCGACTTCCTCGAGGAGACCGCCGAGATCCGCAATGATCCGAGCTGGCAGGTCTCGCCCCCGGCTCCGGGTCTCGAAGACCGTCGCGTCGAGGTCACCGGTCCGACCTACAAGAAGATGACGATCAACGCGCTCAACTCCGGAGCCAAGGTGTGGCTGGCCGACCAGGAAGACGCGAACACCCCGCAGTGGGACTCGGTCATCCAGGGCCAGATCAACCTGCTCGACTCCCTCAACCGTGAGATCGACTTCACCTCGCCCGAGGGCAAGGAGTACAAGCTCGCTCCCGACGAGCAGCTGCCGACCATCGTCGTACGCCCCCGCGGCTGGCACATGCCCGAGAAGCACATCCTCATCGACGGTGAGGAGACCTCCGGTTCGCTCGTCGACTTCGCCCTCTACTTCGCCACGGCCGGTCAGGTCCAGATCGAGAAGGGCAAGGGCCCCTACTTCTACCTCGCGAAGATGGAATCCCACCTCGAGGCCCGCCTGTGGAACCAGGTCTTCGAGCACGCCGAGGACGCCTTCGGACTGGCCCGCGGCACCATCCGCGCCACCGTGCTCATCGAGACCTACACCGCGGCCTTCGAGATGGAGGAGATCCTCTACGAACTGCGCGAGCACTCCGCCGGCCTCAACGCCGGTCGCTGGGACTACATCTTCTCCGTGATCAAGAACTTCCGCTCCCGCGGCTCGGACTACCTGCTGCCGGACCGTTCGGACGTGACGATGACCGTGCCGTTCATGCGCGCCTACACCGAACTGCTCGTGCGCACCTGCCACAAGCGCGGCGCCCACGCCATCGGCGGCATGTCCGCATTCGTCCCCTCGAAGGACGAGGCTGCGAACAAGGCCGCCTTCGACAAGGTGCGCGAGGACAAGTCCCGTGAGGCCGGCAACGGCTTCGACGGCTCCTGGGTCGCCCACCCGGGCATGGTCTCCCTGTGCAAGGAGGTCTTCACTGAGACCCTCGGCGACAAGCCCAACCAGATCGACAACAAGCGCGAAGACGTCGACGTCACCGCCGCCGACCTCCTCGACGTGAAGTCGACGCCGGGATCGATGACCGAGCAGGGACTGCGCACGAACGTCTCCGTCGGCATCCAGTACCTGCGCGCCTGGCTCGAGGGCAACGGCGCCGTCGCCATCAACGGGCTCATGGAGGACGCCGCCACCGCGGAGATCTCCCGCTCCCAGGTGTGGCAGTGGCTCGATGCCGGTGTCACCCTCGACTCCGGTGAGAAGGTGACGAAGGACCTCGTCGAGCGCATCGTCTCCGAGGAGGTCGCGAAGCTGCCCGGTGACGACGCCGCCTGGAAGGACGCCACCGACACCTTCGTCTCGGTCGCGATCGCTCCCGACTACGTCGACTTCCTCACGCTGCCGGCCTACGCCCGCATGCCCTGAGCCGAAGGCGCCGGGTCCGCGGCCGCAGGCCTTGAGCCAAGGCTCGCAGCCGCGCACCCGCACTGGTGATCCCGCCTCCGATCGACGCTTGCGATGCAGGGTCCGACCACGTCGAACGCCTCCGAAATCTGTGCCCAGCGCACCGATTCCGGAGGCGTTCTTCGCTACACTCTGAACACACGGTCACGGAAACAGAGACAAGGCCCGAGACAGCAGAGACAGAGACAGCAGAGTCCGACACAGCAGAGACAGAGGTGGGGATGAGCCGGACCACAGAACTGCCCCGACTGGCCAGCCCCGACAGCATCGCCGAACTCTCCGAGCTCATGGCCCGTGCCCACGCCGAATCCCGCACGGTCACCGTCTTCGGCGGCGGCACCGCCTTCGACGACCATCCGCCCGCGACCACCCCCGGGCTGCTCATCGACATGACCGGACTCGCCGAGGCGGCCGACCGTTCCGTCGCGGACGCCACCGTCCGTGCCGGGGCCGGAGCGAAGATCTCGGCACTGAACGACCTCGCCGGCCGGACCGGGCAGGAGATCCTCGCCGATCTGCCGGACGGCCGCATCGCAGCCGGGTCCAGCCTCGGCGGGATGATCGCCACGGCCGCCACCGGACCGCGGCACCTCCACCGTCCCCGACTTGCCGAGACGCTGGTGTCCGTGACGACCGTCGGCGCCGACGGGACCATCGCCCGCACCGCCGGAGGACTCTGTCTGAGCCTGACCGGCAGGGGTCTCCCACAGCTCGTGGCCGGATCCTGGGGCACCCGCGCCATCATCGTCGAGGCCGAGATCCGACTGAGTGCGCGACCGGCGGCTCAGGAGTTCGTATGGATTCCCGGCGCCGCGGCAGCCCCGGAACTCCTCGCCGCCCGGCAGCGACCGGCCGCCGTCGTCATCGGCCGACCACCCGGTTCGCCCGCCGCCACCGTGGTCCTGGTCGAAGGCGACGAGGAACTCGTCGAAACCGAGATCTCCCGCATCCTCGACCGAGTTCCCGGAGCCACCCGCTGCAGGCGACCCGGATGGTGGGGCAGGCGGACACAGGCGCCCGTGACGATCGGCCTGTCGGTGACTCCGGACTTCGTTCCGACACTTCTCGAGACGATGACACGGCTCGAAGACGCCATCGGCTATCCCCTGCAGCTGCAGGGGAGTGCGGCCGGGCTCTTCGAACTCGGGGTCGGAGCTCCCGAGACCGAGCCGGGAATCGCCACCCGCGTGGTGCTCGAGCACCTGCGCTCATTCGGCCTGCACCGGATCTGCGCCCGACTGCTCCACGCCCCGGCCTCGGTGTGGGAGAGCGTCGATGCGTGGGGGCCGCTGCCGGGCCGCAGAGGACTGCAGGAGCTCAAGGATCTGCTCGACCCGCGCGGACTGCTGGCGCCCGGCCGCGGCCTCGGCGGGATCTGAGCCTCACTTCACCAGCAGCACGGGGCATTCGGCCTCGAGGATGACCTGCTGCGCGCTCGAGCCCAGCAGCAGCTTGACCACGGGGGACCGGCGCTTGGCGGCCATGACGATGACCACCGCAGCATGCCGGTCGGCGAGGTCGAGGACCTGCTCGGCGAGATCGGAACCGGCGCGCTGCACCTCGTACGCAAGCCCCGCCTCGGCGAGGGAGGCGCCCAAGCGGGTGCATTCGGCCAGGGGAGACGTGGACGGGGCCGTGGTCGTGTCCGTGCCGAACACGATCGCCCGCAGAGCCGCCCGTTCGCGCCGGGCGGCGGCGATCGCCTGGTCGAGCACCGCCGGGGAGGAGTCGGTCCGCAGCGCGAGGACGACGGTCGCCTCGGCGGCATCGACGTCCGGTGATGCGGTCACGCGCAGGGACGGGGCGGGGAAGCGGCGAGGCGATGTCGAATACAGATCTGTCATCGCCGCTCAGCCGATCCCGATGACGCCGAGCGCGACACCCACCGCGAGCATGACGAGGGCGACGATGAGCGCCCGCCACAGCACCTTCTTGTGGTGGTCGCCGAGCTCGACTCCCGACAGCGAGACCAGCAGCAGGATCGCCGGCACCAGCGGGGACTGCATATGCACGGGCTGGCCGGTGATCGAGGCGCGGGCCATGTCCGCGGCCGAGATGCCGAAATGCGCGGCGGTCTCGCTGAGCACGGGCAGGATGCCGAAGTAGAAGGCGTCGTTGCTCATGAAGAAGGTCATCGGGATCGACAGCAGACCGGTGATCACGGCCATGTAGGGACCCATCGAATCAGGAATCACGTCGACGAGCCACGCGGCCATCGCATCGACCATGCCGGTGCCGGACATGATGCCGGTGAGCACACCGGCGGCCATGACCATGGCGACGACGGAGATGATCGCGGAGGCGTGGCTGGCCAGCTCCTCCTGCTGCTCCTTCATCTTCGGGAAGTTGACCATGAGTGCGATGACGGTGGCGATCATGAACAGGTACGGAAGCGGGAGGATGTCCGCGATGAGCAGGACCATCACGGCCACGGTAAGGCCCAGGTTGAACCAGAACAGCTTCGGGCGCAGGGTCGCCCGGTGCGGGTCGAGTGCGGTGTTCGACAGG
This sequence comes from Brevibacterium renqingii, assembly GCF_017808095.1. Lineage (NCBI taxonomy): Bacteria > Bacillati > Actinomycetota > Actinomycetes > Micrococcales > Brevibacteriaceae > Brevibacterium > Brevibacterium renqingii. The sequence goes on along the minus strand of NZ_JADBHG010000001.1, from coordinate 107,604 downwards.
GCCGAACCGGAACCGGCGGACTCGGCTCCGGCGTCTGCGGAGTCGGCCCCCGCCTCGGCGCCGGATGCGTCGCCGCCATCGGATGATCCTCTCGCCGAGGCGGCCGTGCCGTTCCCGGCACCGTGACCGGCCGTGGTCGCACCGGATGGGGTCATGGCCGCGCCGGCCGCGGTCGCACCCTTGCCGCTCGACCCGGCGACGGCGCCGACGAGGTCTTTGCGACGGTTCGACCCGCGCTCCTCGACCCAGGCCACACCGTTATTGGCCAGGCGACGACGCTCGGAGAGACCGAGCAGGTAAGCGAAGACGAGGCATACGAGCAGACCCGCGACCAGTGACGGCACCATCGGGGCGAAGATGTCGTTCGCATCGATCTGCAGCGCCGAGGACGCGCGTGCGGTCGGCCCGCCCCAGGGCACGATGTTGAGCGTGCCGTTGATGAGACCAGCCACGCAGGTGAGCACCACCGGCGACATCTCGAGCCGCTGGTAGATCGGCAGCATGGCGGCGGTGACGACGATGAATGTCGTCGAACCGTCACCGTCGAGCGAGACGGCCCCGGTGAGCAGGGCTGTGCCGAGGACGACTTTGACCGGATCGTGTCCGGCGACTTTGAGGATGAACTCGACGAGCTTGTCGAAGAGGCCGACGTCGATCATGATGCCGAAGTAGATGATCGCGAAGAGCAGCAGCGCTGCCGTCGACGACATCGAGGCGATCGCGTCCATGACCATCTCCCCGATGCCCAGACCGGCCCCGGCGAAGAGGCCGAAGACGGTGGGGACGAGAATGAGCGCCAGGATCGGCGAGAGGCGCTTGGTCATGATCAGCGTCATGAAGACGCCGATCATGGCGAAACCGAGAATGACAAGCACGGGCTTCTCCTTCGAAGGCGGATGTGAGGCTCAGAACACCGTAGGGTCCAGATCACGTGCCGCGCGCGTTTGTGTGCACTGATGGCGTTCTGATCGTTGACCACCTTTTGCGCATTGCGCTCATTCGTGCGTACAGTGAGCGCGTGCCCCGGCCCCGCCAGTCGTTCTCCCGCCGTGTGCTGATCTCTCAGCTCGCGCTCGTCGTCGTCACTCTCGCCTTGGTGACGGGCGTGTTCGCGTGGATGGGCGCGCGCACCGTCACCGAGGTGACCGAGACGAAGGCCCTGGCCACCGCCCGCACGTTGGCGATCGACCCGGACGTCCGGGCCGCCTCGACCGCGGCCTCGGCAGAGCATGCCGTGGATCCCGATGGACACCTCGTGGCCTCGATGTTGGACATCACCGATGACCTGCGGGATCGGTCGGGCATCAGCTTCGCCGTGATCACCGACGACCGCGGGATCCGGCTGACTCACCCCGACCGGTCGAAGATCGGCCACAAGGTCTCGACCTCCCCGGACGAGGCTCTGGCCGGACGTGAGAACGTCTCCCACGAATCGGGCACGCTGGGGGAGACGGTGCGGGCCAAGGTGCCGATCTACTCGAGCGAGGACGGCAAGACCGTCGTCGGCGAGGTCTCCGTCGGCATCTATGCCTCAGTGCTCGATGCGGACGTGCGCCGCGAGCTGCTCCTGCTCGGCACAGTGGCGGTGCTGGCGCTGGCCCTGGGCGGAATCGTCTCGGTCATGCTCGGGCGCCGGCTGCGGCGGGAGACTCTCGGGGTGGGGCCCGAAGAGCTCGCCGAGATGGCCCGCGATCAGGGCGCAGTGCTGCGCGGACTCGACGACGGCGTCCTCGGCTTCAGCTCCGCCGGCGAGCTGACCGTGAGCAATTCGAATGCCGAGGAGCTGCTCGGCGTCGCCCCGAGCTCGGACACCGTGCCCGCGGAGATCACCGCGATGATGGCCGACGCCCCCGCCGAAGGTGCGCTGCGCCGGCGGACCACGATCGGTGAGCGGATCCTCTTGGCCACCGCTGTGCGGGTCCAACGCGACGGAGTCTCCGTCGGCGGGGTCGTGACGCTGCGCGATGAGACCCAGATGCTCACGATGGCCCGCCAGCTCGAATCCGTCACCGCCATGGCCCGAGCCCTGCGCACGCAGCGCCACGAGTTCGCCAACCGCCTGCACACCGTGCTCGGCCTCGTCGACACCGGCGCCACCGATGAGGCCCACACCTACCTCGCCTCGCTGCTGGGCACAGGGCCGATCACGACCCCGGTCGAGGACATCGAGCTCATCTCCGACGCCTATCTGCGCGCCGTGCTGGAGGCGAAGGGGACCACCGCCGCCGAGGCGGGGGTGACTCTGGCCGTGACCCCGGATTCCCTGACCATGGGCACGGTCCGCGACCCCGAGGCCGTCACGCTCATCCTCGGCAATCTCATCGACAACGCCGTCCGCGCCGCCGTCGCCGCTCGCCGCCCCCCGGACGGAACGAGCCGGGTCGAGGTGCAGCTGCTCAGCTCGGGGGCCGAGCTCCATGCGGTCGTCACCGACACCGGCGACGGCGTCGATGCGGAACTCGGGGAGACGATCTTCGACGAGGGATTCTCGACCGCCGCGCCCGCCTCGGCGCAGGACTTCGGGATCGGGCTGGCGACGGGGACGGGAACCGGCGATGGCCACGGACTGGGCATCGGGCTCGCGCTCAGCCGCCGGGTGGCCGAACGCGGCGGCGGCCGGGTGTGGCTCATCGACGGCCACGATCCCGAGCTCGGCGGGGCGAGCTTCGGTGTGGTCCTGCCCGATGCGCTCGAGGAATTTCAGCACTCCGAGGAGAGATGATGGTCAATGTTCTCGTGCTCGACGACGATTTCTTCGTCGGGCAGATCCACTGCCGCTATGTCGACGAGGTGCCCGGCTTCACGGCGCTCGAACCGGTGCGGGACCTCGCCACGGCGCGCGAGGTCATCGCCGAACAGGACGTCGACCTGCTGCTCGTCGACTATGTGCTGCCCGAGGGCACCGGAGTCGATCTCATCCGCGAGACCGACATCGATGCCATCGTGCTTTCGGCGGTCACGGATCCACAGGTCGTGCGCTCCGCGCTGCGGGCCGGGGCGATGACTTATATCGTCAAACCCTTCGCCGCCGAGGTCCTCCACAGCTTCCTGCGCCGCTATGCCCGCTTCCTCCGGTACTGGGAGCGCGACAAGGTCGACCAGGCCGACCTCGAACGCCAGCTGCGCAACCTCCACGATGCCTCCGCCGTCGGCGGGACGGGGGCGAGCCGGGCCGGATCGTCGACGACGAGTCGGATCCTCAACGCGCTCGAGGAGGCGAGCGGTCCGATGACGGCCCTCGAGGTCGCCGAGGCGGTCGGTGCCTCCCGCGCGACCGCGCAGCGACACCTGGCGAAACTCGCCGAGGCCCGCACCATCACCGTCTCCCTCCAATACGGCAGCACCGGCCGCCCCGAGCACCTCTACGCCACCCGCTGAGCGGGGCCGCGATCGCTGACCCGGCGCGAGTGGATTCTGCCGTTCGCGCACCCCGCTCCGGCCGCGCACCTCTCACGCGGGTCGCCCTCGTCCCGGTCGTGTACCCAGTTCTCGCCGCGCGGCCCTCTGGCGGCGTTCACTCGCGCTAGGTGGTCGAAATGGGCGGAAGAAACCGCAGGAAAATCCGCCTAGAACGACCTCCTAAGGGCACCAGTTCCGCTTGAAACGATGTTGTAGACGATGAACGCCCAGGTGACGAGGTACCACTTGATGAGAAGACTCGGGAGGGTAAGCAAGATCGAGGCGAGGTGCATGCCGAAAAAGCACAGTCCGCTGACGGCCGCAGACACGGTGACCGCCCTGGCCGCGGACACGGCGACCGCGTTGGCCGCAGACACGGCGACCGCGTTGGCCGTGAGCTCGCCTTCGTCGCACGGAAAGAGGGATGCGCGGCGCTCCGAAGTGACTGCAGTCCGGGGCAATCGGATCGGAGCACATGTATGCGGGCGGGCCGCGACTGTGATCTGCTGATCGCCGAGGTCAGGATTTCGCCATATCGGCCTTCTTGAGGGCCTTCGGCAGGAGGTCGTCAGTCATATGGTCAGTGACTCCTTGAACGGCGTCTCGATCGACCTGGGAAGCGACGCCGGCCTCGAACGCCATGTTATGAATCGTCATCAGCTCACCGGCCCACGCGACGTAGCACTCGGACATGACGATCTTTCCCTGGCCTATGAACGAGCCGTCATATGCGGTCGTGCAGAATCCTTCGCCCTTGTTGCCGCTGGGCTCAAAGATATCCACCGATTCGGCTGGTTGTGCATCGATGGTCCGCTGACATTCATCCACCGTCTTTCGGAGGTCTTTCAGCATCTCCTTCGCTCCCTTCTCCGGTCTGGACAGCGAGGTCATGATGAAAGTGCCGGCGCTGTCGTTGGAGTTGTCGAAGTTCCGGGCGGCGGAGACTCCGTTCAAGTCCGACGAATGGGTCTTCATGGTGCCGACGATGCATGCGGTTTGAGTCGAATCAGCTTTCGAAGAGCTGTCATCGGCGTCAAAGGGATTGTCCGCTTGTTCCTCGGTCTCTCCGAATTCGACCTCGTCCTCAACTGTGAAACCTCCCGGCAGATCGTCGAGGGAGAGGATGCGTTCATTGAAGTCCTCTGGACTCATCGCAGCACGTTCTTCGGACTCCTGTGATTCGACCTCGGTCTGGCTAGGCGCCGCCTCTTCATCTGTCGAGTCCTGAGTGTCCTGATTTCCGGAATCGGCACTGCAGGCCGCCAATGCAAGAGCGCTGCCAGCGGCCATGAGTCCAAACGTGAAGCGATTCAACAACGTACCCTTTCGTATCCCGAGTTTCACCAGGAGCATACAGTAGATGTTGTGTTGGCGATTGCGTTCGCGAGCATTGGCCGAGCCCGGCGGGGGCTAGCGTCTGAAACGTCGCGCGGTCATCACATCATGCGTCCAGTCGGCGGGCTGACCGTCTGGCAAGGAACGAAGCGCCTGCGTTACGTGGTCGAAATGGGCGGAAGAAACCGCAGGAAGATCCGCCTAGAACGACCTCCTAAGGGCACCAGATCCGCCTGAAACGACCACTTAAGGCAGCAGATAGGTCGAAGGTCATCCCGGTCGTCTCGGCTCAGATTCGTCAGCGCTTCCAGCGCTTCGGACCCAGGATCGCCCGCGTCGGGCCCGGGACCGTCGGTGTCGGACCCAGGATCGCCCGCGTCGGGCCCGGGACCGTCGGTGTCGGACCCAGGATCGCCGAGGCGGAGCGAATCCCGGGATCGCCCGCGGCGGAGAGAATCCCCGGAATGCCCGCGGCGGAGAGAATCGTCGGAGCAGGCTGCGTCGGAGCGACTCGGGCGGACAGACTGCGGTCGAATAAGCGCGGACGGGACAGGCATTCTGACGTGGCAATTCACCCGTTCGCAGCACCCTCATGGCACGCCGAAACCTGCGGATTTGCTGGGCAGGAGTGCAATATCGTCCTAAGATGAGAGACATGGCGACCAGAACGACTTCCCCCGCTTCTGGTTCCGGGAAACGCACAGCGCGCAAAAGCGCTGGTCGGTCCGGTCAAGCGGGGACCGAAGAACCCGGGACAAACGTTGTCACCGGTGCATGGAGGGGAGTGGCCCACATGGCCGGAAACCGTGCGCGAAAGACTCTCAGCGACGAACCGATCGACCAGTCTCCGACGAAGCGAGACGGCACCGCCTTCTTCCTCATCGGACTCTCGATCGTCATCGCCGCCTTCGAATGGTGGAACATTCCGGGTGCGATCAGCGACGGAGTCCGCGGAATCGTCGAAGGCACCTTCGGGCGTGTGGCACTCGCCCTGCCCGTGATCTTCACCTGCTATTCCATCCGCCTGTTCCTGCGCGGCGACGACAACCGCGGCAACAACCGCATCCTCATCGGGATGATCTTCGGCCTGCTCGCGGCCTCCGGACTGGCGCACATCGCCGCCGGCAATCCCACCTTCACGAACTCCCGTGAGGCCATGGCCAACGGGGGAGGGGCGCTCGGCTTCGTCGTCTCCTCGCCCCTGGTCATCGCGACAACTGTGTATGTCGCCGTGCCGCTGCTCGTCCTCCTCGGGCTGTTCTCCCTGCTCGTCGTCACGGCCACCCCGGTGCGCGCGATCCCCAAGCGCCTCACCGACCTCTACTGGCGTCTGACCGGGGGCACCCGTCCGGAGACCGCGGCCGAGGCCGAAGAGGCACAGACCGACCTCGTGGCCGAGAACGCCCGCACCTCGAGTCTCAAACCCGTCATGGGTGCCAAGCGCCGGAGCCGGAAGAAGAAGACCGACACTCCGGACCCCGACGCCGCCTCCGACGACGACACTGCGACGAAGGCCTACGACAAGGCCTATATCCACGAGAACGACGTCAGTGACGAAGAGGCCGACACCACGGTCATCGAGACCGACCCCGAGCCGAAGCTCAAGCCCGGTCAGCGCCGTCCGACGAAGGCCGAACGCGAGATGGCCGCGCTCAAGAAGACCATCGGCATGGACGAGGACAAGGGGGCCTCGGGACAGAAGACGGACGAGGCGGCCGCCTCGGCGCCGGTCCCGGTCACCAATGCCCCCGCAGCGCCTCCCACGGAGCAGCTGCCCGAACGCGTCGAGCAGCTCACCCTGGCCGGCGACGTCACCTACACGCTTCCCGCCTCGGACAATCTCCAGCCCGGACCTCCCGCGAAGGAGCGCTCCGAGGCCAACGACCGTGTCGTCGAAGCGCTGCGCGATGTGCTCGAGCAGTTCAAGATCGACGCCCAGGTCACCGGATTCTCCCGCGGACCGACGGTCACCCGCTACGAGGTCGAACTCGGTGCGGGTACGAAGGTCGAGAAGGTCACGGCGCTGTCGAAGAACATCTCGTATGCGGTCGCCAGCGCCGATGTGCGCATCCTCTCGCCGATCCCCGGCAAGAAGGCCATCGGCATCGAGATCCCGAACTCCGACCGTGAGAACGTCGCCCTCGGCGATGTGCTGCGGTCGAAGGCCGCCCGCAAATCCGACCACCCGATGGTCATGGGCGTGGGCAAGGACGTCGAGGGCGGATTCGTCGTCGCGGACCTGTCGAAGATGCCCCACCTGCTGGTCGCCGGTGCCACCGGTGCCGGTAAGTCGAGCTTCGTGAACTCGATGATCACCTCGATCATGATGCGTGCGACCCCCGACGAGGTGCGGATGATCCTCGTCGATCCCAAGCGCGTGGAGCTGACGATCTACGAAGGCATCCCGCACCTCATCACGCCCATCATCACGAACCCGAAGAAGGCCGCCGAGGCGCTCGAATGGGTCGTGCGCGAAATGGACGCCCGCTACGACGACCTGGCGACCTACGGCTTCAAACACGTCAAGGAGTTCAACAAGGCCGTCCGTGAGGGGCGCATCTCGCCCCCGGCCGGTTCCGAGCGCGTGCTCCAGCCCTACCCGTACCTGCTCGTGGTCGTCGACGAGCTCGCCGACCTCATGATGGTCGCCCCGCGCGACGTCGAAGCCTCGATCCAGCGCATCACGCAGCTCGCGCGTGCCGCCGGCATCCACCTGGTGCTCGCCACCCAGCGACCCAGCGTCGACGTCGTCACCGGCCTCATCAAGGCCAATGTGCCCTCGCGTCTGGCGTTCGCGACCTCGTCGCTGGCCGACTCGAGGGTCGTGCTCGACCAGCCCGGAGCCGAGAAGCTCATCGGCCAGGGTGACGCCCTGTTCCTGCCGATGGGCGCGGCCAAACCGATGCGCGTCCAGGGCGCCTGGGTCAACGAGTCCGAGATCGAGAAGGTCGTCGACCACGTCAAGGGCCAGCTCAAACCGAATTATCGCGAGGACGTCGCCGTCGAGGCGCCGAAGAAGCAGATCGACGAGGAGATCGGCGACGATCTCGAACTCCTGCTCCAGGCCGTCGAACAGGTCGTCACCACGCAGTTCGGTTCGACCTCGATGCTTCAGCGCAAGCTGCGCGTCGGGTTCGCCAAGGCAGGTCGCCTCATGGACCTCATGGAGTCCCGCGGCATCGTGGGACCGTCCGAGGGATCGAAGGCCCGCGATGTGCTCGTCCGGCCCGATGACCTGCCAGGCACGCTGGCGATCATCAAGGGCGAGACCCCGCCCGATGAGGACTCCGGACAGTCCTCGGGCGGCTCCGCAGCGAACGGCCACGGTTCCGGACGCTACGGTCACGGAGTCGGTCACGCCGAGGACCTCAGCGTCGGCGATGTCGACCCGGAGACCGGGCTCGAGGTCGTCGAGGCCAGCGGTGAGGACGCCTGGCAGCTCACCGGCCGCTGAGCCCTCCGCCACCGCTGTCTCCGCAGTCGCACCCCGTCGTCGACCATGACGACGCCACTCGCCGAGGCGGGTGTCCGAATATCGGGCACCCGCCTCGGCGTCGGTGATTGCGATGTTCTCCTCAGCTCACTCCGATAGGGTGGTCACGTGAACGATCGAGTCGAGGCCGGGGCCTCTCAGCAACCCGCAGCAGAACCGAGTCCGTGGAACATTCCGAACGCGCTCACCGTGCTGCGCATCCTCATGGTGCCCGTCTTCCTGGTGCTGCTGTTGGCGCACGGGGGCGACGACGTCACGACCCGGTGGTGGGCGCTCGTCGTGTTCCTCCTGGCCATGCTCACCGACAAGATCGACGGCGACCTGGCGCGCAAGTACAACCTCGTGACGAACTTCGGCAAGATCGCCGACCCCATAGCAGACAAGTCGCTCATGGCCGCGGCCCTCATCGGCCTGGCCGTCATCATGGAACTGCCCTGGTGGGTGCCGGTGATCATCCTCGTGCGCGAGTTCGGCATCACCGCGCTGCGCTTCTTCATGATCCGCATCGCCGTCATGCCCGCCTCACGGGGCGGGAAGATCAAGACCGTGCTGCAGACCGTGGCCATCGGGCTCTTCCTGCTGATCTTCCCCTTGGCCGACATCATTCCCTCGGTCGTGTACTCCATCCTGCTCGTCTTCGCCTGGATCGTCATGACCGCGGCGATCATCGTCACCCTCGTGACCGGCATCGACTACTGCGTGCAGGCCGTGAAGCTCTACCGCGAGGCGAAGTCGGGCGGCACAGACGGAGACGGTTCCCGTGCCTGAGATCGAGGCTGCGCTGCTCGAGACCAATCGTCGCATCATCGCCAACTGCACTCGGCTCGGGCTCTCGCTGGCCGGGGCGGAATCCCTGACCGGCGGCCGATTCGTCGCTTCGCTCGTCGACGTTCCCGGCGCCTCGGCAGTCATGCGCGGGGGACTGATCACCTATGCCACCGACCTCAAGTCGAGCCTGGCCGCCGTCGACGCCGACCACCTCGAGGAGACCGGCCCGATCGATCCCGTCGTCGCCGCGCAGATGGCCGTGGGCACGGCTGTGAAGTGCGTGGCCGACATCGGCATCTCCTGCACCGGCGTGGCCGGGCCCGATCCGCAGGACGGCAAGCCCGTCGGTCTCGTCTACACGGCCATCGCCTTCGGCGGCAAGGCCAAGGTCTTCGAACACGAATTCACCGGCGACCGCGACGCCATACGCAACCAGACGGTGCGAGCCATGTCGACGAACCTCGACGAGTTCGTCACCGAGCTCGCGTTCGGCCCGGCCGAAGGGAACGAGGCGGCCGAGGGGAACGAGGCGGCCGAGGATGACGGGAACGGCGGCTGAGGAATAAGTTCGGCCCCCTCGGGGTTGACCGAGTAATGACTATCGGACGAATTTTCTCCAAAGTCTTCGAATGGACTGGCAATACCATCCGCTCGGGGCACCAGGTTGGTGCTGTGTCACGGCCAGGCTGTAAGGTTGTGGGAACCACGACGACGGGACGCGCTGACAAAGGGAGGGCCGCGCAATGTTACTGAGAGTCGAAATCGGCGACGCGCTTCGTTCCGCCCGCCGCCGTCAAGGACGCACCCTTCGCGACGTCTCGACCGGAGCCAGCGTGTCGCTGGGCTACCTCAGCGAGATCGAACGCGGACAGAAGGAAGCCTCCTCTGAGCTGCTGTCCGCGATCTGCGAGGCACTCGATCTGCCGCTGTCGGCACTGCTGTCATCAGTGTCGGATCGCTTCGCCCTCGAAGAGGGAGTGCAGATCCCCGACACCATTCCGCAGGAACTGTCGGACAAGATCCTGGGTCACCCCGACGGATACTCTGCGCCGCGCCTGGCCGCTAAGCCCTGATGCGCCACACTCTCTACTGGACGCTCATGAACGAGGAGTTCGGTGAGGCACGCGCGGCATCCCTGCACACCGACCTGACTCTGAGTTCGCTGGGATCGCGTACCGCCGAAGAGGCGTTTGCCGCAGGCGTCGAACCCCGTGACATCTGGATCGCCGTCTGCGATTCCATGAGCGTGCCCGAATCGCGTCGTCTCGGCAAGGAGAAGCCGCGCTCCCGGCCGTTCTGATCCTCCGACGTTCGGCCGAACCGGATCCGACATTGCGATAAAGGCCGCAGCGACACACCCGAATATATCGAACACCTGTTCCCATGTGGGCTATGCTGGTGGGGAATCACGGGACCTGTGACCATGAGTGGCTGGTTATCCACGGGGGAGATCCCTCCTCTGTCGTTATGTCAGTGCCATCTTCTAGCCTTGGTCTCAAAGGAAAAGCAACGAAGAGGAGACGTCATGGCACGTACACCCAAGAACCTCCAGGTCCCCAGCGGCGGCGATAAGTCGAAGGCTCTCGACGCTGCGCTGGGGCAGATCGATCGCAACTACGGCAAGGGCGCGATCATGCGTCTGGGTGAGGGTGTTCGCGAACCGATCGCCTCGATCCCGACCGGCTCGGTCGCCCTCGATATCGCTCTGGGCATCGGCGGTCTTCCGCGCGGCCGTGTCGTCGAGATCTACGGTCCGGAATCCTCCGGTAAGACGACCGTGGCCCTGCATGCGGTGGCGAATGCCCAGAAGGGCGGCGGCATCGCGGCGTTCATCGACGCCGAGCACGCCCTGGACCCCGAGTACGCGAAGAAGCTCGGTGTCGACACCGACCAGCTGCTCGTCTCCCAGCCGGACACCGGTGAGCAGGCGCTCGAGATCGCCGATATGCTCATCCGCTCCGGGGCCCTCGACATCATCGTCATCGACTCCGTTGCCGCGCTTGTGCCCAAGGCCGAGATCGAGGGCGAGATGGGCGACAGCCACGTCGGTCTGCAGGCCCGCCTGATGTCCCAGGCGCTGCGCAAGATCACGGGTGCCCTCGCCCAGTCGAAGACCACCGCGATCTTCATCAACCAGCTGCGTGAGAAGGTCGGAGTCTTCTTCGGTTCGCCGGAGACCACCTCGGGCGGTAAGGCTCTGAAGTTCTACGCCTCTGTGCGCATCGACGTGCGCCGCATCGAAACCCTCAAGGAGGGCCAGGACGCGGTCGGCAACCGGACACGTGCGAAGATCGTGAAGAACAAGGTCGCCCCGCCGTTCAAGCAGGCAGAGTTCGACATCCTCTACGGACACGGGATCTCCCGTGAGGGCAGCCTCATCGATATGGGCGTCGACAACGGCATCATCCGCAAATCCGGATCCTGGTTCACCTATGACGGTGACCAGCTGGGTCAGGGCAAGGAGAACGTGCGCAACTTCCTTCGTGACAATCCCGGCCTGGCCGAGGAGATCGAGCTGAAGATCAAGCACAAGCTGGGTCTCATCAAGGCCGACGAGCCCGAGGAAGGCGCCGAGGATGCCGATGATTCCGCAGCGACCGCGCAGACGGATGACGTCGAAGTCTCCTGACAAGCAGTCTCCGGACGACGAGTCCGCCCTCGTGCCGTCCCAGCAGGACGGTGCGGGGGAGGCGGATCAGACGGAGACGCTCTCGCAGCTGCGCGACGCGATCTCGGAGATCGATCAGCGCCATGCCGAAGGGGAATCCGGCTTCTTCGCCGGCCTGTCCATACCGGGCGAGACCGTCCGTACCGGTGCCGGCCAGCCCGGTGTGTCGAAACCAGGCAGGGCTGTCGAAGCCGCCGGCAGCGGCTGGGCCGAAGGCGCGGCCGGGGCAGCTCCTGATTTCGCCGATGCGCTGAGCTTCGCCGATGACGACGACGGCGACGATGCCCCCGACTTCGACGCCGACTATGCGAAGGCGAAGAAGACGGCGATGAACATGCTCGCCATGCGTGACCACTCGAGCGATGAGCTGCGCAAGAAACTGATCAAGCGCGAGCTGATGCCTGAAGCCATCGACACTCTCATCGACAAGCTCGTGAAGTCCCGGCTGCTCAACGACGAAGAGTTCGCCCACCGCTTCGTCCGTGCGCAGCGGGAGAGCCGCAAGCTCTCGCGCTCCGTGCTCAAACGCGAACTGGCCAAGAAGGGCATCAGCCCCGAGCTCGCCTCCGAGGCCGTCTCCGAAGTCGACGGGGAAGAAGAACTCGCACGGGAAGTCGCCGCGAAGAAGGCCGCCTCCACTCGTCGCTTGGACTATGAGGTGCGGGAGCGACGGATCCTCGGCATGCTCGCCCGACGCGGTTTCCCCTCGGCCATCTGCATCAAGGTCACTCGGGAAGTGCTCGCCGAAGACTGAACGCTCGCCGCGGCGGCGGCACGATCTGCGTGTGCGGCCTGGGCGGAGGGAACGGCTAGAATGGGTGCGCCATGACTGAACTGATTGACTCCCCGACGACATCCGAGACCACACCTCGCAGCTACGAGGTGAAGACCTACGGATGTCAGATGAACGTGCACGACTCCGAGCGTCTCTCCGGACTCCTCGACGACGCCGGGTACGTTCAGGCGAACACCGACGACCAGGCCGATGTCGTCGTCTTCAACACCTGCGCTGTGCGCGAGAACGCCGACAACCGTCTCTACGGCAACCTCGGCCAGCTCGCGAAGGTCAAGGAGCGCCACCCCGGTCTGCAGATCGCCGTCGGCGGATGCATGGCGCAGAAGGACCGGGACACGATCGTCAAGAAGGCCCCGTGGGTCGACGTCGTCTTCGGCACCCACAACATGGGTTCGCTGCCGGCGCTGCTCGAGCGCGCCCGCCACAATGAGGAAGCTCAGGTCGAGATCCTCGAAAGCCTCGACGTCTTCCCCTCCACCCTGCCCAGCCGCCGCGAATCCCAGCACTCCGGGTGGGTGTCGATCTCCGTCGGCTGCAACAACACCTGCACCTTCTGCATCGTGCCCAGCCTGCGCGGCAAGGAGAAGGATCGACGCCCCGGCGACATCCTCGCCGAGGTCGAAGCGCTCGTGGCCGACGGAGTCGTCGAAGTCACCCTGCTCGGCCAGAACGTCAACTCCTACGGCGCGGAATTCCGTGACAAGGGCGCCTTCGCCAAGCTGCTGCGAGCCGTCGGCAATGTCGAGGGGATCGAACGCGTCCGCTTCACCAGTCCGCACCCCGCGGCTTTCTCCGAGGACGTCATCGATGCGATGGCCGAGACTCCCACGGTCATGCCTCAGCTGCATATGCCGCTGCAGTCCGGTTCGGACGCGATCCTCAAGTCCATGCGTCGCTCGTACCGGACGAAGCGGTTCATGAACATCCTCGACACCGTGCGCGAACGCATCCCGAACGCGGCGATCACCACGGACATCATCGTCGGCTTCCCCGGCGAGACCGAAGAGGACTTCCAGGGCACCATGGACATCGTCCGCCGCGCTCGGTTCTCTCAGGCCTTCACCTTCCAGTACTCGATCCGCCCGGGAACCCCGGCGGCGACGATGGACGACCAAGTGCCCAAGGAAGTCGTCCAGGAACGCTTCGAGCGGCTCACTGCACTGCAGGATGAGATCGCCTGGGAAGAGAACAAGGCCCAGATCGGCCAGACCGTCGAGGTGCTCGTGACCAAACTGCCCCACGGCGATTCTCCTCGCCTGAGCGGTCGCGCCGCGGACAACCGGCTCATCCACGTGGGCATCCCCGAAGAGTCCCAGCTGCCCCGCCCGGGTGATTTCGTCACTGCCACCGTCACCGAGGCGAAGCCGTACTTCCTCCTCGCCGACTCCGGATACTCGGTGCGTCCTTCTGCTGCCGGTGACGCCTACGACCGGGCGCAGGCTGACAGCTGCGGGACCCCGACTCCCGGCCAGGGGTCCGGAGCGACGACGAACCTGGGCATGCCGACTCTCCGCACCCGCGCCTGAGATGGGGGCCTTCGCCATCATCCCGGCAGCCCCAGTGCTGCTCGAGGACATCGATCGTGTCGAAACGGCACGGGTGGCTGAATTGCGCGCCCTCATCAGGGAGACACTGCGCACACAGACATGCTGGTCGCTGCCGGTCGGGTCCCTGCCGCCCCTGGTCGGACTCGGAGGATGGGGCATCGACCGCGGCGTCGACACCCGCACCGGCCGTACGCTGACCGGCCACGACTGGGTGGAAGCGGTCGAATCCCTGACTCCAACCGAACGCACAGACGCCGAGGCTGTCGATCCGTCCGTCATCGTCGGTCTGCTTCATGCACATGCTGCCGGCGTCGAGGTCGGCCCGCTGGGCAGCAGTCCGAATCTGCTGCTGCCCATCGATCTGTCGGCAGCCGCAACCGAGGACGCGCCCCTGGCACCCGTCGACGGTGCCGCGGGCTTCGACGCAGAAGTCGTCGACGCGCTCACCGCCTCTGCTGGCGTCGATGTCAACAGGGTGGTCGACCTCTGTGCCCGGTCTGCCGACGTCCACGCGAACCTCGCCGGATTGGAGGTTGGCCTCCGACACATCCTCGAGCGCGGAGGAACCATGTCGGCGGCGACCCTCAGCGTCGACGAACGCGTGCACGAAGTCCGCTCGCTGTGTGCAGCCGGAGCCTGGGCGTGAGCACGGGCATGATCGTGGAGAGGCGCGCATGAGCGGGGACCTCGATCGGTCGCCGATCATCACCGTCGTCGGCGCCACCGCCACCGGCAAATCCGATCTCGCGCTCGATCTGGCCGAACACCTCGGCGGGGAGATCATCAACACGGACTCGATGCAGTTCTACCGGGGCATGGACATCGGCACCGCAAAACTCCCGGTCGAGGAACGGCGCGGCATCCCGCACCATCTCATCGACATCCTCGACGTCACCGCCGAGGCGAACGTGCAGGACTTCCAGGCACGCGCCCGAGCCGCCATCGCGGACATCCGCGACCGCGGGCAGCGCCCGATCCTGGTCGGCGGATCCGGGCTGTATGTGCGTGCCGCCGTCGACCATATGGAGTTCCCCGGCACCGATCCAGAAGTACGCGCCCGGCTGGAGGCCGAGGCCGCAGCCGACCGGTGGGGACTGCACCAGAGGCTGCGCGAACTCGACCCGGCGGCTGCGGAGAAGATCACCGTCAACGACCAGCGGCGCATCGCCCGCGCACTCGAGGTCATCGAACTCACCGGTCGGCCCTTCAGCGCCCAGCTGCCCGACTATCAGGAGCTCGAACCGACCATTCACCTGGGCCTGAGCATGGACCGAGGCATCCTTCACGAGCGCATCGCCGCTCGCGTCGATCTTATGTGGGAACACGGGTGGGTCGATGAGGTGCGCCGTCTGCTCGCGGCCGGACTGGCCGAGGGCAAGACCGCCTCACGGGCCATCGGCTACGCCCAGATCCAGCGTCATCTGAATGGTGAGATCACCGCCGCCGAGGCGAAGGAGGAGACGGTCATCAGAACCCGCCAGTTCGCCCGCCGGCAGGACACCTGGTTCCGCCGCGACCCCCGGATCCACTGGATCGACGGCACCGCCGCCGACGCCGGGCAGAACCGCACACGGGCACTCGACATCCTCGCCGAGTCCACCGATAGGATGGAGACATGAGCACTCCGGATACCCCGTTCGCCGCCTTGGCCGATGTCGCCTTCGTCAAGGGGCACGGCACCCAGAACGACTTCGTCCTCCTCTCCGACGACGACAGCCGGCTGGAGATCCATCCTGAAACCATCGCCACCCTCGCCGACCGGCGTGCCGGACTCGGAGCCGACGGAATCATCCGCATCGTGCGCTCGGCCGCCAGCGGAATCCCCGGAGCCGCCGAGCAGGCCGAGGCCGGAGCCGAATGGTTCATGGACTACTACAACCACGACGGCAGCCTGTCGGAGATGTGCGGCAACGGGGTCCGTGTCTTCGCCCACGCCCTCGTCACCAGCGGACGCATCCCGGCCGATGCCCGGGACATCCTCGTCGGCACCCGTGACGGCATCAAGACCGTGCGCACGACTCTCAACCCGGCCCTCGGCGTCCAGACCGGCGATGACGTCGTCTCCGCCGCAGCGTCCGGGCCCGGTTCGTCCAGCGACGCCTGGTACACGGTCGACATGGGCGAATGGTCGCTCGATCCGACGAACTCCTCGCTCGTGACCACCGGAGGCATCGAAGTGGCCCGGCCCGGCCTGCGCGTGAGCACCGGCAACCCGCACACTGTCGTCGCGCTTGCCGAGACCGCCGAGCTCGAAGCCGCCGACCTCCGTGACGCACCTGTCGTGGACCCGGTGCCCGCCCAGGGCTCGAACGTCGAATACATCGTCATGGAACCGGCCCGCTCCGATGTGGCCGGGGGAGAGGGCGCCCTGCGGATGCGCGTGTTCGAACGCGGCGTCGGCGAAACCCGCTCCTGCGGCACCGGTGCCTGCGCCGCGGCGATCGCCGCCCACCACTGGGCGGGGGAGAAGTCACCCCTGCAGTGGCGTGTGGACGTGCCCGGCGGTCAGCTGCGCATCGAGATCGATCCGAATGCCGAAGGCACGAGCGGGCGAGTCAGCCTCGCCGGCCCCGCCGTCCTCGTCGCCGGCGGCACCATCAGCTGAGAGCCGAACCCGGCCGAGGCGGCACCAGCGGCCGAAGGGATAGCTCCAGCCCCGGTTGGCCCGATCCGGTCCCGCAGCCCGAACTAGTCCCGGTGGACGGTGAGAACCCGGAAGCCCTTGGACGAACCCGTGCGCACGACCTCGAATCCGTTCCCGAGCATCCCGGCGATCCACTTCTGCAGCGAGTCGGCGCCGAGGTTCTTCGACACCACGAGGTCCGCGCGGCCGCCGGGAGCCAGACGCGGCAGCCAGGTCTCGAGCAGTTCGTGGAGTGCCTCCTTGCCGATCCGGATCGGGGGATTGGACCGGATCGCGGTGAACTCCACCTCGGCGGGGATCTCCTCGGCGGTGACGGTGCGGATCGACTCGAGTCCCAATCGGCCGGCATTCGCCGCGGTGGTCTCCAGGGACCGGGAGTTGACGTCGAGTGCCCACACTCGCAAATCCACCTCGGCGTCTCTGGCCTCCAACGCCGTGTGCAGCGCGATCGGCCCCCAACCGCAGCCGAGGTCGAGCACATCACCGGTCGACGGCTCGGGCAGGTGCCGCAGCAGCACGGCCGTGCCGAGGTCGAGGCGGGTGGGGGAGAAGGTGCCTGATACGGTTTCGACGGTGACCTCGTGGCCGGCCAATTCGAGGTGCAGCTCACGGGTTCTCGCCTCGCTGCTCGGCGATTCGGTGAAATAGTGCTCTGACACCACTTCAGTCTAGACGGCTGTGGGAGAATTGATGGACACCACTGTCGGTGCGAAGGATGACGACGCCCGAACGAGCAGCACCGTGAGGGCGGCAGAGAACTAAGGAATGAATGACGTCTGAAGACAATGAGCGTCGGAAAGCGATGCTCGACCGTGTGCTCTCCCGAGGTGCCCAAGCACTCGGCGATCACGACACCACCGGCGAGGACGACCAGTTCGATCTCGCCGAGCGTGCCGCACTCACCCGTGTGGCCGGCCTCTCGACCGAACTCGAGGACATCACCGAGGTCGAATACCGTCAGGTCAGACTCGAACGAGTTGTCCTGGCCGGGATCTGGAACACCACCCAGGCCGAAGCCGAGAACTCGATCCGCGAGCTCGCGGCACTCGCCGAGACCGCCGGCTCCGAGGTGCTCGACGCGCTCATCCAGCGCCGCGAGAAACCAGACCCGGGCACGTACCTCGGCAAGGGCAAGGCGGCCGAACTCGCCGAGATCGTCGCCTCCGTCGGCGCCGACACCGTGATCATCGACTCCGAACTCGCGCCCAGCCAGAGGCGCGGGCTCGAGGACGTCATCAAGGTCAAGGTCATCGACCGCGTGGCCCTCATCCTCGACATCTTCGCCCAGCATGCGAAGTCCCGCGAAGGCAAGGCCCAGGTCGAACTCGCCCAACTCGAATACCTGCTCCCGCGCCTGCGCGGCTGGGGCGAGTCCCTGTCGCGCCAAGCCGGTGGCCGCGTAGCCGGCGGTGCCGGAATCGGTTCGCGCGGACCCGGTGAGACGAAGATCGAACTCGACCGCCGCCGCATCCGCACCCGCATGTCGAAGCTGCGGCGTGAGATCGCCGGGATGGCCCCCTCCCGAGAGACCAAACGCAAGAACCGCGCCCGCCACCACGTGCCGTCGGTGGCCATCGTCGGGTACACCAACGCCGGCAAATCCTCCCTGCTCAACCTGCTCACCGACGCCGAGGTGATGGTGCAGAACGCCCTGTTCGCCACCCTCGACCCGACCGTCCGGCAGGCACAGACCGCCGACGGGCTCACGTTCACCTACACCGACACCGTCGGCTTCGTCCGCAATCTGCCCCACCAGCTCGTCGAGGCATTCCGCTCGACGCTGGAGGAGGCCGCCGGCTCCGACCTGCTGCTCCACGTCGTCGACGCCTCGCACCCGGACCCGCACGGACAGATCCACGCCGTGCGGGATGTCCTCAAGGACGTCGAGACCGGGGAGATCCCCGAACTGCTCGTGTTCAACAAGTCCGATATCGCCGAGGAGGCCGTGCTCGCCGGTCTGCGTGCGGAGTATCCACAGGCCCAGTTCGTCTCCGCCGCGACGAAGGACGGCATCGACGAGCTCATCGAGGCCATCGAATCCCGGCTGCCGGCACCCGATATCGACATCACCGTGCTCATTCCCTATGAGCGCGGCGACCTCGTGTCGAAGATCTACGCCCTGGGCACGGTCGAACACGAAGAACATGGCTCCGAGGGCACGAGCCTGCAGGCCAAGGTGCCGGCCGAGCTCCTCGACGAACTGCGCGAATTCCAGCGTCCGGACCTGGTCATCGATCAGTGACCGTCGAAGAACTCCTCGAGTCGGCCGTCGGGGCCATCGGCGGCTCGACCCGGAGCGGTCAGCAGGAGATGGCCCAAGCGGTCGCCTCGGCGGTGGACAAGGGGATCCACCTGCTCGTCCAGGCCGGAACCGGGACGGGTAAGTCCCTGGCCTACCTCGTGCCCGCGGCCGAATACGTCACCCGCACCGGCGGCAAGGTCGTCGTGTCCACGGCGACGCTGGCGCTGCAGACTCAGATCATCCACCGCGATCTGCCGCGGCTGTTCAAGGCCGTGAAGAAAGACCTCGATCCGCTGCCGAGGGCCGCTCTGCTCAAGGGGCGGCGGAACTATGTGTGCAAGCACAAGCTCGCCGGCGGGTACCCGGACGAGGGGGAGGGCATGCTCTTCGACCTCGGGGCCGACGCCGAGGCGGGACGCAAACCCTCCGAACGCTCGGGTCTGGGTGAGGAGATCCAACGGATCCGCACCTGGGAGAAGATCACCGAGACCGGTGACCGCGACGACCTCATGCCCGGAGTCAGCGACCGCGCCTGGTCGCAGGTGTCGGTCAACGCCTTCGACTGCCTCGGGGCGAACTGTCCTCTGGTCACCGAATGCTTCGCCGAGATCGCCAGGAACAAGGCCGCCGAGGCGGACATCGTCGTCACCAACCACGCCCTGCTGGCCATCGACGCCTTCGGCGAATCGGCTGTGCTGCCCGACCACGACGTCATCATCATCGACGAGGCGCACGAGCTCAAGGACCGGGTGACGAACGCGCTGTCCGGGCAGATCAACACGAGCATGCTGTCGGCGGCGACGAGCTCCGTGCGCAAGCACACCGCCGTCCAGGACGGGGTCGTGTCCCTGCTCGACTCGGCCGCGGCGGCACTCGAACGCGCCCAGTCCTCCGTGCCCGAAGGGCTCATCCTCAATATGAGCGAGGCGCTCGGACTGGCGTTGGCACAGATCCGCGACTCCGCGCGCCAGATCATCAATGACATCGGCGGCAAGTCCGAGGACGCCGATGCCGGTCGGCAGATGGCCAAGGCCCGGTGCCAGGAGATCTTCGAACTGGCCGAACGCTTCTGCGAGCCGGGCAAGAACGACGTCATCTGGCTGTCCCGGTCGACCTTCCGGGAGAAGGAGACGACGAACCTCGTCGTCGCACCGCTGAGCGTGGCCGGAACGATGCGCTCGGGCATCTTCGAGGAATCCACGGTCGTGGCCACCTCGGCGACGTTGTCCCTGGGCGGGAACTTCGACGCGGTCGCAGCCTCACTGGGGCTCTTCGGACCCGACGCCCCGAAATGGGACAGCCTCGATGTCGGCTCACCCTTCGACTACGGACGACAGGGCATCCTCTATGTCGCCTCCCACCTGCCCAAGCCCGGGCGCAGCGGTTTGAGCTCCGAGGCGCTGACCGAACTCGAGGAACTCGTGCGGGCCTCGAACGGCGGGGCGCTGGGACTGTTCTCCTCCCGGGCAGCCGCCAACGCTGCGGCCGAACACCTGCGGGAGAAGTTCGACTTCCCGATCCTGCTCCAGGGCGACGACGGGCTGCCCGCACTCGTCTCCCAGTTCACCGCCGATGACCAGACCTGCCTGTTCGGCACCATGTCGCTGTGGCAGGGAGTCGATGTGCCGGGGCGGACGAACCGACTCGTCATCATCGACCGGCTGCCTTTCCCCCGGCCGGACGACCCGCTCATGCAGGCACGGGCGCGCGATGCCGACCAGCGCGGCGTCAACGGGTTCATGGCCGTGTCCGCCACTCATGCTGCACTGCGTCTGGCGCAGGGCGCCGGCCGCCTCATCCGCTCGACCGAGGACAGGGGAGTCGTGGCGGTGCTCGACTCGCGGCTGCGGTCGGCCAGGTATGCCGGCTTCCTCGTCAATTCGATGCCGCGGATGTGGCCGACGACGAATTCGCAGCTCGTGCGCACGAGCCTCGGACGGCTGGCCGAAACACAAGAGGAATGAGAGAACGCCCGCGAACGGACTGTTCGCGGGCGTTCTGTTCCCCGGCTGCGGAGACCTTCACGGGTCTCAGCTCCGGCGCAGGCTTTCGGAGAAGTCAGCGCGGGCGGAGGCTCTCCGAGGCCTGAGAGGCGACGGACGACGAGACCTCAGAGGCGACGGATGACCGCGACGACGAGCCCCATGATCTGGGCGAAGTTGCCGTCGATGGGCTCGTAGTTCTCGTTCTGCGGCAGCAGCCACTGCTGTCCGGCCTTGCGCTTGAGCGTCTTCACCGTGGCCTCGCCGTCGAGCAGGGCCGCGACGATCTGACCGTTGTCGGCGGTGTGCTGCTTGCGCACGACTACCCAGTCGTCGTGGCAGATGGCGGCGTCGATCATCGAGTCGCCGACGACCTTGAGCAGGAACATGTCGCCGGAGCCGACGACCTGGGTCGGCAGGGAGAAGACGTCGTCGACCTCCTGCTCGGCCAGGATCGGGCCACCGGCGGCGATGCGCCCGACGACGGGCACCTGGACGGTGTTGTTCGACAGCTCCTCGAACTTCGCGCGCTCGGCCTCTTCCTCTTCGAAGGGATTGACGACCTCGATGGCGCGGGGACGCTTCGGATCACGGCGGACATAGCCGAGGCGTTCGAGCTGCGAGAGCTGGTGGGCGACGCTCGAGAGCGAGGCGAGCCCGGCGGCCTTGCCGATCTCGCGCATGCTCGGCGGATAGCCGTTGGTCACGACGGCGCGTTCGATGGTCTCGAGGACGAGGCGCTGCCGGGGAGTGAGGCGGAAATCGCCCTCTCCGGACGATCCCTCTGGGATCTCGACGACCTCGTCATCGCTGCGGGCGGCAGCGATCTCACTGGCAACGTCCTCGTTGCGCGGGCGGCCTCTGCCTCGCTTGTTCTGAACCATTGCTCGTTCCCCTTCGTTCTATTCCCTGCCGCCGAACCCTGCGATCCCCGCTTCGGGGATTCTCGTGTCAGTGCCGACTGAGATGGTTCTGACAGATCGATCAACAACGCTGGTTCCCTCTCATTGTCGCATAGATGTTCGAGTTGGACTGGACATTTGTTCGATTGGCATGTTGAATAGAACAGACGTTCTACCGATTGCTGGTGGAATCGTACGAATGAAAGAGGTAATGCGATGTCTGCACAGAACACCGGGCTGCGCCTGACCACGCGTGGACGCCAGGCCGTGCGCCTTCTCCGGACCCTGCTCATTGCTCTCGTCGTCATCGGCGGAGCGCTCCTCCTCGCCACTCAGTCGTTCTCGGCCGCCGCTGTCGCCGAATCGGAGACCGAGAGCATCGGCATCGACGCCGAAGCGGTCGTCGTCGGCGAGGGCGAATCGCTGTGGACCGTGGCGTCGAACCTCGGTCTCGACCGTGACACCCGTGATGTCGTGGCCGATATCGCCGAGATCAACCATCTGACGACCCCGACCGTCCACCCCGGCCAGACCCTCGACGTCCCTGTCCGCTGAGTCTGCGCCCAACTGAGGAGGCCGCAGATCCTTCCGGGATCCGTTGAAGAAGGGGAGTCCTCCCCGAGTCTCGCGCCCCGACCCGCCGCCCGGGCGGCGGGGGTCTCTCGGTAGAATGATCGCGTGGGAAACTTCGAATCTCTGCCAGTGCGTTCCGACCTCGTCGGCCTCAAGCCCTACGGGGCTCCGCACCTCGACGTGCCGGTCCAGCTCAACGTCAATGAGAACGCCTATCCGCTCCCGGACGTCGTCGTCGACAGCATGCGTGCCGCCGTCAACGATCACTTCTCCGGACTCAACCGTTACCCCGATCGTGAGTTCACCGCACTGCGTGAACACCTCGTCACCTATCTCACCGGCATCAACGAACGTGCCGGGGACAGCGTCGAGCTCGACCCCGCAATGATCTGGGCTGCGAACGGTTCGAACGAGGTCCTCAGCCATATCGTCCAGGCCTTCGGCGGACCCGGCCGTACCGTGCTCGGCTTCACGCCGTCCTATTCGATGCACCCGCTGATCACAACCGGAACGGGAGCCAGCTGGCTCAGCGTCGACCGCAAGGACGACTTCACGCTCGACGCCGACACCGTCGCCGCCGAGGTCGCACGGATCGACCCCGATATCGTCTTCCTCTGCACCCCGAACAACCCGACCGGCACCTCGATCGGGCTCGACGTCATCGAAGCGGCCTACGACAACTGCTCGGGGATCGTCATCGTCGATGAGGCCTACGCGGAGTTCTCCCGCCCGGCCAAGCCCTCGGCCATGACCCTGCTCGAGGGACGTCCCCGCCTCGTCGTCTCACGCACCATGAGCAAAGCCTTCGCCTGTGCGGGGCTGCGCCTGGGCTACGCAATCGCCGATCCCGATCTCATCGACGTCCTCCGCCTCGTCCGCCTGCCCTATCACCTGTCCGAGGTCACACAGGTGCTCGCCTGCACCGCACTCGAACACGCTGACGTGCTGCTGGGCAACGTCGACCGACTCATCGATTCCCGCAACCGGATGTCGGCCCACCTCGCGAAGGTCGGCTTCAGCGTCCACGACAGCGATTCGAACTTCGTGCTCTTCGGCAATATCTCCACCCCGGCCGAGCTGTGGCAGAAGCTGCTCGACCGCGGAGTGCTCATCCGCGACATCGGCATCGACGGCCACGCCCGCGTCAACGCCGGCACCGAGGACGAGACCGAGGCGTTCCTGACCGCGATCGACGAGATCCTCGCCGAATCCCCGGACATCCTCGCCGCACCACCGGCCGAAGATGCGCATCCGGTCGACGGCCCACACTCGTCCGAAGACGCGCCCCACAGCTCCACTCCGTCACCCGCCGCCCCGACGAAAGGCACTCCATGAGGCAGGCCCAGAACTCACGCACCACCTCCGAGTCCACGGTGTCCGTGTCCGTCGACCTCGACGGCACCGGAGCCTCGACCATCTCCACGAGCGTGCCGTTCTTCGACCATATGCTCACGGCCCTGGCGAAGCATTCGATGATCGACCTCGACATCACCGCCACCGGAGACACCCACATCGACGTCCACCACACCGTCGAGGACACTTCGATCGTGCTCGGCCAGACCCTGCGCGAGGCCCTCGGCGACAAGAGCGGAATCCGCCGCTACGGTTTCGCCGCCGTCCCGCTCGACGAAGCGCTGGCCCAGTGCGTCGTCGACGTCTCCGGCCGTCCCTACTTCGTCCATGAGGGCGAACCGGAAGGGCAGCAGTATCACCTCATCGGCGGTCACTTCACCGGATCGATGACCTCCCACTCGCTCGAGTCGATCGCCTTCCACGGCGGACTGACCGTCCACCTCGACCTCGTGCGCGGTCGCGACCCGCACCACATCGTCGAGGCCCAGTACAAGGCCTTCGCCCGTGCCCTCCGCGCGGCCGTGGAGGAAGATCCCCGCAGCAATTCCGTCCCCAGCACCAAGGGAGTCCTGTGAGCACCACCGTCGTCGTGACCCCATTCGGGGTCGCCCAGCAGCTTGCCGCGGCCTGTGTGCTGTCGAACATCTCCGGGACCATCGTGCCGATCGGGGAGTTCAGCGGAATCGTCCTCAACGACACGGACGTGGCCTCCGGCAACGAGGCGGCCGCGGCGATCTCGAAGCTCGCCGGCAAACACGAAGTCCTCCTGCTCGTCCGCAGCGAGGAGCAGATCGACGCCGGACACTACCGCCACGGCACCCGCGAATCCGATGTGCCGGCCGGTCTGGCGCTGAAGAACCTGCCCGATGTGCTCGAACAGCTCCTGCTCGAAACCGTCTCGGCCGACGACGTCGAGGGCAGCATCCGAACCGATTCGATGACGAAGCTGCAGGCCAGCGCCGCGACCATGACACCGGGACGGGCCGCCGTGGCGCGCACCGCTCTGCTGTGGATCATCGCCGCAGTCCTCGCCGGACTCGTCACCGCCTTCGGGATCGCGCTGGGTCTCGGCGGCAACAACGTCGCCTGGGTCATCGCGGTCTTCGGCGTCATCGTCCTCGGCTTCTCCCTGTGGCGGATCTGGTCCGTGCTGAGCAAGGGAGCCAAACGATGACGAGCGTCGCGGTCCTCGACTACGGAGCCGGCAACGTCCGTTCGGCCGTGCGAGCGGTCGCCGCCGCCGGTGCCGAGGTGACGCTGACCGCCGACCACGATGTCATCAACGACTCCGACGGCCTCCTCGTCCCCGGCGTCGGAGCCTTCTCCGCCGTCATGGCCGGACTCGAGAACGTCGGGGGAGTCGAACTCATCCGCACCCGCCACGAACAGGGCCGCCCGCTGCTGGGCATCTGCGTCGGCCTTCAGGTGTTCTTCGCCCGCGGGCATGAGCACGGAGTCGAGACCGAGGGCATCGGACTGTGGCCCGGAGCGGTCACCGCCCTGGCCGCCACTGTCGTACCGCACATGGGATGGTCCCAGGTCAGCGCCCCGGAGGACTCGGAGATGTTCGCCGGCATCCGTGACGACCGCTTCTACTTCGTCCACTCCTACGCCGCCGGCGACCCGCCTGCCGGCACCACGGTGACCACCGCCCGCCACGGCGGCGAGTTCATCGCCGCCGTCGAGGACGGCACCACCTGGGCCGCCCAGTTCCATCCCGAGAAATCCGCCGAGGCCGGAGTCAGGCTGCTGCGCAACTGGCTCGGATCCTTCGCGGCGCAGACGCCCGGTTCCTGACCGAGCCCACCCACTACCATTGGCCGAAACCCGTGGCACCCCGTGCAGAAAGGTCACAATGACAGACACTTCGAACAAGCTCGTCCTCCTTCCCGCGGTCGACGTCGCCGACGGCAAAGCCGTCCGTCTCGTCCAGGGCGAAGCCGGCACCGAGACCGACTACGGCTCACCCATCGACGCGGCTCAGGACTTCGAGAACAGGGGAGCCGAATGGATCCACCTCGTCGACCTCGACGCGGCATTCGGACGCGGCTCGAACTCCGACCTGCTCAACCAGGTCGTCAAGGCCGTGGGCATCAAGGTCGAACTCTCCGGCGGGATCCGCGACACCGAGAGCCTGGAGCGCGCGCTCGACACCGGCGCCGAGCGCGTGAACATCGGCACCGCAGCACTTGAGAACCCCGAGTGGACGGCCGAGATGATCACCCGCTTCGGCGACCAGGTCGCCATCGGACTCGACGTCCGCGGCACCACCCTTGCAGCGCGCGGCTGGACGCAGGACGGCGGCGACCTCTACGAGGTGCTCGAAACGCTCGAGGCCGCCGGCTGCGCGCGCTATGTCGTCACCGATGTGCGCAAGGACGGGACCCTGCAGGGACCGAACGTCGAACTGCTGAAGTCCCTGGCCGAGAAGACCGACGCCCCGATCGTGGCCTCGGGCGGAGTCTCGAGCCTCGACGATCTGCGCGCCCTGCGCGAACTCGTGCCCTTCGGCGTCGACTCCGCGATCGTGGGCAAGGCGCTCTACGCCGGCAAGTTCACCCTGGAAGAAGCCCTCGACGTCGCGGGACGGTGATCGCTTGAGCACGCACTCACACGGTTCCGAAGGCGGAGAGAACCCGGCGAAGTCGCAGGATCCGGCGAAGTCGCAGGATGCCACCCGACCGAACGGGCCCACGGACTCGGCCGGGCAGGCCTGGGCCGGACGGAACCTCAAACCCAACCCGTTCTCCGGCGACAGCGGGCTAGCCGATGCCGCCCTCCTCGAAGCGATGCAGCAGGTCGCGGCCTCGCCGCTGGATCCCGAGGCACACCAGCGAGTCGTCTCCGCACTGTCCGGGACCAGGCTGTACGCTCCGATCGTGCCCATGGTCGTCGACCAGGAGGTCGGGGAGAACGGGCTGATGTCCGACAACTCCTCGGAGATGGCGATGGTCCGCCTGCAGGCCGAAGACGGACGTGAGTGCACTCCGGGCTTCTCCGGAATCCCGCCGCTGACGGCCTGGCACCCGGATGCCCGGCCGGTGCCGATCGAATCCGAACGGCTCGTGCTCGGCGCCATCGAGGCCGAGTCCCAGCTCGTCGTCCTCGACCCGGGCGCGGAGTCCTCGTTCCTGCTGCGCCGCCCGGCCATGTTCGCCTTCGTCCAGTCCCAGCCGTGGACCCCGGCCTGGGCCGACGCCGAGGTGGCCCACCGTCTGCGTGCCATCGCCGAGTCGTTTCCCTGGTTGGCACGGCTGGCCGTCAGCCCCGGCAGCAACAGCGTCCACCTCGGCGGACCGGAGCTCGGCATCACCCTCGGCGTCGAATCCGAAGTCCCGCAGGACGAAGTGCGCCGGTTCCAGGAAGCCGTGGCCGGCGATGAGGAACTCGTATCGAAGATCGACTCGCTGGCCATCCGCCTCGTCGAGTCCTGACCCGTTTCTTCACCCGAGGCGATGGGGCTGAGCCGCTTGCTCGGGCCCTGAACTGAGCGACACGGGTGTGCTCGGGCGACAAGGCCCCCTATGCTTATCAATCATGGGCGACCTCCGTGACCGCAGTCACTCCGGCGTCGCCAGCCCGGTCGAGATCAATGACTCACCGTGTTCTCCCCTCACAACGAGGTGTGGAGAATTCGAACACGAACCTGTAGGAGAGATGACTCATGGCAGACGTGAAACCAGCTTCACCGGAACGCAGAACCCCATGGCAACGGTATTTGGCATTTCCACTGATCTGGAAGTTCGCTATAGCGTTGGTGCTCGGCTTGATTGTGGGGCTGATCGTGGGTCCGCCGATCGCCGTAGTGCAGCCGTTAGGCGATCTGTTCTTGCGTCTGCTCCAGATGCTTGTGATCCCCCTGGTATTTTTGACGCTGCTCTCGGGTGCCGCGTCCGTCTCCCCATCCAATCTCGGCCGAGTCGGTGGAAAAGTCTTCGGGTACTATCTGGTTACTTCGGCCGTTGCCATCGCCCTGGGTCTCGGGCTCGCGCTGATCATCAGCCCGGGCGTGGGACTCGACATGCCGGGCACCGGAGGGGAACCTGAGCAGGCCCCTTCGCTTGTCGACACATTTCTGAACATCGTTCCGGAGAACATCGTCAGCGCGATGGCCGAAGGCAACGTACTCGCCGTCATTTTCGTTTCTGTCATCGCCGGACTCGCGTTGGGATCCATGCTGTACAGCGATAGCGAATGGATGCGCAGTCTGGCAGAACCAGTGAAGAAGCTGTCTGACGCAGG
Organism: Brevibacterium renqingii; assembly: GCF_017808095.1. Lineage (NCBI taxonomy): Bacteria > Bacillati > Actinomycetota > Actinomycetes > Micrococcales > Brevibacteriaceae > Brevibacterium > Brevibacterium renqingii. Next base: position 79,660 of record NZ_JADBHG010000001.1, on the reverse strand, counting down.
GTCGGAGATCATGTTCAAGATCGTGCGGGGCGTGCTCGAGTATGGGCCGATCGGTGTGTTCGCCCTGATCGCGGTTGTCGTCGGCGAGACCGGAGCCGACTCACTGCTGCCCATGCTCCAACTGACGGTGAACGTCTATCTTGGTGTTGCGCTGATGATCGGCGTGTATGTTCTGATCCTGCTCGCTTTCAGGCTCAACGTCCGACGGTTCTTCGGCGCCGCGAAGGAGCCGATGCTGACTGCGTACGTGACGCGCTCTTCGAGCGGAAGCCTGCCGGTGAGTATGCGCGCCGCCGAGAAGCTCGGCATCTCAGAGAGCACCTACGGATTCAGCCTTCCGTTAGGCGCGACGATCAACATGGACGGCACTGCCTTGTACGTCGGCGTCTCAGCGATGTTCGTCGCCAATGTCTCCGGAGTTGATCTGTCCTTGGTGCAGATGCTCGAGATCGTGGCCGTCGGTGTGCTGGCCTCGATCGGCACCGCCGGCGTCCCCGGTGCCGGTCTCATCATGTTGTCGCTTGTCATCTCCCAGGCTGGTCTGCCCTTCGCCGCTGTCGCTCTCGTGGCCGGGGTGGATGCGCTGCTCGACATGGTCCGCACCATGTGCAACGTGACGGGCGATCTCACCGGAACCTATATCGTCGCGCGATCCGAAGGTCAGATCGACGATCCCGCCGCAAAGGGGAAGCAGCGACGTGGCGCCGAAAGCCGCGCTGCAAGTTCCGAGATCGAAGGGGGTCGGTGAGCTTCTCGAGCGGACAGCCTCAGAGCATCTGCCGCACGCCTTCACGCCAATCGGTGGTGCCGACCTCGGCCGCGAGCTTGCCAGGGGAGATGACGCAGGGGGAGTACCAGATCGGGGCTAGGCGGTTGAGCTCGAAGAAGGAGCGTTCGGCGACGCCTGCCGCCCGTGTCACCCAGCGCGGGACCGAGACGGGACGCTTGGGTTTCTGACCGAGAGAGTTCGAGGTGAACTCGGCGATCTCGCCGAGAGTCGGATTCGACGCCGGGGCGATGAACAGCCGGTGCGTCCCCGCGGGGGCATCCTCGAGCAGCTGCGCGGAGCGGATCATCGCGGCTGCATGATCGGCGATGACGGTGATGCCGTGAGCGACGTCGGTGCGAGCGGGAACCACGGCCCGGCGACCCTTGGAGATGGGCTCGGTGATGCACATCCGCACGACCGAGGACCAGGGTTCGGCGCTGCGTCCCAGCAGATCGCCGGCGACGACGGTGGCGCTGACGGCAGAATGCGCGGCGCGGGCCTCGAGTAGGCGCTTGCGGATCCGTCCCTTGTCCTCGACCGGAGCGAAGGGGGAGGTCTCGGTGATCGGCGCACCGAGGCCGGCGAAGGCGTACACGGATTCGGGGAAGACGACAGGGATGCCCAGCTCGTCAGCGGTATCGAGGACGACCGAGTCCAACCCCGGCAGTATCTGCTCCCACTTCCGACTGTCATAGGGCGCATGAGCGCAGGCGAAGATCGCATCGACGCCCTCGGCAGCCCGGGCCAGCTGATCCCGATCGCTGGCATCGGACTTGATGTGCACGGGAGCGGGAGCAGAAGCAGAAGAGTGTGCGAGAGATGATGCCGAATCGGCAGCGCTCACACCGACTGGTGCCTGCTTGCCGGCACCTGTGCGGGTGGCGATTCGCGCCGAGACGCCGAGTGCCGCGAGTTGAGCGGAGATCTCGGAACCGATCTGCCCGTTGCCGATGACGAGTGCGCTTTTCATGAGGTCCTCCCTGACAGTGGTGCCTAACAAACTTGGCAGTGATGCCGAACAAAACAAGAGCGGTGCTCTCTGAAATTCAGCGTAGACCCATCCTGTGCCCAAAACAAGAGCACTGCTCACTGTTGTTACGCACGATCTCTGAAAGTAGGGTGCAGTTATGACGGACACGACCCCGCGGCAGCGCGCCCGCCTCGAAACAGAAGCGCAGATCACAGCGATCGGCAACAGGATGGTCGACGAGGACGGGATTGAGGGGGTCTCGCTGCGTGCGATCGCCCGCGAGCTCGGCGTCGTCTCGAGCGCGGTCTACCGCTACGTGAGGAACCGCGACGAACTGCTGACGATCCTCATCCGCGATGCCTTCGATCAGATCGCAGACTTCGTCGACGAGGCGCTGGCGAAGGAGCGGAGCGTGGCAGTTCTGGCGCTGGCGATGCTCGAGTGGTCGCGGGGCCATCCGAATCGGTGGGCACTCATCTACGGAACGCCGATCGCAGACTATGAGGCACCCCGCGAGGAGACCGTCGTGCCCGGAACGCGGATCATGGTCGCTCTCGCGCAGCTGGTTGCCGACAGCACGGGCGGCGGCGAGGGGCCCACCCCTGAGCCACTGCCGGCTGCAGCGGCACTGCAGCCGCTGCGTGAGGGTCTGGCGGAACTCGGCCTCGAGTATGAGGGCGCGGTGATCATGTCCACCGTGACGATCTGGGTCGCCGTCATCGGGCTTGTCAACGCTCTGCGCTTCGGTCAGTTCGGCCCGGGGCTCGACGGCGTCGAAGACGAACTCATGCGCGGGGTCATCAGCAGCCTCGGCGAGTGAGGACATGACTGCGGCCCCCGACCGATGATCGGGGGCCGCAGTCAGACAGACGGTGTCGGCCGACGCCGCGAAGGCGTCGGCGGGGGAGAGTGGGTCAGCGGACGGGGCCGGTGAACTTCTCTCCGGGACCTTCGCCCGGTGCGTCGGGGACCTCGGAGGCCTCGCGGAAGGCCAGCTGCAGGCTGCGCAGTCCATCGCGCAGCGGGCGGGCGTGGTGATCGCCGATCACTGTGGCCGCGCCGGTGACGAATCCGGCGAGTGCGGTGATGAGCTTGCGGGCCTCGTCGAGGTCCTTGAGGTCGGAGCCGGGGCCCTCGGAGGTGTCCTCGGCCAGGCCGCACTTGATGGCGGCGGCGGACATGAGATGGACGGCGCTGGAGGTGATGACCTCGACGGCGGGCACCTCGGCGATATCGCGGGTGACTTCGGCGATCGCCTCGGCGGGAACGGAATCTTCAGAACTCATGCCATAAGCTTGACATATAAATCAATCTGCCGGTCACCTCAGGGTCTCGATGTGCGAAGAGTCATGATGCGTAGTACACTGGAGGCTGGTGCGAAGCGGAGTCTGACTCCCACCTTGATCGCGAAGAGCGATCGGGTCCAAAGATCTGGCCTGAAGGATACGTATCCGAACGGGTTCCGGATCGAGGTGTATCACCGAAGTCGTACGGTACTCCGTACTGCTCGAGTGTGCAGGCTCCCTTGGCATGTGTGTCAACGGGAGCCTTTTTCGTTGTCACGACCACATTTGAGCAAAAAGGAGTGAACACATCAGCGAGACGCGCATCAATGACCGGATTCGGGTTCCCGAGGTTCGGTTGGTCGGACCCAATGGTGAACAGGTCGGTATCGTTGCCATTCGCAAGGCACTCGATCTCGCCCGCGAGGCGGATCTCGATCTCGTCGAGGTAGCACCGCAGGCGAAGCCACCCGTAGCCAAGCTCATGGACTACGGAAAGTTCAAGTACGAATCTGCTCAGAAGGCCAGGGAAGCCCGGAAGAACCAGGCGAACACCGCGCTCAAGGAGATTCGTTTCCGTCTCAAGATCGACGAACACGATTATGAGACGAAGAAGGGCCACGTCACCCGCTTCCTCGAAGGCGGCGACAAGGTCAAGGTCATGATCATGTTCCGTGGCCGTGAGCAGTCCCGCCCCGAGATGGGCATCAAGCTGCTCAACCGCCTCGCCGAAGATGTGTCGGACCTCGGCACCGTCGAGTCCTCCCCGCGAGTCGACGGACGCAACATGGTGATGGTCATCGCCCCACTCAAGTCAAAGTCTGACGCCAAGGCGGAGGCCCGGAAGGCATCAGCAGGTGCCAAGGGCAAGACCGCTGAGGTGAAGTCCCGTCGCGATCGGGTCGCTGCAGAGAAGAACGCAGCCAACCCGGACGCGTGAGAAGTTAGGTAACGTCGCGTTCGAGGCCTCACGGGTCTGTGCGTGTGAAGTAGTTGCCGGCGGTCACCGCCTGCAACGAATTGCAAAGGAGAACGGCACCATGCCGAAGCAGAAGACGAACAGCAGCGCCAAGAAGCGCATGCGCGTGACTGGCACTGGCAAGATCATGCGTGAAGGCGTGAACAACCAGCACAAGTTCGAGGGCAAGACCTCGGCGCGTAAGCGTCGCGTGGCCACCGACCAGGAGATCACCGGCGGAGATCGCGCCAAGGCCCGCAAGCTTCTGGGCAAGCTCAAGGGCAGGTGAGACCCTTTCATGGGTCTTCGTTCCGGGCAGATTCCGGGACATCCCCGGGCAGCCGATCATCGGCTCCCACAGCTTGAACCAGAGTCCGGCACCGCCGGCAGATAAGAATTCTTCGAAGGAGTAACACGTGGCACGTGTGAAGAGAGCGGTCAACGCTCACAAGAAGCGCCGGGTCATCCTCGACCGGGCAAGCGGCTACCGCGGACAGCGCTCGCGCCTGTACCGCAAGGCCAAGGAACAGGTCATCCATTCGCTGGTCTACAGCTACCGTGACCGTCGCAAGCGCAAGGGTGACTTCCGTCGCCTCTGGATCCAGCGCATCAATGCCGGCGCCCGCGCCAACGGCATGACTTACAACCGTTTCATCCAGGGCCTCAAGGCCGCTGGCGTCGAGGTCGACCGTCGCATGCTCGCCGAGCTCGCTGTCAACGACTCGGCCACCTTCGCGCACCTGGTCAAGGTCGCCAAGGACGCTCTTCCTGCTGACGTCAACGCAGCGAAGACCGACGCCGCCTGAGCAGCGTCATCTTAAGACTCCGGTCACCTCGGTGACTGCCAACGGCCCCGAACTGACATGGTTCGGGGCCGTTGAGTCTGTTCGGGCAGAGTTCGTCTCTGCCTTACATTCGCTCCCTCAATTCTTAGGACCACGCACGCATGAAGCTCCCAGACGTCATCTCCTCGCCCCAGTCGAAGCGGATCAAGAATGCCGCAAAGCTGCTCAAGCGTCGTGACCGCAAGGCGACCGGGCAGTTCCTCGTCGAGGGGCCACAGGCCGTGCGCGAGGCTCTGGCTCGTAAGGGGTCTGTTGTAGAGCTCTTCATCACCGAGGAAGCCGCCGAGAACCATCCGGAGTTCCTGGCCGCGGCCAAGCACGGACGCCTCCAGGCGAGCATCGTCACTCCCGAGGTGCTCACGGAGCTCGCGACGACAGTGCACTCTCAGGGCGTGGTGGCCGTGTGCAAGGCCCTGGATGTGGAGCTGACCTCGGTGGTGAACAAGGAAGCACAGCTCGTCGTCGTGCTCTCGCAGGTTCGTGACCCCGGCAATGCGGGCACGATCATCCGTCTGGCCGATGCTGCCGGCGCCGATGCTGTCGTGCTCACCTCGTCGTCGGTGGATGTCTACAACGACAAGACCGTCCGCTCGACCGTGGGTTCGCTCTTTCACATTCCCGTCGTCACCGGAGTCGGACTCTCAGAGGTGACCGAACTCGCACGCGCTCGTGGCCTGCAGGTCCTCGCCGCCGACGCAAACGATGAAGCTCACGACCTTCACCACCCGTGGGACACCGGCCTCGACCTGACCGCCCGAACCGCATGGGTGTTCGGCAATGAGGCTTGGGGGATGAGCGTCGACGATCTGGAACTGTGCGATGCATCCGTGGCTGTGCCGATCTACGGCTCGGCGGAAAGTCTCAACCTCGGTACCGCTGCGGGCGTGTGCATCTACGAGAGCGCGCGGAACCAGCGGATGTGAAGGGCTGTGGCGCGGTCGCGACGCCTCTTGCCGCGGTATCTCCTCGACACCTCCGGGGCAGTAGTGCACTACGGAAGTGGTTCAACTCTTCGCCGATCTGCGTTACGGTAACGACAAGGAGTCTGTCCAGACCGTCGGAATGATCAGCGTGGTGAGGTGAGAATGGCTGAAGCGTCTGAGCGGCCGAAGTCTCTCGCGATGCTGCGGAGTCATCACCTCAACGAAGCTGTTGACTCCGTGGTCTGCTTCTCGGCTGTGTCGTATATCTTCTGGGTCTTCGACTTCGGCACTGGTGCGTCACCGTCGGTACCGCAGGTGCTGGTCACAATTGTGCTGCCTGTTGCTCTGCTCAAGGAGTACATCCTCTACGTGTCGGCAGTGAAGAGATTCGGCTTCGTCGAGGTTCCGAGAAGCACGAAGGCGATTGTGTAGCCGCTTGAGAACCGGAGAATGAGTCGATTCGGCGAAGACCGCGAAGACTGCAGAGAGGATTTCAGCTTTGAATGCCGCAACCACCGAGCCGCAGAGTCTGCACACGTTGCGCAGAAAGTCCCTCCACGACGGGCTGTTCAACGTAGCGCTCTTTGCCGTCATCGGGTTGCTCTGCTGGGCGATCGACTTCAACTCGCACAGCGCAGTCTCGGCCGCACGGATGATGTTCACGATGCTCATCCCCGGCCTGATCATCTATTCGCTTGTCGAATATTTCGTTAACAAACGACTGTTGGAACTCGATACTTAGACCGCCGTCTATCGTCAATGTTCTTGAGGACGTGCCGCCGACGCGGCATGTCACCGCCACCGAATAGGGTGGGCGCATGACAGTTCAGAACCCGCGCCCCACGAAGATCAGCCTCGAGAATCTCGTGGAGGGCTGCCTCGGCGATATCGGTCGAGAGGAATTCCTTGAAGGCATGGAGTTCACCGACCTCGACCTCGCCGAGGCGGCCGCCACGCAAGCGACGTTCCTCGACTGCCGATGGTCGAACGTCAACTTCGGCGATGGCGAAGGTCCGATCGATCTCACCGGAGTCAGGATCTCGGGAACGGAGATCATGGACTGCCGCGCTGACACCTGGAACATGCCCCGTGGGAATCTGCTGCACACCGAGATCTCTGGCACGCGGATCGGTGCGGGTGTCGTCTACGACAGTGTCTGGGAGAAGGTGCTCATCTCCAACTGTCGCATCTCGTATCTCAACTTACGCGGGGCGAAACTCACCGACGTCGAATTCCGCGATTGCAAGATCGACGAGATCGACCTCGACCGTGCCAAGGCCAGCCGGGTCGCGTTTCCAGGAAGCAGTGTCGGCGTGTTCCAGTGTGAAGGTGCCGCCCTCGGCAATGTCGACATCCGGGGGCTGGAGCCGCACAAGATCTCCGGAGTGCACTCATTGCGCGGAGCGACCATTGACGACACTCAGCTCATGCTCTTCGCCGAACTCTTCGCCTCCGAACTCGGCATCACCGTGGAGTGAGTGTGGGCGCTGCCTCGCGGCGAAGCACGCTCTCTGACCAGGTGAGAAACCTATTGCGCAGCTCATTCTTCGGTGAAAGACTCACAGCATCGCGGCATTCGCCCGTAGCGAGTCCGCGTTCTCACTTTCGAATCGATGGAGGATGCGCAAGATGGCCAAAGAGATTTTCGTTTCACTCGGTATCGACATCGATGCAGTGTCAGGCTGGCTCGGTTCCTACGGTGGGGAGGACTCTCCCTCGGACATTCAGAGGGGCATCTTCGCCGGCGAGATCGGAGTTCCCAGGCTATTGAAGATGCTCAAACGCCGCGACCTCAAGGCAAGCTGGTTCATCCCCGGTCATTCGCTCGAGACCTTCCCTGACCAATGCAAGATGGTGCACGACGACGGACATGAGATCGGCGCCCACGGCTACAGCCACGAGAACCCCGTCGCGATGACGAACCGTCAGGAAGACATCATCATGGAGAAGTCCGTCGAGCTCATCACGAACCTCACCGGCAGACAGCCGCGCGGATACGTCGCACCATGGTGGGAATTGAGCGCATACACTCCAGAGCTGCTCAAGAAGTTCGGTTTTGACTACGATCACAGCCAGAGCCATAAGGATTTCGTGCCTTACTACTCCATCGTCGGCGACGAATGGACGCCGATCGACTATTCGCAGTCGCCGGAAACGTGGATGAAGCCGCTCAAACACGGTCAGGAGATCGATCTCGTCGAGATCGCCGCGAACTGGTACGTCGACGACCTGCCACCGATGCTGTTCGTGAAGGGCAGCCCGAACAGCCACGGCTTCGTTAATCCCCGCGATATCGAGACCCTGTGGCGCGACCAGTTCGACTGGGTCTACCGCGAACTCGACTATGCGATCTTCCCGATCACGATCCACCCGGACGTGTCCGGCCGACCGCAGGTGCTGCTCATGCTCGAGCGACTGTTGGACTACATCGGCGGACACGACGGAGTGAAGATCGTGACCATGGGCGAGATCGCCGATGACTTCCGCGCCCGCTATCCGTTTGAGTCTCCAGAGCGCCCACCAGCGTACTGAAAACACTGGTCAGCAAGCGGCGTCCGTCGTCGGTTCCTCCGTTGAGCGAGTCGATGACCTAGTGGATACACACGGAAAGAAGGTCGGGATGAGAGTTGCCGGAGTCGACCTCGCAGCTGAGGCAAACCGCACGGGCCTCGCAATACTCAGTATCGATGAGCTGCACGCGCTCAATGGGCGAATAAGGATTGACCACCTTCTCCTCGGCGCCGACGATGACGCTATCCGGGCCACAATCGCTCAGGTGGACGGGACCGGCATCGATGTACCTCTTGGCTGGCCACAGAGATTCGTCGAGTTCGTGTCCGACCACGCCAGCGGAAACCTGGCAGCGCCGGAGACCACCGACCGCGAATGGCGACGGGGGCTGGCGCTGAGGGAAACTGACCGGTTCGTCCAACGCTGCACCGGTGTCTGGCCCTTGAGCGTAGCCACCGAGCGGATCGCCTATGCAGCAATGCGCTGGGCAGGTATTGAGGCTCAGCTGAGGGCAGAGGGAGTCCCAGTTGCCCGAGACGGGTCAGGTTCTGTTTACGAGGTCTATCCTGCGGCAGCGCTGAAAGCGTGGGGTCTGCGACATCGTGGTTACAAAGGACAAAAGAATTCTGAAGTCCGGCACCAGCTGGTCGATGACCTATCCGCGAAGTTTCCCAACTTGGAGTGGAACGGGCACAGGGACTTCTGCGTCGCCGATGACAATGCGTTGGACGCAGTGCTGGCCGCCAGCATCGCACTGGAAGCCTATTTGGGCAGATGCGAACCGGCCCCTGCTGATTTGAAGTCGAATGCGCTACGAGAAGGGTGGATCTGGGTTCCAAGAAATGACTGAACTGACTAGGTGTCAGCGTCCAACTGTTCCGGGCTGTCCGGGGGAGTGAAATAGGTTCTGCGGAGGTAGACCATCACTCCACCGCAGACCGCAGCGACGACGACCGCGGTGACTGTCACGTCGATAACATCAGTTCCGCCGACCAGCAGTGACGGCAGCACGAATCCGCCCACCAGCGAGCACAGCAACACGACTCCCAGCGGAAGGCTGCCGATGAAGCTTTTGACCTCGAGATCGACACCTCGCGACCGAAACACGAACCAAACGGCTATCGCCGAGGCGGTCGTCACCCCGAAGACCATCCAGAGCAGTGAAGCGATCGGTCGGTCTCGGAAAAGCGCTTTGACGACCTCGCCGAGAGAACCCCACGCACAGAGCGCGGAGATCCCCAGCAGGATCGTGAAGATCCATGACCGCAGCAATCGACCACCCGCCCGATTAGGTCCACAGGGCTCGACCGCGTCTCACCGCTGCCCCAGCTCGTCGATGAGCACCCGCTTGTTCTCCGAATAGTCCACGGGGGCGACCACGACGTGCACTCCACCGGCCTCGAACGCCGATGACAGCACCGAATTCATTTCAGAAACGTCCTCCAGACGGTGTCCGGTCGCGCCATAGGATTCCGCGTACTTGACGAAGTCCGGGTTGCCGAAGGTCAGGCCGAAGTCGGGCATGCCGTCGCACTCCTGCTTCCACCGGATCATGCCGTAGGCGCTGTCCTCGAGGATGAGCACGACGAGGTCGAGGCCCAGTCGCACCGCGGTCTCCATCTCCTGGCTGTTCATCATGAACCCGCCGTCACCGACGACGGCCATGACCCGACGTTCCGGGTAGGTCAGCTTCGCCCCGATCGCCGAGGGCAGCCCGGCACCCATCGTCGCCAGGGCGTTGTCGAGCAGCAGGGTGTTGGCCCTGGTGGTGCGGTAGTTGCGGGCGAACCATATCTTGTACATGCCGTTGTCCAAGGTGACGATCCCGTCGACGGGCATGACGTCGCGGACCTCGCGGACGATGCGTTGCGGGATGAACCGGTCCTCATCGGATCCTTCGGCGGTGTGCGCGATGATGCTCTCACGCATCGGCAGCAGCGCCTCGGCGGTGGGCACCGGACCTCCGAGCACCTCGGCGAGCCTGTCGAGGGACGGGCCCAGGGAGCCGATGACCTCGAACTGCGGGAAGTACACCTGCTCGACGACAGCGGAGCGGTAGCCGATGTGGACGACGGTGGGGCCGTTCCCGTCCATGGTGAACGGCGGCTTCTCCGTCGTGTCGTGGCCGATGGTGACGATGACATCGGCTTCCTCGATCGCGTCGTGGACGTAGTCGCGGTCGGTCAGCGCCGCCGTACCGAGGTAGAGGTCCGAGGATCCGGACACTGAGCCCTTGCCCATCTGCGTGGTGAAGTAGGGGATGCGCATCCCGGCGACGAAGCGCGACAGGCATTCGCTGCACTCGGATCGTGACGCATCCGCACCGAGCATGAGCAGCGGCTTCTTCGCCTCCCGGATGACATTGGCCGCATTCGCGATCGCCGTTTCTGCGGCGACGGGCCGACCGTTCGTGTGCGGTTCGATGAGTTCGAACCCTTCGACGGGCAGACCGGCGATATCCTCGGGCAGTTCGAGGTGGACCGGGCCGGGCCGTTCGGCCTGGGCGACGCGGAAGGCGTCCCTGACCATCGTCGGGATCATCGCCGCCGAGGTGATCTGCTTGCTCTCCTTCGTCAGCGGATCCATCGTCGCGACCGTGTTGACCATCTGGAACGCCGCCTGCTCGGCCGTGCGGATGCCCTTCTGCCCGGTGATCATGATCACCGGCATCCCGCCGAGGTGGGCGTACGCAGCCCCGGTCGCGAGGTTGAGCGCGCCCGGCCCGAGCGTCGTCAGGCACACGCCGGGCTTGCCGGTCAGCCGTCCGTAGGTGGCGGCCATGAACGCCGCGGCCTGCTCGTGCCGGGTGAGGACGAACTCGATCGACGATTGGCGGAGGGAGTCGATGAAATCGATGTTCTCCTCGCCGGGAATGCCGAAGATCCGTTCGACGCCCTCGTTCTCCAAAGCTTTGACCATGACATCGGATGCTCGTTGAGTCGTCATACGCACGACACTACCGCGCATAGCCCGCCGTAAATATGACCTCGCCCACATCGAGGCGGCCCCACCGATCCAGCCAGACCAGGCCCATCGTTTCGGTCCCCGCTCACCCCTTCGTTTCCGCTCCACCCACCCCGCGGACGCCGCCGCAAGGGCCCCCATCGGAGACGATAGACTGAGAGCGAAGAGACATTCGGTCCAATTCGACACGGACAGAAGGACATTGATGACAGATCAGCTCGACCCCTTGGACGAGTCCGCCGTGAAGCAGGCCGTCGACGCGGCCCTGAGCGCTTTCGCGGACGCCCACAGCCTCGACGAACTCAAACAGGCGAAGATCGACCACACGGGTGACAAGTCTCCGCTGGCGCTCGCCAACAGGGCCATCGGAGGACTCGACAAAGCCGATAAGGCCGCCGCCGGAAAGATCGTCGGCAAATCCAGGGGCCAGGTCAAGCAGGCCCATGACGCTCGCCTGGCCGAACTCGAAGCCGAACGCGACGCCGCCGTCCTCATCGAAGAGGCCATCGACGTCACCCTGCCCAGCAACCGGAGGCAGCTCGGCGCTCGCCACCCGCTGAGCCTCATCCAGGAACAGGCCGCCGACTACTTCATCGGCCTCGGCTGGGAGGTCGCCGAAGGCCCGGAGATCGAATCCGAGTGGTTGAACTTCGACGCGCTGAACTTCGGCCCCGACCATCCGGCCCGGCAGATGCAGGACACCTTCTTCGTCGACCCTCCTGAGACCGGACTCGTCCTGCGCACCCACACCTCCCCGGTGCAGTCGCGCTCGCTGCTCGAACGCGGTGTGCCGCTCTACGTCGTGTGCCCGGGCAAGACCTTCCGCACCGATGAGCTCGATGCCACCCACACCCCGGTCTTCCACCAGATCGAAGGCATCGCCATCGACAAGGGCCTGACCATGGCCAACCTGCAGGGCACCCTCGATGGCTTCGCCCGCGAAATGTTCGGCCCCGAGTCGAAGACCCGCCTGCGTCCGAGCTTCTTCCCGTTCACCGAACCGAGCGCGGAGATGGACTTCTGGTTCCCCAACAAGGTCGGCGGCCCCGGCTGGATCGAATGGGGCGGCTGCGGCATGGTCCACCCCAATGTGTTGCGCGCCGCCGGCATCGACCCCGATGTCTACCAGGGCTTCGCCTTCGGCATGGGCATCGAGCGCACCCTGATGCTGCGCGAAGGAATCAACGATATGCACGACATGGTCGAAGGCGATGTGCGCTTCTCGGCCCGTTTCGGAATGAAGGCTTGATATGCGCGTCCCACTGAACTGGCTGGCCGACTACGTCGATCTCCCGGCTAATACGGATCCCCATGCCCTGGCCGCCGAATTCGCCGGCATCGGACTCGAGGAAGAGGACTTCTTCGGCCCCGAGATCACCGGCCCCCTCGTCGTCGGCCGCGTGCTCGACCTCGTCAAGGAAGAGCACTCGAACGGCAAGACGATCAACTGGTGCCGCGTCGACGTCGGGCCGGAGCACAACGAAGCTCTCGACGACCCGAAGGACCCGCAGCCCGGCCCCGAGGTGCCCAGCCGCGGCATCATCTGCGGAGCCCACAACTTCGTGCCCGGTGACCTCATCGTCGCCTGCCTGCCCGGAGCCGTCCTGCCTGGTGACTTCGCCATCGCCGCGCGCAAGACCTACGGGCACAAGTCCGACGGCATGATCTGCTCGGCCAAGGAGCTCGGCCTCGGCGAGGATCACGACGGCATCATCGTGCTCAGTGATCTGGATCTGACCGGTGAGCCCGGCGATGACGCGATCGCCCTGCTCGGCCTCGACCAGGTCACTCTCGACGTCAACGTCACCCCCGACCGCGGCTACCAGCTGTCCATGCGCGGCATCGCCCGCGAATACGCCCAGATGAAGGGCCAGACCTTCACCGACATCGGCAGCCCCACCTCTGCCGAGGTGAACGCCCCCACCGATGACGGCTTCCCCGTCGTGATCGACGACGCGAACCCCATCCACGAGGTTCCCGGCTGTGACCAGTTCACCGCCGTTCAGGTCACCGGGCTGGATCCGACAGCGAAGACCCCGTTCTGGATGCAGCGCCGCCTGCAGCAGGCGGGCATGCGTCCGATCAGCCTGACCGTCGACGTGACGAACTACGTCATGCTCGAACTCGGCCAGCCCCTGCACGCCTATGACACCGCGCTGCTCGGCGACGAGATCGTCGTCCGCCGTGCGAGCGCCGGGGAGAAGTTCACGACCCTCGACGACATCGAACGCACACTCGATGCCGAGGACCTCCTCATCACCGACCGCGGCGGCAAGGGCGGACAGATCATCGGTCTGGCCGGCGTCATGGGAGGCGCCGCCGTCGAAGTCGGCGAAGAGACCACCGACGTCGTCATCGAGGCCGCGCACTTCGACCCGATCTCGATCGCCCGCACCTCCCGCCGGCACAGGCTGTCCTCGGAGGCCTCGCGCCGCTTCGAGCGCGGTGTGGACCCGAAGCTCGGCCCCGTGGCCGCGCGTCGGTGTGCTGATCTGCTCGTCGAACTCGGCGGCGGAACGCTCAGCCAAGCGACCACGCAGATCGGGCAGGCTCCCGAGCCGACCGTCATCGAACTGCCGGTCGACCGCGTCTCATCGCTCGTCGGAGTCGACTACTCCACCGCCGAGGTGACCGGCCTGCTCGAGAGCATCGGCGCCACAGTCGAGTTCGTCGCCCAGGGCCGGCTGGCAGTGACCGTGCCGAGCTGGCGCACGGACATCACCGATGACGTCGACCTCATCGAGGAAGTCGCCCGCACCGGCGGGTACGACCGGATTCCGTCCGTCCAGCCCGCAGCCCGAGCTGGCAACGGACTGACGGTGGCGCAGAAGACGCGCCGCCGGATCTCGAACCTGTTGGCCGCCGACGGGTTCACTGAGGTGCTGTCGTACCCGTTCACGAACGACAAACGGGATGACCAGCTGCGGCTCGAAACCGACGATGTGCGCCGCAAGCACGTGCGTCTGGCCAATCCGATGTCCGAAGACCTGCCGCTCATGCGCACCAACCTGCTGTCGACGCTCGTCGACCTCGTGGTGCGCAACCTCGGTCGCGGGGCGAAGGATGTCGCGCTGTTCGAGGCCGGACTCGTGTCCACCTCGGCGGGCCTGCCTGCCGGCCCCGGACCGCGTCACCTGCCCGGATACCATCCGAGCGATGAGGAGCTCGAAGCCATCTACGCCTCGGTGCCGCATCAGCCGTACCACTACGCGGGCATCATCGCCGGCAATGTGGAGCTGCCCGGCGTCTGGGGCAAGGGCCGCAGGGCCGAGGCCGCCGATGTCATCGACACGGTCCGCCGGATCGCGAAGACGAACGGACTCGACGTCACGGTCGAGGCCGACCAGATCTCCCCCTGGCATCCGGGTCGGTCCGCCAAGTTCGTCCTCGCCGATGGGCAGATCCTCGGTCACGCCGGTGAGCTGCACCCGAAGGTATGCGAGAACCTCGCTCTGCCGTCTCGGACGGTCGCCTTCGAGATCGACCTCGACGCGCTGCTGGCGCAGGAGGACCTGCGGTCCTGGGGCGGTGCCCTGTCGACCTACCCGGTGTCGCGGCAGGATGTTGCGCTGATCGTCGATGCCGAGCTGCCCACTCAGACTCTGGCCGCGACCCTGCGCGAGGGTGCGGGGGAGGAGCTCGAACTGCTCGAGACCTTCGACCTCTACACCGGCGACCAGCTGCCCGAGGGCAAGAAGTCGCTGGCGTTCCGCCTGACCTTCCGTGCTCCCGACCGTACGCTCAAGGCCGACGAGGCCTCGGCGATGCGGGAGGCGGCGACGGAGCTGGCCGCCGAGCGTCACGGTGCAGAAGTCCGCAGTTGAGGAGGAAAAGATGAGCGAGAAGCTGCCCTACGGAACCACCATGCCCACCGGCGAAGCTGCCTCCGAGGCGACCGCAGTGCCGGCAGAGACGATCGCCGTCGTCACAGGTGGTGCCCGCGGTATCGGGCGGTATCTGTCGGAGGCGTTTGCGAAGGCCGGGTACCACGTGGTCGTCACGGCGACCTCGGCGGAAAGGGCAGAAGCGGCTGCCGCCGAGATTCTTGATGCCACCGGGGGAGCGGTCACCGGGTGCGGTCTGTGCACCGACGACATCGACTCGGTGAAGGCCTTCCGCGAGTCTGTGAGTGCACTCGAGACCGAGACGGGCCGCCGCATGCAGGTGCTCATCAACAACGCCGGCCGCATCGAGTCGACCGAGGGGCCGCTGTGGGAGGCCGATCCGGAGAGCATCAAGGGCGTTGTCGACGCGAATGTGCTCGGCGTGGCGCTTGTGCTCAACCTCTTCGCCCCCGTTCTGCTCGCTAACGCCGAGGCGACCGGACGTCCCAGCCGCATCATCGACCTCAACTCGGGGTCGGGAGCGCAGGGCACACCGGCGTATGCGGTGTATTCGGCGTCGAAGGCGTCGCTGTTCCGTCTCGCCGATTCCGTCGTCCACTTCGGCCACGACAAGGGGCTGCGCATCTTCGAGATGGCACCCGGCGTCGTCGAGACGGCGATGACGAAGTCGATGCCCGTCCACGACTTCCGTCAGGGCGATGACTGGACCTCACCCGAGCAGGTCACGGATCTTGCATTGGCCCTGGCCTCGGGAACGCTGGATGCGTTCACCGGCCGGTACGTCCGTGCGGGCGCGGACTCGGAGGAGTCCCTGCTCGCCGAGGCGGCCGGGCTCGCAGACAAGACCCGACGAATGGTGCTTGGCTGAGGAATTGCCGTTCCAAACCGGTAAGGATCGGCTGCGGCAGAAAAAGCCACCGCAGTAGAAACTCGCGCCTTCGCATTAGCTTAAATCACGAGTACATGCACCGCGTGCAAAATTATAAATGTCTTGCTGTCTTGCCTGTAGTGCATTTGTAACGTTTGCGCAATTATCGGGTGTAGTGGTATGCAATTTGGTATTTACCGCTGTGGACGTCGCCCATTCTAGTTCTAGTTTCAACCTTCTAGTGTCGAGGTGACACGAGCCAGAACCCATTCCCAGAAAACCGGCCGCAGCAGCACAGCGTTCCTGCGCAGCAGCCACCCCAGTACGCCCAGCCGTCGGGCGCTGCATTTGAGCCTGCCTACCCACATCAGGGTGGAACCTACGCCTATGGCAATGGCAGTGGGCAGGGCCCCGAGGGTGACCAGACCAGGCGAAACCGCGGCAAAAATGTGATGGGAATCATCGCTTTTGTTCTTGCGTTGATCGGTTTCATCTTTGCCTGTATTCCAGGCGCGCTCACTGTCGGAAGGATCCTCCTTCCGATTGCTTTCTTGCTGTCGATCATTTCCTTCTTCTT
This sequence comes from Brevibacterium renqingii, assembly GCF_017808095.1. Taxonomy (NCBI): domain Bacteria; kingdom Bacillati; phylum Actinomycetota; class Actinomycetes; order Micrococcales; family Brevibacteriaceae; genus Brevibacterium; species Brevibacterium renqingii. The sequence continues at coordinate 63,147 of NZ_JADBHG010000001.1, read as the reverse complement.
GAATGGCAAGAAGGGATTCTCTATTGCTGCTCTGATCATTTCGGTGGTTGGAACCATTGTCGGAATCCTCGTGTTCTTTTTTGTAGTGGCATCATCGTTCGACGAAGCGTTCAGCGATGATGTCTCCGCCGAAGCGCTTGCGCAGGAAGCTGACAACGCGGTAGTCGAAGAAGGCGGTGACTCGGCCGAAGAAGGCACTAGGGAAAACCCCTATGCAATCGGCACCAAGATCAGCTCCGATGAGTGGGACATGACGATCACCGATGTGACGCTGGACGCCACTGACGAGGTTCTCGCTGTTGACGAGTTCAATGAGAAGCCGGAGTCGGGGAACCAGTACATGGTGATCGACGTCCAGCTGACTTATCAGGGCGACGAGCCGGGCGGGTCAATGCCGATGTCGACCGTTGAGTACGCATCGGCAGGCGGAAACACCTTCGACGGTCTCGAAGACCTGGTGATAGCGCCGAATGCGCAAGACGAGGCCGAGACGCTTTACAAGGGCGCTTCCACGGAGGGGCCCATCGCTATCAAGATACCGAGCGAGGATGCTGAGTCAGGCATGCTCGCAGTGAGCCCTGACATGTTTGCCGACAAAGTATTCATCCAAGTCAAGTAGTTCAACGCGCTAGGTCTTGAGCACATCTTGCCCGTCGTGCAATCCAATAGGGATCGGTGCCGCATAATCCGCGGCACCGATCCCTATTGAAAGTTTTGGCAGTAACACGAAAGATCAGCTGGGTGTGCTGTTCGGCAGACTCGTTGCCTGGTCGAGTATGCAACGCTCGAATTGACCCGCTATCGTCCATACTCAGAGAACGGCTTAAGCAATTTGCGCGTCGGTGCGGGTAACCAGAACGCCGGTTCGAAATCGATTGACCAAACCGAGGTCACGATTCGCATTGATTGCTCGAGCCTGACTCCAATTTTGAGTTGTCGCAACGGCGATCAGCTTCTGGCGAGGAGGCAGGCGTGATCCGGACGTTGCTCATCGACAATGCCGATTCATTCACGCTCAACATCTTCCATCTCCTCGCCGAGGTGAATGAGTGTGCGCCGACGCTTGTGCCCAATGACTGGGCCGAGTTCGAGCTGAGCGTGCTCGACGAGTTCGAAAATGTTGTCCTCTCCCCGGGACCAGGAACCCCGGAGCGGCCAGCCGACTTCGGCATCTGCGCCGAAGTCGTCGAACACTCACAGATCTCCGTGCTCGGCGTGCGCCTCGGCCATCAAGGAATCGCACATGTGCACGGGGGAGCCGTGGTGCACGCTCCGGAACCTCGACACGGTCGAGTCTCCCAGATCAGCAATACCGGAACTGAGCTGTTCGCCGGCGTCCCCACTCCTTTCTCTGCGGTGCGGTACCACTCCCTCGCAGTGACCGACTTGCCCGACTGTTTGGAGGTGACAGCTTGGTCCGAAGACGGAGTCATCCAAGCGCTCCGGCATCGGACTAGGCCACAGTGGGGAGTCCAGTTCCACCCGGAATCGATCGCGTCCGAGCAGTCACGGACGCTACTACAGAACTTTGCCGACCTGACTGTGGCGTGGAACCGTCGGGATCAGCATAAGAACGACCTCCCGGCTAGCGAAAAATGGGTTGGGAAGGATGCCGCCTCTGATGACGATATCCCTGCGGGGACGTTGGCAGCGTTCGACCGGTCGCACATGACCACCAGTCGTTTTGATGCTGGGAACCACTACATTCTCGACTCCGATGCGCTCCCACAAAAGGTCGACTTTCGCGACAGTGCGCCTTGCGGCATTGGACCGAATCAGGCTTGGGCTAGGAATGGAAGCCGGCCTCATGGAGACGCGTTCCGTCTCGGTAGTTGGCGTGCATGGTTGGAAACCGTTATAGTCCCTCCGCGCAGCTAACGGCTGACGATCCCACCTGTATTACAGCGTGACAAAACGGTTTGATTTTTAGGGAGGCCTCTGCTTGATACATCGTAGCTTAGTAAAAATACCAGTATCACCGGTAGCGCTTTCAATTACGAATATTCGATTACCGCGAAACACACCCCTTGGCTCACGGCGGACTAGAGCTAGCAACCTCAAGAGCAGTTCGAGAATGCATTAAAAATCCAGACCAACACGGTTAGTGGAACAAATAGTGTGGTTTAAGAAGCCGCGTCGAAATAGAACAACGCACCTGTACTCGAAATATAAATGAAATTAATGACATATTAGGCGATGGCAAAACCGGTGGAATCGTTAGTTGGGTTATATGATGACTACGGAAATTCAATTCACACATGTTCACATGTGATTAATCACTCTGGCACTCAAGACTCTATTTAAGGCTCGCGTATTCGGTTTGTGAAATGCGCACAAATTAACGCCATAAATCGCAAGTCAAGTTTACATTGATTCCAAAACGAGTAACGCACGAATCGCTCGAAAGGAATTCCGTTGTACAGCCGAACAAATGGAAGTGGTAGAATCAATCTCAATAACTGAACATATCGATTAAGTGCGGGTTGCATGGCGAAAAAGAGTAATTCGAGAAATAAGGTACAGAAGTCGATCGACAAGGCAAAATATAGAAACTCCCTGGTCGTGGTTCACGGGGTAGGGAAGCAAAAGGCATTCGCCGTAGTCGAATCATTCACGAGCTGTGTGGAAGAGAGCCTTGATCAGTTCGAGGTAAAACATCAGCGTGGAAAGTCAGAAACTGTAGCCGAAGGGGTTAATTTACAGGAACTGGAAATATCGACTAGTAAACCGTCAGCTATCATCGAAGTTCACTGGGCCGATATTGTCGAACAGGAGCGAGAAAAAGGAATCGGCGCTGCGGTTAGGAGGTCCGGTCGGCTCTTAGTTGCACTTCCCATCTTGATTATGCTCGCAGTCATGCCCAGATACCACGAAGACTTTACATCCGGCACCTATTCCAAGGAAGCAGCGCAGAAGACCTCAAAAAAAGGCAGCGGAGCTCTGACGGAAATGTTGGCTCTGGCTCCTACTGTATGGCGGATGGCCACCTGGTTCACTATATTACTTATTCTTTCACTAGGATTAACTGCTTATTTATGGCCGACCGTAGCTATACTCGTCGCGCTGGCAGTTGGAGTGCTTTTATATGCACAAAGCAGATTTGATGTTTTTGAGCACCTCGCCATTGCGTCGAAGGGCGGAAGAGCTCTCGATGCGGTGAATGTGCGCACCAATAATGCTCTATCGTATGCATCAGAGAACAGTGAACATGTTTGGGTAATCGGGCACTCCCAAGGCGGCTATATTACTCACCAGCTGCTGAGCACTCTGCCCGACGGTAGGTACCCCAAGGTGCGAAAATATACCGGGTTAGCGTCCGGATTGAAGCCGATCTCTGTGTTGCGAGAGGTGAGTAATAGACAATGGATAATATATGCCTGGGCAAATGTATTGTCGAACGCGCTGATCGTAGGAGGAGTGGTTCGGGTATTTGAGCCAGGTGAATTGGGTAATACTTTTGGCTTTCAAATAGTGATCTACTTGACTACGGCATTATTGTTCAATTTTCCATCGATACTGATGATGCCAGATTCGGTGTCGTTATTGACTGACTTTGTGGAAGCGAGTTCGCATAGCGTATGGCCCGACACTTGGTACGGACCATTGCTTATCTTTGTGGGCCTGGTGAGCGCTTTTTTCGGTTGGCGATATCAACGATCACGAAATTTAGTTTTCCCGAAACTGAGGCCGTTGCGGTCCAAAATAGAGTGGCATGAAATCAGCTCTCTTAGCGACATAGTCGGCAGTATGTCTGTGCCTGAATTGCCATCTGGAGTGATTCAAGGTTCGGTTCCGACACGCCGGAGTCCTATATTTGATCATCCAATTGCATCTTATTTGAATACCAGATCTGTATTTCGTTTCGAGATATGTAAATGGGCTTATCCGAATCTAAAGCGCACTGGAATGTATGGACGGATTGATCGCCTTGGTGATCGTTTGGAGTTTCTTTCGCTACGTATTTACCGCCTGCGCATGACCATATATTTTATGTTTCTATCTATCGCGGTCTTGGTGCCTTCGATTCTGGGTAAATCGCTCTATTCGGCGGCCAGTAACGCTCTGTGGACGGGAGTCTTAGTCTATAGTCTCGCTTTAGCGTTTGGTGGTATATGGTGGTGGATTGGGTCACGGTTCGAGTACCGCGAGTTGTTCGGGCCTGAATTCCCGAAGTGGTTATCTATTGGCGTTGACTCGTTAACTACTAATTATGATTTCAAGTTCATTCGATCGGTCTTGCTGGCGGGCGTTGTGAGCCTGTTTGGGTTTATTGGATATGCCCTGTTTAGCGTGGTGTCAGGATCAGAGTTGAACCGTCTGCCTGTTTTGTTTGTTTCGGTAATGAACTTGTTTGGTATTGTGATGCTTGGTGCAATGGTCTTGATATTGCTATCGGTGGTGCTTAGCGTATGTGCGGTGAGTTTCGTTCGTGTGCCCTTGATATTGGCGCTTATGGGTTGCATTGGGTTTATGGTTAGCGTCGGTTTGAAGGTGGGGGTGCTGCCGCTCCTGTTTTTGCCTGGGTTCTTTCCTTTGTTGGTTTTGGTTGGTTTTGTAGGGTACTCTCTATTTACCTATGAAACTTTAGACGCTTGAGGTTATTTCGATTTGAGCGGGTACTGCTAGCTTGATTGTTGTAGATGGGTAGTGTTGCCTCATAGATCTCAGGCAAATGCGTTCTGATTTATTAGCCAGTCGACAATCGCGGCGACGTGAGCGTCGACGGAGTCGATGGCTGGTAGGGGAGCGGTCTCCGGGGGAACCAATAGACCGATCTCCGTGCACGACAGTGTCACGGCCTCGGCACCGCGGGCCTTGAGTTCATTCATGATTTCGACGTATCGGGCTCGGGAGGAATCAGTGAACTTCCCTTGAGTGAGCTCATCCCAGATGATCTGGTCGACCTCGAGGCATGTTGCCTCATCGGGAACCAGGGTCTTGATGCCCTGTGACTCGAGTCGACCCGTGTAGAAATCCTCGAGCATCGTCCATCTGGTACCGAGCACAGCCAGCGTCGAATAACCCTGGCGCTTCGCTATCGTCGCGATTGAATCGACCATGTGGATGAGCGGTGCATCGACCTGCGCCTCGATGGCCGGGGCACACTTGTGCATGAGATTCGTGGCAATCGCTACACCCTCGGCTCCGCCGTCGACCAAACGCTGCGCCGTCGCCGTCAGGGATGCATCGTTGCCCGCCCAATCGTTGGCTTCCTGCATCGACCGGATATCGGCGAAGTCGCACGAGTCGAGCAGGATCTGCGCCGAATGGTGACCGCCGAGCTGCTTCGCCACGGCATCATTGATCTTCGTGTAGTACTCGATGCTCGAATGCCAGCTCATTCCACCCAGCAGACCGATCCTGCGCATACTCCCACTCCTCAACTCAGCGATGACGCGACGATTCAAAGTCGTCCCTTGTGACCAGTCTCGCGTGAACCGGAGACTCCCGGTAGACCCAGTTCCCACTGCTCTGGCATAAGCTGAGCTTATGGCTAATGTCTTTGAACAGGCTCTCGACCTCGGTGAGCCCAAACGCCTCCTCATCTTCGGCGCCATTGCCGAATCCGGCAGCATCGGCGCCGCCGCCCGCGTCCTCGGCTGGTCCCAACCAGCACTGTCTCAACACATGACCGCGCTGGAAAAGGACCTCGGCGTCACCCTTTTCGACCGCACCCCACGCGGTATCAGGCTGACGACCGCCGGTCAGCTTGCCCGCATCCGCGCCCGCGATGTGGCCGCCTCGGTGACGGGATTGCGCAGCGATCTGGCGAAGGCCTTCGGCCTCGGTGGGCGCAATGTTCGCCTCGCAGGCTTCCCCAGCTTCGTCATCGGCCCACTGGCCGCAGCACTCGGCCGGCTCGAGGCAAACGCCGGCACAAGTACGGACTCACCGCTCCATCACTCGTACGAGGTCTCCGAGGCCGAACCGCCCGAAGCGCTGAGCCTGCTCGACGACGGTGCCATTGACATCGCGTTCCTCTTCCACCACGAAGACGAAGCCCCGCCCGAGCTCGCCGGACACAAGAACGTCGACCTCGGCGCCGACCACCTCGACCTGCTCGTACCCGAACGGTGGAACCGTGCCGGGCAGATCGAACACCTCAACGACGTCGCCGAGCTGCCGTGGATTATGGGATGCGTGCGCTGCCGGTCCACCGCCGAGCGCCTCTGCCGCACCGCCGGATTCGAACCTCGGACCCGCCACATCACGGACAACCCCGGAGCCATCCAATCACTCGTCTCCAACGGACTCGGCGTCGCACTGCTGCCCCGCAGCGCCCGCCGCTTCTCCCAAATCGCTGGCATCGACCCCATCGCCCTGGAAGAAGCCGGCGCCCGTCGAGTCTCCGCGCTGATAGCCGACGGTCTAGCAGACGCCTCCGAGGTGGTCGATCTCATCGATGCGCTGCGAGCCGCCGATATCGCCCTCGGTGGGACAGGCGCGCCAACCGGCGCGGATGCAGCAGAAGCCGCTAGCGGTGCAACCGCCACAGGCACCGCGACCGACGGCTACAGTGACTCCTGATGAGCACGTTCACCAAAGTCCTCGATAGGTGGCTGACGGTCACCACGGCCGCGGCAATCATCGTGATGATGCTCCACATCGTCACCCACGCCCTGGCCCGATCGATCTTCCACGCCCCGATCTACGCCACCAACGAGATCGTCGAATACTGGTACCTGCCCATCGTGGCACTGCTCGGCATTCCTGCCGCCCAGCTGCAGAAGCAACACATCACCGTCACCATGGCCATCGAGCGGGTAAAACCTGCCACCGCTGCGGTGTTCACGGTCTTCGCGTGCCTCCTCGGCGCACTCGTGTCGATCGCCTTCGCCTGGTTCGGGCTGAGCAAGGCACTGGAAAACACGGCCATCGGATCGACCGCCGATGTCTCCGATGTCATCACGTGGCCGGTGTACTACCTCGTGCCGATTGTGTTCGTGCTCCTCGCTGTGCTCTACATCCTCGACGTCGTCGCGATTCTCCGCCGCCGCACCGAGGCAGGGGAGGAGAAGTGAACGCGAACACCGATCTCACCGGCGCATCCCTGCCACCAGACCACGCAAGCAGCGCGAACATCACCGGCACTGGGCGCCCGAACACCACCGCGCTCTTCCCCACAGTCTCGCGTCGCGAACGCTCCGGTCCCCTCGCCCTGACCATCGGGTTCGGACTCGTCGCTGTCTGCCTCATCGGCCTCTTCACCAGCCCAACTGCTGCCATCGGTGGAGCCTGGTGCATCGGAATGATGCTCGTCCTCCTCTTTATCTCCGTTCCCGTCGCCATCGCGTTGTCCGTGCCATCGATCATCGGCGTCTACGCCGTGTCCGGCATTCCCGCGACCATGAACATCCTGGCCACCGCGCCATTCAGCGCGGTCTCGGACTGGACGCTCAGCGTGCTGCCGATGTTCATCTTCATGGGCATGCTGCTCACCCAGTCCGGGCTGTCGGCGAAGATCTACCGCGTCGCCGACCACTGGTTTTCCTGGCTGCCCGGCGGCATCGGCATCGGCACCACCTTCGCCGGAGCCGGACTGTCCGCCGTGACCGGCTCGACGATCGGCATGACCTACGCTCTCGGCCGAGCCGGAATCCCCGAGATGCTCAAAGCCAGCTACGACAGACGCATGGCGGTCGGCACGATCATGGTCTCCGGTATGACGGGCAACCTCATCCCACCGTCGATCCTCATGGTCGTCTACGCCGGCATCGCCTCGGTGCCGGTCGGCCCCGCCCTCATGGCCGGAGCCGTGCCCGGCATTCTCCTGGCCCTCTGCTTCGCCATCTTCATCTTCGCCATCGGCCTCGTCGCACCGTCGCTCGTCGGCCGCGAGGCCGGCACCACTGAACGAACCCGACCCACGTGGCGCCAACGCTTCACCTCGCTCGGCGGCGTCTGGGGATTCCTGGTTATCCTCGTCGTGCTCTTCGGCGGCATGTTCTCCGGCATCTTCACTCCCACTGAGGCGGGAGCCGCCGCCGCTCTCTGCTCGGTACTGCTGTGCCTGTGGGAGAAACGAGGCGAACGACCGTGGCGCAAGGTCGCGGAATCGGCGCTGGCAACGGTGTCGGCCACCTCGGCGATCTTCTTCATCATGATCGGCGCCACGATGCTCACGAGCCTGCTGGCGATCACGGGGCTCGCCCCCATCCTCACCGGGTTCATCACGAGCCTGGGCCTGTCGACGGTGGGGTTCCTGCTCGTGCTCATCGTCCTCTACGTCATCATGGGCATGTTCTTCGACACCATGTCGATGATGCTGCTGACCATCCCGATCCTGCTGCCGACGCTCGAGACGATGGGGGTGAGCCCGCTGTGGTTCGGCGTCTTCGTCGTCCTGCTCGGCGAGTTCGGCATGATCACCCCGCCGGTCGGCATCATCCCCTACATCGTCCACAGCATCGCCAAGCACCCCGACGTCAACCTCGGGCACACCGTCACACTGCGGGACATCTTCACCTCACTCCTGTGGTTCCTGCCCGTGGCCGTGGTCTTCCTCGTCCTCATGATCGTCGCCCCCGGAATGACGGAGTGGCTTCCTGACCTCATCGAACGCACAAGCGGCGGCATGGCGGCCGGATGACCCCCGCCGAGGCGGCCCACCGAACCAACGAACGTGCTGTCGGATCGCTTCCGCACGGTGTGAGCGGAGTCATGCTCGTTCGAGGTCGGGGCGAGCGGATTCGGATCTATGATCTAAGAGAATTCACAGCGTTCGTTCAAAGGAGTCCCATGCACCGCATCCGTTCGGCGGCAGTCCGCCCCGCCACTGTCACAGCGATGGCGGCATCTTTGGCTCTGCTCGCCGGGTGCGCCGGATCGGTCGGCGGTGGCGGTTCGGACTCGGAGACCGCCGCGGGGGAGGGCTTCGCCGCGGACGCGTCGCAGGACGAGATCGATGAGGCTCTGGCCGACCTCGACCCGGTGACCCTGAAGTTCCAGCCGTCGGCGATGTCGGAGAAGTCGATCCTCGCGCCGAACGGGCTCGATGTGAAGAAGGCGATCGAGGAACGCTCTGGCGGCAAGATCACCGTCGACATTGTATGGGGGCAGGCGATCGCCAGCTATGCCGACGTCGATGATGCGCTGGCTGACGGGCGCGTCGACCTCGCGTTCACTCTGCCGTCCTACACCCCGGCCGAGTATCCGGCCTTCGATGCGCTCGGCACCGCGATGTCGACGCTGCCGAGCTCGCCGGTGGCCAGCGATCTGGCGGCGAATGCGGCCGGCGTCCAAGCAGCCTGGGAGACGCCCGAGGTGCTCGCCGAGTTCGAGGACAAGAACCTCGTCCCACTCATCCCGATGCTCGCCGCCGGCGGGTATTCGACGATGTGCTCCGAGCCGATGACCACCGCGGAGGACTGGAAGGGACAGCAGATCCGCGTCGGCTCGGCGGCGGCCGGCAAGCAGGTCACCGACCTCGGCGCGACCCCGGTGTCTCTGTCGTTCCCGGAGACCTATGAGGCGCTGCAGCGCGGCACCGTCGACTGCGATCTCGGTCAGCTGGCGCCGAACGTCGAGGCCGGCACCTTCGAGGTCGCACCGCACATCGGTGTCGCTTCCGATGCGGGAATCGCCCGTTCGGCCGGTGCGATCACGGCCGGGAAGAAGTACTCGGAACTTCCGGTGGCCTATCAGCAGGTGGTCTTCGACGCGATGTCGACGACGTTCTCCACGATGATGGAGGTCGTCATCGGTGCGAAGGCTCAGGCCGTCGAGCAGGCGAAGGACAACGGCGGTTCCGTCAAGCCGTTCGAGGACGATGTCCAGAAGCAGATGGCGAAGTACGCGAAGGCGCTGTCGGACAAGACCGCTGAGAAGGCCGGAGTTGCCGAGGCCCCGAAGGCGCTGAGCAGTGCGGGGGAGGAGTGGCAGAAGAGCGTGACCGAGCTCGGCTTCGACGACAAGGGCGAATTCGCCTCACTCGACGAGTGGTACCCGGAGGACGCGTCGTACGACAAACTCGGCGACGAGCTGTTCAAGAAGGTGATGGCCGCGCATCGGCCGGAGTGAGTGGGAGGCACCGTCCTTCCGTCGACACCCTGCGAACTCTCAATCTCCACCCCACCTGATCTATTAGGCTGGTGACGGCCCCGAACCTCGGTGAACGATTCCGAACCTCGGCGGGGACCACAGACGACGGAAGGGACGACGGGTGACGATCCTCTACACCATCGGACTGGGTGTCCTCAGCGCGCTCATCGTCGGATTCCTCGTCCGGCGGATGATGCTCACCGGCACCGGTGCCGCCCGTAACACGATCGTCTCCCTCATCATGGGCCTGTCGATCTGGCCGATCACACTCCAGGCCTACAAGATGCTCGGTATCTCCGCAGGCGGATACTATCCGACCCTGGACATGAGCTTTCCGGCCATCATGGTCTTCCTACTGCTCTTCGCGTGGTTCATCGTCATTCAGATGTTCGTCCTCCTGGCGATCGAACTCGTCATGCCCTCGGGCACGCTCAGCTCACTCATCCGCAACGCTCCGAAGATCCCCACCTGGTATCGCCGACTCAACCGGCTCGCGCAGATCCAGAAGATCCTCATCAAGTTCGGACTCTCCCGCTACCTCAAGCCGAGGATTCCGACCCTGCGGGTGTCCCTGCGCGAGATTGCTTCGACAACGCGCGACGCCCTCGCCGCCTCAGGCGTCACCTTCATCAAACTTGGCCAGTTCATCGCTACCCGCGGTGACATGATCCCGCACGAGTTCGTCGAAGAGTTCTCCACCCTGCAGGCCGGGGTGAAACCGGTTCCCTTCTCCGAGGTCAAGGACCAGCTCGAGGCCGAATGGGGCCGTCCTGTCGCCGAGGTGTTCGCCGAGTTCGACGAAGTCCCCTTCGCAGGCGCTTCGGTCGCGCAGGTTCACCGTGCGGTGACCTTGGAAGGTCGCGCGGTGGCGGTGAAAGTGCAGCGACCGAAGATCCGCAAACAGGTCCGCGCCGATTGCGATATCGTCCTCACCCTGGCCGAGCGTCTGGAGCGGACGACGGAGTGGGCGCAGAAGATCGGCATCGCGAAGCTCGCCCACAGCTTCGTCGACTCACTCCAGGGCGAACTCGACTACCGCGGGGAACTGGGGCACATCGAAGCGCTCCGCCTCGCCGACGAGACCGGACGTTCGACGTCGAAGACCGACTCGACGGTCCACATCCCGCACGTGCACAAGGAACTCTCCGGCGAGTTCGTCATCGTCATGGACCTCGTCGAGGGCATCCCCCTGTCCCACGCCGCCGAGGTGGTCGACAACCTCTCCGAACTGGCCCGTAGGGAGATCGCTGAGGACCTGTTCCTCATGGTCGTACGTCAGGTGCTCGGCAAAGGCATCTTCCACGCCGATCTCCACCCGGGAAACATCGTCATCTCCCAATCCGGTCGTGCCGGACTCGTGGACTTCGGTGCCGTCGGTCGCATCGACAAACGTGACCGGCGTGCCATCGCCTTGCTGCTCATGGCCTTCGACTCGCAGAACTCGCAAGCGGCGACAGCTGCGATCCTGGAGCTGCTGGGCACGCCGAGTGATGTGAACCTGCGGGAGCTGCAACGTGAGATCGGGCAGATCATGCTGAAGTTCGGTGACGGACTGCCGGGATCCACCTCGGCGGCACTGTTCGGCGAGCTCATCGATTTCGTCGTCGACTTCGGGTTCCCGATGCCCGCCTCGGTAGCGACGGCCTTCCGCGCGATCAGCACCCTCGAAGGATCGATCACCCGGCTGGTTCCCGAACTCAACCTGCTGGCTTTGGTGACTCAGAACGGGAGGACGCTGCTGCGTGAGGTCGGCGGACTGGGCGTCGACCGGCAGGAATTCACTCTCTATGCAGCCGCGACTGCACCGCAGATCGCCGAGCTGCCCGGACAGCTCTCTCGCATCGCCGGCCACCTGCAGGACGGAACGCTTGACGTCGGCACATCAGGGCTGAACATCTCGATGATCAAGAACCTGCTCAAGTCCACCGTCGAGCAGTTCATCCAGGTGATCGTGTCCACGGCGCTCATCCTCGGGGGAGTGATCCTCATGGCCGCCGACTTCGGGCCGCAGCTGGCTCCCGAACTCAAACTCTTCACCTACTTCGGTGCCTGGGTGCTGCTGGTCGGCAGCGTCATCGCCGCCCTCGTGCTGGCGCCAGCCCTGCGGCAGAGAATGGTGTGGGACGGGCTGGGGTAGAAGGAAGCATTCGGTTCACAGCCAATAGAATCAATTCTATGATTAATGACAGTTCACCATAGGCAACAGCAATCTGCTGCCAGGCTTTCCCGCAACGACGTGGGTGAAGTCGGCGCAGAATCTGCTGCCGTCGACAGGTGTCGGCGACATGCCGGCGCCACCACACGCTGCCACAGGCAGGAGAGAGGAACGTTATGACAGATCTCAGGGGAAAGAACGGCTTCGTCACGGCGGCAGGAAGTGGAATCGGACGCGCCAGCGCCATGGCCTTCGCCGAGGCGGGCGCCGCGGTCCTGGTCACCGATATCGACGGCGAGGCAGTGGAGGAGACCTGCCGACTCATCCGCGCCGAGGGCGGCACCGCCGAAGGAAGGATCGTCGACGCGTCTTCCGAGGACGATGCCGCAGCCGTCGTCGAGGAAGTCGTCTCACGATGGGGCAGCCTCGACTTCGCACACAACCATGCCGGACTCGGAGCCGCTGCCCTGCCATTCAGTGACCAGGACCGTGACGACTGGCAGCGGCTCTTCGACGTCAACGTTTTCGGCCTCATGGGCTTCATGAAGCACGAACTGAGGCAGATGGCGACACAGGGGTCCGGCGCTATCGTCAACACATCGTCGATGTCGGGCAAGAACGGCAGTCCTGGGCTGTCGCCCTACAACGCCTCGAAATGGGCGGTCAACGGAATGACGCAGACGGCAGCGTTGGAATACGCCGCACAGGGCATTCGAGTCAATGCGATCTGCCCCGCGGCGACGATGACGGCGGCGTTGAGTTCGTGGGCTGAAGCGTCCCCAGAGGAGTACAGGAAGGTCACCGAGGCCATCCCGATGAAGCGGATGGCCAGTCCTCAGGAGCAGGCGGCCGCTGCCGTATGGCTGTGCTCGGACGACGCCGGCTTCGTCACGGGCACCCTGCTCAACGTCGACGGCGGGGACGGCATCCTCGGCAAGCAGTGAGCCGTCACTCGGCCGCCACCAGGTGTCCGCCTCCTAGGTCGCGCAAGGTCACTCTCTCCGGGCCCTGGTCCTCGGGCCAGACAGGGCTGGGGATCTCACCGGCGATGAGGGCTCGTTCGCGCTTCTGGCTCGGGTCGGCGATCGGCGCGGCATCCATGAGGCGTTGTGTGTACGAGTGCTGCGGGTTCTCGAACACCTGACGCCGCGGCCCCATCTCGACGATCTGCCCCAGGTACATCACGGCTACCCGATGCGCGATCCTCTCGACGACCGCCAGGTCGTGGCTGACGAAGAGATACGACAGTTCGAACTCCTGCTGCAGCTCGATCATGAGGTTGAGCACCGTGGCTCGCACGGACACGTCGAGGGCGGACACGGCCTCGTCTGCGACGATGAGGCTCGGATTGAGCGTGAGCGCTCGTGCGATGCAGATGCGCTGCCGCTGACCGCCCGAGAACTGATGCGGGTACTTCCGCATGTCATCGGCACTCAGGCCGACGAGTTCGAACAGTTCGGCCACGCGGGCCTCGACGTCTCCGTTCGAGGCCGTGCGATTGAGTCGCATCGGATCACCGACGATCCTGCCCGCGGTTTTGCGCGGATTGAGGCTGGCGAACGGATCCTGGAAGATCATCTGCAGGTGACGGCGATGCGGGCGCAGACCGCGTGTTCCCAGATCGGTGATATCCGTGTCGAGGAGCCTGATCGTTCCGCTGTCGGGCTTCTGCAGACGCATCGCGAGGTTCGCCAGTGTGGTCTTGCCGCACCCGCTCTCTCCGACGAGCGCGAACGTCTCCGCCTTGTCGACATGGAAGCTGACGTCCTCGACGGCATGGACCTTCATCCCGCCGGAGATCGAAAAGCCCTTGACCAGATTGTCGATTTCGAGGATCTTCGTCATCAGCAGGCCTCTTCCTCGTCTAGTCGGAACAGTACGGGGGAGTCGGTGCCGTTCATCGCCCCGAGCTTCGGCACCGCGCTGAGCAGCTTCTTCGTATACGGGTGTTTAGGATTGTGGAAGATATCCTCCACGCTGCCCGTCTCGATCGCCTGCGACTTGCGCATGACGAGGACCCGATCGGCGATCTCGGCGACGACACCCATGTCGTGGGTGATGAAGATGATGCCGGCGTCGAGGTCGTTCTTCAGCTCACGCAGCAGTGCCAGGATCTGTGCCTGGATCGTCACATCCAGTGCCGTGGTGGGTTCGTCGGCGATGAGGATCCGCGGCTGGCAGGCCAAAGCCATCGCGATGACGACGCGCTGCCGCATGCCGCCGGACATCTGATGCGGGTACTGCCTGGCCCGGCGTTCGGGTTCGGGGATGCGCACTCTCTCCATGAGCTCGATGACGCCCTTCCTCGCCTCACGACGGGCCATCCCCTTGTGCACGCGCAACACCTCGGCGAGCTGATTGCCCACCGAATAGACCGGGTTGAGCGAGGTCAGCGGCTCCTGGAAGATCATCGAGATGTCATTGCCCCGAATCGCGCGCATCGTCGCTTCCGGAGCCGTGCGCAGGTCGACGACCTCACCGCCTGACCGAGTGAAGCACATCTGACCGTCGGTGACCTTGCCCGCGGAGGAGAGCTCGACCAGGCGCATGATCGCCAGGGAGGTCACCGACTTCCCCGACCCGGATTCCCCGACGATCGCGAGAACCTCTCTCGGCCTGACGTCGAAGGAGACGGCATCGACGGCTGTGTTGTCCTGGAACTTCACCGACAAGTTCTTCACCGACAGGATTGGCGACTCGTCGGCACCCGCAGGCTCCGGTCCGCGCTCGGCGTCGGCGGTGGCAGTCGAACTGATCGTTGCAGTGTTCATCGTTCACGACCTTTGGGGTTGAGGGCGTCGTTGAGTCCGTCGCCGGAGAGGCTGACGCTGAGCACGGCGAGGAAGATGGCCAGTCCCGGGAAGGCCACGGGCCACCAGGCAGTGAGCATCTGCTCGCGGTTGTTGCCAAGGATCAGGCCCCAGCTCATCGTGTTGGGGTCGCCGAGGCCGAGGAAGCTCAGCCCCGCCTCGAAGAGCATCGCCTGACCGATGACCAGGGTCGACATGACGACGATCGGCGGTAGCGCGTTCGGCAGGATCGTCTTCATGATGATCCAGAAGTCACCGGCGCCGGCGGCACGATCGTTCTTGACGTAGTCGAGCTCGCGGATGCGGAGGAACTCGGCCCGGGTGATGCGCATGGTCGCGGGCCAGCTGACGACGCCGATGGCGATCGTGATTGTCATCAGGCTCGGAGTGAACAGGGTGACCAGCACCATGGCCAGCAGTAGGGGCGGCAGCACCTGGAAGAACTCCGTGATCCGCACGGCCACGGAGTCGGCCAAGCCCCGGTGATACCCGGCCAGCCCGCCGAGCATGATGCCGATCGCCGTGGACAGGACGGCCGCGACCACGCCGACGAGCATCGTCGCCCGACCGCCGTAGAGAAGCTCGGCGAAGAGGTCCCGGCCGAGGGCATCCGTCCCCAGCAGCACTGAGGACTCTCCAGGTGCCTCCATCGGGATGCCGACGATCTCGAACGGATTGTTCGGATATAGCATCGGGCCGAAGGTGATGGCGAGCAGGATCGCCACGAGCAGTGACAGTCCGATGAGGGCGACCCGGTTGCGACGGAACAGCGTCCACGCAGTCGTCGGACGCTTTCTCGGGATCTTCCCGCGCCCTGGTTCGGCCTGCTCCTGTCCGGCGCCCGGACGTGACATGGTGTCGGTCATTGCGGTCCTCCTGAGATGGCGATCCGCGGATCAATGATGCGGTAGGCCACGTCGGTGACCAGATTGGCGATGATGACGAGTACGGAACTGGCCAAGAGGATCCCGAGGATCACAGGAGTGTCCCTGCGGAGGATCGACTCGAGCAGCAGCGAACCGAGCCCGGGCCAGTTGAAGACGACCTCGATGAGCACGACGGAGGACAGCAGCGCGCCGACGTGGAGGCCGAAGAGGGTGACGACGGGCAGCACCGCATTGCGCAGCGCATGCTTGAAGATGACGACCTTGCCGCCCAGACCCTTCGCCCACGCCGTGCGGATGTAGTCGGAGTCGAGGACCTCGAGCATGCTCGTCCGCGCAGTGCGACTGTAGAGCGCGACGTAGATGAGCGCCAAAGCCGTGGCCGGGAGAACGAGGTGCATCGCAGTGTCCCACATCTGCGGGAGCGTGTGAGGGGAGACGATGATCGAGTTCATCCCCTGAACGGGGAAGATCGGGAGGGTGATCGACAGCGCCAGGAGCAGCAGCACCGAGGTCCAGAACACCGGTGCGGCGAAGCCGACAAGGGCGATGACCGTGACGACGTAGCTCAGCACCCCCTTCGGTTTGATGGCGGCGACGACTCCGAGCAGCGTTCCGAGGACGAGCCCGGCGAGCATGCCGGTCCCGGCGAGGAGAACTGTCGGATACAGGCGCTCGCCGATGAGCGCTGTGACGTCCTGACCGAAGTAGAACGAGTAGCCGAGGTCGAAGTGGGCGATCTTGACGAGGTAGTGCCAGAGCTGGACGAGGATCGGGTCGTTGAGCCCGTAGGCTTCTCTGATCGATTCGAGTTGCTCGGGGGTGGTGCCGCCCGACTCACCGGCGATGACCGTCGCCGGGTCTCCGGGGGCGAGGTGGATGAGCACAAAATTGAAGATGATGACGGCGAGCAGGAGGAGGACAGCCTGGGCGATGCGCGAGGCGATCGAACGGGTCCTCGCCAGGGCCATGCTCCTGCGCCCTTTGAGCTTGATCTTCGGTGGAGCTGTCAGTGACATGGTCAACCTTCCATCGAGGTGTCCAGCAGCGGTGACATGATGCCGAACGGACCGTTGGGGGCGTTCTTCACGGAGTCCGAATAGATGTTGCGGTACTGCTGGTTCTCCAGCGGCAGCACGGGCAGCTCATCGGTGAGGATCTTCTGGATCTTCGCATAGTCAGCTGTCCGCGCCTTCTCGTTGGGAGCAGCCGCCGCCTTCTTGAAGAGTCGATCGACGTCCTCATTGCAGTACTGGGACATGTTCGCCCAGAGCACGCCCTTCTTGATGTTGTCGCAGAGGTAGGTGCGTTCGACTCCGACGGCTGGGTCGCCCCAGTTCCAGACGTTGTCCAGGGTCATGTCGTAGTCGTAGTTCGCTACCCGATTGCCCCAGGTCGGTTCGTCGGCGGAGCTTCGGATCCGCACGGTGATGCCGACGTCCCTGAGGTTGGCCTTGATGGTTTCGGCGATGCTCGACGACATTTCGGCGCTGAGCGGATCATAGTCGAGTTGGACGGTGAAGCGATTGCCGTGCTCGTCGAGCGGGTACCCGGCATCGTCGAGCAGGTCCGCGGCCTTGTCGAGATCGCGGTCATAGCGCGGCAGCGAATCGTCGAAGTAGGGGCTGCCGTTGGCGATCGGGCTCGTCGCCGGCTCGATCTGACCCCGGTGGAGTTTGTTGACGAGGTAGTCGCGATCGATCGCATAGGCGATCGCCTGTCGCACCCGCTTGTCCGAGACGTTGTCGCTCTTGACGTTGAATCCGAGCCAGGTGAGGGCTCCCAGCCCTTCGTAGCCTTCGTCGGCGACCGTGACTCCGTCGACGGCTTCCATGCGCGAGAGGATCGACGGAGTGTTCGATAGCATCATGTCGATCTCGCCCTTCTCCGTAGCCAGGGCCAGGGTGTTCTCATCCGAGATGATCTCGATGAGCACCTGCTGTGGTGCCTCCTCGTTGGGCATGAAGAAGTCATCGACCTTGTCGAGCACGATCCGCTTTCCTTCAAGATTGTTGCGCAGCTGGTATGGTCCCGAACCGACGACGTCGTGTGCGTTCTGCGGATGGTCGACCACGGTGTCGTCGGTGCCGTAGACGTGTTCGGGCATGACCGGAAGGAACGGTGGACTCATCGCAGTCATGAGGGCCGGATGCCTGCGGGACATATTGATCACCACGGTCTGGTCGTCGGGTGTGTCGACGTTGGTGACAGGGCCGAAGAGGTTGGCCCCGAAGGGATGCTCCCGCTTGACGACTCCGAGTGAGAACGCCACGTCCTCGGAGGTGACGGGCCGGCCGTCGTGGAACTTCGCATCATCGGCGAGATGGAGGGTCACTGTCTTCCCGTCCTTCGATTCGTCCCATGACTGCGCAAGGTAGGGTTCCGGTTCCATATCGCTGTTCAGCCGGACCGGGCTGGCGAAGAGCTGTGCGCCGGGCGTCGCTGTGGCGAGTCCCGACTGGACCGCGGGATTGAGCACGCGAGGGACCGAACCTGTGCCGAAGATGAGTGTGTCATCGCCGTTGCCGACGAGCGCGGACGGTGCAGCGCATCCGCTGAGCACCAGACCCAGCGCTGCTGCGATCGCGATGACCGGGGTGAGCAGGCGGGTCGCCTGCCCCTTGAGCGGTCGCGGGCGGTCCGCGTTGTTCTTTCTGCGGGTGAACTTCATTGTTCCCTTTCCGAAGATCGGGGCCGGCTAGTCGCCGACCCACCCGTGAAGTGCCTGGGCCAGTGAGGTCACGGCCTCAGGAGTGCCGGCATGGTCGCCGGCCGCGATGATGACGAGTCGGCCCAGGCCGTCCGAGGCCGCGGACTCTCGTGCGCCCAAGCTGTCCGCGACCGTGCCGCCGTCCGAGGTCGCGCCATCCGGGGCGACCTCGCTGGTCTCGCACCTCGTACCGTCATATTGGACGAGGAATCGGCGGCCGGGCCTCCGCTTGTCGGGCAGGAGCCCCTTGGCGCGGACGACGGTCTCGGGCAGGTCGAGGATGAGACCGCACAGCTGCTCCGGGTCGATCGCCGAGGCGGCCGTGATCGACCACGAGCTGTGGGCCCGTGCGGGAGCGTGGCCGACGTCCCCGTCCTCGGCTGATGGCATCGGCTCGGCGACGGCGTCATCCGCATTGTGCGCCGCCGTCTCCGGTCGCCCCGCCCGACCACCGGCCAGGACCTCGCCCCGGTCGACGGACTCCGCGTCGATGGCCGGGTGCGCGGCCAACCAGTCCTCGACCTCGCGCAGCTGCAGCTCGTCGACCAGATCCGTCTTCGTCAACAGGATCCGGTCGGCACCGCGCAGCTGCGACAGCACCGTCTCTCCCACCCATTTCCGGTTGACGTCCCGGCGAATGGAGGTGGCATCGGCGCAGACGAGGGAACCGCCTCGGGAGAAACCGGGATGGTCGCCCCAGCGTGCGACGACCTCGGGCTGTCCGACTCCGCTGACCTCGACGAAGATGCGCGTCACCGGGGGAGTGGCGGTCCGGATGCTCTCGATCGCGGAAGCCATTCCGTCCGAGAGGTCGCAGCAGATGCACCCATTGGCGATCTCCCAGGTCCGGCCGTCGTCGCTGGCGATGATCTCCGCGTCGATATTGACCGTGCCGAAGTCGTTGACGATGACCGCGACGCGTTCACCGTCGGTCCGATCGAGGATCTCGTTGAGCAGAGTGGTCTTGCCCGCCCCGAGATAGCCGCCGATCACTGTCAGCTCGATCATCGCTCAGCCTGCCGCCTGGAAGTGCCGGCCGGCCACGACGGTCCCGTGGACGGTGACTTCGCGCAGTTCGGCGGGTTCGCACTCGCAGGGATCCCGGTCGAGGATCGCGAAGTCGGCGAATTTGCCCGCCTCCAACGACCCGACGAGGTGGTCGAGCTTGAGCATATAGGCCGCTCCCAGGGTGACAGCGTCGAGAGCCTGGGCCACACTGATCCTCTCGTGGACTCCGAGCACGCGGCCGCTCGGAGTGGCCCGTTCGGCCGCGTAGGAGGCCGTGGCCAGCGCGTCGAGGGGAGTGACGGGTGTATCGCAGTGCAGCGAGATCGGCACCCCGATGCGCAGTGCGGTGGCGGCGGCGTTCATCCGCTCGGCGCGATCGGGGCCGAGGATGAGATCCCGATGCTGGTCGCCCCAGTACCAGATGTGGTTGGAGAAGATGTTCGCGCACACCCCCAGAGCCTTCATCCTCCGGTACTGCGCCGGAGTCGTCAGCTGACTGTGGGTGACCGTGTGCCGGTGGTCCCAGCGGGGCACCTCGGCCAGCACCTGCTCGACGGTGTCGAGGAAGAGCTCGGTGGCTTCGTCGCCGTTGCAGTGGACATGGATGACCGAGCCGGCAGCATGATAGGCGCGGAAGGCCCGATAGAACTCCTCTGGTGAGGACAGCCAGATGCCGTTGCCGTCCTCGGACAGATACCCAGGAGCCTGGAGCCGGGCGGTGAAGCCCTGGATGGACCCGTCGAGGAAGAGTTTGACCCCGCCGAGGTGCATCTTCTCGCTGCCGGTCTCGGCCAAATCCGCCAGAGTGCGCGACGCCGTGTGCGGATCGCCGCCGGCACCCATGCCGCCGCCGAGGTGGAAGAGCGAGAGTCGGAGCGGGAAGTCATCATCGTCGATGATGCTCCGATGCTCGTCGAGGGCATCGGTCATGATGTAGGGGTTGCCGAGATCCGCAGAGGTCGTCACCCCGTGGTTGCGGGCGTCGGCGGCGAAACCGCGCAGAGCGGCCGGATCGAACGGGCCGCCGAGGAGGGAAGAGGCGCTCGAGATCAGTGCGATCGCCGGAGGCTCCCGCAGCTCGCCGTTGGGTTCGCCGTCAGAACCGCGGACGACGCCTTCGACCGGGCAGTCGCGGTCGATTCCCTCATGGGCCAGCATCGCCGAGTTCACGGTGGCCAGGTGTCCGCTCTGGTGGCTGACGAAGATCGGCCGCGTCGTCGACACTGAGTCGAGGTGGCGTTTGTCGAGGCGCTCGCCGGGGAAGAAGATCGGATCGAGCCCCCAGGCGATGAGCAGCTCACCGTCGCCGAGTCGGGCGTCGGCGTCCCGCAGCCGATCGAGCACCTCGTCGACACTCGTGCAGCCGGGCCAGATCCGACCATCGGGATCCTTGCGCGTATAGAAGCCGACGTAGGTGTTCTCCCACATGCCTCCGCTGCCCGCGTGTGCGTGGGCTTCGACCATTCCGGGGAAGATCACGGCATCCGCATAGCGGTCGTCGATGCGGGAGGGACCGTAGGCCTTGAGCTCGTCGAGAGAACCGACGGCTCGGATCAGCGATCCGCGGACCATGACCGCCTCGGCGGTGGGTCGTGCGGGATCAAGGGTCCGCACGGTACGGGCTGGGTAGATGATCTGTTCGGGCGAGTTCATCGCGTGAGCGCCAGCTTTCTGCGGCCGTGTCATCGTCGACGGGCCGCTGATCGATTGTGTCGTGCGTGATGGGCGGCACCGGAAGCCCCGGAGATGGTGGTCGGGTCCGACCCGAGCACCACCTCCGGCGACCGGCGCTCACCAGTATCGAGGACTCACACGTAGTCCTTGTACTTGTCCAGAGTCCGAACGGGCTTGCGCAGCGCATCGCGGCGGAAGGGATCGCCGAGCTCCTTCGTGCACATGACCTCGATGACGGTGGTCCTGCCGTCGTTCATCTGTGCGTCCACGGCCTTCTGCAGGGCCGGGCCGACCTCGTCGAGGTCGTCGACGACGATGCCGTCGGCTCCCATCGACTCGGCCATGGCAGCGAAGCTCTCCCCGTTGTCGAGCTCGCCGGCGATGAAGCGGTGGCCGTAGAACTCCACTTGGTTCTTCTTCTCCGCACCCCACTGCCGGTTGCGGAAGACCACCGCGGTGACCGGGATGTCGTGACGGACCGCGGTGAGGACCTCGACCATGCTCATCGCCCAGGCGCCGTCACCGGCGTAGGCGATGGCCGGGCGTTCGGGAGCCGCACGCTTGGCGCCGATGATCGTCGGCAGGGCATAGCCGCAGTTGCCGAAGCTCATCGGAGCGAAGAAGCTTCGCGGGCGCTCGAACCGCAGGTAGCTGTGGGCGACCGAGTTGATGTTGCCGATGTCGGTCGAGACCATGACGTCGGCGGGCATCGCCTTCTCGAGTTCGCGCAGCACCTGGCGCGGGTGCAGCCAGTTGCCGTCCTCCTTCTCCGCTTCGTCGATGGCGTCGAGGGAGAACTCGTCCTTCTCATGGGTCCAGGAATCGAGTTCGGCCTCCCAGGCCTCCTTCTCGGCCCGGATGAGCTCGGCGCGCTGGTCCTTCGTGGCGTCGCAGGCGACCTCGCGGTCGTTGAGGCGGTTGCGCAGCTCCTCGGCGACGGCCTTGGCGTCTCCGCAGATGCCGACATCGATCTTCTTGACCAGGCCGAGCATCTTCTGATCGGCGTCGACCTGGATGATCTTCGCGTTGGTGGGCCAGTAGTCGAATTCGTACTGGGGCAGCGTGCCGAACGGCCCCAGGCGGGTGCCCAGAGCAAGGACGACGTCGGCCTGGTTGATCAGCGTCATCCCGGCCTTCGAACCCTGGTAGCCCAGCGGTCCGGCCCACAGCGGGTGGCTGGCGGGGAAGGAGTCATTGTGCTGGTAGCTGTTGACCACCGGCGCTCCGAGACGCTCGGCCAGGGCGATGCACTCATCGACGCCATCGGCCATGACGACGCCGCCGCCGGAGACGATGACGGGATTCTTCGCCGAGGCGAGCAGGTCTGCCGCCTCCTCCAGGCTCTCGGCGCCGCCGGCGCCCCGGTCGATCTTCTGCGGCGTCGGGATCTGCGGATCGCATTCGCCGTAGAAGTAGTCGCGCGGGATGTTGAGCTGGGTGGGTCCCATCTCCGACCTCGCGCGGTCGAAGCAGCGAGCGGTGAATTCGGACATGCGAGACGCATTGGACACATGCCCCTGGTACTTCGTGAACTCCTGGAACATCGGCAGCTGATTCGCCTCCTGGAATCCGCCGAGGCCGATCGAGTTCGTGCCCGCCTCCGGAGTGACGATGACGACCGGCGAATGTGCCCAATAGGCAGCGGCGATCGCTGTCACGCAGTTCGAGATGCCCGGCCCGTTCTGACCAGTGACGACGCCGAAGCGACCTGATGCGCGGGCATAGCCGTCGGCCATGTGCGCGGCTCCCTGCTCATGGACCACCGGAATGAAGTCGATGCCGGCGGGAGCGAAGATGTCCATCGCATCCATGAATGCCGAGCCCATGATTCCGAAGATGTCGGTGACTCCGTAGTTCACCATCGTCTCGACGAAGGCCTCTGAGGAGGTGATCTTCTGGGTCTTCACTGCATCGCTCAGCGTCGCTTCGTCGGTTCGATCGGCCAGTTCCGTCATCGCAACGTCTCCTGTTCGTCGTAGGACCACTGCCTTGTGGTCTCGGTTTTGTGTTCATTTCACTTCGAAAAGCGGAACACCTCGAATTTATGGTCCGAGCTCCATAGGTGTCAATAGAGTTCCGAAAAAGATTTCGTTTGGTACGATATTCCGAGACAGGGTGATCATGGCCGATGGAGGCCGGGAAGGTAGGCGAGCATGGATGACGTGGCGGAGCCGGGTCCCGAGGAACGCGTCTCTCTGGCGGGTGAGACGCCCGCGCTGAGGCTGGTGTCGCTGCTGGAGTTCATCTCCACCCGCGACCAGATCTTCACTCTCCAGTCCCTCGTCGTGCAGACGGGCCTGCCCAAACCCACACTCCACCGGATGCTGCAGCAGCTCGAGGGTGCGGGACTGCTCACCCGGCACAGCGACGGCCGTCATTACGGCACCGGAGCGCGGCTGCGGCGGATGGCCGAGGACGTGCTGCTCAATGACTCGAGGCAGGGGGCAAGGCGGATGATCCTGTCCCGGCTGTCCGAGGAGATCGGCGAGAGCTGCAATCTCACTGCGGTCTCCGGCGATGAGGTCATCTACCTCGATCGCGTCGAGACCTCGCACCCGCTGCGCGTGCATCTCGAAGCCGGCAGCCGCGTGCCGATCCATGCCTCGGCCAGCGGGAAGATGATCGCCTCTCAGTACGGGGAGACGCCGCGCCGCAGGCTGCTGAGCAGTTCACAGTTGAGGGAGTTCACCCCGCACACGCTCACCGATCCAACAGAGCTCGAGGCCGAACTCGATTCGGCCCGAAGCTGCGGCTATGCCCTGGATCGGCAGGAGTACCTCGAGGGCCTCGTCTGCCTCGCGGTGCTCATCCCCACCGAAATCGGTCGGTCGAACCAGGCCCTGGCGGTCCAGGCTCCCGTGATCCGGAAGTCGATCGACGACCTCGTCGAACTGCTGCCGGTGGTGGAAGAGGCCGCCCAGCGCATGGCCGTTCTCGATGAGATCGACCGTGCCGACGAGAACTCGGCCTGAACCGCGACCGGGCTGACCGGCTGCCACGGTGAGGCTGAACCACGACCAGGAAAGGACGGCGCTCATGGCCGACGCTTCAACACTGCGAGAACTGTTCGGCATCGATGCCGACATGCCCGTGCCGATGCTCGACGACGACAGCGATCTGGTCCCGCGCATCGATGAGAACTACCGGTTCGACCCTGAGGTGACGCGGGCAGTGCTCGCCGGGTTCTCCCACGGATCCCGAGTGCTCGTGCAGGGTCTGCACGGGACAGGGAAGTCCACGCACATCGAACAGATCGCCGCCCGCCTCAACTGGCCGCTCATGCGCGTCAACCTCGACGGGCAGATCTCCCGGTCCGACCTCGTCGGCAAGGACCAGGTCGTCATCGAGGACGGGCAGCCGCGCACGGCCTTCGAAGAGGGTGTGATCCCCTACGCCCTGACGAGGCCGATGGCGCTGGTCTTCGACGAATACGATGCCGGCCGCCCGGAGGTCATGTTCATCATCCAGCGTCTGCTCGAACGCGATGGCCTGTTCACCCTCACCGAACAGAACCGGGTGATCCGCCCCCACCCGCACTTCCGGCTCTTCGCCACGGCGAACACGGTCGGCCTGGGCAACATCAACGGCCTCTACCACGGGGTCAACCGGCTCAACCAGGCTCAGCTCGACCGGTGGAACATCATCGCCTCACTCGACTACCTCGACCCGGCCGAAGAGCTCCTCGTCGTCACCGGTCAGGTGCCCGAGGCGGAGACGCGACTGGGGGAGGAGACGGTGGCGACGATGATCGAGGTCGCCCAGCTGACGCGCAGCGGATTCGCCGCCGGCGACGTCTCCGCGCTCATGTCCCCGCGCACGGTCATCTCCTGGGCCGAGAACTCGGTGATCTTCGGCGACGTCGAATTGGCCTTCAGGTTCTCGTTCCTCAACCGCTGCGACGCCACTGAACATCCGCTCGTTGCGGAGTACTACCAGCGCTGCTTCGGCGGTGAGCTCGACCTGGACCAAGCGGCGACGGCAAGCTGATGACCACGCATGGTCCGCACTCGACACAGCGTTCCGACCGGGAAGGAATCGTCCTCGAGCGGCGCCTGGCCGCCGTGTTCCGGGCACTGAGCCAGGATCCCGGGGTCGACCTGTGGGCGCACCGCCCGGCCGATGGCAACGGCCTGCTGCCGATGAACGCGCCCCACCTCTACCCAGACCCCTCACGGTTGGATCTGCCCTCTCTGCGCGGAGCCACGGACGCCATGGCCATGCGACGGAAGTGGAGCGATCCCGAGCTCCACCGGCAGATGTTGCCGCGGGCCCGCGAAGAGCGCCTCATCGTCGAGATCCTCGAACAGTTCCGGTGCGAATCCCTGGCCCGACAGGCGGGAGTCCGGGCCAACCTGTCCCAGCGGCACGCGTACTGGCGCAGCGAGTACCTGCGCAACCGCCTGCACGAGACCCACCTGGGCATGCTGCTGTACACGGTCGTCCTCGTCACCCGGTCGGTCCTGACCGGAGACCCGATCGGTCGAGCGGACTCCGACCTGCTCGAGGAATCCCGGTTCGAACTCTCACCCGAGCTCGGGCCCTTCCTCATCCCGCTGCGCGATGCCCGACACGATCAGCAGGCCTTCGCCGAGGTGGCCCGCGAACTCGCGCACACGCTCGCCGACCGGATCGCCGCCGTCGAAGAGCGAGAGGGAACCCGGTCCGGAGCGCGCGAGCGTCGCGCCACCCCGAGCCTGCCGCTGGTCTTCGACATCGCCGAAGATCTCTTCGCCCCCGCCTCTGACGACTCCGTCGGGCAGCTTCACCTCGCCCGCGGTTATCGGACGTGGACGACGCGGTTCGACCGGGAATCGGCCATCGCCGAGGTGGTCCGGACGGAGAGCCTGCGCAGCGGCCGGACCGCCATCGCCGCCGAAACGGCTCGCCGCTCGGTGCCGATGGCACCCGTCGTCTCCCGCCTGCACGGTGTCGTCGAGGCGGCGAAGGACGCTCACGAGCTCGTCGACTCCGAGGACGGGACCCTCGACCCCTCCCGGCTGACACGGTTGCTCACGTCTCCTGGCGACCCGCGCGTCTTCCGCGGACGATCGCAGCGGGCCGAGACCGATTGCGCCGTGACCTTCCTGCTCGACCTCTCGGGGTCGATGAAGCCTCATGCGCTCGGACTCGGATCCCTCCTCGACGTGCTTGTCACCGCCCTCGACCGGTTGGATGTGTCCACGGAGATCCTCGGGTTCACCACCAACTCATGGAACGGCGGGCGTGTGCGAAGCGAGTGGAAGAAGGCCGGATCGCCCGAGCGGCCGGGACGGCTCAACGAACTCCATCACCTCGTGATCAAGTCCGCAGCGTCCTCGTGGCGGCGGACGCGCACCCACCTCGGCGGCCTGCTCAAGACCTCGCTGTATCGGGAGGGCATCGACGCCGAGGCCCTGCGCTGGGCAATCGGCCGACTGCGCAGCCGACAGGCGGCGAAATCGGCCGTGGTCGTCATCAGCGACGGTCTGCCGGCCGACTCGGCCACAGCGTTCGCCAATGACGAGGACTACCTCGCTCGTGACCTCGAGACCACGGTGGCCGGTCTGCGACGGGCCGGTGACATCGGGGTGCTCGGTGTCGGCATCGGCACGGACCCCGGTCTCATCTACCCCGCCAGCGTCGAACTCGATGCCGATTCTCTGGGGGACCGGGCCTCGGTGCGGGCGATCGTCGACGGACTCCGCACCGTCCTCGCTCGCTGACGACCGAACCCAGCAATCGCGCCCGTGGACTGGTCGGCATGACGACCGGTGGCGGGTTCGGTGTTCTGAGGAGCGCAAACGCACTCCCGGACTTGCCGCTCACCTCCCGCCTTGGTCTTTCCTCACTTGTCAGCGGTTCTCGTAGTAGAACTCAAGATCCTCGAACGCCGGAGTTCTTCGCGGTTCCCTGGGGCCATCGTTGTCGACGTGCTCCTGACGCTTGACGTACCTATCCGGCCACGCATCGATGTGGGCCTGGCGAACGTCCAGAGTGACTTTCGCGAGATCCGAACTGTCAAAGAACGGCTCATCGGACGAGATTTCCCATATCGCTGCCGATTCGCCATCACCTGCGTCGCGAGTGCCGATGTAACGCACATCGGTGTCAAGTGGATCGTCGCAGACCTTGGTGCCTGGCTCTGCCTCGGCTCGCTGAAACTCGAAATCGGTGAGGTCATCGGCTGCGAGGGGAAGATTCGATTGCTTGAGAACGACAACGAGCAGGCGTGTGGGATCAAATTCTTCTGAGTAGTTGTCGTAGCTGTCTGCGCGGGTGTCGTCATAGGACACGTCGTCCATGTCCGGTTCGCCCGCAAATACTGGCGAGAGATTGACGTTCACGTCGCCGCTGCCAGTCCACACCGGCTCGCGAAGACCGTCGCCTGAAATCGAGCAAGCATTGGCCGCAGCAGTGGGTGGCGGTTGTTCTTCGGTGGGTTTGGAGTATGTCCGCTTCTTCGTGGACTCTGCACCCTCGATTGGCGGACCGTTCGACTCCGATGTGCAGCCAGTCAGTGAGGCCAACGCACATGCAAGTACGGCGGCACCAAGCGCAGTCTTCTGAAATCGCATTTCAGCCTAGTCTACGTTTCATTATCCGCCGTCCCGTTCGGCGGTCGAACCGACGACAGCGGTCGGCCCGCTGCCGGTGAGTCCTGGCAGCGGGCCGACCGCTGTGTGTTTGTTTCCCGGTTTGCCGTTCAGCCGTCCGTGGTCAGCCGTCCTTCGCGGCGCAGCTGAGCACGTTCGCTGAACCGGGTGACCGCGGGACGCTCATCACCGAGGACGAGACGATCGACCTGCAGATCGGTGAGCTTCCTGTTGTGCCGGATCCGGGAGAGGAAGAACACGACCCCGATGACGATCCAGACGGCCAGGGCGATGAGCGACTGCGGTCCCAGCGCACCGGGCGAGCCCGGGATGAGCAGGAGCAGCATGAAGATGATCGCAATGGCCGCTCCCACACCGGACAGGACCTTCTTCGTCGTCGAGTACATGCCCGGCAGGGCCTCGGGATCCCGTGCCTCATGAGTGGGGCGGAAGATCCGGAAGGCGCACAGGCAGGTGTAGAGGTAGGCGATGGTGACACCGATCGAGGACATGTCGACGACCCAGGTCAGCGCCGCCCGGCCGAACCACGGGCTGATGAGGCAGACGATGAGGACGGCGATGATCCCGATGTGCGGGGTCTTGTGCTTCGAGTGCAGGCGGGCGAAGATCGGTGGGATCATCTGCGCACGGCCCATGGCCATGAGCACGCGGCTGGCCGAGACGTAGAAGCCGTTGAGCCCGGTGCTGACCCCCATGGTGATAGCGATCGCGAGCAGGAGCAGACCCGAGCCGCCGATGACACCGGTGATTGCGTCGGCGGTGCCCCAGGCCGATCCCGAATTCGCCAGGGCCTGCCAGGGCTCGGCCATCGACACGGACACGAGCATCGCCATGTAGAGGGCTGCGGCGGTGACGATGGCGAGCACGATGAGGCGCAGCGCCTTGGCCGGCGAGAAATCGAACTCCTCGGCGGCCTGCGGAACATTGTCGAAGCCGATGAACGCCCACGGGGCGATGGCGACGATCGCGATGATCGCGGCCACCGGGCTGACACCGTCGGGCAGTGCCGGGGACATATTGCCGAAATGGGTCGTCGGGTTGAACACGACGGAGATGATGATCGCGGCGACCGCGATGATCATGAGCACACAAGCCCAATACTGGACCCGACCGGACAGCGCGGTGCCGCGGATGTTGAGGATGCCGAAGACGACGAGCGCCGTGACCGAGATGATGATCTCCGGCAGATAGACGTCCCAGCCGGCCACGGTGTAGAGATAGCCCTGCTCGATGACCGAGGGCATGATCTTGCGGAACAGCAGGGCCAGGGCCGAGGCGTTGAGTGCGACGATGCAGACGTAGCCGAGCGTGAGGAACCATCCGGCGAAGAAGGCGTGCACTCTGCCGTACCCGATGAGGGCGTAGGCGAGTTCACCGCCGGAGACGGGGAAGGTTCGGATGAGGAAGCCGTAGCTGACGGCGATGACGAGCATGAGCCCGGCACCGAGGGCGAAGCCGACGAGCGTGCCCAATGGGCCTCCCGTGGCCAGCCAGTCCGTGGGGAGGATGAACGCCCCCCAGCCGACCGCCGAACCGAGGGCGATGGCGAAGACCCAACGCGGTTTGAGCGTCTTCGCCATCCTCTCCGGCTGCTGACCGTCGCCGGCCCCCGATGGAGCCGAGGCGACACTCTGAGCTGGGTTCTCTATTGATTTCGACATGGCACCTTACTTTCGTCACTTCGCTGTGAAGGTATGGGCAGTGAGTTTCGTCGATTGCGGGGCGCTCGCCGCAGGGGTGAGCGCCTGCAGGCAGGTGATGAGCCCGACGTTGACGATGTCGGAGACGCTCGCCCCACGGGACAGGTCGTTGATCGGGGCGGCCAGACCCTGGAGCAGAGGACCGAACGCATCGGCCCCGCCGAGGCGTTCGGCGATCTTGTAGCCGATGTTGCCCGCGGCGAGGTTCGGGAAGACGAGCACGTTCGCATGCCCGGCGACGGCGGATTCGGGGCATTTCGACTTCGCCACGGATTCGACGATGGCCGCGTCGAACTGAAGTTCGCCGTCGACATCGAGTTCGGGGCAGCTGCTGCGGATGTGCTCGGTGGCCGCTCGGACCCGATCGATGTCGGAGTGCTGGGCCGAACCCGCGGTGGAGAAGGACAGCATCGCCACGGAAGGCGGCTGACCGGTGATCGCCGCGAAGGTCTGGGCGGTGGCGATGGCGATCGCTGAGAGCTGCTCGTCATCGGGGACCGGGATGACGGCGCAGTCGCCGAATCCCAGGTACCGTCCGTCGCGCAGCCGCATGAGGAACGAGGAGCTGAGCAGAGATGAGTCCGGAGCGAGTCCGACGATGGACAGCCCCGCTCGGATGACATCGGCGGTGGGCCGATCCGCCCCGGCGACTGCGGCATCGGCCAGTCCCTCTTTGACGGCTGCGGCGGCGAGGAAGACGGGATCGGTCAGCCACTGCTCGGCGAGTTCGGGATGCTTCCTCTCTGCGCTGCTGCGGATTCTCTCACCGGCCGATCCGGCGGCGAGCACCGCTGGGTCTTCGACGGACCATCCGTCGGTGCCCGCGATGCCCAGCCGCTTCGCACGGTCCCGGACCTCGGAACCGCTTCCGATGAGGACGGGCTGGACGCCCACCTCGGCGAGGGCGCCGGCAGCGCGGAGGACACGCTCGTCGTGGGACTCCGCGAGGACGGCCCTCGGTCGGGGACCCTGTTCGCACAGGACGAGCACCCGCTCGAGGAGCATCGGGTCGATCGTGACGGACTCGTGGTCGGTCCCGATGGTCGTGCCCTGGGGATCGGTGCCTTCGCGCGCTGCCGGCGTCTTCAACATCATCCGTCTCTCAGACCGCGGCCGACAGCGTCGAGACGCCGAGGTGCTTGTCGACTGCGCCCATGACGTGGTCGACCTTGTCGAGCAGGTCGTCGAGAACGGCCTGATCGGCGACCAGCGGCGGTGAGAGCACGAGCATCGTCGCGCCGCGGTTGTCGGGGCGAGTGATGAGTCCGGCCTCCTTCATCGACTTCGGGATCACTTCGGTGAGCACCTGCTTTGACGCCTCAGGAGTCAGTTCGGCGCCGGTGTCGCGGTCGGCCATCATCTCGATGGCGTAGAAGAATCCGGTGCCACGGTACTCCTTGATGCAGCGGTAGGAGTCGGTGATCCGGTCGAGGCCGTTTTGGAAGTATGGGGCGAGGCTGCGGACATTGCCGGGGATGTTCTCCTCGGCCAGCGCCGTGAGGTTCGCTGTGGCCACTGCAGTCGCGACCGGATGGCCGCCCCAGGTGGCGCCGTGGGTGAACGTTCCGGCATTGGGCGAGTCGAGCAGGGCCTCGGCCAGCGGTTTGCGGATGATGACTCCGCCGAGGGGCATATAGCCCGAGGTCGAGCCTTTGGCGAAGGTGATGAGGTCCGGTACGACGTCGAACTTGATCGAGCCGAACCATTCGCCCAGCCGTCCGAACCCGGTGATCACTTCGTCGGCGACGAGGAGGATTCCGTGCTCGTCGCAGATCTTCCGCAGCTCCTGCCAGTAGCCGTCCGGCGGCACCAGTGCTCCGCGCGAATTCTGGACCGGTTCGGCGAAGAGGGCGGCGAAGGTGTCTCCGCCTTCCCGTGCGATGAGCTCCCGGATTGCCTGGATCGAGGGCAGATCGGCGGCGGTGCCCCCGGCCGGGACCTCTTCTCCGAGCGTGTTGGGTACGTGGAAGACTCCGGGCATGAGCTCGCCGAAGGGCTCTTTGTAGCCGGGGATGCCGGTGACGGCGAGGGCGCCGAGGGTGGTGCCGTGGTAGGCCATGTCCCGGGCGATGATCTTCGTGCGTTCGGGCTGTCCCTGGGAGCGGTGGTACTGGCGGGCGAATTTCACGGCGGATTCGACGGCCTCGGAACCCGAATTCACGAAGAAGACGGTGTCGAGGTCACCGGGGGCGTGGCCGGCGATGCGTGTCGCCGCGTCCACGGCCGCCGGATGGGCCGAACCCCAATTCGTCCAGTACGCGAGCTTGCTCATCTGCTCGTAGGCCGCCTGAGGGATGTCCTGGCGTCCGTGGCCGATGTTCGCACAGAACAGGCCGGCCAGACCGTCGAGGTACTGGTCTCCTCGTTCGTCGGTGAGATAACTCCCGTGCCCTTCGACGATGATCGGAAGATCATCGTCATTCCATACTTTGCCGGTGGTGAAGTGTGGAAAAAGATGCTGCTGGGCACGATTTGCATAATCCGAGATCGTCACGCGAACCCTCCATTCGAACTGTCTGGGTCGGTACGTCGAGGCGTCCCGACTCCGGCACTCCTTCGTTGGTGTGCTTGTCATCACTCTCGTGGTGATCTGGTTCCGAATGAAGTCCCAGTCCGTTGCGAGTTCTTTGGTGCCAGTCGATCAGCTGAGTTCGTCGATCGCCTCGCGCAGGAGGCGGACGCCGGGTTCGATGTCCTCGAGGTCGATGGCAGCGAAGCCGAGGCGGAAGAAGTTGAGGTTGTCTTCCGGGGTGAGGAAGAAGGGGTCGCCGGGTTCGATGACGACGCCTCGGCGCAGGCATTCTTCGGCCAGGGCACGGCCGTCGACTCCGGCAGGAGCTTCGATCCACACGCTCACGCCACCGGCGGGGAAGGGCACGGTCCATGGCAGGTGCTTCTCGAGCGCAGCCGTGAGCGTCTCCCATTTCCTGCGCAGGTGGTTGCGGCGACGTGAGATCGTGCGATGGAACTGTCCGGAGTCGATGAGCAGGGCCATGGCGCGCTGCGTGTGGCCGGGCACGTGGCGGATGGAGTAGCGCCGGTGGGTGCGCATGCGTTCGATGAGTTCGGGTTCGGCGACGATGTAGCCGAGCCGGAGGCCCGGGGCGAGGAATTTGCTGAATGAGCCGAGGTAGATGACGTGTTCGGAGTGGGGGAGTGCTTTGAGCGCGGGGGTGGGTTTGCCCCGGTATCTGAACTCCGAGTCGTAGTCGTCTTCGATGATGAGTGAGTCGGTCTCACGCATGTGCGTGAGCAGCCGCAGCCGGCGTGAGGGATCGAGGGTGACATTGGTGGGACTGTGGTGGCTGGGAGTGACATAGACGATGTCGAGCCGGTCTTCGGGTGGGATCATGCCCTGGTTGTCGACGGGCAGAGGAACCAGTCGGCCGCCGACGCGTGTGAAGGCGTGTTTGGCATCGACGTAGCCGGGGTCTTCGACGCCGACGGTGGTCTCGGGTCCGACGAGGAGCTGTGCGAGCAGGTCGAGTCCCTGCTGGGATCCTGCAGTGATGAGGACGTTGTCGGCGGCGACGTGGATGCCCCGGCTGGGCAGGACCCGTTGGCACAGCAGGTCGATGAGCAGCGGGTCGTCCTCGTCGATGGCATCGCGGACGGAGAACGGCAGGTGCTCGGGATCCATGGCCGTCCGCAAGGCCCGGGCCCAGGCGAGTCGGGGGAATTCGTCCGGGTCGACCTGGCCGGCGACGAAGGGGTAAGGATATGTGTGCCAGTTCTTCGTCTTCGTGATCTGCGGCAGATGCCGGTCCGGGATCGGACGGATCTTTGCCTCCCAGTCGATGGAGCCGTCGGAGAGGCGGGTCGTCTCGTCCTTCTCCGGGCCGTCGGCGAGCAGGGTGGTGTTGATGAAGTGTCCGCTGCGGGGGCGGGCTTCGATGAGGCCGGTGGCGACGAGTTCTTGGATCGCGGCATTGACGGTGTTCCGGGACAGACCGAGTTCGTTCGCCAGGTCGCGGGAGGACGGCAGCGGGACATTCGGGTTCATCCCTCCGGACAGGATCTGGTGTTCGAGTGCGTGGCGCAGCTGCCGGTAGAGCGGCTCCTTCGAGTCCGGGGAGATCTCGATCGGTGATCGGGCCGTGCGGCCGGTGGCGGGTTCGGTGCTGTGGTCGTGAGAGGTCATCTGTGTCGCAGCTCAGACGGAGAGGTCTTTGTCGGGAGCGATATCGGGAGCGGGGTAGCGGGGGACGACGACCATGGGAACTGGAAGGCTGCGCAGCATTTTGTTCGCGGTCGTGCCGAGGAAGATGGAGCGGCTTCGGGCCAGTCGGCTGGAGCCGATGAGGACGATCTCGCCTTCGTCCCAGGTGAGTTTGTCGATGGCGGATTCGATGGAGCGGCCCTCGGCGACGTCGACCATGACTTCCGTGGCGTCGTCGACGGACTGAGAGGCGCGCAGGAGCAGGTTCTTCGCATGTGTTCGGGCTTCCTCCGCGGTCTCATCGGTTCCGGCCCGGGAGTCGAGGCCGATGAGCGAGATCAGCCGCAGCGGGACGTCGTGCCGGACCGAGGTCTGGATGGCGACGTTGAGGGCCACCTCGGCGCCGGGGCGCGTGCCCAGGGCACAGGTGAGGCGGGTGAGGCGGCTGGGCGGCAGGTAGCCCGAGGGAGCGAGAGCGACCGGCACGGGGGAGGCGTGGAGGAGTGCATTTGCCACCGATCCGACGGTGAAGCGGCGCAGCGGGCCGTGGCTGGCTGCGCCGACGACGATGAGGTCGCAGGGACGAGACGTGGCGGTGTCGATCAGGCCTGCCGCCATGGAATCGGCGAAATGGACCGAGGTTGTCGAGCGGATGGACTTCGGGATGAGGTCATGCGTTTTGGCCAGCCATTGCTCGGCCTCGTCGAGGCAGAGCTTCTGATACTCCCGTTCGGGTTTCGTCGCTGCCTGCTCCGGTGGGACTCCGCGGAGGACATGGACGAGGTCGAGTTCGACAGGGTGGGACGACAGCGTCGACTGGGCGAGGGTGAGGGCGAGCGAGACCGCGTCGCGTCCGCGTTTGTCCATGGTGATGCCGACGACGTAGCGCATGAAGTCTCCTTCGACTCGAATCGTTCTGCGGCGGGTGAGGCCGACGTGTTGACTATAGGACAGACGGACGAAGGCGAACAAAGCCCGGTATCGGGGAGATGACCGTTCAGCCACCACTTACTATCGAGTAGCCTTCGTTAGGATGACGACTATGACGGATGCAGGCAAAATGACGACGGCAGACGGGACGATCAGTGACACGGCCCTCATCTTCGAAGGCGGTGGGATGCGGGCATCGCTGACGAGCGGAATGGTCGTCACGCTGCTGGGTGCCGGGCTCGACTTCGATTGGGTCGCCGGCATCAGCGCCGGCGCGTCGAATGCCGTGAACTATCTGTCTGCCGATGCTCGTCGTGCCCGCAGGTCGTTCGTCGAGTTCGCCGCCGATGAGCAGTTCGGCGGTCTGCGCTACTTCGCTCGTGGGCAGGGCATGTTCAATGCGGAGTACATCTATCAGAAGGCCGGTGGCCCGAACGAGGCGCTGCCGTTCGACTGGGAGGCGTTCCAGTCCAGTTCTGCCGATATGCGGATCATCGCCTTCGACGCGGTGACGGGCGAGGAAGCCGTGTGGTCGCGCAAGGACACCCCGCGCATCGATGACCTCATGATCCGCGTCCGGGCGTCGTCGACGATGCCCGGGCTCATGCCGCCGGTGCACCTCAACGGGCATGTCTACGTCGATGGCGCCATGGGTGAGGACGGCGGTATCGCACTGAGCCAGGCCCAGCGCGAGGGGTTCGAGAAGTTCGTCATCGTCCTTACGCAGGAACGAACGTACCGGAAGGTGCCGCAGCGGTTCCCTGCGATCTACCGCGGCATCTTCCGCCGGTACCCGGCGCTGGGGGAGGCGCTGCTGACGCGGTGGAAGCGATACAACGAAACCCGTGAGCGCATCTTCGAACTCGAGGCCGAGGGCAAGGCGCACGTGTTCGCTCCCGAACGCATGCCGGTCGACAACAGCACCCGCGACCTCTCCCGCTTGGCCGCCGCCCACCGGATGGGGCTGTCCCAAGCGCGGCGCGAGTTGCCGGAGATCCGGGAGTTCGTGGGTGTGTCAGGCAGCGCAGTGTCATCGAGTCGATGAAGACGTGGGCTCCTCGACATCGTTGACGACAATTGCGATCTGACAACATTTCAGTCATTCACTACAGTTCACGTAGTCGCGTCAGGGCTTCCTGCTAGATTCTCTGAGTATGAGCGACCACCCATATTCTCGTGAACCACAGCTGCCCCCGACTGAGCCGGGCGCGACGAAGAAATCGAGATCCACACCCATCCTGATCGGTGTTGCCGCGGTGGCGGTCGTGGCGCTCATCGCCGGAGGCTCCTTCGCGTACTTCTCCGGGTACACCCCTTTCGGTGATTCGGAGCCCGACTACGCGCAGACTCCCAGCCAGTCCGATGTCATGGACTTCAGCGGCCTGAGTCAGGACATGCACCTCAGTGGTGCCCCGCTGACTGCCTCAACCGAAATAAGTGAGACCTCCTCTCAGATCCTGCGGTTCATCGGATCGACCACATCGATTCTCACCCGAGTGGGTGACGACGATACGCCTGCCTGGACGGTGTCGATCCCGCACCAGGACATCGACACCGGCGACACCGAGCCGCTCGACGAGGCGCTCGACCCGGAGTCCTCCGAAGACACTTCCGACGAAGAGGAGAAGCTGGCGGGCACTCCCGCCGCGTGCCGGATCTCCAGCGGCGCTGCCCAGTGCGGGAACCGAACGGTCGCACTCAGCGACGGGTCGATGACGAAGGCAGAGAGCACAGCCGAGGTCGACCCCGATCCCGCAACGTCGAGGGTCCCTCTCGAGGCCGATGGCGAAGGGGCAGTGACCGGGCCGGACGATCAGGCCTATGACGGTCTGAGCCTCGATCCTGAGGCCCATGCCTCGATGATCGGCGGTGCACAGGCGGGGGAGACCGGACCGTGGGTGGTCTCCGATGGTCAGACTCTTGCCGCCGTCGATTCCGACAGCGTCCTATGGACGCAGGATCTCGGTTCCTCCACCGCCGAGGTGACCGGACTCGGTGACAAACGCGTCACCCCGTCGTGGGCGGCGGTCGACGGTGTTCTCATCATCGGAACCTCGGACGGGGTCAAAGGCCTCGATGTCTCGACCGGTGACCAACTGTGGGCAGTGTCCGCACCGACCGACGGATTCGCGGTCACCGGCAGTCAGCTGCGCATCCAGCACGAGGGAGCAGTGAGCTCCTTCGACTTCACGGACTCGTCGGACGACGATTCAGTGACCGCTGACAAGGGATTCGATGAGAGCATTACGGCGCTGCCGGCACCGAAGCTTCCGTCGGAGGACGATATCCAGAATGCGAAGTTGGAGGTCCCTCCTGCCTGTGCAGACTTAACTATGGCAGAGGGAACGAAGCAGGAGTTCACAGACGGCAAGACCGCAGAAGGGGAGTACGGGTCATCGATCGCCATCAATGACGTAACAACGTCGTTGGCCGCACCGAAGCCGATGGTCGCGATCGACTTCGTCTGCTATCCGGGTGGGAACTGGGTGACGGTTTCGGTCGGTGTCTATGATCAGAAGCTCGACCTGGTGACCTCGATCGAGCCGTGGGGCGCGGACTCGGACTTCCAACAGCTTGCCGATTTCAACCGCAGCATCGTCTCTGCCGTCGATATGACCGGACCCTATATGACAGCGACGCTGAGCAATATCGCCGTCTACGGCGACGAGGACTACAACGCGGCAGAGCGCACAGCGGAGGCAGAGCTTCGCTTCGCATGGTCGAAGGGAGGATACGAACCCCAGGATGTGCTGTTCAACGCCGACGGAGCGACCGTCCGGGTCCCGGAAGTCGAGGAAGTTCAGAAGTTCGTCGACGCGGCCGCGAAAGGCGACGATGACACCGCCGGTGCGATGGCCACTGATGAGGTGATGCGAGACCTGGACACGGTCAT
Organism: Brevibacterium renqingii; assembly: GCF_017808095.1. Lineage (NCBI taxonomy): Bacteria > Bacillati > Actinomycetota > Actinomycetes > Micrococcales > Brevibacteriaceae > Brevibacterium > Brevibacterium renqingii. The sequence goes on along the minus strand of NZ_JADBHG010000001.1, from coordinate 25,590 downwards.
CGGGGATGCATCTGCGAACCCACCGCTGACGTACCGCAACGTGGCTCTCCAGGACGGGACCGAAGTCGATACCTGCGAACTCATCGGAGTCGTGGACGAGGAATACGGGGACTACACCATGAGCAATGGTGTTGAACTGATGGAAGGAATCGGTTTCGGCTCCGATTCCATCGAGCCCGGCGACGTCATCTGCGGACTGAAAGGACCAGACGAGACGATCGACCCGGACGATGAGTACAGCTGGTACGCAGCGCACCTGCTGCTCAAGGGCAATGAGGCGGGAGCGGTCAAGGTGTATTCGGTGTCCTCATACACCGGGTGATGGCAGACAGACCGCCGAGGCCATTAATCCTGCTGGTATCCCAGCTTCACTGAGATCTCCTTCGCGGCGGCCTTCATCACCGGGACAAGCGCATGCATCCGATCTTTCGGCATATAGGGACGTGTGGCTGACAGCGAGACTCCTGCGACGATACTCCCGCTGCCGTCGCGGATCGGGGCGGCCACACACCGGATCCCCGGTTCATTCTCCTCAAGGTCGAATGTGGCACCGTCACGTGTGTAATCGCGCATTCGATTGACGAACGCTTCCACCGCAGGAGAACCAGAACCGGGGTTCTCAGCTGTGAAGACTCGTTCCCAACGGTCCTCTTGCCCTAACAGCAGTGCCTTTCCCACCCCCGTGCGAGTCATCGGCATGCGATGTCCGATGCGTGAGCGCATTTCGGCACCCCGCGTCCCTGGGATCTTGTGGAGGTAGAGCACCGACTCAGCATCCTCGACCGACAGATGAATGGTGTCCTGGGTTCGCGCGGCAAGAGCGTCGAGGCTTTCACGAGCGACGACTGGAAGCGGATCCTGATTGAGCGCGGTGAACCCGTACTCGATGAGAGTCGGGCCCAGGCGGAACTGGCCCGGTGACCCGTGCCGTAGGTATCCCGTGTGCACGAGAAGCTGGATCATTCGATGCGCACTTGAGCGACCGATGCCGGTCGACTCGACGACGGCTTTGAGCGTCGTCGATCCATGAGCGATGGCGCTGATGATCTGTAGGCCCTTCGCCAGTGTCTGTGTGCCCTGCGGGATGGTTTCCCGTGCTCCGGGTCGGGTGTCTTCTGTCATCACACCAGTATGTCACGGATCCCACATATAGGGACAGTGATGGCGCATGGTGGAACACGTCCTCATAGTGGCACTTATGATTGAACTGGCAACACCCGAGGCGCCGCAGCTGATCGGCCTCGACTGGGGGACGAGCTCGTTGCGTGCTTTCCTCATCGGCCATGAGGGAACGATCCTCGGGGAGCGAAACGGCTCGGACGGGATCATGGCTGTGGACTCCGAGACGAAGGACCTCCGAGGCGACTTCTCCCGGATCGCTCAGGTGGCCATCGGAACCTGGCTCACCGCACATGGCCCCTTGCCGATCTTGGCCTGCGGAATGATCGGTTCGGCCCAGGGCATCGCCGAGGCGGGATACATCGATCTGCCAGCAGATCTCAGTGCTGTGGGGCAGCAGCTGACAGCAATCGGATTGGACATCGGCGAGCTGCATATCGTTCCCGGACTGCAGAAGACGGCGACTGAGACAACCGCCCCGGACGTCATCCGCGGCGAGGAGACCCAGCTGCTCGGGCTGCTCGATCCCGAACGGACCGACCCCACCACCGTGATTCTTCCCGGTACCCATACCAAATGGGTCAGCTGCCAGGGACAGCGCGTCACCGATTTCTCCACCTCGATGAGCGGCGAACTATTCGGTCTGTTGAGCACGTCCTCAATTCTCAGTCGCCTGGCCGAACCCACCGATGACTTCCACCCGGACGCGTTCGACTGGGGCCTGAGCGTCGGAGCCGATGACCCCGCAGCGGTCACCTCCTCGATCTTCTCCGCCCGGACCTGGGCGCTCGGAGGTCGCCTGCGCCCCGAGGAGATCAACGATTACCTTTCGGGGGTGCTCATCGGGGCCGAGGTGACCAGCCACCTCTCCACTACCGCAGATTCGTCAGCCTCCGTCATCGTCTGCGGAACCGCAGACCTGACGATGCGGTACACACGGGCACTCCACAGCCAGGGGCGGGAGACCGTCGATGCGAATCCGCGCGCTGCCGCCACCGGTCTCTTCCGCATCGCCGAACAATCCGGCCTCGTGCCGACCAAGGAGAACTCCCATGCCTGACACTGACCCCACCGGCCTCATCGCCATCCTCCGCGGGGTCCGCCCCGACGAAGTCCTCGACATCGCCGAAGGCATCGTCGCCGCCGGATTCTCCGCCATCGAGGTTCCACTCAACTCACCCGACCCCCTCGACTCGATCGCCGCATTGGTCGAACAATTCGGCGACGAAGTGGAGATCGGCGCTGGCACGGTACTCACAGCCGACCAGGTCCGCGAGTGCGAGCGCGCCGGTGCCCGCATCATCGTCGCCCCCGACACCGACACCGAAGTCATCCAGACCGCGCTCGGGATGGGCCTCATTCCCTACCCGGGAGCCGCGACCCCGACCGAGGCATTCACTGCCATCAAGGCAGGTGCCGCCAAGGTCAAACTCTTCCCCTCCTCGGCGGTCGGGATCAGCGGGATGAAGGCCTGGAGCGAAGTTCTTCCCGACGGCACCGAACTCTTCCCCGTCGGGGGAGTGGGCGCCGACAACGCCGCCGAATGGCGAAACGCCGGAGCCGCGGGCCTGGGCCTGGGTTCCTCTCTCTATCGCCGAGGCGACCGCCCCGATGAGGTACGCGTGCGGGCTGAGGCGATCGCCTCGGCGTGGGCGCAAAACCACTGAACCGACCACCGACACATCAACGACAACAACCGAACGAAAGGCCAGACCAATGAAGATCACGTCGATGACGACGTACACAGTGCCGCCTCGGTGGCTGTTCCTCAAGATCGAAACCGATGAGGGGATCGTGGGATGGGGTGAGCCTATCCTCGAAGGCAAGGCAGCAACCGTGGCTGCCGCCGTTGATGAGCTCTCCGACCTGCTCATCGGCAAGGATCCTGCGAACATCGAGGACCTGTGGACGATCATGTACCGCGGTGGCTTCTACCGCGGTGGCCCCATTCTCATGAGTGCGATCTCGGGCATCGATCAGGCACTGTGGGACATCAAGGGCAAGGCGCTCGGCCAGCCGGTGCATCAGCTGCTCGGTGGGAAGGTGCGGGATCGTATCCGCACGTACTCGTGGATCGGCGGAGACCGCCCCGGCGATACTGCGGCTGCCGCGCTGGAGACGAAGAACCGCGGATTCACTGCCGTGAAGATGAACGCGACCGAGGAGCTGCAGTTCATCGATTCCTACACCAAGGTCGACCAGGTCATCGAGAACGTCCAGGCGATTCGGGAGGCCACCGGTGAGGAATTCGGCATCGGCGTCGATTTCCATGGTCGCGTGCACAAACCGATGGCCAAGGTCCTCATCAAGGAGCTCGAACCCTACCGGCTGCTCTTCATCGAAGAGCCGGTCCTGTCCGAACACTTCGGTTCACTGCGCGATGTCATGGCGAACACGCCGACGCCGATCGCGCTGGGGGAGCGGCTCTTCTCCCGGTGGGACTTCCGCGAAGTGATCGCCTCCGGCGCGGTCGACATCATCCAACCGGATGTCTCCCACGCCGGCGGCATCACCGAGACGCGGAAAATCGCGATGATGGCCGAATCCTACGATGTGGCACTCGCGCTGCACTGCCCTTTGGGCCCGATCGCGCTCGCCTCCTGCCTGCAGGTCGATGCCGGCAGCTACAACGCCTTCATCCAGGAGCAGAGCCTGGGCATCCACTACAACACGAGCAACGACCTGCTCGACTACGTCACCGATGCGACCGTGTTCAACTACGACGATGGCATGATCGACATCCCGTCCGGGCCCGGGCTCGGCATCGAGGTCAATGAAGACTACGTCATCGAACGAGCGGCGGAAGGACACCGGTGGCGCAACCCGATCTGGCGCCACAGCGACGGCTCCTTCGCGGAATGGTGAGGAGAGACCCATGACGAAACTCGACACCGCAGTCACCACTCGCCCCACACGGATCCGCTACATCATCGCGGTTCTGCTCTTCATCACCGTCGTCATCAACTACATGGACCGGGCCAACCTGTCCATCGCGATGCCGGCACTATCCCAGGAGTTCGACCTCACCACAGGCCAGCAGGGACTGCTGCTCTCTGCGTTCGGCTGGACCTATGCCGCAATGCAACTGCCCGGCGGATGGCTCGTCGACCGCGTGCGACCACGCGTGCTCTATGCCTCGTGCCTTGTGCTGTGGTCGCTCGCCACTCTGTTCATGGGAATGTCCGGCGGATTCGTCGCACTCATCATCCTCAGGCTCATGGTCGGTGGCTTCGAAGCGCCCGCCTACCCCATCAACAACAAGGTCGCCACCGCGTGGTTCCCGGAGCGCGAACGCGGACGCGTCATCGCCTTCTACACCTCGGGCCAGTTCATCGGTCTCGCGCTGCTCACTCCTGTGCTGTCGTGGCTGCAGACGGTGCTCACCTGGCACTGGGTATTCATCCTCACCGGTGTCGTCGGCATCATCTGGGCCGCGATCTGGTGGTTCGTCTACCGCGAGCCGCGCGACAAGTCGGGAGTCAACCAGGCTGAGATCGACCTCATTGACTCCGGCGGAGGGCTCGTTGACGTCGAGAGCGGAGTGAAAAGGGAGGCCAAGCCGAAGCTCAAGTGGTCCGACGTCAAGGTCGTGCTGACTAGGCGGAAGCTCTGGGGCATCTACCTCGGCCAGTTCTGTCTGACCTCGACGCTGTGGTTCTTCCTCACCTGGTTCCCGACTTACCTCGTCGATTATCGAGGCATGGACTACATCGAGTCAGGCTTCATGGCCTCACTGCCGTTCATTGCTGCCCTTGTGGGAGTTCTGCTCTCCGGGTGGGTCTCGGACTTTATGGTCAAGAGGGGCCTATCGCTGGGCATGGCACGGAAGCTGCCGATCATCATCGGCCTGGCGATGACAGTGTTCATGCTCGGCGCCAACTACACGGACTCGTCGGCTCTGGTCATCGTGTTCATGTCGATCGCGTTCTTCGGCAACGGCTTCGCCTCGATCACTTGGTCACTGGTGTCTGCGTTGGCACCTGAGCGACTGCTGGGACTGACGGGCGGTATGTTCAACTTCATCGGCAACCTGTCATCGATCGCCACTCCGATCGTCATCGGATTCCTCGTCACCGACATCGACTTCGCCCCGGCATTCGTCTACATGGCCGCGGTCACCATCGTCGGTGTGCTGTCGTACGTGTTCCTTGTCGGGAAGGTTGAGCGCGTCGAAGAGTGAGGTAAAAACTTTCAACGGGGTGGGTCAGCCAGCACTATCCGGGCTAATCCGCCTCGTTCTTCGTTGATGGACCTAAACAAACCATTCCATCGAACCGTTCAAATTTTCCGTTGGGAATCTTGGGAAAAAGAGACGATTAAACAGGAGACTGACGCAGTTGTTCAATCTTCCTCAGTACTTCATCATTCCATTATTCGAACGGCCGTAAGTCTGTCAGGACGGGGACAGTGGGAATCGACATGGAACGACATCTGGCTCGTTGCGGAGATCCGAGTTGCTACTGTGCGTTGGCGGTTATGAAGCTAGGCTAACTGAGATCAGAGGATTCATACATCTAGGGGGTGACCGCGATGAGTGCCAACTGGACCGAAGACGAGGTAGTGCTTATTTGCGCCGAGGTTAAAGCCAATGGTTGGGACAGCATCCGGGCAGACAGTCTCTCCGCTCGACGTTTGTCAGTGCTCCTGATCGGAGCATCCAAAGTTCCGCTAAACGAACGTAAGGAAACTTTTCGGAGCCCTGGCAGCATTCACCGTAAGTCATGGGACATCATCACGGCGTTGCCGACCTACTCTGGCACGCCAACAAAGGGCGGAAATACCACTCGTGAGGTCGTGCAGTGTTTCCTTGAAGAGCCAGACAAGATGACCCAGCGCGCTCAAGAGATCAAAACACAAATCGTTTCGTCTCAGTTGACGTCCGAAGGACTTCAAGGTGATGACGAGTTCGGTATTCAGGAAGCTTCAGAGGGAGCCGAAGCGGAGATTATGCTAATTCGACGCGAGCGAAGCCGTTCATTGCGGCTCAAGAAGATTTCAGCAGTGCTGGGCGCCGGAAAGAAGATTGAGTGTGAGGTGTGTGGATTCGATTACAGCATCATTTATGGTGATCGCGGAGATGGCTACATCGAAGTGCATCACGTCTTGCCGTTGCATGCTTCTGGTCAAACCATTACTCGGCTGGGCGACTTGGTGCTTCTCTGCGCAAATTGCCATCGAATGATTCATCGCCGTCACCCGTGGCTTGAGCCCGACGAGCTGAAAGCAATCGTGGCTTCACACAGCTAGAGTTTAATTGGCAGTCTGTATGTTAAGACATTCGGGTGTATTTGGACGATCCGTGTACGCTGAGAGTCACTGACCAGATAGATAACTAAGTCTTCCGAAGGTGAAAGTTCCTGCGCCGACCGTGCACAAGACATCGACTTGGATATGTCTAATTTATCGCTCCCGGCCTAAACGACGTTCTGCCGATTGGAAGCGGCGATCATGTGCCACGTTCACGAACCGGAGGAAGCGCCTTGCTTAGGTAACTAGAGTCTGGATGCGCAGATGCTATTTGAACTCGTCCTGCGCATACTCAACTACAATTTCAATGATTGATCGGACGCTGTCGTTACAATTCTTGAAAGAAATCAAGTCGAGGCTAGCTGGGTCCTCGCGTACAATTCCCGCGACTAGCGCGTGGATGAACGATTGTGTGGCTAGATCGACGCCACCGAAATCGACTACGATTTGTTCGCCTCTTGCAAGTGCAGGGCGAATGTAGATGTCTCGAACTGATGCGGCCGCATCTTTGTCGCCAGCGAAATCACCTGAGAAATCAAATACTTTCATGAGAACCGAGCTCTTCTTCTTTCCTGCTTCGATTTGCGAACGTTCAGATGGTATACTTCACGGATTTCTTTTAGAAGTTCACTAAAGGCAAGTGTTTCTTTCACCGTGATGTCTACGCCTACAGCTGTGCCGCTGAACATGAAAGGTAACTGCTTCCAGCGCACTCTATCGTCACTGAGCTTCGCTTTGATAGTTGGTGTGCTATTGGTGGAGAGCTTCTGAGTTAAGAGCTTCATTAGACGGTCGCCGGTGACCATGACCATATGGTGACGGGACAGTGTGCTCATTGCTTTCATGAAGAAGAGGCCCGCGCCACCGTTCGTCTCGTTTCCTCCGAAACGCGCAGTTGTACCCGTGACCCCCGGCTGAAATGCAAGTTCGATGGCGGATTTGTGATCTGTTACCACGTGCGAACGCGCCAGGGTTTTTTGGACACCGACACCGGAATCGGCTACTCCGACAAGCAGTCGGCCGGACTTGGTCACTTGCGCTGCAGCTAGCGCACCTCGATCGCCTGCGCCAGCGTGTTCGAGTACATTCCGGATAAGCTCGAATAAAACATATTTGACAGAGTCAGCCTCCCCGGAGGTTGCGTGTAGGAGCGGAACGAAGTCAGTGACAAACTGATTTAGACCTGAATTGTCGATAATGCGTGTTAGGGGTATGAATCGACCAGACGGATCGTGCTCGACAACAGGGAGGGCGGTTTCGACTCCCATCATATTGAAGAGTCCCATACGTTGTAGGTAGCGAGTGCTGCTATTGGTAGTAAGACCCTGAACTGTAACCTGACCACCGTTTAACTTGCAATCATCCGAAAGAGCGGCGATCATGCAAAGCACCAAAGGGTGAAGTGAAAACAAACCCTGCTTCGGGGTAAACGTTAGATCAGTTGAGCCGTCGTCCGTGACCATAGATAGAAATCTTTCCAAGTCGGCCAGATAGGCCCTATCAGGCAATCCTATGCGCATGCTTTCTCCTCGTTGATTCTAAGATTATGCCATTCTCAACTCGCTGCCTTGCAGATGCGTGCTGGCGAGCCGCATTTGGCGGACGCTGTAACTATACTCATCCTCGGGCCGAATACGCTTCGCAGGCGATGCGCAACACACCCCATCAGCTACTAGGCGCGAGCAGGCAATCGATTCAAATTTAAGTTCAGAATAGCTCTCGTAGTTGCCCTCTTAGAGCGCGGTCGCAGATGTATACATAAGTGCCACGGATCCCGCGAGTAAGTAGCACGCTGTAGATGTTCTTTACATATTCTAGTAGGTCATTGTCGGAATACGTGATGCCGAGCTTCGGGTTGTTCTCGCGGCCTTTCTTGTCGTGATAGTTGGTGCGGTCAAAGATGAGCTTGCCTGCGACCGGGTCGAAGCGGAGGTCTTTGCCGATAATGACGCCGACATGATTGAGGTCGTAACCCTGGACGGTGTGGATTGAACCGACCTCGTTGACCGATTTCGGAGAGTTGATCCAATCGGTTGTGGTCGTGTTCCAGCGCATCTTCTGGCCGTCAAGCTCAATGTCGTATGCGGTCGTATCGTTCTTGCTCTTCCACGGCCATGCGTAGCCAGCTACCAACCGAGATAGGCCGTGCTCGTCTTCGCGTTTCTGAAGTTCCCGCCTCATTTCGCCGAGGTCAGTGAACAGTCGCAGGTCGTAGTCCCCGAAGTCTTCGCGTGATGTCGGTGGATTGTCGCTGAGCAATCGGCGAATGTAGCCGACATAGTCCTTATCGGCCGAGATGCGCATCTGGGTTTGAAGAGGATAAAGCCGGCCATCCGCTCTAGCTCGCGAGGCAAGCTTCCGCGTCGTGGACGCTGGCAGATCTGCTGGTCTAACGGTTTGTCCGACGTCGAGCATGAGGATCGAGTGCCGACTCTGCTTCTGAATCCAATCCAGCTGGGTCTTCTGCGGGTCGTCCCAACCGAAGAGCTTCTTGTTGATCTCGATGAACTTCTTGTTGAGGGGGCCAGACGCCTGATTTGCCCTCTGATTGAGTCGGTGAGCTTCATCGACGACGAGAAGGTCGAATTGTTCAGTGCTTTCGCCTACTTGGAACGGCGTCAACACCATGCCCTTGCTTAGTCCGGGAGTCAGCTTGAACACTTTGGCAATTGAGTCGCGCAGTGATTGCTGAGGGACTACGATTGCGAACTTGAGGGCCTTGAGAAGCTCGGCATGTTCGGGAGTGAAGTAGTCGCTGAAGATTGAATCGATGTCGAGCGGCTCTTCTGAATCGTGACGCCTGATGTCTTCCAACAGCTTGAGCAGATAGATCGCGACTACCGTCTTGCCCGTTCCTGGACTGCCCTCGACTACGACGGTGTTATCAACGCCGCTTCTCAGGTCGTCAAAGAAGCCCTCGAGAATGTCGTCGACAGCGATGGCCTGATCGTGGTTAAGCGCCTTGAATGGGGAGAGCTTGAACAGATCGCTGTTGATGATCTGCGGGATCGTGCGTTTGAATAGGTTTTCTTGAGTCCGCAGCTCCTCGAAGATCTGATGGAACGTTTTGTTGTACTTGTCGCGGTCGTAGTACTCGGCGTCGGTGATGCCAGCATTGAGATTGAGCACCTGTCGACTCGCGTCGCCGTGGAACATCCGAATGAGGAATGACTCGAGGTCCAGGCACGCCGACTTGTTGAACGTGTCATCGAGAACTACTCGGACCGACTGGAGCCGTTGCTTTGAGTCAGATTCAAGGTGCTGTCTCATCCGTCCCTCGACATTGAGAGACTCGCCGATGTACACCTCTTTGTGGTTATTCATCACGTAGACGACGGGCCAGTTTCGATGTCGTGGGTCGACTGCGCCCCATGCTTTGACCTGTTCCGACCTGAACGGGAAGCGCTCGATTCTAAAGCTGGTCATATTTCACGCTCCGCCCACGCACCTTGTCCACGGGATACTTCTCACGAGTCTTCTCAAGCTTGTCCATGACGATTGTGTCGGGATCAAGCCCCAGCTTGCCCGCGAGCAGCACGCAATAGGTCAGCACATCTGCCAACTCGTCCTTCGCAGAATCGAGGTCAGCATCTCCCCATTGGAAACACTCGAGCAGTTCTGCTGCTTCGATGGAGACGCTCTTTGCGAGATTCTCGGGTGTGTGGAACTGCTGCCAATCGCGTTCTGCCATGAACTGTCGGAGGGCGTCGCGAACTGGATCTTCGTACATAACCACAAGGTATCAGCGACGCAACGAGATGGGGCACAACGATGAACTACGCAACGACTGAAGTTCTGAATGAGTGGAGAGATGAGAGTACACCGTCTGACGTCAGTATCCTGACAGTTTGGGCCCGGAATACCTGAACTCAAGCAGGAACTCCGGGCTCAAATCACTGTCGATCAATCAGGCCGTAGTCAGAACAACCTTGCCGGTCGTCTTCCGCCCCTCAAGCGCACGATGAGCATCTGCAGCATCGGCCAGGGCGAACGTCGCTCCCACGCGGAAGTTCAGCCAGCCGTGTTCGATGCCGTTGAACAGCATCGCCGAACGCTTCGCCAGTTCCTCCGAGCTGCGGACGAACCACGCCAGCGACGGGCGGGACAAGAAGATTCCGCCCGAGGAGTTCAGGCGCTGAATGTCGAACGGAGGGACCTGACCCGACGCTCCACCGAAGAGCACCATCGACCCCAGCGGCTTGATCGAGGCCAGCGACGCATCGAACGTGTCCTTGCCGACCCCGTCATATGCCACATCGACACCCTCTCCGTCGGTGAGCTCCTTGACCTTCGCCGTGATGTCGACGCCCTCACCGTAGAGGAACACCTCATCGGCACCGGCCTTGCGCGCCAGCTCCGCCTTCTCCTCGGTGCTCACCGTCGAGATGACATTGCCACCCAAGTGCTTGATGATCTGGGTGAGCAGCAGCCCAACACCACCGGCGCCGGCATGCACGAGTGCCGTCTGGCCCGGCTTGATCTCGTGCGAGCTCGTCGCCAGGTACTGCGCGGTCAGGCCCTGCAGCGGCATCGCCGCGGCCACCTCGGCGCTCACACCATCCGGCACGCGCAGCAGGTTGTCCGTATTCACGACCACTTGGGTCGCATAAGACCCCGGCGCCTCATGCCAGGCGACGCGGTCGCCGGCGGAGAAGCTCTCCACGCCCTCGCCGACATCGGCGATGCGACCCGTGCCCTCGGACCCGACGATATGCGGAAACTCCATCGGGTACACGCCCGAACGACGATACGTGTCGATGAAGTTCACACCCGCCGCCTCGACATCGACGAGCACCTCGCCGGGCCCGGCGACGGGGGTCTCCACCTCACCGAACTCGAGGACCTCGGGTCCACCGGCTTCCATCGCACGAACTGCCTGGGTCATGACGCCTCCTGCATATAATTTAATGTGCTGGTATAGTTATACATATGAACGATTTCAGTGTTGCCGTCTCCGGTGCCACCGGATACGCCGGGGGAGAGGTCCTCCGGCTGCTGAGCACTCACCCGCATCTGAACGTCACAACGGTGTGCGGACATTCTTCCGTGGGCGAGGCGCTCGGCCGACATCAACCCCATCTTCCCCGATTCTCCGAACTTGTGGTCCAAGAGTCCACCGCCGAGGTGCTCGCCGGCCACGATGTCGTCGTCCTGGCGCTGCCGCACGGTCAGTCCGGGGCGATCTCCGCCGAGCTCGAGAAGACGAGCCCGAACACCCTCATCGTCGACCTCGCCGCCGACCACCGGCTCATCAGCGCCACTGCGTGGGAGAAGTTCTACGGCTCCGACCACCAGGGCACCTGGACCTACGGCCTGCCCGAACTGCTCACCGCCGACGGCACCAAGCAGCGCGAAGCACTGAAGTCCACGAAGCGCATCGCCGTGCCCGGCTGCAATGTCACCGCTGTGACGCTCGGCCTGGCCTCGCTCATTCAGGCGGGTCTCGCCGCACCGGCCGGTCTCAACGCCGTGCTCGCCAACGGGGTCTCCGGAGCGGGCAAGGCCCTCAAACCGCACCTGACCGCGGCCGAAGTCCTCGGCGACGCCTCGCCCTACGGCACGGGTGGCACCCACCGGCATGTGCCCGAGATCGAGCAGAATCTCAACGGAGTCCTCGGCGCCGATGCCGCCGAGGGGCCGACGCGGATCTCCTTCACCCCGACTCTCGTGCCCATGGCCCGAGGAATCCTCGCGACCATCACCGCCGACCTCGGCGAGGCCGTAGCCCGCACCGCCGAAGGCCTCGTCGACGCGACGGCACTCAAGGATCAGCTGAGCCAGGCGTTTGCCCAGGCCTACGGCGACGAACCTTTTGTCCGGCTCCTGCCCGAGGGCCAGTGGCCGCACACCTCGGCGACGACGGGGTCGAATATGGCCCATATCCAGTTCACCGTCGACGAACGGGCGAACAAGATCCTCGTCGTCGTGGCTTTGGACAATCTCGTCCGCGGCACCGCCGGACAGGCCCTCCAATCCATCCACCTGGCGCTCGGCCTCGACGAGACCACCGCCCTTCCCCTTGAAGGAGTCGCCCCATGAGCGTGACCGCACCACTGGGCTTCACGGCCGCAGGACTGACCGCCGGCCTGAAACCCTCGGGCACCAAAGACCTCTCACTCGTCATCAACTCCGGACCGTCCGACGCCGTCGCCGCCGTCTTTACGTCCAACCGGTGCAAGGCCAACCCCGTCCTGTGGTCCCAGAAGGCCTCGGCCAACGGTCAGGCCCGCGCCGTCGTCCTCAACTCCGGGGGAGCGAACTGCTACACCGGCGACTTCGGGTACGAGACGACGACCCTGACCGCCCAGACAACCGCCGACGCCCTCACCGCCGCCGGCACCGACACGAAGCCTGAGGACATCCTCGTCTGCTCCACCGGACTCATCGGCGTCGGCGGACAGGGCTTCCGCGACTCGGTCCTCAGCCACCTTCCGCCGCTCGTCGCCGCTACCGACACCACGGTCGAGGCCGGGCAGGACGCCGCCGAAGCGATTATGACCACCGACACCGTGGCGAAGACCGCCAGCCGCACAGGGTCCACCGGGTTCACGATCGGCGGTATGGCCAAGGGCGCGGGCATGCTCGCCCCGGGACTCGCAACGATGCTCGTCGTCATCACGACCGACGCCAAACTCGACCAGAGTGTTCTCGACGACGCACTGCGCGCCGCGACGAACCAGTCCTTCGACCGCCTCGACACCGACGGGTGCATGTCGACGAACGACACCGTCATCCTCATGTCCTCCGGAGCCCACGACGCTGCGGTCGACGCGCAAGAGTTCACGAGCCTGCTGCGCGAGGTCTGCCTCGACCTCATGCACCAGCTCCATGTCGACGCCGAAGGTGCTCACCACGACATCGCCATCACCACCACGGGTGCTGCCAGCGAGGCCGATGCCGTCGAGGTCTCCCGGTCGGTGTCCCGTTCGGCACTGTTCAAGGCCGCGATCTTCGGCGAGGACCCGAACTGGGGTCGTGTCGTCGCTCAGGTGGGAACCACCTCGGCGGACTTCGATCCCACCGCCATCGACGTCACGATCAACGGCGTCCAGGTCTGCAAGGCCTCGGGACCCTATGAGGACCCGGAGCGTGTGACCTTCGAACGCAGCGTCGATGTCGTCATCGACCTGCACGCAGGCGACCACGACGCGACCGTGTGGACCTCGGATCTCACCCATGACTACGTCGAAGAGAACAGCGCCTACTCCTCATGAGCAACCCGCACGATATGTCCACGAAGTCCACGGCTGCCCGGCTCGCTGCCGCCCAGGTCAAGGCCGAGGCCCTGACAGAAGCGCTGCCGTGGATCAAGACCTTCTCCGGTGCCACGATCGTCATCAAATACGGCGGCAACGCCATGGTCTCCCCGGAGCTGCAGCAGTCGTTCGCCGATGACATCGCCTTCCTCCGCTTCGCCGGCATCCGCCCCGTCGTCGTCCACGGCGGCGGACCCCAGATCTCGGCGATGCTCAACCGCCTGGGCATCGAATCCGAGTTCAAGGCCGGGCAGCGAGTGACGACCGAAGAGGCCGCCGAGGTCATCCGCATGGTCCTGTCCGGCCAGGTCAACCGCGACATCGTCTCCCGCATCAACCAGAACGGTGACGCCGCGATCGGCCTGTCCGGTGAGGACGCCGACCTGCTGCTGGCGCACAAGACCGGCGCCGAGGTGAACGGCGAGGTCATCGACCTCGGCCGGGTGGGTGAGATCGCGAAGGTCAACACCACCGTGCTCACCGAACTCCTCGACGACGGAAGGGTACCCGTCATCTGTTCGATCGCCTCGGAGATCAACGGACGTGCCGGGAAACCGCTCAACATCAACGCCGATCTGGCCGCCTCGGCGGTGGCGAAGGCGCTGAAGGCAGACAAACTCATCATGCTCACCGATGTGCCCGGCCTCTACGCGAACTGGCCGGACACGTCCTCGCTCATCTCCCGCATCGGCCCGAAGAAGCTGCGCGAACTCCTGCCCACGCTCGATTCGGGGATGATCCCGAAGATGACCGCCGCACTCGAGGCGATCGAGCACGGGGTGCAGCAGGCCCACATCATCGACGGCCGGATGGCGCATTCGCTGCTGCTCGAGGTCTTCACTTCCGAGGGCATCGGCACCATGGTCGAGGACACCGTCGTCGAACCCGCACCACTGGGCGACGGCCACAAGGCAACCACGGAGGACGTCCATGACTGACACACACGCACAGACCCAGCCGACCGGCCAGGCCGCGAACGATCAGGCCGCCGGCGATCAGGCGCAGACCTGGCGCGATGACTTCTCCCGCGTCCTGTCCCCGGTCTTCGGTTCACCCCAGCTCGACCTCGTCCGCGGTCAGGGCTCCTATGTCTGGGACGCTGCGGGCAAGAAATACCTCGACCTGCTCGCCGGCATCGCGGTCAACGTACTCGGCCACGCCCACCCGGCCTGGACGACCGCGATCGCCGAACAGGCGAGCACGCTCGGCCACATCTCGAACTTCTTCACCTCCCCGGCCCAGATCGGACTGGCCGAGAAGCTGCACGAAATCCTCGACCTGCCGGCCGGATCGGCCGTGTTCTTCTCGAACTCCGGCACCGAAGCCAACGAGGCGGCCTTCAAGATGGCCCGCCGCGCCGGGGGAGGAGGCCGCCCGTTCATCATCGCCATCGACGGGGCCTTCCACGGCCGGACCATGGGCTCGCTGGCACTGACCGCGAAGGCCGCCTACCGCGAACCCTTCGCCCCCGGTGTGCCCGGAGTCGTCCACGTCCCCTATGGCGACACTCAGGCGCTCGAGGCGGCCATCAACGAGAACACCGCGGCCGTGTTCATCGAACCCGTCCAGGGCGAAGTCGGCGTGCGCACACACCCCGCCGGCTACCTCACCGCCGTCCGCGAACTCACCACGAAGTTCGGAGCCCTCATGGTCCTCGACGAAGTCCAGTCGGGCATCGGCCGGACCGGTTCCTGGTTCGCCCACCAGGACCCCGAGATCGGTGAGGGTGTGACACCGGACATCATCACCTCGGCGAAGGGACTAGGCGGCGGCATGCCGATCGGGGCCACTATCACCGTCGGCGATGAGAACACCAAGCTGCTCGACGCCGGTCAGCACGGCACGACCTTCGGCGGCAACCCTTTATCCTGTGCGGCCGGACTCGCCGTGCTCGAGACCATCGAGAAGGACAACCTCCTCGCCCACGTCGCCGAGGTCAGCGACTGGCTCAAGGCCCAGCTGGCCGAGGTCGATGGGATCGGTGAGATCACGGGCAAGGGGCTGCTGCTCGGACTCGAGCTCACGGGCGCCGCCGACGGTCAGGACGCCAGCGATGGCGCGGTCCCGGATGCGAAAGCCGTCGCCGCCCGCGCGCTCGAAGCCGGGTTCATCATCAACCCCGTCGCCCCCGGACGTCTGCGCCTGGCCCCACCGCTGACGATCACCACCGACGAACTCGCCCCGTTCATCGCCGCCCTGCCCGGCCTCATCACCGGCTGAGCTCACCCAGACTTCCGAAGGACACCTCATGACACGCCACTTCCTCAAGGACTCCGACCTCAGCCCGGCCGAACAGGCAGAGGTCCTCGACCTTGCCGTCGAACTCAAGGCCGCCCCCTATTCGCGGACCCCGCTGGCCGGCCCGCAGACCGCGGCCGTCATCTTCGACAAGACCTCGACGAGGACCCGCGTGTCGTTCGCCGCCGGCATCGCTGCGCTCGGCGGGCAGCCGCTGATCATCAACCCCGGTGAGGCGCAGCTCGGGCACAAGGAATCCATCGCCGACACCGCGAAAGTGATGTCGCGGATGGTCTCGACGATCATCTGGCGCACCTACTCCCAGGCCGGGCTCGTGGAGATGGCCGAGCACTCGCGTGTGCCCGTCATCAACTCCCTGTCCGATGACTTCCACCCCTGCCAGATCCTGGCCGACCTGCTCACCATCCGCGAACACCGCGGCGACGTCACCGGTCAGACCATGACGTACTTCGGCGATGGAGCGAACAACATGGCGAACTCCTATGCGCTCGGCGGAGTCAACGCCGGCATGCACGTGCGCATCGCCGCGCCCGCAGGCCACCAGCCTGTGCCCGCCGTGATCGCCGAGGCCGAAGCCCTGTCCGTCCGGACAGGGGGATCGCTGACGGTCACCGACGACCCGGTTGCCGCCGCCGACGGCGCCGATGTGCTCGTCACCGACACCTGGGTGTCGATGGGCCAGGACGCCGCCGGCCGTGATGACGAGTCCTCACCGTTTATGCCATTCCAGGTCAGCCAGGAGCTCATGGACTCAGGCAACGATCCGATCTTCCTCCACTGCCTGCCCGCCTACCGCGGCAAAGAGGTCACGGCCGAGGTCATCGACGGGCCCGCCTCGGTGGTCTTCGATGAAGCCGAGAACCGTCTGCACGCGCAGAAGGCACTCATGACCTACCTGTTGGAGCGATGATGGCCGAGACGAACAGTGCCGCAGCGAATTCCGCGCCGCTGACGAAGACCGCCCGGCAGCAGAAGATCATCGACCTCATCACCCGCAAATCCGTGCGCAGCCAGATCGAACTCGCCGAGGCGCTAGCGACCTCGGGCATCACCGTCACTCAGGCGACGCTTTCGCGCGACCTCGCCGAGGTGGGGGCCGTGAAGATCCGCACGACCACCGGCTCCGTCTACGCCGTCCCCGGTGAGGGAGGCGACCGGTCCCTGCAGCAGTCGACCGGCGACAGCCTCGACGCGAAGCTGCCGAGACTGCTCGAGGAGCTGCTCGTCTCCGCGGCCGCTCAGGACAACACCGTCGTGCTGCGCACCCCGCCCGGGGCCGCCCAGTACCTGGCCTCGGCGATCGACCGATCCTCGACCCTCGGTGTCTTCGGCACCATCGCCGGAGACGACACGGTGCTCGTCATCGCCGAGGCAGCCGTTGGGGGAGCGGCCCTGGCCGAGACCTTCCTCGAATTCGCCGCCGGTGGCATGGCCGAGGGCTGAGCGGTGGGCAAGGGGCGGTCGCCTCGGGGAGGGATGACCGCCTCGGCGCGACCTGCCACCCGCATTTCCTGCAACAATGACAACGAACCACGAACGGACCGGCGCCACAGCGTCGGTGGGAAAGGACGATCTGTGAGCGAACGACTGAGCCTGTGGGGCGGACGATTCTCCGACGGTCCCGCCGATGCCCTGGCCGCACTGAGCAAGTCGACCGACTTCGACTGGCGGCTGGCGAAGTACGACATCGCCGGGTCGAAGGCGCACGCGAAGGTCCTCCACACCGCAAAGCTGCTCACCGATGAGGAGCTGGCCGGAATGCACGAGGCGCTGGACGAGCTCCTGCGCCGGGTCGAGACTGGCGAATACGTGGCAGCCGAATCCGATGAGGACGTGCACTCTTCGCTCGAGCGCGGGCTCATCGAGATCGCCGGACCCGAACTCGGCGGCAAACTGCGGGCCGGACGGTCCCGCAACGACCAGATCGCGACCATGGGTCGCATGTACCTGCGCGATCATGCCCGCGAGCTCGCCGGGCTCGTCCTCGACACCGTCGAGGTGCTCATCGCCCAGGCCGAAGCCCACCCCGAGGCGCCCATGCCGGGGCGCACCCACCTCCAGCACGCACAGCCGGTGCTGCTGGCCCATCACCTGCTCGCCCACGCGTGGCCGCTGCTGCGCGACGTCGGCCGGTTCGTCGACTTCGACGCCCGGGCCGGAGTCTCCGCATACGGTTCGGGAGCATTAGCCGGTTCGTCTCTGGGGCTCGACCCGCAGGCCGTGGCCGCCGACCTCGGGTTCAACGACTCGGTCGAGAACTCGATCGACGGCACCGCCAGCCGGGATGTGTTCGCCGAATTTCAGTTCATCACCACGATGATCGGCATCAACCTCTCCCGCCTGTCCGAGGAGGTCATCGCTTGGGCGACGAAGGAGTTCTCGTTCGTCACCCTCCACGATGCCTATTCGACAGGTTCGTCGATAATGCCGCAGAAGAAGAACCCTGACATCGCCGAGCTCACTCGCGGCAAGTCCGGCCGTCTCATCGGCGACCTCACCGGTCTGCTGTCGACGCTCAAGGCGCTGCCGCTGGCGTACAACCGTGACCTGCAGGAGGACAAGGAACCAGTCTTCGATGCCACCGACACTCTCGAGCTCCTGCTGCCGGCATTCACCGGCATGATCGCGACGCTGACGTTCGACACCGAGCGGATGGCGTATTTGGCGCCGCGCGGGTTCGCTTTGGCCACTGATATCGCCGAATGGCTCGTGCGAGCCGGCGTGCCCTTCCGCGTGGCCCACGAACTCTCGGGTGCCTGCGTGCAGCTGGCAGAGTCCCGCGACGTCGAACTCTGGGACCTCTCCGATGAGGACTTCGCGGGAATCTCCGAGCATCTGACGCCTGCCGTTCGTGAGGTGCTCACGACGCTCGGGTCGATCGATTCGCGCAACGCCAAGGGCGGCACGGCTCGCTCGGCCGTCGAGGCGCAGATCGCTAACGCGAAGACCGAGGTCACGCGCCTGCGTGAGTTCGCGGGATCGGCTCGGAGCGTGTGAGAACCACCTGTCAGGCGCTGCCCGCTGGGAACTTGTCGCTCAGGCGAGTGATCTGCGCATTGAGTTATCTCTGCTCTGGAACGTTCGTGCATAGTCTGCTGGCGGTCCGGTATGCGGCCAGCGCCTCGGCGGAATCTACGAGCGCTTCCACTATCGGCGCCCGGACGGCGTGTAGTCGGTGGCTGCGGTTCATGCGCTTGTCAGCGAGGAGCGGCTCGAGCATCTCAAGGGCGATGCGCGGACCATGGACCTCGCTGACGGCCCCGCGTAATTCAAGGTGACGGTCGGGGACGGTGCGATGCGTGCGAGCATGGCGTAGAGTTCGACGATCTGAGGCCAATCGGTTTCCTCCCAGGTCGCTGCTTCGGAATGCACCGCAGAGATCGCGGCCTGCAGTTGGTAAGCTCCGACCGGTCCGGTTGGGAGTGCGGTCTCCAGAAGGCTGACTCCTTCGGAGATCATCGTCGTATTCCACAGCGTGCGATTCTGGTCGCGCAGAGTCACCTGCTCGGCGGATTGGGTCCTTCGGCCGGGTCGACGCGCCTCGCTGAGCAGCATGAGCGCAAGCAATCCCGCAGTCTCGGTCTCATCGGGGGGTACGGCATGAAGCAGTCGAGCCAACCTGATGGCCTCGAACGTGACGTTCCTGTCGAAGAGGTCCTCACCGTTCGGTCGGCTGTGACCGGCCGTGTACATGAGATAGAGGGCGTGGAGCATCGCGGGAAGTCGCTCAGTCGCCGTGCTCGGCCGCGGGAAATGCCGCCCGTCGCCGTCGATCGTGGTCTTCGCTCGACTGATCCTCTGCCCAGCGGTCGTGGACGGAATGAAGTACAGAGCGGCGATCTGTTCCGTACTCAAATCGAGCACCGACCGCAGGGTCAAGGTCACTTGAGCATCGGGACTGAGCGACGGATGACAACACAGAACGAGCACCTCCAACGAGGCATCACGGTCCTCGACGGCCGCCTCGGCGATGGATGACTCATCGGGACGTTCGCGCGCGAATACCCATCGCTCACGTTCGAGGCGGGCACCGTCCTGACGTTTGGCATCGATGAGCCGACGGGAAGCGACCCGCAGCAGCCAACCTCGGGGCCTGTCGGGTACTCCTGCCGACGGCCACTGTTGTGAGGCGTCGAACAGTGCCTCCTGAACGGCGTCTTCGCGCGCGGTGAAATCACCGAATCGCCTCACCAAGGCAGCGAGGATGTGCGGCGTCTCGCGGCGCCACACATCCTCACTGGTGGTCATCGTCATTCGCCGTCGTCACCGAAGACCATGATCGGTCGCAGCTCCACCATCTCTCCGGGGCCGGCGAATCGGGCGGCGATCTCCTCGGAGCGTTCCTGCGATTCGACGTCGATCTTGAAGAATCCGGCGAGGTGTTCCTTCGTCTCTGCGTACGGGCCATCGGTCGATGTCGGCCCACCCGCCTTCCACCGGTAGAGCGTGGATGATGCAGGGGCGCCCAAGGCTTCGCCGCCGAGCAGTTCGCCGCGCTCCTGAAGTTCGCCCAGCAGTTTCTCGAAGTCGGCATCCAGCTTCTCCCGCTCCTCCTTCGGCAAGGCCTGAACCTCGGCAACGTAGTCGCCAGTGGGATGCCCCCAGGGTTGCGGATTCGAGTGGAGGAGAATGACGTACTTCAATGTTCTGCCTTTCGTCGAGGGCCGCCTCCCGGCCCTTCTAGTGTGACATCGAGGCTCGGGCGGAGATTTCGACAATTGCGCGAGTGCTTTTTCTATGGGGGATCTCTATGCGCGGATTGGGAGGAGCCGTATATAACCGGGCAACGCCACGCAGTCTTCTGTACAACTTGTACAAGTTGTACGATAGTGTCATGAGCTCAGTAACGATGTCCGAATTCCGCAGTCATCAGAGCAGTCTCATCGCTGCCGCGCAGCGCGAGCCCGTCGAGATCACCTCCCGTGGTTCTGTTCGTCGTGCAGTGGTGGTCTCTCCTGATTTCTATGATCGTGCACTCCAGGCACTCGAGGATCAGGCAGATGTGCGAGCTGCAGCTTTGGCTCGAGAAGAGCGTGGACGAGTGTCTCAGGAAGAGCTGGAACAAGAGCTCGGGCTCTGACCCGCCGCTGTGTCGTACTCGATCAATTATGTGCCTTCAGCGGCGAAGGCGCTGCGCAAACTTGATCGTCCCATCGCCCGACGCCTGGCCGTGCTCGTCCTCAATCGCGGGCAGCATCGTGACCTCCAAAAATGGAAGGGGATGCGCGAGTTTCGGTTAAGTGGAGAGATCGCCTGGTCGCGCCCAAAGAGTTAAGATTACCAACGCGGTGCAGATTTTACACGTAGGAGGGTTCGCGCATGATTTTGCGAGACGACGAAAAAGTGATTCTGGAACGCCCTGCTTTGGCCCGTGGCTTAGACTGGGGCGATTTCACCGGGCAGGCCAGCTCGGTTAGTCAATTATTTTGACCCTCGTACCTAAATAAATGAAAGTGGGAAATGGCGATTCCTCTGCCGATCGGCCTTCTGCCAGGCAGATAATATTAGGTGTACGGTTGATGCTGATGACAGCCGAGATGATATTTAAGATTCAGGTTGCTCAACTACCGTCTTCGGGAGTTAATCGGACGGGCTCTATTGAGGATGCCCGCTGGGCCGTCTTTCGGCATCGTGAGCAAACATAGGACGAAGCCGACACTGGAAATAATTGTCGCACCCCAGATCCACCCGGGTAGATTATATTTCGGAGTGAAGAACTCGACAACAAATGTGCAAGCGAGAGCTAAGGGCCCCAGTGCGAATGAAAGTAGAAGCAGATTCCCGTGAATATCTGGGTGCTTGAGGTTGTTGTTCTCCAAGTACTGTTCAATTGCTTTTGCGCGTTGGCTCTCCCACACGCGAATGTCAGCATAGGTTAGATTCAGCCATTCCCTTCGGATTTCGCCAATTCGTTGCTTTAATTCAATCGGAACTGATCTGGATCTTCCTTGCGCAGTTCTAAGTCTGTGATTCCAATTGTACTTGCGGAAAGGGTCGTGGGGATCTCGGGCGTCAATCTCTCGCTGCGTTGCTTTTAGGTTGAGCGGTCGGGTCTGTGAATGTGGAAAGTTGCCCATTGCAATGAGTTCGCTTATTGCAGCCGATCGGCGGTCAGCAAGTTCTTTTGGGATCTTTCGAGTTGGTGGACGAGGAATATTCCACACTCTAGGGATCGTTCCGTCTGGATTTTCCGAAAAGTGCTTCTGGGGTGCTGAATCAACCATAGTAAGATATTTCCTGGGTGGGTGCTAGCGCGTAAGATGTCAGAAGAATACCACCATATGGCGGAGAATACTGTTGTGACTTCGGCGCTATAGTCAGTATTGAGAATGTCTCAACGCCATAATGCTAGTATTTCGTTTCGCTTTTGACCTGTATGGGCTCGAGTTGGGTCGCTCTTGTTTGTTTTGGGAGTGTAGAGTACCTGGCCGCCTCGGCGAGCACGTAGAATTGGTCCTGTCGGCTTTGCACCGGCACAGACCACAGATTCGAAAGGACCGAAGTGACCGACATCTTCAGTGAACTCAAAGCCCGCGGGCTCGTCTCGGTGTCAACCGATGAGGCCGCCCTCCAGAAAGCGCTGGAGACGGAGTCGCTGACCTATTATGTCGGTTTCGATCCGACCGCGCCGAGCCTGCACATGGGCAACCTCGTGCAGCTGCTCACCGCCGCGCGCCTGCAGCAGGCCGGGCACAACCCGCTCGCTCTCGTCGGTGGCGCCACCGGCCTCATCGGCGACCCGCGGATGTCGGGGGAGCGGACGCTCAACCCGCGCGAGGTCGTCGAGGAGTGGGTGGCGAAGATCCGCGCCCAGGTCGAGAAGTTCCTTGACTTCGAAGGCCCTCACGCCGCGCAGATCGTCAACAACCTCGACTGGACCTCGCAGTTCTCCGCCATCGACTTCCTCCGTGACGTGGGCAAGCATTTCCCGGTCAACCGGATGCTGGCGAAGGAGTCCGTCGCCGCGCGCCTGAAGAACGAGAGCGGCCTGTCCTTCACCGAATTCTCCTACCAGGTGCTCCAGGGCAACGACTACCTCGAGCTCTACCGCCGCTACGGCTGCACCCTGCAGACCGGCGGCTCCGATCAGTGGGGCAACCTCACCTCGGGAGTCGACCTCATCCGCCGCGTCGAGCAGACCTCGGTCCACGCCCTGGCCACCCCGCTGATCACGAAGGCCGACGGCACGAAGTTCGGCAAGACCGAATCCGGCACCGTATGGCTCGATTCGAGCCTGACCAGCCCCTACGCGTTCAGCCAGTTCTGGCTCAACGCCGACGACCGCGACGTGGTGAAGTACCTCAAGGTGTTCTCCCTGCGGTCGCTCGACGAGATCGAGGCCATCGCGGAGGAGTTCGCCGCCGCCCCGCACACCCGCGTGGCGCAGAAGGCCCTCGCCGAGGATGTCACCACCCTCGTCCACGGACGCCAGGCCTACGAGCAGGCCATCGCCGCCGCCTCCGCCCTCTTCGGCGGGGGAGAGCTCACCGGCCTCGACGCCTCCACCTTGGGCGCCGCCACCGCCGAGCTCCCGCGCGGTGAAGTGAGCACCGGGCAGCTCTCCGCAGGGGTGCCCGTCGTCGATGCCTTCGTCACCTCCGGCATCGTCAAGTCGAAGGGCGAGGCACGTCGCGCCATCAAGGACGGCGGAGCCTACGTCAACAACGTCAAGGTCACCGCCGAGGACCAGAGCCTCACCCCCGCCGAGGTGCTCCCCACCGAAGCAGGGGGAGTGGTCCTCCTGCGCCGGGGAAAGAAGACCCTCGGCGCCGTTGACATCGTCAGCTGAGCTCCACCTCCACCGACGACACCGTGTCCTGCGAACGCTGCAGGGCACGGTGTCGTCGTCTCCGCACATCGCGTCGAGTGCGAGCCGAGCGTTGGATGACTGCCGAATCCGTCAGCGTACAAACTAAGACGTTGTTATGCCGTCATACAAGGTATCTGATTGTGAAAGTCGCCAGTTCGTGACCACGAGACTATGGGAGAGGCCGGCACGATAATTGCGGCAGGCCCCATGGCGTTCAACGCCCACCGTGGACCAGACTGGAATGACGGATCCGACGAAACGAGGAGAATATGCGAACACTGCTCAACATCATCTGGTTCATCTTCAGCGGGCTCTGGCTCGCCCTGGGATACTGGGCCGCAGGCATCATCTGCTGCATCCTCATAGTCACCATCCCCTGGGGTATCGCATCGTTCCGGATCGGCAACTACGCTCTGTGGCCATTCGGCCGTGAGGTCATCGAGACACGCCCTGCCGGCATTGTGACGACCCTGGGCAACATCATCTGGCTCGTCGTCGCCGGAGTCTGGCTGGCCATCGGGCACGTGGTCACATCGATTCCCCTGTTCGTGTCGATCATCGGCATTCCGCTCGGCTGGGCGAACATCAAACTCATCCCCGTCTCCCTCATGCCCCTGGGCAAGGAGATCGTCAACAGCGACTCCCTCATGCCCGGATACCGCGGAGCACGCGCCTAAGAACTCTGCTGCTCGAGCTCTTCGAGCGAGATCCTGCCTTTGCGCACGCCCCAGAGCACACGTCTGGTGCGGACCACCCTCGGCAGAGAGATGATGAGCAGTCCGCCGAGCATGTTGAACACAATGACGATGCCGAACCACTGCAGGAACTGAAGGATCGAGATGTCCGCTCCGGCGAACATCGCGGCGAAGATGACAATCGCGTTGATCGCCCCGTGCAGCATCCCGAATCCGATGACGAGCAGACCGGTGATCATGCACACGATCGCCGACACGACATCGTTCTTCGTGCCCTGCTGCATTCGCGTGGCGAGGGTGATCGTGGCTCCGGCGAGCAGGGACAGGGCGATCATGACGCTCAGCGAGGACTGATCGACATAGCCTGCCGCCATGTCCGTGAGCACGAAATGGTAATCGGGCAGGCCGACGACGATGAGCCAGGCGAAGGCCGCACCTCCCAGCAGGTTGGTCACCAGCGTGACCACCCAGAGCCGCACGACCTGAAGCCAGTTCGCCTGCCCGGCGATGACGGCATTGAGCGGCAGCAGGAATTCCTCGGTGAACAGCTCGGAATGCGCGAGCTTGAGCGCGAGCAGTCCGACGCCGAAGGCCATGCCGGCGAGGATCGCCGAACCCGTGGCCTGTTTGACGAGGATCATCGCGAGGATTCCGAGTCCGACATCGACGCCGCCGAAGAAACCGGTGACGATGAGCTCCGGCCACTTCCGGTTCAGGCGCTTGGCGCCTTCGGTGACTGTGGCGGTCGCTTCGTTGATGAGCTCGTCCTCGAGGTCGAGGTCGTTCCTGCCGAGGCGTTCGCGCTGCTCCTTCTGAGTCATTGCCTCAGTGTAGGAGCCGTGTCCGGTCGAACTCCTGGGATTCGACTGCGACCTCTCCGTGCATTCGGAGGGCGGAACTGCCCTCCGGGAGGCGCGGTGACCGTTGTCACAGCCGACGAACCGGTTTCGAGTTGCGTGGGGGTGTTGGCCTGGTCTAGAGTTATATCTCGTTGCCCCGCGGAAACGAGATCCACAGGACAGGGTTTCCACCGGGTCTGACCAGCACGAACAATCGTTCGGGTGCCGGTTCGGAACGGGTGGGGCAGCACAAATGAAACTGATACCCCCAGTGAACGTGACCCGGTTTCGGGTTTCGGTGATGGGTGTGTGTTTGTGGTTTGAGAATCCAATAGCGTGTTTGTTTGAACAAGTTTGTGATGCCA